>MNRO01000021.1 GCA_001915995.1 Clostridium sp. 26_21
TCCTATTCCCGCTCTATTAAATTCAATTATTGCAGGTTCAACAGATTCTTCAAAATCGTGAGCTGTCATTTCATATGAATTACCTCGTGTTCGGCAATATGTTAAAGTCTGTTGAATAGAATCTTCTTCCTTAGTATATACATCTATATAATAATTTAATATATAAAATTTATTAGCATCTTTGTTAGCAATTATTTTTGTTTTTTCAATCTCTTTTTCTATCTCTTTAACTTTGTTTTGTATTAATTCCTGACTAAATTTGTTCTCTTTGCCATCAATGTTATCTATATTTATATCTATAAAATAATTACTTCCTTTTTCATAATTTGTATATCTATATTCAAATGTGCCTCTTTCTGATAATGTATATAAATTCTTTAATCCTATATTATTTGTTTCAAAAATAGATTCTTCTGTTAAATATCTATTATATATGCAAATATAATCTGCATATTTTTTCATGTCTATAGTAATTATATTATCTTTTCCATGATAAATATAAATACACTTAGGTGAAAAGTTAAAATTCTTTATTTTTCCCTTTTCATAATCATTAATAAACATTTCAATGTCATCTTCTATTTCTCCATAATCTGCTACAACAAAGTTTCCTGCCAAGTTATCTTCTAAATTGTTTTGTATTAAGTTATAATATGCTGATTTTCTTAAAATATCTTTTATTGGAGCATTTATTGTAAATAATTTATCTATTGTTATTTCTTCCCCTGTTACTAAATCATAATTTAATCCTTTAGAATCTTGATAAAATCCATCTGCATCATCATCTATCTTTGCCACATATACCACCTCAAAAGATAAAGTATTTGCAAAATTTCCAATATTAATCATATCAACAGATACACTTATTACTTCGTTTAAGTCTTTAACTTTTTCCCTATAAAAATTTAGTGCAACTGTTTCTAGTTCTTTATTGATTTTATCTTGGATAATTTTATTCTTTAATCCATATATTTGACAATAATTTATTTCTATGTTTTCTTTTGTTGCTTTTTTTTCTTGAATAGTCAAGTCATTTTGGTTATATGTTCCTTCTAAGTCTATTCCTTTTTCTTCTTTTCCTTTTGTTTCTTCTACATTCGCAATATTACTGTCTTTTATAGAATCTTGATCAATTTCTATATTTTTATATAATATTAAACCTAATGTTGTTGATATACATATAATACAAAATATTATTACAAATATTACTTTAGCTTTAATAGTTTTGAACATAGCCTGCCTCCTTTGCTACGTTTTGTCCTCTTTCAGATTTCATAGCATTTAGTAATTTACGTGTATTACTATCTTGATTTTCATCTTTTCTTATAACAGCATAATATGCGGTTTGTAAATTATATAATCCTGTTTTTATATTATCATAAGTTGGTTCTATTCCATTTACAGATAAAAGTTTTATTTTGTCTTTTGAATACATTGTTGTAATATAATAATAATATGAATATCCTATAGCATTCTCTTTATTTTGATAATCTGATACTACATCAACTATATCTACCATAGATTGTGCAATTGTTTCTTTTTCAGGTTCTTTCATTTTTATTCCTTGCATTACAAGTGATAACATTCCAGATTGACTTCCAGAATTTTGTGGTCTTTGATATGCTAATATTTGAGCATCTGTTCCTCCGACTTCTTTCCAATTAGTTACTTTCCCTGAATATATATCTTGAATTTGATTTAATGTTAAATTATCTACTGAATTTTCATTATTAACAAAAAATACAAATGCTTCTTTTACAACTGGTACAATTTCTAATTCTACCCCTGCATCTTTGGCAAGTTGTTGTTCTTCTTCAGATGGATATGTTACTAATATTAAATCTGATTTTTTATTTATTAAATTAACATATGCATTATGTGTTTTAGAATGTGTAACATCAACTTTTTCAATATCTGTTCCTGTAAATGCTGATTTATATGCTTGTGCTAAAGGTAATGTAGCTGTTGAACCATCTATTTTAGGATAATTTTCCATTGTAAAAATTGGTTCTTGATTTTTGTCTTTCTTTTCCCATGTATGTGCAAAATATAAATACGCAACAATACATCCCACAACAACTAATATCATTATAACAATCAATAATATATTTATCGTTTTATTTTCTTTTTCCATAGTTTCTTTTATTCCTTTTCATCTAAAAATTCTGGATATTTTTCTAATATTTCTAGTTTAAATTTTCCCTCTTTCATTTTTTCATCTTGTTCAATTATTAAGTCTAATTCATATACATCTTTTAATTTTTTTATATTTTCTCTCTTATGTCCAACAACATTGTTTACATCTTTTGGATTGATAATAATTTTTACTTTTTTTACTTTAGTATTCATTTCTTTTATTCTTTTTAATATATCATCATACCATAAATTTGCTTCTACTAATTGTCTAAATGCTGGATGATATGGACCTGCAACTACTTCACTTCCTTTTACAGATGGATCTGTTATTTCATCTGTATTTTGAAGCCCTATTCTAATTATATCTATTCCTTTTTCTCTAAATAATGGTACAATTTCTTTACATGTTTCTACTGCTTGTACAACTGTTAATGGCTTATATTTTCCTTCCAAATAATTTTTTTCAAGTTTTGTATTGTGTATTACTAAAACAGGGTAAATTCTCACCATTTTGGGTTTTAACTTAATTAATTCTTTTGCTGTATTTATTTCATCTAGTTTAGTACTTTCTGGCAATCCTACCATCATTTGATGTCCTAGATTAAATCCATACCATCTAATTAATTTTGATGCTTTTTTTACATCTTCAAATGTATGTCCTCTATGACTTTGTTTTAATATATAATCATTTGCAGATTGAACACCTAATTCTATTGTTCTTACTTTATATTTTTTCAATCTTTTTAATATATTTTTATTTATATAATCAGGTCTTGTTGAAACTCTTATACTATCTATTTTTCCATCTTTTATAAATTTATATGCTGTTTGTAGAAATTCTTCTTGTTTGTCTACATCAATTCCAGTGAAACTTCCCCCAAAAAATGCAACTTCTTTTTTTGCTTCTTTATCTTTTATGTTTTCTAAATAAAAATTAATTGTTTTTATTATATCTTCTTTTGTTATCATTTTTTGTTGACCACTTATTGATTTCTGATTACAAAATACACAATCATTTGGACATCCTAAATGTGGTACAAATATTGGAATTATATAGCGCTTTTTCATATTTTTTAATTCCTTTCTTACATTATATATTTATTTTAAGATTTCAAGAGCTTTTCTTGCAGCTTCCATTTCTGCAATTTTTTTAGATTTTCCTTCACCTATTGCAAGTTTTTTTCCATTCCATTCTACTTGTGATACAAATATTTTTGCATGGTCTGGTCCTTTTTCATCTATTATTTCATATTTTATACTTGTTGTTCCATGTGCTTGTAGTTTTTCTTGAAGTACTGTTTTATAATCTTTTTGTCCAACATGTTTTGTTGCAACTTCAATTTCGTCTTTTAAATTATCTATAATAAATCTTTGAGCTTCTTCTAAGTTACTATCTAAGTACATTGCTGCAATTACTGCTTCAACACTGTCTGCTAAAATGGCTTTTCTAATTTGCTCTTTTCCTTTTATCTCTGAATTTCCTAAATATAAAAATTCATTAAATTTTAATCTTGTTGCTATTTTATACAAACTATCTTCACATACTACTGTTGCTCTTACTTTGGTCATCTCACCTTCTTTTAATGTTGGATAATTTTTGTATATATATATACTTGATATAAATTCTAATATGCTATCACCTAAAAATTCTAGTTTTTCATTACTTTGAATTCCTTTTTCGTAAGCATATGATGTATGTGTTAATGCTCTTTTTAGTAATTCTTTATTTTTAAATGTATATCCTATATTTTCTTCTAAACTCTTCATGATTTATTTAACTTACCTCTTTTTTCCATTATTATATGTTTCTATTTTACTATATCAAATAAAAAAATGCAATAAGAAAAGTGACTTTGTCAACTTTTCTTAACCCGATTTGAGTTTTCTACTACATGTAGAAAATCTCAAAGGGAATAGCGATTGTAGCATCATTTTATTATGCAAAAATTATAAATTTTTGCATAATAAAAAGGACATGTTTTTTAACATGCCTATCTTTTGTTTTTATTATACATTTTCTTTTATGTAATCTACTACATCTCCAACTGTAACAACTTTTTCTGCATCAGCGTCTGGAATTTCTATATCAAATTCTTCTTCTAAAGCCATAACTAATTCTACTATATCTAAAGAATCAGCACCTAAGTCATCAATGAAAGATGCTTCTAATGTAACTGCTGTATCAGCTACACCTAATTGTTCAACAATTATTCCTTTTACTTTTTCAAATACTTCTTCTGAACTCACTACAAGTTCACCCCCTCTCAATTTTAAATGATATATTTCATTTAATTTTCAAATGTTTCTTTAACATTTATATTATATGTTTATTATTTTGTCAAGCATATTTGGATTTTTTTTATTTTTTATACTAACCATTCAATATTTAAGCTTTATTAATTTGTTCAAAGTGCTCTATCATCTTATCTACAGCTTTATTTTCAACAAATTTTTCAGCTTGTTTTATAGTAAATTCAAATAGTTTTTCATCACTACTTCCATGTGCTTTTACAACTGGCTTTTTTACTCCTAAGAATAATGCTCCTCCATATGATTTATAATCCATTGTCTTTTTAAATCTATTAATTGCTGGCAAACATGGTATTGTTCCAATTTTAGCAAATATATTTTGTGTTAGACTTTCTGATAAAGTTCTTTTTACAAATTTTCCAAGTCCTTCTGTTGTTTTCAAAAATACATTTCCTGTAAATCCATCTGTTACTATTGCATCAACTTTTCCTGAAAATGCATCTCTTCCTTCAACATTTCCTATAAAGTTTATTCCTAATTTTTCTGATTTTTCTTTTAATAACTGATAACTTTCTTTTACTAACTCATTTCCTTTTGTTTCTTCTGTTCCTATATTTAATAAACCTACTGCTGGTTTTTCAATTCCAAATGTGTTTCTTAAATATATTGTTGACATTTGAGCAAATTGTAATAAGTTAATTGGTTTACAATTTGTATTTGATCCTGAGTCTATTAATAATAATTGGCTTTTATATGCTGGTAATATTCCTGCTAATGCTGGTCTGTCTATTCCTTTTATTCTTCCAACTATTAATGTTGCTCCTGCAAGCAATGCTCCTGAATTTCCAGCAGATATGAATACATCACCTTCATCTTCTTTTAGCATTTTAAATCCAACTACCATTGATGAATCTTTTTTATGTCTTATTGCATCTGTTGGTCCATCTTCCATTTCAATTGTTTCTGTTGCATTTCTTACTTTTAGTCTATCTGATACTTCTTCAATTTCTTTTCCAGTAAATTCTTTTATTTTTTTTCTTATTACTTCTTCTTTTCCTACTAATGTTATTGTTGCTTTTATTTGATTAACTGCTTTTAATGCTCCTTTTATATTTGCCTCTGGTGCATTGTCTCCTCCCATTGCATCTAGTAATATATTCATTGTTTCATTTCCTTTCTTATTATGTTTGTTTTTATTTTGCTATTATTCTTATTCATGATGTTTCTATTTTATTATTGTTTTATTAAAATTGCAATAGTAATCAATAAAAAACCATAGAAATTTATATTTCTATGGTTTTTTGTTTTATCTTTCTTCGTCTTGTTCTTCATCCGTTTTAAAAGTTAATTCAAAGTCTTCTTCTTGTTCCTTATCCTGTATTGGCTGTTCTTGTTGATGTTGTTCCCCTTCTTTTGCTTGTTCATTATCTTCTTGACACTCTTTCTTTACTTTTTCTCTATATTCCTTTGATTTATCAATAACTTCTGAATTTTCTTCTACTTTTTCATCTCTTTTATTTTTAGAAAAAATATTAGAAATTTTACTTCCTAAATTTTTAAATACTTCTGCTAATTTAGAATTTTTTATTTTTGTAACAATATTTTCTTTTTTTATTATTGCTGGTAAATTATTTCCTTGGTCTTTTACAGTTTTATCATTTTCTTCAATTTCTTTAACAGATATCATTCTTTCTTTTAATTGTCTTTTTAATTCATCTTGCTTTTTTACTGCATCTTTCCCACCAATTATTCCTGATACCATCAAAGATTGCTGTGTTTCGATAAGTTCCTTTAACTTACCTATTTCTTTATCATCTTTTTCAACATCTTCTATTACTTTTTCCCATTTATCTATATCAGCTTTAGAAACTCTTTTTAATTCAGAAATTTTATTTTCATTATTAACTAATTGTTCTCCATACTTTTCACCAACAATTCTTCCAGAAGCAAACATTGCTCTATGATTTTCAACCATTTCCTTAGTTTCATCATATTTTTTATTTATCTCTGGTGCAGATTTTATTTTCTCTTTATATGCTATTGCCAATTCTCTCTTATAAGCCATAATTTTATTATGAGGAATTTCCCTCATAATAGCTAATTCTTTTTTATATTCTTCTATTTGTTTGAAATATCCATCTGATACTTGTCTTCCAGATATAACCATTGCATTATGTGATTCAATTAATTCTGACAATTCATTTATTCTATCATTATTTTTTTCATATTCATCTAGTTTTTTCTCATATTCATTCACTTTATCATCTATCTGTTTTTCACTTATAACAGACATACTAGAATATTTCTCTTTCATAGATTTCAATTGTTCAAAATACATCTCTCCTACTTTTTTTCCTGAAGCAATTACAGCATTATGATTTGCAATTTCCTCTTCTAAATCTTTTATTTTTTTATTATTTTCATACATTTCTGATATTGTCATATAAAATCATCCTTCCTTTACATAAAATTACAGCAACTAGTTTTATTTTAGCACAATTTAGCATAATTGTCAACTTTATGTAAATTAAACTAGTATCATCTAAACTACCATAATTATAACCTATACAATAAAAAAAGTATATTTCAATATCATTAAATTTTCATTACAATTTTATTACAATTTTCATGTTTTTTTGATATATGACAATTTTGTCTATATTAGGTACTTGTTTCCGAGTACAAAAAGAACTATGAAAAATTCATAGTTCTTTTTATATTTATTCAAATATTATTCAATTATATCAGCAACAACACCTGAACCAACTGTTCTACCACCTTCACGAATAGCGAATCTTAATCCTTTTTCGATAGCGATAGGTGTAATTAATTCAATTGTCATTGATACGTTATCACCTGGCATAACCATTTCTGTTCCAGCAGGTAATTCGATAACACCTGTTACGTCTGTTGTTCTGAAATAGAATTGTGGTCTGTATCCGTTGAAGAATAATGGTGTATGACGTCCACCTTCTTCTTTTGTTAGAACATATACTTCTGATGTGAATTTTGTATGTGGATGTATTGTTCCTGGTTTACATAGTACTTGACCTCTTTCGATGTCTTTTCTATCAATACCTCTTAATAATGTTCCGATGTTATCTCCAGCTTCAGCTTGGTCTAATAATTTTCTGAACATTTCAACACCTGTTACAACTGTTTTCTTTCTTTCTTGTGATAATCCTATGATTTCAACTTCGTCAGAAACTTTAACTTCTCCTCTTTCTACTCTACCTGTAGCAACTGTACCACGTCCTGTGATTGTGAATACATCTTCAACTGGCATTAAGAATGGTTGGTCAATTGGTCTTTGTGGTGTTGGGATATAGCTATCAACTGCATCCATTAATTCTTTCATTGGAGCATAAACTGGATCGTTAGGATCTGTTGATGTGCTCTCTAATACTTTTAATGATGATCCTTTTACAACTGGAATTTCGTCTCCTGGGAAACCATATTCTGTTAATAGGTCTCTAACTTCCATTTCAACTAATTCTAATAATTCTGGATCGTCAACCATATCACATTTATTTAAGTAAACAACGATGTATTTTACACCTACTTGTCTAGCTAATAAGATATGTTCTCTTGTTTGTGGCATTGGTCCATCAGCTGCAGAAACAACTAATATTGCACCATCCATTTGTGCAGCACCTGTGATCATGTTCTTTACATAGTCAGCATGTCCTGGGCAGTCAACGTGAGCATAGTGTCTTGTATCTGTTTCATATTCAACGTGAGCTGTATTAATTGTGATTCCTCTTGCTTTTTCTTCTGGTGCTCCATCGATTTGATCATAAGCTTCGAATTTAGCTTGACCTTTTAATGATAAATATTTTGTAATAGCAGCTGTTGTTGTTGTTTTTCCATGGTCTACGTGTCCGATAGTACCGATGTTAACGTGTGGCTTTGTTCTTTCAAATTTTGCTTTTGCCATTTTTTATTCCTCCTTATTTTTTTGAGATTTCTCTCTATATTTTAAATTTAATAACGTATTTTATTTTGCACTTGCATTTTATAACATTTCAGCCTAAAATGCAAGCGTTTTTACAAAATTCACATATTTCTTTATTTTAGTGTATTAGTTTTCTTTCTTAGCTCTTGAAGCTACGATTGCTTCTAATACTGATTTTGGAACTTCTTCATAATGAGATGGTTCCATAGAGTATGTTCCTCTACCTTGTGTTTTTGAACGTAAGTCTGTAGCATAACCAAACATTTCTGATAATGGTATGAATGCTTTTATTTCTTGCATTCCATCATTTGCTTCCATTCCTTCCATTCTACCACGTCTTGAGTTTACATCTCCAATAACATCTCCCATGTATTCTTCTGGAACTGTTATTTCTACTTTCATTATTGGCTCTAATAGAACTGACTTAGCTTGTTTACATCCTTCTTTGAATGCCATTGATGCAGCTATTTTGAATGCCATTTCTGAAGAGTCAACTTCATGGTATGATCCATCTACTAATGATGCTTTGAAATCGATTACTGGATATCCAGCTAAAATTCCTGTTTCAGCAGCTTCTCTTAAACCTTGTTCAATTGGTTTAATATATTCTTTTGGAACTGCTCCACCAACAATTTTACTTTCGAATTCAACACCTTTACCTGGCTCTAATGGTTCCATTTCAAACCATACGTCTCCGTATTGTCCTTTACCACCAGATTGACGGATAAATTTACCTTGAACTTTAACTTTATTTCTTATTGTTTCTTTGTAAGCAACTTGTGGTTTACCTACATTACATTCTACGTGGAATTCTCTCTTTAATCTATCAACAATGATATCTAAGTGTAATTCACCCATACCAGCGATGATTGTTTGACCTGTTTCTTGGTTTGTATAAGCTTTGAATGTTGGATCTTCTTCAGCTAATTTTGCTAAAGCTATTCCCATTTTTTCTTGAGCTGCTTTATCTTTTGGCTCAATAGCTATATCAATAACTGGTTCTGGGAATTCCATTGATTCTAGAATTATTGGATGTTCAGGATCACATAATGTATTTCCTGTTGTAACATCTTTTAATCCAACTGCAGCAGCAATATCACCAGCATATACTTTTTCAATATCTTCTCTGTGATTTGAGTGCATTTGTAGAATTCTTCCAATTCTTTCTTTTTTATCTTTGCTTGAATTTAAAACTGTAGATCCTGTTTCTAATGTTCCTGAATATACTCTAAAGAAACATAATTTTCCTACGAATGGGTCTGTTGCAATTTTAAATGCTAATGCAGCAAATGGTTCTGAATCAGATGTCTTAGCTTCTGTTTCAACACCATCTAATGTTGTTCCTTTGATATGAGGTATATCTAATGGAGATGGCATATAGTCAACTATTGCATTTAATAATTCTTGTACACCTTTATTTTTATATGAAGAACCACATGTTACTGGAACGATTTGATTTGCTATTGTTCCTTTTCTTAATGCTTTTTTGATTTCTTCCTCAGATGGTTCTTTTCCATCTAAATAATTCATCATTAATTCTTCATCTTGTTCACATGCAGCTTCTACCATAGCTGTTCTCCATTTTTTAGCTTCTTCTAACATATCTTCTGGAATATCTGTTTCTTCAATTTCTTTTCCTAAATCATCTTTATGGATGAATGCTCTCATTTTAATTAAATCAACAATTCCTTTAAAGTTATCTTCTGCTCCGATTGGTAATTGAACTGGTACTGGATTTGCATGTAATCTATTTTTTAATTGGTCAACGCAAAGCATAAAGTTTGCTCCAACTATGTCCATTTTATTTACGTATACCATTCTTGGAACTTGGTATTTATCAGCTTGTCTCCAAACTGTTTCTGTTTGTGGTTGAACTCCACCTTTTGCTGCTAATACTGTAACTGCACCATCAAGTACTCTTAGAGATCTTTGTACTTCTACTGTAAAGTCAACGTGACCTGGAGTATCAATTATATTGATTCTGTTATTTTTCCAGAAACATGTTGTTGCAGCAGATGTTATTGTTATACCTCTTTCTTGTTCTTGTTCCATCCAGTCCATTGTTGCAGCACCCTCGTGAACTTCTCCTATTTTATGTGTTTTTCCTGTATAGAATAATATTCTCTCTGTTGTTGTTGTTTTACCAGCATCAATATGAGCCATTATTCCTATATTTCTAGTTCTTTCTAGTGGGTATGCTCTTCCTGCCATGTAATTATTCCCTCCTTTTTTTCATTTTATGATTGAAATAATTGTTACACTTTTTTCTCAATCTAAATTTTACCATTTATAATGTGCAAATGCTTTATTAGCTTCTGCCATTCTATGTGTATCTTCTTTCTTCTTGAATGCTCCACCGTTTCCATTAACAGCGTCCATGATTTCACCAGCTAATTTCTCAGCCATTGTTTTTTCATGTCTTGTTCTAGCATATGTTACTAACCATCTTAAACCTAATGTTTGTCTTCTTTCAGGTCTAATTTCTAATGGTACTTGGTATGTTGCTCCACCAACTCTTCTTGCTTTTACTTCAAGAACTGGCATGATGTTTTCTAATGCTGCTTCAAATACTTCTAATGGATTTTTTCCTTCTTTTTCTTTTATTATATCAAAAGCATCATAAACTATTCCTTGAGCAACTGATTTTTTACCATCTAACATTATGTTGTTAATTAATTTTGTAACAACTTTGCTATTGTATATTGGATCTGGTAATACATCTCTTTTTGCTATAAATCCTCTTCTTGGCACTATTCTTCACTCCTTTTCTTTCTGAGATTTGCTCTCTTATTGATGATATCTATAAGATATCTAAGTTACTCTGAAAATCTATCGATTCTCCGTTTAGTGCTACATTATCTATTCTAAATTTAAGTACTTTAATTTAGTAAGATGTGCATGCACTATAAAATAAATCCTTTATCGATTTATTTCTTTGGGCGTTTTGCTCCATATTTTGAACGTCCTTGCATTCTGTCTTTTACACCTGCAGTATCTAATGTTCCTCTGATAATATGGTATCTAACACCTGGAAGGTCTTTTACTCTTCCACCTCTGATTAGAACAACACTATGCTCTTGTAAGTTATGTCCTATTCCTGGGATATATGATGTTACTTCATAACCATTTGAAAGTCTAACTCTGGCAACTTTTCTTAAAGCTGAGTTTGGCTTCTTTGGTGTTACTGTTTTTACAACTGTACATACACCTCTTTTTTGTGGTGCTTTATTGTTTGTTAATGTTTTGTTTTTTGAATTCCATCCATGTTGTAAAGCTGGAGCTGTTGATTTTGCCTTTGTTGATTTTCTTCCTTTTCTTACTAATTGATTAATTGTTGGCACTTAAATTTCACCTCTTTCCCTAATTTTATTTAATTCTAAAAATTAAATTAACCGCAAACAAATTATTAAAAATAATTCGCATTGCGGTTAATATTTTATCATTTTTTTCCTATTATGTCAATGTTTTTATATTAAAATTATTAATTATTCTTTATTTCCTTCTGGTAATATATTTGCACTACTTATATTAAATATTTTCTTCATAAAACATTTTATTTTTTCTGATAATGTCACATTTCCGATTATATCTACTAATGCATTTTGTGTTGAATTTTTTACTATTTTTTGTAAAGTTCTTATTTCTTTTTTACTTATTTTTGCTTCATTTATATATGATAAATTATATGTTATAGCTGGTAATATATCTGAATCGTAATCATCTATTGATGAAAATGACATTACATAGTTATATACTAAATTTTGAGAATCCATATCATATTGTACTGCATATCTATCTAAAATTTCACAAACAATTGGATCCATTTTCTTTATTGCTATATTTCTTAAGTTTCTATAGTTCTTTGCTGAATATTCTATTAACTCTCTTTTCCATGTTTCTCTTTCAAATTTTTCTTTTTCTAATATTTTTTCTTTAATAGGATATATTTTTATTGTTGTTTCATTACTTAATTCTGCTTTATATATTAATTCACCATTTTCTACTTTTACAACAATATTCTTTATCGTTGTTGGTTCTTCTGTATTTGTATTAACTAATTGATTTTCTTCACTTTCTTCTAAAGTAATTATTTCTTTTTCTAAATTTTTAGTTATTTCATTTATATTATTATAATAATCTGTTAATACTGGATCAATAGCAATTTCTTCAATAGGTTTTAGCTCTTCATTTATTAATTGAACTTGTTCGTTTTCTTCTTTATTTTCAATTTCTTGTTTTTCTATTATTTCATTTATTTGTTCAGATTGTTCTTGGCTTTCTTCTATTTCTGTAGTTGAAAATAAATTAATTACATCAACAATTTGATTATGTTTGATCAATCTTTTTGCAAACATAATTCTAGCCATACTTTGTCCTATTTCATTTATGTTATCTGTTAATTCATAAATTTCTTCTGGATCAAGATTGTCTCTATTTTCTTCTATTTGTTCACTAATAATTCTACTTTTTCTTACACTTTCAGCAATCAAATTATCTATTTCTATAAATGCTTGTTCTCTAACTCTTAAAAGTTTAGAATTTATTTGATTTTGAAACCATTGGCTTTGGTTTCCTAAATCTGATATTTGTTTTCCTAAGCAATTTACTTCTGACCAAACATCTTCATCATTATTTATTTTATTTTGCGCTTTTTTTGTATTTCTTTCTTTCGCTAATTCATTTCTTTTGCTTTCTATATCTCTTATCTGAGCACTTAAAACTGCTTTTTCATTAACAAATATATCTAATTCATTAATTAATTCTTCCATCTTTTTTTAACCTGTTATATTAAGTTGATTGCTTCTTAATACATTCCTTTCTTTTGTTATTTCCGAATTTTATTCATTTGTTATTCTATCATATGACTTTATTTCTTGCAAGAGTTTTTTGTCAATTTTTTTAATATTTTATCATTTTTTGGTTAATCAATTTTTAAGTTCTCAATAGCCCTATCTGCTAACATTCCATACTTTATTTTTTTGTCTTTTATTCTCTTTGGAAGTTCTGGAACAATTCCAAAATTTGCATTCATTGGTTGAAATTTGTCATTTGCTGTTGAAATATATTTTGCTAATGCTCCTATCATTGTTAAATTTGAAAATTCAATTTTGCTTTCATTTTTTATTTGCGCAACTGAATTTAATGCTGACACCATTCCTGATGAAATTGATTCAACATAACCTTCAACACCTGTAATTTGTCCGGCAAAATAAATATTTTTATTATCTTTGAAGTTATATGTGTTATCTAATAATTTCGTTGAATTTATATATGTGTTTCTATGCATAACTCCATATTTTACAAATTCAGCATTTTGTAATCCAGGAATCATTCCAAATACTCTTTTCTGTTCTCCATATTTTAAATTTGTTTGAAATCCAACTATATTATAAATTGTTCCTAATTCATTATCTTGCCTCAATTGAATTACTGCATATGGTCTTTTTCCTGTTCTTGGATCATCAAATCCAACTGGTTTTAATGGTCCATATCTTAATGTATCTTTTCCCCTTTTCGCCATTACTTCTACCGGCATACAACCTTCAAATATCTCTCTTTTTTCAAATTCATGTAATGTTATAACTTCAGCATTTATTAATTCTTCTACAAATTTTTCATATTCATCTTTATTCATTGGTAAATTTATATAACTTGCTTCTTGTTTGTGTAATCTTTCTTTCCAATCATCTATTGTTTCATCTTTTCCTTTTTCTTGTTCATATCTATTACCAAAAAAAGCAATATTAAAATCGATGCTTTCTTTTGTAACAATTGGTGCAGCTGCATCATAAAAATGTAATTTATCTTCTCCCGTTATTTTAGAGATTTCTTTTGATAATCCTTCTGATGTTAATGGTCCTGTTGCAATTATTACAATTCCTTTTTCTGCAATTTTTTCTATTTCTGTTACTTCTTGATGAATTATTTCTATTAATGGATTTTTTTCCAATTCTTCGGTTACCTTTTGTGAAAACAATTCTCTATCTACTGCTAATGCTTGTCCTGCTGGTATTTGTGTTTCATCTGCTATTCTTATTAGCAATGAGTCTAGTTTTCTTAATTCTTCTTTTAGCAATCCACATGCATTTGTATGTAAATTTGACTTAAACGAATTACTACAAACAATTTCAGCCAAATTTTTATTACTATGTGCTTCTGTAAATTTATCAGGCTTCATCTCATACAATTTTACTTTTATTCCCCTTTTTGCAATTTGATATGCAGCTTCACTTCCAGCTAATCCTCCACCTATTATTGTTATATAATCTACCATTTTATTTTCCTTCCTTATTTTAACAAAAAAACAATATTTATTTTCATAAATATTGTTTTTATTCTATATTTATAACATATTTTTATTGTTTTTTCAATAATTTTCCACAATCTCGACACCTATTTGTTATTGTTGCACATTCTTTGCATATTTTGGGTGCTGGTGAAGAACCTTCCATTTGTCTTTTTCCACATATTTCGCATTTATATGGAGTCATAACAGTACACCCAATTAAGCTATGCTCCTTATCTTCATAATATGGATTATTACTTAAACTTCTTTTACAAAAATCATTTCCATATAGTTTTTCTGCTTTACTAATTATCTTATCATTTGAATTTTCTTTATTATTTCTTAACATATAAATTGCAGTAACAGTCATTGTCAGTATCGCAACAACAATTATTGTTATTAAAACTTTTAAACTTATTTTTATTTTCTTATTTTCTTTCATATTTTTTCTCCTTTTATTTTTATATTATTGTATTTTACCTCCTTTATAAATTTATTATATATTTTTTAAAAGAACAAATATAAAAAAAGTTATATTAATAATGCAGAGAACTTTTAATTATTCAATATTAAATTTTAATTCATTATTTTCTATGTCAACATTAATAGTTTGCCCATCATGGACATCACCTTTTAAAATCATTTCAGAAATTTCATCTTCAACATATCTTTGAATGGCTCTTCTCAAAGGTCTTGCACCATATTTCAAATTAGTTCCTTTTTCTAATATAAAATCTTTTGCATTTTCTGAAACATTTAAAGAAATATTTTTGTCTGCTAAAGCTTTTACTGTATCTTTTAACATTAATTCCACAATTTGTAATAATTCAGGTTTTGTTAATGAATCAAATACTATAATTTCATCTATTCTATTTAAAAATTCAGGTCTAAAAACTTGTTTTAGATTTTCTTCTATTTTATTATTATCAACTGTTTTTTTATCAAAACCAATTGAATTTGTATTAACATTTGAACCTGCATTTGATGTCATAATTATAATTGTATTTTGGAAACTAACAACATTTCCTTGTGAATCTGTAAGTTTTCCATCATCTAACACTTGCAATAAAATATTAAATACATCAGGATGAGCTTTTTCAATTTCATCAAATAATATAATAGAATATGGTTTTCTTTTTACTTTTTCAGTAAGTTGACCTGCATCATCATATCCAACATATCCTGGAGGTGCACCAATAAGTTTTGCTGTTGAGTGGCTTTCCATATATTCAGACATATCTACTCTTATTATTGAGTCTTCTGATCCAAACATTTCATATGCTAAGCTTTTTGCAAGTTCTGTTTTTCCAACACCTGTTGGACCAACAAATATGAAAGATGGTGGACGTTTTGTACTTTGAAGTCCTGCACGATTTCTTCTTATTGCTCTAGAAACTGCACTTACTGCTTTATCTTGACCAATAACTCTTTTATGAAGATTTGTTTCAAGATTTAATAGTTTTTGCGTCTCAGCTTCTGTAATTTTTTTAACTGGAATCTTAGTCCAATTTTCAATAACTTGTGCAATATCTTGAACTGTTAAAGACTTTAGTTTTATTGTACTATTTAAATGATCGATTTCTTCAATTAATCTACATTCTTTAGTTTTTAAATCTGCTGCTTTTTGATAATCTTCTGTTGAATCTGCTTGTGCAGCATCTTCTTTTTGTGCTTGAACATCAGCAAGTTCTTGTTTTAACATTTCAAGTTTAAACAATTCTTTATTTTCAAGATTAATTCTTGAACAAGCCTCATCTAAAATATCAATTGCTTTGTCTGGTAAAAATCTATCATGAATATATTTTTCAGACATTATAACTGCTTGTTTTATAACATCATTTGAGATTTTTACTTTGTGATATTCTTCATAATATTTTTTGATTCCTGTTAAAATTGAAATTGTATCAGCAATATTGGGTTCTTCAACTAAAACTTGTTGAAATCTTCTTTCTAATGCTGTATCTTTTTCTATATATTTTCTATATTCTCTTAAAGTAGTAGTACCTATTAATTGAATTTCTCCATTTGCAAGTGATGGTTTTAAAATATTAGCTGCATTCATAGAATGTTCTCCATCTCCTGCTCCAATTATATTGTGAATTTCATCTATTACAAGAATAATATTCTTGAATTCTTTACATTCATCAATAATACCTTTCATACGGGCTTCAAATTGTCCTCTAAATTGTGTCCCAGCTATAACAGATGTCATATCTAATAAATAGACCTCTTTATTTAAAAGTTTTGCTGGAACATTATTATTAGCAATTTTTATAGCCAAGCCTTGAGCAATTGCTGTTTTACCAACACCTGGTTCACCAATCAAGCAAGGATTATTTTTAGTACGTCTATTTAATATTTGTATAACTCTTTGAATTTCCTTATCACGACCAATAACCATATCAAGTTCATTATTTTTAGCTTTTTGAGTTAAATTCGTTCCAAAAGCATCAAGATATTTTTTCTTTTTCTTAGCCTTTTTTGATTCAACTTTAACCTTTTGTCTACCACCATTAGTTTCTTCCTCATCTTTTTGTTTTTTAGGAACAAAATTAGCGGAATTCCCATAGAAATCCCCTCTGGAGCATTTTCATCATCAATATCTTCATCACCATCAGATTCAAAATTTTCAAAATCCATATTTTCAAGATTTTCCAATTTCAAATTAGAAGATAAATCCTTAAACAAAGACTCTAATTGTTTTGACATATTATTCATATCTATATTATTATTCGTTTGATTAGAAGTAGACTGATTTGTATTAGTCTCAGGAACATCTAATCCACGCTTTTTTGCACACTCTTTACATAAGCCTTCCATTGAAGAAACGCCATTTTCAATTTTGTTTATAAATACAACTGCAGTGCGTTTTTTACATTGTGAACATATCATATACTATAATTCCTCTTTTCTTTTATTAAAATATTATATATTCTACATTAATTTTTCCAAATAGTCAAGAGAAAATACATTATAGTACTAGACAAAAAAATAAAAATATGATATATTAAGAAAGTCTTAAAAAATAAAAAAAAATAAGCCGATGTGGCGGAATTGGCAGACGCACCAGACTCAAAATCTGGCGGGAAACCATGTGGGTTCGAGTCCCACCATCGGTACCAAAAATAGTAGTATTTGAGAAATGTTCAAATACTATTTTTTATAACAAATTTTAAGTGGGACTCGAAAAGGAGGATCAGAAAATAGTCCAGTGGACTATTTTCCCGACACGGGTTGTATAGTCCCACCATCGGTACCAAAAATAGTAGTATTTGAAAAATATTCAAATACTATTTTTTTACATCAAATTTAACTCAAATAAACATATTGAAAATTATATTACAACATGATATAATCTCTCAAAATAGTCAAGCACTATCTCATAACTATTTCATCAACAATCATAGATGAAAAAACTTAATCTCCAATTCATCCATAAACAATTCAAAAATATTAAGGAGGCAATTTCAAATGAAAGCATTTACTTTACTTCATCAAATCCAAAAATATGCCAATGCTTGTTTGGAAAAAGGAACTCCTGAATACGAAGCAGTTATGCATAGTATTTCTATTCTTGAAAAAAATTTCGAACCTTATTCAATTCAATTCAAAAAAATTCAAGATGAAAAGCAACAAAAAGAGCTTGTAGCCAAGGAAACCTGTGCACGAGAAGGACATACTGGAGAATGGCATGAACATGAATATACCGTTTGGGCAATTTGTGGAGATAGAGGTTTCGAACGTTACTGTCCAATTACCAAAAAAAATTGGACTAGAATTTGTACAAGATGTAGAGAACAAGAAACAGTAGATGTAGAACCTATTGAAGTTACAAGACTTCATAAATTACAAGAAATCAATGGTATGGAAGAAAAATTAAAACAAATGAAGTCTGAATTATAATTCATTTTCAAAGAAACCTCTATTAGAGGTTTCTTTCTTTATATAAATAGAAAAACACAGATAAATTTTTATGTCTATCTGTGTTTTAATTTTATTCAGCATCTGATTGTATTTCAACTTGTTTATTTGCATCAATTTCTTCTGCAACTGTCTTTTCATCTTCGCCTTCAACCTTAATAGTAACATCTTGATATCTCTTCATACCAGTTCCTGCAGGGATTAACTTACCAATGATAACATTTTCTTTTAATCCTATTAAATCATCTTCCTTACCTTTAATTGCAGCTTCTGTTAATACTCTTGTTGTCTCTTGGAATGATGCAGCTGATAAGAAACTATCTGTTGCAAGTGAGGCTTTAGTAATACCAAGTAATGCTCTCTTGCCTGTTGCTGGACGTTTACCTTGTTCAACAGCTTCTTTATTTTTATCTTCAAATTCATACATATCAACTAATGATCCTGGGAACATATCTGTATCTCCACCATCATCAACTCTAACCTTACGAAGCATTTGTCTTGCAATTACTTCAACGTGTTTATCATTGATATCAACACCTTGGTTTCTATATG
This sequence comes from Clostridium sp. 26_21, assembly GCA_001915995.1. Classification (GTDB taxonomy): domain Bacteria; phylum Bacillota; class Clostridia; order TANB77; family CAG-508; genus CAG-269. The sequence continues at coordinate 19,101 of MNRO01000021.1, forward strand.
CTTTTTGAATTTCAGATATTACATATTCATAAACACCTTCTGGTCCTTTTATTGCTAAAATTTCAGCTGGATTTATAGAACCTTCTATTAATGGATCTGCAGCTTTTACTTCATCTCCATCTTTTACTTTTAGTTTTGATCCAAATGGAATTGTGTATGTTCTTGAATCATCTTTTGATGTAACAATTACTTCTAATTTCTTCTTATTATCAGAAATTTTAACTGTACCATCAATTTCTGTTATTACAGCAACTCCCTTAGGTTTTCTAGCTTCAAAGATTTCTTCTACTCTTGGAAGACCTTGTGTAATATCTGCTACACCAGCAACACCACCAGAGTGAATTGTTCTCATGGTTAACTGTGTACCAGGTTCACCAATTGATTGTGCAGCTATAATACCAACAGATTCACCAATTGATACTAAATCTCTTCTTGCCAATCCCATACCATAACATTTTTGACATACGCCATGTTTTCCTCTACATGCAATTACTGAACGTACAACAACTTTTGTAATTCCAGCATCTACAATACGTTTTGCTATGTCTTTATTAATCATTGTATTTGTATCTACAATAACTTCATTTGTTTGTGGATCTAATATATCATTTAATGGATATCTTCCTTCTAGTCTTTCAGCTAATCCTTCAACTATTTGATTTCCATCTTTAATATCTTCAATTGTTAATCCATCAACAGTTCCACAATCATGTTCTCTAACAATTATATCTTGTGATACATCAACTAGTCTTCTTGTTAAGTATCCAGAGTCAGCTGTTCTTAAAGCTGTATCTGAAAGTCCTTTACGAGCACCATGTGATGATATGAAATATTCCAATGCATCTAGACCTTCACGGAAACATGATTTGATTGGTATTTCAACTGCTTTACCAGTTGTACTAGCCATAAGTCCACGCATACCTGCGATTTGTCTTAATTGGTTCATGTTACCACGGGCTCCAGATTTAACCATCATATATATTGGGTTTAAATCATCAAAGTTTTCTTCCATTGCCTTACTTACATCATTTGTTGCCTTTTCCCAAATATTAACAACTGATTGATATCTTTCATCATCTGTTATTAAACCTCTTCTATATTGATTTCTTACTTTTTCAACTTGTTTATCTGCAGCTGCTAAAATGTCTTTCTTAGAATCTGGTACTTTTACATCTGCTACAGAGAATGTAATACCTGCTAATGTTGAATATTTGAAACCTAATGCTTTGATATAATCTATAACTTCTGCTGATTCGATTAAACCATGTTTGTCAATTGTTCTTTCAATTATTGTTCCCATTGATTTTTTCATAACTGGGAAATTGATTTCATATTGGAATGGATCTTCTTTTCTGTCTATAAATCCTAAATCTTGTGGAATTCCTTGGTTAAATATAATTCTACCAACACTTGTTTCAATTTTCTTTGATTTCATTTCTCCATCAATTTCTTTTGTAATTCTTACAAAGATTTTCGCATGGATTGATACTGCATTATTTTGTAATGCCATTATTGCTTCATCAGGATCTTTGAAATATTTTCCTTCTCCTAATTCTCCATCTAATGTCATTGTTAAATAATAACTTCCTAAAATCATGTCTAGTCTTGGTACTGCTACTGGTTTACCATCTTGTGGTTTTAATAAGTTGTTTGTAGCTAGCATTAAATATCTTGATTCTGCTTGTGCTTCTGGTGTTAATGGTAAATGTATAGCCATCTGGTCACCATCGAAGTCAGCATTGAATGCTTCACATACTAATGCATGTAACTTTATTGCTCTACCTTCTACTAATACTGGTTCAAATGATTGAATACCTAGTCTGTGTAGTGTTGGAGCTCTGTTTAACATTACTGGGTGATCTTTAATAACTTCTTCTAGAATTCCCCATACTTCAGGGCTTAATCTTTCTACCATTCTTTTTGCACTTTTTATATTATGTGCTAAATGTCTTTCAACTAATTCTTTCATTACAAATGGTTTGAATAATTCAATTGCCATTTCTTTTGGTAGACCACATTGATATATTTTTAATTCTGGTCCTACTACGATTACTGAACGTCCTGAATAGTCAACACGTTTTCCTAATAAGTTTTGACGGAATCTACCTTGTTTTCCTTTTAATCAGCACCTGTAACAGGTCTTCCTCTTCTTGAGTTATCAATTAAAGCATCTACTGATTCTTGTAACATTCTCTTTTCATTTCTTACAATGATTTCAGGTGCTCCAAGTTCTAATAATCTCTTTAATCTGTTATTTCTGTTTATAACTCTTCTATATAAATCATTTAAATCTGATGTTGCAAATCTACCACCATCTAATTGAACCATAGGTCTTAAATCTGGTGGAATTACTGGTACAACATTCATTACCATCCATTCAGGTCTGTTTCCTGATTGTAAAAATGCTTCAACTGTGTCTAATCTTTTTATTAATTTTGCTTTTCTTTGTTCACTAGCATTTTCAATTTCTTTTTCTATTTGAGCTGTTAATTTTGCTAAATCAATTTCTTCTAATAATTTCCTTATTGCTTCAGCACCCATTTCAGCTTTGAATGATTTTCTACCATATTTTTCTTCTGCTTCATGGTATTCTTTTTCAGTTAATATTTGGCATTTTTCTAGTCCAGATGTTCCTTTATCTGTTACTATATATGATGCAAAATAAATTACTTTTTCAAGATTTCTTGGTGAGATATCTAGCATTAATGCAATTCTACTTGGAATCCCTTTGAAATACCAAATATGTGCAACTGGAGCTGCAAGTTCAATGTGTCCCATTCTTTCACGTCTTACTTTTGATTTTGTAACTTCTACACCACACTTATCACAAACAATCCCTTTATATCTTACTCTTTTATATTTACCACAATGACATTCCCAGTCTTTTGTTGGTCCAAATATTTTTTCACAAAATAGACCATCTTTTTCTGGTTTTAAAGTTCTATAATTTATAGTCTCTGGTTTTTTTACTTCACCTTTTGACCATTCTCTTATCTTTTCGTCTGATGCAATTCCTATTTTAATTTTATTGAATATCTCTAATTCGTCTTCTTCCATCTCTATTAGATGTCCCCCTTCTCAAATTATTTGGGCATTTTAAAACAGCTCAAGAGGCTATCCCCCGCTCTTGCAAACTCTTCCGTCGCCTCTTTTGCTTTTCAAAATATTATTTAATTGTAGTTTTATTATTCATTATCAAATCCGTCATTATCATAAATGCTGTCATCATCATCTAAATTATCATCATCAAATAGTTCATCACTATCTTCTTCATCTTCATTATCTACCATTTCTTCTTCTTCATATCCATCTTCTAAATCTTCATGTATTAATACATCATCTTCAGTTAAAGCTCTATCTTTTTCTACATCTTCATAATCAATTCCATCTTCGATGTGTTCTTTTAATTCTAATTCTTTATTATCTTCAGAGAATAATCTTACATCTAATCCTAATGCTTGCAATTCTTTTACAAGTACTTTAAAGCTTTCTGGAACTCCTGGTTCAGGAATATTTTCACCTTTAACAATTGCTTCATATGCTTTAACACGTCCTACAACATCATCTGATTTTATTGTTAAAATCTCTTGTAATGTGTATGCTGCACCATAAGCTTCTAGTGCCCAAACTTCCATCTCTCCAAAACGTTGTCCACCAAATTGAGCTTTACCTCCTAAAGGTTGTTGTGTTACTAATGAGTATGGTCCTGTTGAACGAGCATGTATTTTATCATCAACTAAGTGATGTAGTTTTAACATGTACATTACACCAACTGTAATTGGACTTGCAAATGGTTCTCCAGTTCTTCCATCATATAATGTTTGTTTTCCATCTGGTGATAATCCAGCTTCTTGTAATAATTCTTCAATTTCTTTATCAGATGCACCATCAAATACTGGTGTTGATACTTTCCATCCTAATGCTCTTGCTGCTGCTCCTAAGTGAACTTCAAGGATTTGTCCTAAGTTCATACGAGATGGTATACCTAATGGGTTTAATAAAATGTCTATTGGTGTTCCATCTGGTAAGAATGGCATATCTTCTTTTGGTAATATTCTTGAAATAACACCTTTGTTACCATGACGTCCAGCCATTTTATCTCCAACTGATATTTTTCTCTTTGTAGCAATATAACATCTAATTACTTGATTTACTCCAGGTCCTAATTCTTCTGAATTGTCTCTTGTAAATATTTTTACATCAACAATTGTTCCAGCTTCACCATGTGGTACACGAAGTGATGTATCTCTTACTTCTCTAGCTTTTTCTCCAAATATTGCACGAAGTAATCTTTCTTCTGCTGTTAAGTCTGTTTCTCCTTTTGGAGTAACTTTACCAACTAATATATCTCCAGGTCTTACTTCTGCACCTATTCTAATAATACCATTTTCATCAAGATCTTTTAATGCGTCATCTCCAACATTTGGTATATCTCTTGTTATTTCTTCTGGGCCTAATTTTGTATCACGACATTCACAATCATATTCTTCAATATGTATTGATGTAAATATGTCTTCTTGTACTAGTCTTTCATTTAAAAGAATAGCATCCTCATAGTTGTAACCTTCCCATGTTGAGAATGCTACTAACATGTTTTTACCTAATGCCATTTCTCCATCTTTTGTTGCTGGTCCATCTGCTAACGCATCACCTTTTTTAACTATTTCACCTTTTCTAACTATTGGTCTTTGATTGATACATGTTCCACCATTTGTTCTTTTGAATTTACGTAGTTTATGTACAACTGTTTTACCATTGTTATATTTCATTGTGATACTGTCACCAGTAACTTTTTCTACAACACCATCATCTTCAGCTAATATTAATATTCCTGAATCTTTTGCTGCTCTATATTCAATACCTGTTGCTATAATTGGTGCTTCTGATGTCATTAATGGAACTGCTTGACGTTGCATGTTTGATCCCATTAAAGATCTTTTAGCATCATCATTTTCCAAGAATGGAATCATTGCAGCTGCAATTGATACTAATTGTTTTGGTGATACATCAACATATTGTACTAATTCTTTATCAACTTCTATAATTTCATTTCTATGTCTTACACGAACACGCTTATTTATAAATTCATTATTTTCATTCATTGGTTCAGATGCTTGTGCTATCATGTAATTATCTTCAACATCTGCACTCATATATTCAACAATATCTGTTACTCTATGTGTTTCTGGATCTACTTTTCTATATGGTGTTTCAATAAATCCATATTCATTTATATTAGCAAATGATGATAATGCTGAAATTAATCCAATGTTTGGTCCTTCTGGAGATTCAATTGGACATAATCTACCATAATGTGTATAGTGAATATCACGAACTTCGAACCCTGCTCTTTCTCTTGACAAACCACCAGGTCCTAATGCTGAAATTCTTCTTTTATGTGTTAATTCTGATAATGGGTTTGTTTGATCCATGAATTGTGATAATTGTGAACTTCCAAAGAATTCTCTTATTGATGATGTTATTGGTTTTGTGTTTATTAATGATTGTGGTGTTATAACATCTAAGTCTTGAATTGTCATTCTTTCACGAACAACTCTTTCAAGTCTTGCTAAACCAATTCTGAATTGATTTTGTAATAATTCTCCAACACATCTTATTCTACGATTTGCTAAGTGATCTATATCATCAGCTTTTCCATATCCATGATACATATTTAATAAATAGTTTATTGATGCTATCATGTCTTCTGTTGTTATATATTTTGGAATTAGTTCTTCTTCTCTTTGTTTTAATGTTTTAACTAATTCTTCTTCTGAAGTATTTTCCATTATATTTTTTAATACTTCATAATTTACATATTCTTTTATATGTAAGCTACTTAAGTCTACATTTGGTAATACTGAATGAATATTTACTATTCCATTACCAATTATTCTTAATTTTTTCTCTCCAAACTTAATATCTACTACATTTATACCTGCATTTTGAATTGCTTCTGCTGCTTCTGCTGAAATTACTTCTCCAGCTGTAACAAAAACTTCTCCTGTTTCTTTATCCATAATGTCTTCAAATGCAACTTGATTTTTTATTCTGTTTGCGATACTTAATTTTTGGTTAAATTTATATCTTCCTACTTTTGCTAAATCATATCTTCTATTGTCAAAGAATAATCCATTAAATAAGCTTTTTGCAGCTTCTACTGTTGGTAATTCTCCAGGTCTTAATTTTTTGTAAATTTCGATTAATGCTTCTTCACCTGTTTTTATTGGATCTTTTTGTATTGTTGTTTCTAGTAAAGCTTCATCTCCAAATAATGCTCTTATTTGATCATCTGATACTAATCCAATTGCTCTTAATAATGTTGTAATTGGAATTTTTCTTGTTCTATCAACACGTACCCAGAATATATCATTTCCATCTGTTTCATATTCTAACCATGCACCTCTTAATGGCATAATTGTTGATGTATATGTTTTCTTTCCTGTTTTTGTATCAAATATTTCATCATAGTAACATCCTGGTGAACGTACTAACTGGCTAACTACAACTCTTTCTGCACCATTTATTATAAATGTTCCACTTTCTGTCATTAATGGGAAATCACCTAAATAAATTTCTTGTTCTTTGATTTCACCTGATTCACGGTTTATTAATCTTACTTTTACATGTAATCTTGTAGAATATGTTGCATCTCTTTCTTTTGCTTCTTCTTCTGTGTATTTTGTTTTTTCTTCCATGTAGTAGTCAAAAAATTCTAATACTAGATTTCCTGAATAATCTATGATTGGTGAAATGTCTTTTAATACTTCTCCTAATCCTTCTTCAATAAACCAGTCATAAGAATCTTTTTGAACTTTAATTAAGTTTGGCATTTCTATAAAATCGCCAACTTTTGAGAAATCTTTACGGGTTGTTTTTCCGAATTTAACATCTTTGATTTCCAAAAAAATCACTCCTTATAAAATATTAAGCAGCTTTTGCTTCGCTCGAAATTCTGCCAATCTAAGAATAAATAAGAAATTATAGCTTTAACTTATATCTTAAAATATTTCTTATTGTATAAAAAATGCCATATTTAAGTAATGGCTTGGCTAGTTTTCTTACGAGAAAATATTTAATTAGAAAAATCCCTTCTTAAAATATAGTTTTGTAAAGTTTTGATTATTGTCTGCTCTACAATTTTCTCCCTTTATTTCTACTTATATTTAATTCTTATTTTTCTAAATTTTATCATTTTGAATTAACTCTGATAATTCCTAAGAATTACCAATTTGCAAATTTATACGCATATTATTATATCATATTACAAAAGTTGTTGTCAATGCTTTTAAGCTTATTTTCTAACTTTTTATTTTATTATTTTGCTTTATCTATATTTACATAATGCATTGACTTTGATTGATTTTTATATTATAATTATTTTATGCACATTGAAATGCTAATATATGAAATTTGGAGGGTTTTTATGTAATCTTTAATTTCTACTCACCTTAAAAGTATTTTAATTTTAAATTTGGAGGAAAAAATATGTTTGATTATACTTACAACTTTGAATTAAGCAAAGAAAATCTAGCATCCTTACAAATCGCAGTAAATCCTGATAATTATTGTTCTCCACTTCTAAAAACTAGTATTGCAGAAACTCAAAAGCAGCTAACAGAAGATTCGAACTTTAAAAATAAGTTCTATAGTCTCTGCTTATGCTCTATTATTTCACAAATGTGGAGTGCGAAGGCAACCAAGTTTATAGGAAAGAGTAGTTTGATTTACAATTCAGCACTTAATTGCTATGAATTTGCCGTTACTCATAAAATTATTGGTGAAACTCTTTCTATTACAAAAAGCAATATGTTTGGTATGTTAAGTTCCAAACGGAAATGTGTTGGATTTCTGTATATAAAAATAAGTGTTATTGTCACTGGCAATATCGTAATTTTAAAATCCAGGCATTACAAATCTATTGCACAGCAACATCCTGTTTCATTCAAGGTTTGCCCTGATTATGAATATAGTTTAACTCCTTTTATTGTAAAAGATGGGAACATGTCTATGTGTGAGTCTTTTGAAAAAAAACTTGCAAATGCTTTTTACAAAACACTTTCACAAATTGCTGATTCTTTTGCAAACATCGAAATTTTTAACGGAGATGTTTTAGATTGTTTAAATTTTCAAAATCCCAACAATTCTTATTCTTCTAAAGATTGTCAAGTAATTGAAGCAGTCTACTATATGGCTTGTAAGTTTTTCCCATTGTTTGCTTCTGTTGATTCTCAACAGCAAATTGAAATGTTAAAATCTGCAAGTGAAGAAACTCAATTTGAAGTAACAATTGCTAGAAAATATAAAGCAAATTTTCAAGTATCTGTTTTTGCAAAAAATCTATACTTTGAAATTATGAAAAAAAGATTAGATGGTGTTGCAATTTTTAGCAAAATTTCGAAGACTCTGACTATGCAAAAATGGAATACTTCTCCTTCTTGTCTTCTGTATACAGAGAAAGATTTTGAAGAATTCGATTATTCTAATTGCAATCCTGAAGAACTTATTTGGGTAAGATATGATAGTTCTAACTATAATGTCCAGGAACTCTATTCCAAACTAGTTCCCACAATTAGTGTAGTAAATGCTTTAAAAATCAACTGCTTTATTGACGAAATCAATTTAGCTGATTCCTAAATTTCATAAAGCAAAATGCAGGTGGTTAATACCACCTGCATTTCTTTTTTTTTTCAAAGTACTTGCACAAATATTTAATATATTATAATATAATACAGAAATTGAAATATAAAAAATCTATATTGAAAGGAGTTATTTATTAAGCGCCAGAACACTATTGTGTTGACGAGGTCTAGAGTTTATCGAATTTTCGGCGGATGCTCTAGTGGCTTAACTTAAGCCAGAGTATTATAACAAAAAACAATGTAATGTTGTAACAGAAATTAATACATAAGTATATTTCAATTCCGCATATAGGGAATTTTTGCGTTCAAAAACCCTATTAAACTATTTTAAGGAGGATTCACAAATGTGTGGAATTATTGGATATATAGGACATCAAAAAGCAAGTCCTATTTTAATTAATGGTCTTTTAAGACTTGAATACAGAGGTTATGACTCTGCGGGAATATCAACTATAGAAAAAAATGGTCTTTCTGTTATGAAAGATAAAGGAAGAGTTAAAAATTTATATAATTTAAATGGAATTGATTCTCTTGAAGGAACAATTGGAATTGCTCATACAAGATGGGCAACACATGGAAAACCTTCAAAAGAAAATGCACATCCTCATTTAGATAATAGTAACAGTTTTGCTGTTGTTCATAATGGAATTATTGAAAATTATAATGATTTAAAAAAATTATTATTAGATAATGGTTATACATTTCATTCTCAAACAGATACAGAAATTATACCAAATCTTATACATTATTATTATTCAAAAGATAAGAAAAATGATGATAAAAAAGTTTTACGTGCTGTTCAAAAGGCTTGTAAATCATTTAAAGGAAGTTATGCACTTCAAATCATATCTAAATATATGCCAGATAATATGATTGTTGTTAGAAAAGATAGTCCTCTTGTTATAGGAAAAGGTGATGGAGAAAATTATATTTCTTCTGATATTCCTGCAATTCTATCATTTACAAAGGATTTTTATCTTTTAAATGATAATGAATTTGCTCTTCTTTCAAGAAACAATGTAGAATTTTATGATATTGATTTAAATAAAATAGATAAAAAATTAACAAGCATAGAATGGAATGCTAGTGCTGCAGATAAAAATGGTTTTGATGATTATATGTTAAAAGAAATATTTGAACAACCAACAGCAATAAGAGAAACTATTGGTTCACGTTTACCAGAAAATGAGCCTTGTAATTTTGATGATTTAAAATTTACCAAAGAATTTTTATCAAAAATAAATAAAATATATATAGTAGCTTGTGGAACTGCAATGCATGCTGGACTTTCTGGAAAAATTGCAATTGAAAACTTATGCAATATCCCAGTTACTGTTGATATAGCTTCAGAATTTAGATATAGAAATCCAATTATTGATAAAAATACTTTATGTATTTATATCTCTCAATCTGGTGAAACTGCAGATACTATTGCTGCATTAAAACTTGCAAAATCAAAAGGAGCTACAACACTTGCTGTATCAAATGTCATTGGAAGTTCTATTACAAGAGAAGCTGATTACTCTATTTATACACATGCTGGACCAGAAATTGCTGTTGCTTCAACCAAAGCTTATACTTCTCAAGTTATATTACTTATAATTTTAGCAATTTATTTTGCAGAAATATTAGGAACTACCACATCTTCAGAATTAACAAAATTAAAAAAAGATATCTTTAATCTTCCAGATAAAATTGAAGAAGCATTAAGATCTTCTGAAGATATTAAAAATTATGCAAAAAATATTTATCAAGAAAAAGATGTTTTCTTCTTAGGTAGAGGTATTGATTATAACACAGCTCTTGAAGCTTCTTTAAAATTAAAAGAAATCTCTTATATACATTCAGAAGCATATGCTGCTGGTGAATTAAAACATGGACCTATTGCATTAATTGAAAATGGAATATCTGTTATAAGTATTATTACAAATAAAAATTTAGTTGAAAAAACTATCAGTAATATTCAAGAAGTTATTACTCGTGGTGCCAAAACATTAGTCATTACAAATCAAGAATTACCAAGTAATAATATAGACAAAATTGTTAAAATTCCTAATACAAATATTTTACTTTCACCTATTGTTGCAATTGTTCCATTACAATTACTTTCTTATTATATTTCTAAAGAAAAAGGATTAGATGTTGATAAGCCAAGAAACCTTGCAAAATCAGTAACAGTTGAATAATTAATGCCTTTTAACCACAAAAAATGAACTATTAAGCAAATTACTTAATAGTTCATTTTTTAATTATATAGGTATTTTTGTGGATTGATTGCAATCCCATTTAATCTTATTTCTAAGTGCAAATGTGGTCCTGTTGTATTCCCTGTCATTCCAACTTCTGCAATTATATCACCTGCTGATATTTTGTCACCAACTTTTGAATACAACTTATTACAATGTGCATACCATGTTTCTACACCATTTCCATGATCTATTTTTATAAGATTTCCATAAGATCCATTATACTGTGCAAATACAACAGTACCATCTGCAACTGCTTTTATTTTTGTTCCAAATGCACATGCTATATCTGTTCCTGTATGTGCTCCAGATCTTATTCTACTTACATTTCCAAATCTTGAACTTACATATCCATTAACTGGAAGTGATGCCAATAAAATTCCATTTATTGATGGTAATCTTGTTTTTTCATCTTCTTCTATTAATATATCTACTTTTTGTTCAACTTCTTGTTTTGCAATGTCAACTGATTGTATACCTATTTCTTTAATATTTTCTGTATAATTTGTTGTTACAGCTAAATCTAATTGAATTGTATCATCTTTATGCTCTTCTTTTATTTGTTCAACAGCTTCTTCAGCTTCTTCTATATTATCAACATAAGTTATTGTCTCATCATTTAAAATTACAGCATAATATTTATACATTACTTTTGCATCATCTTTTAATGCTAACATTATTTCATCTTCATTTGTTGTTAAACTTTTTTCTACTAATTTTAATTCATATTTTGGCATATTATCTAATGTAACAAAATCTATATTTTCTCCATCCATATCAATTATTTCTGATTGAATTTTATTTTGTAATTCTGTTGCATTACTTACATATCCTATTTGTTCTCCACACAAACTTACTACATATGTTGGCTTATACTTAAATAAAATAATCGCTATTATTAAGCCTAATCCTAACGCCATTATTGTAAAAAACTTACAGCTTTCTTTCGTATAGTATTTTAGCTTTTTCTTAAAAATAATTTATCCTCTCCTTTTTATTGCTTATTTTATAAGCTGAATTTTAGCGACCAAGATTTATTATACCATAATTTTACTCTTTATGCAAATTTATATTTACATCCCTCGTTTTATTAACTATTTTCAGCCTTTTAATTATTGAAAAATTTACTTTTTATTATATATATTGCTCTATTTTCCTCTTTTTTATTCATTTTTCCTTCATTTTTCTCGTTTTTTTGTATTGAAAAAAACAATATATTATGCTAATATGTTAATATATTTTAATTTGGAGGTTATTTTGAAAACTTTAATTGTTCCTAATAAATTTAATGGAAAAAAACTTTGTAATTTTGTTTTAGCAACTTTTCCTAATTTATCTCAAAACACTTTATATAAAGCTCTTAGACAAAAAGATATAAAAATTAATGGAAAAAGAATTAATAAAGATTGTACTATTTTTGAAAATGATGAATTAAATATATTTATTGCAGATTCTTTGCTTTTTCCACAAATTGATTTAGATATTGTTTATGAAGATAAAAACATTTTAGTAATTAATAAGCCTATAAATCTTGAAGTTGTCGGTGAAAATAGTTTAACAACTTTAGTACATCAAAAATATCCTGAACAAAAACCAATGCCTTGTCATAGAATTGATAGAAATACAACTGGATTAATTTTATTTGCAAAAAATGATATTGCTTTAAATATTTTATTTGATAAGTTTAAAAAACACGAAATAAAAAAATCTTATACTGCTCTAGTTTATGGAATTCCCAAAATAAAAAAATCTAGGCTTGAAGCCTATCTATTTAAAGATAATAAAAAATCACTTGTATATATTTCTGATAATTTTAAACCTGGTTATCAAAAAATTATAACTTCTTATTCTGTAATAAAAGAATTTGATAATAATACCTCTTTATTAGAAGTTAATATTGAAACTGGAAGAACTCATCAAATCAGAGCACATTTAGCTCATATAGGTTACCCTATTGTTGGTGATGGAAAATATGGTGTTAATCAAGTAAATAAACAATTTAGGTACAAATATCAACAGCTTAATAGTTTTAAACTAGAATTTAATTTTATAACAGATTCTGGTATTTTAAATTATTTGAATGGTTTTATTATTGAAAAAAACTCCTCATTGATAAAATAGAACCTAATATTGATTCTTTATATACCACTTTACACAAAAAAATTACCAAAAAAGTCTAAGATTTTTTTGGTAATTTATTCGCTTTTAAACTCTTGTTATTTTTTACAAATTGTGTTATATTTATTTTATGTTTGCCACTATAGCTCAGTTGGTAGAGCGACGGATTCGTAACCCGTAGGCCAGCAGTTCGATTCTGCTTGGTGGCACCAGTTATAGCAAAACTTTTAAGTTTTGCTATTTTTTTGAAGAAAGTGACGATTTTCATTACTTTTATATAATGTTTTATTAATACATTCCGTTCATTCCATTATCCATTTCATGATTATTTGCACATCCACATGATTTTGGTTCTGGAGCATCTGTTACTAAACTTTCTGTTGTAAGTACCATTGCTGCTACTGATGCTGCATTTTGTAATGCACTTCTTGTTACTTTTGTTGGATCAACTATTCCAGCTTTTTTCATATCAACATATTGTTCTTTGTCTGCATCAAATCCAAATCCAGATGCTGATTTCTTTACATTGTCTAATATAACTGCTGGTTCTAGTCCTGCATTTCTTGCAATTTGTTTAACTGGTTCTTCTAATGCCTTTAATACTATTTCAGCACCTAGTTTTTCTCCACCATCAAGTGATTTTGCAACTTTTTCTACTGCTGGTATAATATTTACATATGCTGTTCCACCACCAGCTACAATTCCTTCTTCAACTGCTGCTTTTGTTGCTGATAATGCATCTTCTATTCTTAATTTTTTATCTTTCATTTCAACTTCTGTTGCTGCTCCAACTCCAATTACTGCAACTCCTCCAGCAATTTTTGCTAGTCTTTCATGTAAGTTTTCTTTATCAAATTCACTCTTTGTTTCTTCAATTTGAGCTTTTATTTGTCTTACTCTTTCAGCAATTTTTTCTTTATCTCCTGCACCATCAACAATTATTGTATTTTCTTTTTGTACTTTTACTTGTTTTGCTCTACCTAATTGTGTAATTTGTGTATCTTTTAATTCCATTCCTAAATCTTGTGATATTACTTCACCACCTGTTAAAATTGCCATGTCTTCTAACATTGCTTTTCTCTTATCTCCAAATCCAGGTGCTTTTACTGCAACAACATTTAATACTCCTCTTAATTTATTTAATATTAATGTTGATAATGCTTCACTTTCAATATCATCACATACTATAACTAGTTTTCCTGATGATTGCATTAAGTTTTCTAGCAATGGTAATATTTCTTGAATATTGCTTATTTTTCTATCTGTTATTAAAATATATGGATTATCTACAATTGCTTCCATTTTTTCTGTATCTGTTACCATATATGGTGATACATATCCTTTGTCAAATTGCATTCCTTCCACTACATTTAATTCTGTTTGTGATGTTTTTGATTCTTCAATTGTTATTACACCATCTTTTGATACCTTTTCCATTGCATCAGCTATTAATTCACCAACTTCTGTATTATTTGCTGATATACTTGCAACTCTTGCTATATCTTCTTTTCCATTAACTGGTGATGTAATTTCTTTTAATTCTGTTACAGCTCCATCAACGGCTTTTTCTATACCTCTTTTTATTGCCATTGGATCTGCTCCTGCTGCTACATTTTTAACTCCTTCTTTAATCATTGCTTGTGCTAAAACTGTTGCTGTTGTTGTTCCATCTCCAGCCACATCATTTGTTTTTGTAGATACTTCTTTTACAAGACGTGCTCCCATATTCTCAAACTTGTCTTCTAATTCAATTTCTTTAGCTATTGTTACACCATCATTTGTGATTAATGGTGCTCCAAAGCTTTTATCTAATACAACATTTCTTCCTTTTGGTCCTAATGTTACTTTTACTGTATCTGCTAATTTATTAACTCCTTCTAATAATGATTTTCTTGCATCTTCTCCAAATTTAATTTGTTTTGCCATAATTAATCAACCTCCTAAAATTATTTGTTAATATAATTTTTTTATTTTACTATTGCTAATATGTCTTCTTCTCTTAATATGATGTATTCTTCTCCTTCATATTTTACTTTTGTTCCACCATATTGGCTTACTACTACATTATCACCTTTTTTTACTTCTAATTCTTCTCTTTTTCCGTCAACCATTCTTCCTGGTCCAACTTCTATAACTTCTGCAATTTGTGGTTTTTCTTGTGCTTGACTTGACAATATTATTCCACTTTTGGTTGTTTCTTCCTTTTCTTTCATTTTTATTAATACTCTATCTGATAATGGTTTTATCATAATATTACCTCCTCTATTAGTGCTATGTTTTAATAGCTTTTATGTTTTAGCACTCTTTTTGTTTGACTGCTAATAATATATACCCTATTTTTTCCTTTGTCAATACTTTTATTTATTTTTCACAAAATCTTCACATTCATAATAATTATATGTTCATTATATAAAAAATAGACCGATAATTTGAGTATTTTCAAACTATAAGTCTATCTTTTATTAAATTGTTATTTCTTTACATTCAATTTGTTTATATTTTATTTTACATGTATCAAATAATCTTTTTGATGCAATATTTTCATCTGTTCCATTATACTTATCTGATAAATATATTACTTCTTTTATTCCTGATTGAATTATTAATTTTGCACATTCATTACATGGAAATAAGTCTACATATATTTTTGCATTTTCAAATTCTTTTTTTGATCCCCTATAATTTAAAATTGCATTCATTTCTGCATGACATACATATGGATATTTTGTATATATTTTTTCTCCATCTCTTGCCCATGGAAAATTTTCATCTTCAAATCCATTTGGTGCTCCATTATATCCTATTGATAAAATTCTATTATCATTACTTACAATACATGCTCCAACTTGTGTATTAGGATCTTTACTTCTTTTTGATGATAGTTTTGCAATTGCCATAAAATATTCGTCCCAATTCAAATAATCATTTCTTTTGTTTCCTGATTCTTTACACTTTTCTTGCCATTTTTCAAATTCATTATTCATAAAAATTTATTCCTTTCTTGTATTAGAATAATTTATTTAATATTTTTTGCTGCTCTAACTAATCCTATAAATAATGGTGCTGGTCTATTAGGTCTTGATTTTAATTCTGGATGGAATTGTCCTGCTATAAAATATGGATGTTTTTTATATTCTACTATTTCAACTAATTTTCCATCTGGTGATGTTCCAGAACATATTAAACCTGCTTTTTCTAATCTTTCTTTATATTCATTATTATATTCATATCTATGTCTATGTCTTTCTGAAATTTGCTCTTTTTCATATAATTCTTTTGCTAATGTTCCTTCTTTTAATATACATGGATATGCTCCTAAACGCATTGTTCCACCTTTTTTATCTATTCCTATTTGATCATCCATTATATGTATAACTGGATTTGCAGTAGATTCATTAAATTCTGCTGAATTTGCATCTTTTAGTCCTAATACATTTCTTGCAAATTCTACAACTGCCATTTGCATACCCAAACATATTCCCAAGAATGGAATTTTATTCTCTCTTGCATATCTAATTGTTTCTATTTTTCCTTCTACTCCTCTATTTCCAAATCCTCCTGGAACTATTATTCCTTGTAGTCCTTTTAATTTTTCTTGTGCTGTTTCTTTATTTATTGTTTCACAATCAATTAATTTGATATTAACTTTTACCTTATTTGCAAATCCTGCATGATGTAAACTTTCTATTACTGATAAATATGAATCTTCTAGTTGAATATATTTTCCTACTATTCCTATATTTACAGATTCATCTCCTATGCTTCTTATATTATCTATCATTTTTTGCCATTCTGTATTATCTGGAACATATCTATCTAATCTCATATGATTACATACTTCTCTTGCTAATCCTTCTTCTTCAAGCATTAATGGTACTGCATATAAATTGTCTGCTGTTTTATTTTGTATTACACTACTTTTTCTTACATTACAAAATAGTGCTAATTTTTCTCTTATTGTGTCTGGAATATCTTGTTCTGTTCTACATACTAAAATATTAGGTTGTATTCCTAAGCTTTGTAATTCTTTTACAGAGTGTTGTGTTGGCTTTGATTTTATTTCATTTGAACCAAATATGTATGGCAATAATGTTACATGTATATATACTACATCTTCAGGATTTTTCTCTAATCCTACTTGACGTATTGCTTCTATTATTGATAATCCTTCTATATCTCCAACAGTTCCACCAACTTCTGTTATAACTATATCTGTATCTGTATTTTCAAAACTATATATTCTTTCTTTTATTTCATTTGTTACATGTGGTATTACTTGTACTGTTTTTCCTAAATAATCTCCTCTTCTTTCTTTTTCTATTACTGTTGAATATACTTTCCCCATTGTTACACTTGAATGTTGTGTTAAGTTTTCATCAATAAATCTTTCATAATGTCCTAGGTCTAAGTCTGTTTCTGCTCCATCATCTGTTACAAATACTTCTCCATGTTCATATGGACTCATTGTTCCTGGGTCAACATTTAAATATGGGTCAAATTTTTGTATTGTTACTTTATATCCTCTATTTTTTAACAATCTTCCTAGTGATGCAGCTGTTATTCCTTTTCCTAGCCCAGATACTACTCCTCCTGTTACAAATACATATTTTGTGTTCATTTATTTGTCCTCCTAAATTACCATTTTTGCCATATAAAAAAAATAGATTAAAATAAAAACTGCAAAAGTGGTTTTTTTTTAATCTATTAAAACTATGAATTTATATTATCATACTTTTTTTGTTTTTTCAAGTTTTTTATACATAAAATTAACTTTTATAAATTTCAGAGCTATAATATTACAAGCATTTATATTTGTATCGTGATTTTTTCTTTAGTATAACTATTTTAATTCCTATGGATTATCCTCCTGTTTTAGAAGGTAATATTCCTATGATTATTATTTTTATGTTTATACTACGAAATTATCTTAATATTTTCTTATTTTTTAATGTACTGGAAATGTTTTGAAATTTTAATTGATTTTTCAAAAATAAAGTGTTATAATAATAGCTAGTTTCATTTAAACACTGAAATTGGAGGAAAAATATTATGATGAAACTTAATCGGGTAAAACATAATTTTGCATTTTGGGGTTTTTTTCATGAAATCGAAGTATTTCCCTTCACTGGTGATTGGAATTCTCCAGTTGCATTGTATGATGGAGAAAAATTCGTATCTGACTTAAGTAAGCAAAAAAACAATGTAATTTTAGTTGAGACTTTTGGTTTTGAAATCCCATTTGATTCTTTTACTGAAATTACCAGCAAACCAGATTTTTCTCTTTTGGATTTACTTTTAGCAAGTTCTAATATTCTAATTCATTCTGATGAAGAATATAAAATTGCCAAAATTGCTAAATCTAAATATTTGAAATATGGTTATTTTTATAACAATATCTCAAATAGTCTGCATTATTACATTCTTTCTGACAAGCCCAATATCATAACAACTTTTGGAGTCTTTATTGACCCAAATAATCCGTTCTAATTTCAAAAGAGGACTTCTTTGAAGTCCTCTTTATCATTTATTTCTATTTTTTATATACATAGTTAATTGTACTAAAAAGTCTGCCTTTTCACCATAATCTTTTAAAATGTCAATTGCTTCTTGAGTTATCTTTTCTAATATATTTTTTGCACCATCAAGCCCAAATGTAGATATATATGTACATTTATTATGTTTCTTATCATTTCCCACTGGCTTTCCTGTTATTTCTGGATTTCCTTCTTCAGATAAAATATCATCTTTTATTTGAAATGCTAAACCTATTTTATCAGCAAATTTTGATAGTTTTTCTATATCATTTTCACTTGCATTTGCCAATATTGCTCCCATTCTTATACTTAATTTCAATAATTCCCCTGTTTTATTTTCATGTATATATTGAAGCATTTCATTACTAATTTGTTGACCTTCAAGTTCTGTATCTAAATATTCTCCTGCAATCATTCTACCTACTGCATTTGAAAATTCTTTAAATATTCTTACTTTATTTTTATTCATTGATTTTGATAAATCTTCACTTATCACTATATATGCCTGATTAAATAACGAATCCCCTGCTAATAATGCTGTTGAATGATTAAACTTTTTATGATTTGTTGGCTTTCCATGTCTAAAATCATCATTATCTACTTCTGGTAAATCATCATGTATTAATGAAAAATTATGTATCATTTCAATTGCAACTGCATATGGTATTGCTTCTTGATAATCTTCTTTAAACATTTTATATACATCTAATACTAATATTGGTCTTAGTCTTTTTCCACCTGCCATAAGACTATAACTTACTGATTCATTTAATCTTTTTTCTGGACACTTTTCTTTTCTTAAGTATTTTTCTAGTTCTGTATTTATTATTTTTTGATACTTTTCTAAATTTTCTTTAAAATCCATTTTTATTTTCACATTCTAACAAATTTATTTAAAATTTGCTAACTCCTTTTTTTATACAAAATATTTCTCATTATCTAGCATTTTTCATTTTTTCTAATTCTTCTATTACTTCTTTTTCTAACTGATCTATTTTTTGTCTTTGCACTTCGGTTTTTATTCTTTGTTTTAAATTTTCTATTCTTTGTAAAAATGCTTCTGGTTTCTCTAACATTCTTTTTCTTTCACTTATTCTTACTTGTCTAATACATTCTGTAATACTTGGATATTGTTTTTCACCTGAAACATATACTAATTCTGGTTCTGTTTCACTCTTTCCTCTTTTAAACACTCTCATTGTATCATATAATCCACGATTTTCAACTTCTTGTGTAGTCTTTAATAAGTTAAAATAAGCTCTATCATGATTCTCTGCTGTAACTGCTCTTGGAGGAAGATTTGATTCTATAAAATATTGTTCTCTCTCATATGATGATAATAAACTTTCAAATCTATCAACTGCTAATATATCTATTTCAATATCATAACCTCCTGGAACTTGTATTTGTTCTCTATTTCCATCATCTTGTATCTTTCCTATTGAAGCTTTTCCACCATTTCTTTGAAATTCTAATATATTTATATATCCATCTGTTGTGCCAAAAGTTCCTTCTTGCATTAAATTTGTTCTTAGTTGGACTGCTCTTTGTCTTAAATATCCGTCTAACGCTGGTTTAACAAACTTTTGAAGTTGCATATATGATTCTCTTGGATATTCTCTTATTATTTTTTCATAATACTTATGATAAACAGCTATTTCATCTGGATCTATTCCAACAAAAATATTTTCTGGTGATTTTTGAAAATTTTCAGATTCTACAAATCTTCTTAAACCTGTTTTTCCTCCTCCTGCTTGTGATATTATAAAAACTGATTTTGGTTTTTCTGCTGGTCTCATTGGCATTAATATTGCTAATTCTGCCATTTTTAAACTATTTTCAAATTCTTCTTCAGTTAAGTCGTATTTTTCTATTCCTGACATTTTCTACATCCTCACTTCATTTAAATATTTAGTTAATACTTTATCTATTATTTCTTGATTGTTTAAATATATCTCTTTCTTTTCTTTTTTTAAATCTAATATCTTATCTCTAAATGCAAAATAATCTTTTTCCTTGTTTTCTTTTATTTCTTGTGCTATTTTTAAATTGATAACTTCAATGGCTAATTCTATCCTATCTATATTTATCACCTCACATCTGTAATATTATATTACATTTTTCTTGCTTTTTCAACCTTTTTCTTATATATTCTGCTATTTTTTTGCATTTTCACCTACTGTATCTGCTTAATAGCCATGGCACAAAAAATTCCAAGAAAACTCTTGGAATTTTTTGCTATTTATTACAATTGTTATTTAATTGTATTATATTATTCATACAAAATTTCTTATCTGAGAGCTTATCTTGAACAATTCTTAAAGCTTCACCAAATCTTTGGAAGTGAACAATCTCTCTTTCTCTTAAGAATCTCAATGGATCTATTACATCTGGATTATCTCTACATAAATCTATTAATTTTTCATATGTTGCTCTTGCTTTTTGTTCAGCAGCTAAGTCCTCTTGCAAGTTTGCAATTACATCACCTTTACATGCTAAACATGTTGCATCAAATGGTACACCTGCTGCAGATTGTGGATATATATCTACACCATGATCTGTATAATATGCTCCTAATCCTGCTGCTTCTATTTCTTCAATTGATGCATTTTTTGTTAATTGATGAACTATAGTTCCTACCATTTCTAAATGTGCTAATTCTTCTGTTCCAATATCATTTAAAATAGCTTTTGCATTTTGGTCTGGCATACCAAATCTTTGTGATAAATATCTTAAAGATGCTGCAAGTTCTCCATCTGGTCCACCATATTGGCTAATAATTACTTTTGCAAGACGAGGGTCTGCACATTTTATATTTATTGGATATTGTAATACTTTATTATAAGTCCACATAGTTTAGAAATTCCCCCTTTCCCAAGGCCATGGTTCTTCAATCCATCTCCATTTATTACATGGAAATTGAATTGTTAATGGTCCATATACTTTTTGATATTTATCTGTTAATTCTCTATATTCTTTGCAATATTTTCTGTGTAAACAAAGTGCTTTTTGATCATCAACATGTGTGTCTAAATATAATCCAAGCTCTGTTATTGCAAAATTTAAGCTTTTTATTCTTTCAATCATTTCTTCTCTTGTTACTTGTGATTGATTGCATTCACAATTTTGCATATTATTACAATTTGTCATATTATCTAATACATTCAAACCATCTGCAGACTGCATATTCCAATTCATATTATTTGAATTATTCATCATCCAATTTCTATTATCTTCCATTATTACAGCCCTCCCCAATTTGATTTGTTGTTTCTAAAAATTCATTTGTTCTCATTGATTGACATGGTGTATATGGGCTTACTAATTCTGGAAATATTGTTCCCATTTTTAGTCCAATTTCTGGTCTAAATGTTTTATCCATATATTGCCAAGGAACATAACTTTGAGCTAACATTGGATTATCTGGAAATACACTCATTTCATATTCTTCATCAAATCCACATTCACAACAGTCTACAGGCTCTTGTTGTTCATAACTACAATTTGTAGAACAGTCATTATTACATTTATCTTCAATCATATTTGTAGATGTATTCCATGCTTGATTATTCATGCATGAACATCTTTGATATCTACGCATAAACATATTTTTCCTCCTCTTAATATAATTAAATCAATTTTTGATTTGTCATATTACATAATATGCAAAAAAAGTAGCCTTGCTACAATAATTTGTCTTATTTAGTTGTTTTGACAAATTTGCTTTGGCTACTTTAAATATTTTATTATAAATGTTGTTCCTTTATTTAATTTTGAATCCACTTGTATATATCCATTATTACTTTCTATTATTGATTTTGATAAAGCTAAACCTATTCCTACACTATCACTTGATGAATTTTTTCCTTTATAAAATCTTTCAAATATGTGTGGTAAATCTTTTGCATCTATTCCTGTTCCATTATCTTCAATTTTTAATTCTGTATACATATTATTTTGATTATAATTTATATAAATTTTTCTATTTTCATATGAATGTTCTATGCAATTTTTTAATATATTTGTTATTGCTTCAACTTGCCATTTTAAATCACATATTGTTTTTATTGAATCATCTCCTGAAACTATTATTTCTATATTTTTCAATTCACTTAACATTGATACATTTTTTACCGCTTCATTTATTATATCTTTTATAAAAACTTCTTTTTTTATAAATTTTATTGAATTACTATCTATTTTTGATAATTTCAAAATTGATTCCACTAAAAATTTTATATTTACTATTTCTCTTTTTATATCTTTAATAAAATCTTTTTTTATATCTTCTGGCATATTTTCATCACTTAAAATATTGTCTAACATTATTAAAATTGATGTAATTGGTGTCTTTATTTGATGTGATATATCTGATAATGAATCTTTTAATGTTGTTTTATCTTTTTGAGAATTTTCAGCCACTTCTTTTAACATTATCGTTATTTTATATAATTCATTTTTTAATATTGACAATTCATCTTCTGTGTTTTCTTCTATATTTAGTTTGTAATTTCCTCTATTGATTTCTTCTATGTATTTTGTTATTTCATTAATTTTTTTACTTTCACTATGATTATATTTGAAGAATATTATTGATAACATTAAAATAAATACTATCAATGTATTTATATCTATAATAATAAATTTTTGAAAATCTGTGTTATTTTCTAATATTACTGAATCTTTATCTAGTTCTATGCCATATTCCCTTAATATCTCATTATTAGTTTTATCACTACTATTTAATATTTCTACAATTTCTCTTTTTTCTATATCAGGATATTTTTCTAAAACATTATCTATAATTCCTGCTATTTTTTGATTAAAATTATATGTATATGTTTTGTATTGTTTATATATTAAAATCGAAAATGTAATTAGAAATATAATAATTACAATACAACTTGTAATACACATTTTCTTTAATTCTATTTTGTTTTTCATTTTTATTTCATTCCTTTTCAAAAATTAGATGTTATTGACAATTTATTAATCTACTTCACTATCAATTCTATATCCAATTCCTTTAATTGTAATTATAATATCTGTTTTAATTTTTTCTCTTATTCTTTTTAAATATACTGTTACAGTATTATCATTTACATCATTTCCTGTCCATTCCCATATTTTGTCTATTATTTCACTTCTTTTTACTACTTTATTTAAATTTAGAAATAATAAATTTAATATTTTTAATTCTAAGTTTGTAAGTTCTACATTTTCATTGTCTCTATATACAACCATTTTGTCCATATCAAATTTTATATTTTGAACTTGTATTATTGTGTTTTTCTTGTTTCTTAATATTATTCTATTTATTCTTGCCATCAATTCTTTTATTGAAAATGGTTTTGTAATATAATCTTCTGCTCCTAATTCTAGCCCTTTTACAATATTGTCTTCTTCATCTTTTGCTGTTAAAAAAATTGAAGATATATTCTTTTCTTTTATATTATTTCTATATAAATCAAATCCATTTCCATCTGGTAATGATACATCTAATATTGCTAAATCTATTTTTTCTGTTTTTAATATTTTAAGTGTATTTTCTACATTTAATGTGTGTATTACTTGATATTTCTTTTGTTCTAAAGAGTATATTAATCCTTTAGCTAATATCTCATTATCCTCTACTAATAATATTTTCATATATTCTCACTCCATATATATTTTATCATAAAAAGAGGACTTTGTAAGCCCCCTTTTTATACATTTTCATTTCTAATAGTTTCAATTGTATTTTGTTTATTAATTTTATAAATTGAATATCTCATAATAATAAATATAAATATGAATACAAAAACTGCAGAAATTAAAATTGCATTTGTAGGTATATATATACCTTTTTCAACTTTTACTGAAAATGCTTTATATATTGCAAATGTTCCAATTAATCCCATGATTGTTCCTATAACCCATGCTTTAGTTCCATAAAATATTGTTTCTAAATTTATCATTCTATCAAATTCTTTTGATGTCATTCCTATTGATTTCAACATTGCAAACTCTTTTTGTCTTAATTCCATATTTGATGTAATTGTATTAAAAATATTTGTAATTCCTATTAATGTTATTACTGTTATAAATCCATATAAGAATATTTTTGTTACTAATACCATTGCACTTTCTTCTTTGGCAGATGCATCAATATTATAAATTCTAATATCTAAATGTAAAGCATCTATATCTTTCTCTAGTTGGTCTGGATTATTTGATTGTATTGTTACTGTATTATATACTGGCTTTTCCTCATTTTCTAATTGTGATATATCTAAAATTAAATATCCACCTTCATAATAACTTCTATCAATTCCATCTGGTTTAATTGTTGAAATTGCACCAACTTCTACTGAACGTTGTTTATCATTGTAATCTTTTCCTTCTATTATATCTCCAACATTGTATTTATATTTTCTTCCATTTTTTACTTGACCATCTTCTATCCAACTTACTTCGTCACACAATATTCCTTTATCTTTTACTTTATCATATTTAGCACCAATTTTATTTACATATCTTTTAAATGAATCACTATCTAATGCCATAATTTGTAATGCTGAATATTTCTCCCCTGTCTCTATGAATTCTTCATTTTCTTCATCATAATATCCTTCTTCTGACAATGTACCAGAAGCTAAATTAATTTTATCAATATCTTTTATTTTTATATCTCCATTATTTAAACTATACAATATTGAATATTTTTCTATATTATCTAATGAAATTATTCTATCTATTTCTTCATTTGATACTTTTCCAACATTTAATTGTATATTATAATCATAGTCTTTATAATAATTTTGTGATTCTTGGAACATATTCACTATAAATGAATTCATTGTGATAAATACAAATATGCTTACTGCAATTGATATAATTGTTGTTCTATATTTTTTCTTACTTCTCTTTAAGTTTTTGTATGCTAATTCTCCACCAGTTTTAAATAATTTTGATATAATCTTTGGTACTTTTAATTTTTTTGAATTTAGTTTTATATCTTTAGAACCTCTTAATCCTTCTATTGGACTTACTCTACTTGCTTTTATAGCAGATGTTATTGATGATAAATATATTGTTACAAATCCTAATACTGCTGATAAAATAATTGGTAATATTGATATTTTAAATACTAATCCATCAACATGTTGTAATAAATAATCACCTAAAAGTGAATTTACTATTTGTATTAATACAAATACTGCAAAAAATCCTGATAGTATTCCTAAAGGTATTCCTATTAATCCTAATATTAATCCTTCTTGTATTACATTTTTTCTTATTTGTCTTTTAGTTGCTCCAACACTTGCAAGCATTGAATACATTTTTATTTTTTCTGTTATTGATATTGCAAATGAATTTCTTATACAAAATATACTTGTAAATAATATTATTACTATTACTACTCCAATTACTGAATATAACATAGTAACTGTTGAATCTGAAAATGCAAATGCTTCCCATCTTAATAATTCTTTATTTAAAGTATAATCATATTTGGTCTCAGTATCATTTTTTGACAAACTTTCATAACTTTGAATTCCTAGTATTTGAGGTATTGTCTCTTTATAATTTTTTGGTGATTTTAAACTTATATATAAATCAGATCTTCCTGTACTTATTCCTGTTGTAATTACAGTATATCCTGGCTCTGAATATTTTTCAAAACTTGTATCTGGTCTTTCTATGATTCCTACTATTTTAAATGAATAATTTGTTGCATTTATTATCTCTTCTGCATCATATATATTATCATATTCTTTTTCATTAACTCCTGGTTTTATACTTCTTGTTCCAACATTTAAATTGATTGTGTCTCCTATTTTGTATTCTACTTTTCCATTTGCCATTATCGTTTTACTAATTACTACTTCATTATTATTAACTGGAAATCTTCCTTCTATTAATTCAAAATGCAAATCTTTAAATGAACTTTCATTCATAGAAATTAATCTTGCATAAGGTTTATACTCATTTTGACTTCCTTGTAAAATTGAATATCCACATACTTTTATTGCAAATATATCTTTTACATCTCTATTATTTTGTATATCTTTTATTTCTTCATCATTAACATTTTCTAACTTCAAATGCCAATATCCTGATTGATTTTTTGCATTTTCTACTAATGTTGCTTGAAAACTCATTCCCATACTTGCAACAGCACATATTAATGCTACTGATAATATTATTCCTATTATTGTACTTATTGTTCTTTTTTTATTTAATTTTAAATTTCTGATAGATAAACTTGTAAGAATGTTCATTTATTACACCTCCTCAACAATTTTTCCATCTTCAATTTTTATAATTCTATCTGCAACTTTTGCTATTTCTAGATTGTGTGTTATCATTATTATTGTTTGTTTATAATCTTTATTTGATTTTTTTAATAATGCTACAATTTCATCACTTGCTTTAGAATCCAAATTTCCTGTTGGCTCATCTGCTAATATAATTGCTGGATTTGTTATCATTGCTCTTCCTATTGATGTTCTTTGTTGTTGACCTCCTGATAATTCATTTGGTAAATGTGTTCTTCTTTCTTCTAATCCTAATACTTTTATTAATTCATCAAGCCTTTGTTTATCTATATTTCTGTTATCTAATTTTAATGGTAATGTGATATTTTCTTCTACATTTAATATTGGTATTAAATTATAAAATTGATATATTAATCCAACTTGTCTTCTTCTAAATATTGCTAGTTCATCATCATTAAATTTATAAATATCTTTTCCGTCTATAAATACTTTTCCACTTGTTGGTCTATCAACTCCTCCTATTAAATGTAATAGTGTTGATTTTCCGCTTCCTGATGCTCCTACTATTGCTACAAATTCACCTTTATTTACTGTAAATGAAACATTATCTAATGCTGTTACTTTATTTTCTCCTTTTCCATATTGCTTACATAAGTTTT
Organism: Clostridium sp. 26_21; assembly: GCA_001915995.1. GTDB lineage: Bacteria > Bacillota > Clostridia > TANB77 > CAG-508 > CAG-269. The sequence goes on from MNRO01000021.1 coordinate 46,561, forward strand.
CAACTTTTAATATTTCCATTTAATTTCCTCGTACAATGAAATGCTACATTATACGAACTCCTTTCTTTTTATTTTTCTAGTTTTATTATATAATGTTATAAGTGACTATTAAATGACATTAAAAAAGATTTAAGAAATTCTTCTTAAATCTTTTATTCGTTCCAATAATTATCATTTTGCTTTTTTTTCTTTCTTTTTCTTTCTAAACTTTTCAAATATTTATATCTATTATAAAAAAGCAAAAATATTAGTGAAAAACCAATTATAATAGTAATAAATTTTCCTTGAACAATCTTTAATAATAATCCCAATAATGGAATTCTAAAAATTTTCTTTCCAATTATATGACCAACTTTAACCTTTTCTGGATAATAATTTGTATTTGCCTTTACAATATAACATTTTTTATCATTTTCAATTTTAGTCTCTATAATTTTTCCAATTTTTATCTGATTACTTGTTTCATATATAATTATATCATTATCTTCATATTCATTTTTACTTTGTTTTACTATAATAAAATTATATTTTTTCAAATCTGGTTCCATTGTCTTAGTATTAACATAGAAAAAACTTTTTCCAAATATACTAAAATAATCTTTTTTAGTTATGGTTGTATTTATAAAAAAACATACATTATATACTACAATTATTGATAATATTATTTTAAAAATAGTTATAATAATTTTATTTTTTACTTTTTTCATTTTCAATTCTCTTCTTTTCTCTCCTATTTTCTATTTTTTCTTGTTTTTGTATTTTCATAAAAACTAAAATCAATATTATAAGAATAATTATGAGAAATATTAATTTATTATCAATAGCCATAATTATTTTTCCTAAATATGGTATTATTAAAACACTTTTACCTATAATACTCGAAAATGTTACTTTTCCTATATCTTCAGTATTATTATTGTCACCTTTTGTTATATATAATGTTTCTTTTCCTTCGCTTTTTTCTATTTCTAATATTCTATGTGTAATAACTTCGTTATTATTTTTAAATGTTATTATATCACCTATATTTAGCTTATTTTCTTTACATTTTTTTACTAGTATTACATCACCAAAATGTATTGATGGTTCCATACTTTTTGAAGTTATTATATATGATTTATATCCAAATAAATTTATTCCTATATTAAAATTATCAGAAGAAATGAATATTAATATTATATTATAAATTAATATAATTAAAATGACACCTATTATTCTTTTAAAAATTTCTACATTTTTTTTTCTTTTATTTATTGCCTCTATGTCATATCTCATTTCATTTCTCCTCATAAGTTATTTTATTATTATATAGTCAAATGCTTCTCCAACATATGTTTCTTCATCATATAATTTATATACAATCTTATATGTTCCTGTTTTTAAATTTTCTTTAAGTGTATAATTATTTGTCATTATAGCTTTTGGTGAATCTGACACTAAATATTCTTTTTCTTTATTTGTTGTTACAAGATTGTCTGACACATAATCTTGCAAATCAACTAATGTATAATTTTGTGAATATTCTTCTGAATAATCTCTCCTATATAATGATACTGTTATATTTGGATTTGTAAATTTTGATGAATATTCAACTGTACATGTTACTAAATTTGTATCTTCTTTATTTTTTCCTGTTTTTTTATTTATTATCTTTGATTCATCCTTATTTGTTATTTTTAATCCATATGATGAATTTATTACTCTTAAATCAAGTTCTATTTTGTCTGATGCAGTTAATCCATAATATATTCCATCTGCTGAACCAAATGATTCAATAACAATTTTATAATTTCCTGATGCTAATGTAGTATTTCCACTTGTATTCATTTTCAGTTTTGCTAATACATCTGTTACTTTATCTGCTATATTTATTCTTGTTGTTCCATCTATTCTTGGATAGTACAGTTTTCCATTTAATTCAAAATTTATTCCAAATAAACTGTCTAGATTTAGATGGTTACCATTTGAGTCATATATACTTATCTTTATTCCAAGTTTTTTATCAAAATATGATGTATCATATACTGTTCTTGAATCTACAATTACTTGTGTAAATTTTGTAATTACATTTAAGTCTAATGTTTTTCCTAAATATAATGTTTCAGGTGCTAAATTAGCATCAAGCTTTATTGTTGCTTCTGTTCCAGTATATACTGTATATACCATACTATCTCTTTGAATACCTAATACTCCTAATAATGTTTGGCCTTCTGTATCTTGTAATTCCATTAACAATGAATTTCTGTCTATGTTTTCAGTTATATTGGTATCTGCAAAATTTATATGGAATATAAAGTTTTCATATATCAGATCTTTGTCTTGGTTATAATACTTTTTACATGCTTCTGCTTCATCAAATTTACTGTCATTGCTTCCCATTACCATAAAATCTGATAAATGATATATATATTTATTATTTTTCACATCATCTGATGTTACTATATAATAATAATATTTATTTGTTACCATATCTAACATTGTTATTTTAGTGTTTTCTGGAAAAGAATATGGGTTGCTGTCTACATCTCTTGATACTAAAACTCTTTTATCTATTTGGTAATTTGCAAAATACTTTGATTTTGAAAATTCTTCAATAAATAATGAATAATATGTTGAAAATACACTCTTATTTGTTATTGCTGTTTCTGTAGTGGTGAATAATCCGTATTCTTGTCCTGGTGTAATTGCCGCTTCATAAAAGTCATTTTGATATAATGCACTTGATAATGTAATTTCAATATCAATATATGATAAACTATAATTCAAATCATCAATTGGTGTTAATACTTGTAATCTTATTCTTACATCTCCTAAAGCTTGTTTTACTGTTATATTTTCTGAATGGTAAAAACATATATTTAGTGTTGGAGTATATGATGAGTTATCTTTATCATAGTCATTCATACCAATATAAGAACCTCCATTTTGTGTTAAAAATTTAGTTGTTCCTTTTGTTTGCCATCCTATATTACCAGTTCTTATTGATAATCCATATACACTGTTTGCTTTCTCGTCATCTGGCTCTATTGCTTTTATCTCATCTGGATCTACAAGTGATATTCCATCTGCTAAACCTGATGAAAAACCATTCATTGAAAATTTTAAGTTTGGATTTGAAAATCCTTTTAATAATAGTTCATAAGTTCCTAATGTAGCATATTTTGATGCAGATAGTTCAACTTGGAATTTTGTAACATCTAATTCTTCTCCAACTAGCCATATATAGTAAACATCATCTTTTGGTGTTGTATCAACATAATTAACATTGATTTTTCCATCTTTATTATAATTTGTATAAAATCCATCTATTGTTATATCATGTTCTGTCATATGTTGTGCCATTACATAAGAGTTTGATGAAAATGTTCCCGCATTTGTTATCACATCACCATTTTCATATCCTCTATGATAAAATCCTGTACTTGTTCCTGGACTTTTTCTACTTGTAAATAATCCTAAGAAAAACATTCCATGAACTTGCCCATATGCTGTAGCTTGTTCATTTGTTGCAACATTTAGATTTTTGCCCTCTAACATATATATTCTATTATCAACATTTCTTTTTGTTACTTCTCCTGTATCTGGATTTATTGTAACAACAGCTTTTTCTTCTACTCCATTATTATCAACTAAACTATCTAAACTTTTTAATAGATTTGCACCATTACATAAATATAATACTGAATTATTTTTTAATTTTACTTGGTCAACTCTACTTAATGAGAAAAATACTGCCGAGTATTCATTTGTTCTATCTGTAGCTCCTGATAATGATATTGCAGAATTATTTATTGTTGCACAATCAGCTCTTTGTATAGATATATTACTTTGAGGATTATCTACTGTTCCATAATTGTTTATATTTATATAGCTCTTTCCACTTGTACTTGATGCATTTCCTGAACCAAATATACTTCCTGTTATAGAAAATTTGGTATGCTCTTTACCATCAATTTCGATATTTATTCCTTTTGTTACACTTATAAATGAGAAATCATATACTTCAGAACCTGACGCATTTGCTTCTCCTCCACCGAATACAGTTCCTTTTATTTCAATATTTCCTATCTCAAGTGCTGTGTCTCCAACTGCATTATATCCAATATTTGTTTGTGTTGTTCCATATACTACAGATGTATTTGCACCACCATATACATTTCCTCCAATTGTTGCTCCTACTATGTTTACTGTACTTGAAGAATTATCTTTTTCATCTGTTCCTGTTGCAGCTTGATTTCCTCCTCCAAATACATTTTTTGCAACATTATTTGTTCCTTGCATTATTAGATTTGTATTTCCATATACAATTGCAGAAATACCATTTCCTCCTGCATATAAACTATTATTTAATGTAGAATTTTTTACATTTACATATGTATTTTGTGTAACAATTCCTTCATTTCCTCCACCATAAACATTATCTTCTATTGTTGCTCCTAAAAGTGTTACATTTGTATTTGTATTTACACCTGCTTGGTTTCCTCCTCCATATACTCTTTTATCAACTTTACCATTTATAGTGACATTTGTTTCATTTGTTACAGCCTGGTTTCCTCCTCCATATACATCTTGAACTCCTTCTCCATTAATTGTAACATTTGATGTTTCAGTTATACCACCTTGGTTATTTCCTCCATATACATTTGAAATAACACTCTTATTATAACTTGATGAATTTCCATTTGAGTCTTGTCCTGATATTGCATATCCTATTGTAAATTCTTCTATACTTTGTTTTGATAATATTTCAAATGTAATTGAATATGTTCCACCTGCTGAAATTTTTACTGGATGTGCTGAATCCCATTTATTTTTCTCTGTTAATGTATATATACCATCTTTTGCTTCAATTTCAGATCCAGAATAATTACTATATAATATCGAATTTTCTGCTACAACACTAGAATTCCATGTTGTTATATCTTCATTTGAATTATTTGTGTATGTTACTTCTAATTTTGCATATGTTGGATAATCTGGATATTGATTTTTTCTCCAACCAGAATCTTCTACTGTTGTTTTTACAGTCATCACTAAACCATCTTCTGAATTATTGGCTCCTGAATTTGTTGTTACATTTGAAGTTATTACATTTCCACTTGTATTTGAACCTCCAAACACATTTGTAATATTTCCTCCATTAATTAAAACATTTGTAGTTGTAACCCCTGCTTGATTTCCACCACCAAATACATAATCAATTATTCCTGATGTTATTTCTATATTTGATTCTTCAGTTTCAGCCTTCTCTCCTCCACCATATATTTTCTCAATATTTCCTCCTGTCACATATACATTTGATATATTAGTCGTTCCACCTTGGTTATTTCCGCCATATACATTAGTTACTTTTCCAGTTTCTATAAAAACATTACTTGATGTTACAGTTCCTGAGGAATCAGATCCTCCATATATATTTTGAACTCTTCCACCTTGAAGATATATCCCACGTGATGTATCTGCCTTTCCATTTGACAATAAATCTGCTGATTTCCCTCCATTAAATGCATTTGTAACAATTGCATTTTTTAATAAATATACATATACATTTTGAGTTTTTGTGCTTACTTCAGCTTCATTTCCACCACCATATACAGCATATATTGTTGATGAGTTATTTTCTCCTATTTTTACTATTATTTTTCCAGCTATTTCACCATTAATATTACTTGATCCAAATACACTACATTCATTTAGATTACTACCATCTATATTTACATTAACATTACCATTTACTTGAGCTGCTATCGAATTGTTTCCTTTTCCTCCTCCAAATATATTTCCAATCAATTTTATATTATTCTGAGAAGAATATATGTCATTTAAGTTTAATGTAATATTTCCTGAAACACTTCCAAGTGAACTTCCACCATATACATTTCCATAAATACACAACTCATTGTTTTTATCATTTAAATCTAATAAAACTCTTCCATTAATATTAGTATTTTGTCCAAGACCACCTCCAAAGACTCTGTCAATTGTTGTATAATCAATCGTTGAAGATGTACTCTTACTTCCTAAATTTCCTCCTGTAATATTAATTAATGCTGAACCTAAGATTGTTCCTTTTAAATTTGAACCTCCATAAAGAATTCCATTTATATTTCCATTTTCTATATTAATTTTAACAGTTCCATAAATGTTATTTTGATTAGCTCCTCCAAAAATATTATTTTTTACAGTTCCACCTAATTGGTTAATATTAACAACTGTTCCCATATCTTCAGTATTTTCTGAATTTATTTTTTCATATGTCAAAAAATACAAATTATTGCTTCCATAAGTGCTTGTTGAAACTTCCCAACCATTACTATAACTTAAATAAAAAGTATAATCTTGTTGTCCCCACCAACCACCAGAACTTGTATATTGATATGTTACAGTTTTTGAACTACTTCCTTGTATTAAAAAAGCTGTTTTATTTGTGGTACTTATTTGTAGGTCTGCTGTTGCATCCCACCATGTATTAAAATTAGTTAAATATAAGTATCCTCCTGTTATAGCATTCTTTATATAATACTTATTTCCACCTGCATTTTCAAATATCCATTTTGCAGAATCACTTGGTATTGATGATGTTGAAATTGACTCATTTGTAATATTATATCCATCTGTTGAAATTCCATCTCCTGAAGTTGTTGATGTTGCAATTAAATATTCCTTGTTTACTGTAAAATTTGCACTTTCATTATTCAATTTTATTACTGCTTTTCCACCGTGTACCTGTTGGAGCTCCTATAATTCCATAATTTCCTCCACCAAATACATTATTATGTATTACTGCATTTCCATCTATAATTATATATGATCCATCTGTTTGCCCAGCATAACTACTATTTCCATTAGCTCCTCCACAAACATTTCCTGCATTAACTCCATATAACACAGAATTTACATCAGTTTCAGTAATATTTTTATTGCCCAAATCATCTATTGTATATGAAGCGCCTATTTCTGCATTTCCTCCAATATATATTAATGTCTCTCCTGTTAATTGTCCATTATTACTTGAAGAACTTGCTGCAACTCCATTAGATCCTCCACTTATACTATACTTTATACATCCTCCTGTTACTTGAATTATCCTATTTCCATATGTATGTGTATATCCAGCTCCTCCAGTAATATTATAAATATTACCGTCTTTTACATATATATATGTTTTATACATATCAGAACTGTCAACATTTAATCCTCCTATAATATTTGCTATATTTCCGCCTTCAACAATGATTTTTCTATCTGACTTATCATATCCAGTCTGTCCATATCCTCCAACATATATTCCAGCATAATTTCTTTCACTTCCATCACTTGTATCTGCTCTATCAAAATAATCTACACCTATTGACCCACTTTTTATAATCATTTTGGTTATTAATGACTCATCATCTTCATCTTTATATGGATAATTTGTTGCAGTCGTTGTTTTTGATGCAATTCTACTATATATACGTAAATTTTCATTATTATTTTCTTTTCTGTCTATATCTGATCCTATAACTAAAATTCCATTAGCAGTTACTGATTTATAAGCATTTGAATCTGATCCTGCTCTATATAATTGTGTTGTATAATATTTTCCAGATTCAATTACTAATTTATATTCAGATTTGTTATTATTATAATATCCTCCTTGTACTTGACCCCATGTACAATTATTAGAATTTGTTGGCATAACACCTCTTCCAATTCTTAAATTGTACATATTTCCATAAATACATGGTGTAACTGATGTTGTTCCATCAAATGTACCTCTTGGAGATAAATATGTTGAACTTGAATAAACATATACATAATCTAATTGTAAGTCACTATCTAAAGTAACATTTGAACTACCTACATTTAAATATGTATTCGAATTCCCATAATTTACACCATCATATAAACTAGTCAAAGTATATGGTGTATTTGGCCCTGTTAATCCTGTTATATTTAGTGTTCCATTCATTAATACAACAATATTTACTTCTCTACTTGATGCATTGGTTGCATTTTTCTTATTGGCATTTAATTTTGTATTTATAGTATTCCAATCATTGATTATTGGTGTACTTGTTGTTTTCCCATCATTATTACTATTTCCCGATGAGCTAACAAATACAATATTAGCAGTTATCCAATCAGGATATAAATCTATTATATATTCTCCTTTTTCATTTTTTATATTATTTAAATTTGTTGTTAATGTTTGTTCATATGTATTTTTATTAGTGCTTATATTTTTTGAATATTTGGTATTATTCGTTTTCCACCCATTAAATCCCATTTCTAATGGTCTATTAAAAAATGGATTATCTATTAATTTTAATGTTATATTACCATTTTCATCTACTGGAATACACTTATTATATGAAACTAATATTTGTTGCTCTGTATCTGATATAGTTCCATATGGAGTATAATCACCAACTGTTATTATTGTTTGTAATTGTTCTGTTGTAAGATTACTATAATTAATATTATTAATATTATTTTGACTAGTATTACGAAATGTAATTGAAAAAGAAATTGTAACTTCATCATCACCGTTTTCTAAAAATGTTGAATCATTTCCTGTTACATTTAATATATTATTGCTTAATGATACACTTATTCCATTGTTGGCATTAGCCGCTGTAGTTCCTGTCTCATAAAAATAATTAGAAAAACTATTATTTGGTGAAAAGATATTAAGTTTCCATGTTGAATTTGCTCTGAATTCTGGATATTGTTCCCTTATTTTATTTATGCCAGATACTTTTATTTTAATTGTATCTGTTCTACTATAATATGTTCTCCTATTTTCTCTTTGAGATGTTATATTCCCTTTAGATGACAATTGTGCAGATGCATTTATAGAAATATCATATTTTTTTGGTTTTACAAATTCAGTTAAATTATAATCATATCCATAATAATTTATTATTACTTTTTTCAAATTATCTTCAGTATATTTTTCTAGACTTGTTTTATTATCATTTTCAGTATAATTTAAACCTATATAATAATTCTTATCTTTTTCATAATCATCTATTTCCAATTTTGTATCATCTTGTTCTTCAATGATTTCATTAATATATAATGCTAAATCTTTTTTCTCTTCCAATAATAAATATGGATAAATTTCTTCTGCTTCAAATTGAATTTCTTTATCTTGAGCCTCTAATTTTAATTTTTGATTTATCTTATTATTACTATCAATTTCAAGAACAATATAATTCATTCCTTGATTAACTGTAAATGACATATTAAGTTTTTGATTATATTTTCTTATATCATATTTTTCATTATTTGATATTAAATTTATGTTATAATTTCCGAACACAATTATAATCACTATAATCTTGCTCTAATTTTTGCTCTAATTCTTTAGTTATATCTACGTCTGATACTTTTAATTGAGTATCTAATAACATATATCCAGAAACTGTTAATAATTCATTCTTATCTTCATCATTATAATTAATTTGCTTATTGTACAAAATTTGTGAATCTTCTTTTATCATATCATAATTAATTTCTAATGTTATCTCCAAATTTTTCAGTTCTTCTTGTGTTAAATAAATTTTTTCTCCCGGATTTTTTTCAATATTTTCTGTCTTAACATCTTCTTTGGTTGTTTCTGTTATAAAATTTTCAGTATTATTTATAATTGTTGCTTCAGTTTGAGTATTTTCTGTCTCTGTACTTTTCGTAACTGTTGCTTCTGATTTGGTATTTTTTGTTTCTGTATTTTTGGTAACTGTTGCTTCTGATTTGGTATTTTCTGTCTCTGTACTTTTCGTAACTGTTGCTTCTGATTTGATATTTTCTGTTTTTGTATTTTTGGTAACTGTTGCTTCTGATTTGCTATTTTCTGTCTCTGTATTTTTTGTAACTATTGCTTCTGATTTGGTATTTTCTGTCTCTGTACTTTTTGTAACTATTGCTTCTGATTTGGTATTTTCTGTTTCTGTACTTTTCGTAATTGTTATTTCTGTTTGAGCATTTTCTGTCTTTATATTACTTGTAGCCATTGTTTCTGTTTTAGTATTAATTGTATCTTTTATATTTTCATTAGAAATGTCTTTTTTTGTTATTATATATTTTTTTACTTTTTTTTCATTAACAATTTCTGGCAAAATAATAGCCATTCCATTTTCACCGTCATTACTAGCTACTAATGTCATTTTTTCATCAGATACTAATCCTTCAATATCTTTAAAATTAGCTGTTATTTCTATTGTTTTATTTGCTTTAGAATTATTAAAAGCTTTTAATCCAACAATTATTAATATAATTAAAATTATTAAAATTATTATAAAATTTTTATTTTTTCTTTTCATTTATATAATACTCCACTACAATTGTAACATTTTTTTTATTTCACAAAGTTGTTCTATATCCTCTATATTCAATTTTGCATTTTTCAATATTATTGATGTCTTTATATTTTTTAAGTTATCTATATATGATTTAAGATTACTTAATTCAAAATCTTCTTTTTCTATTTTAAAATTTAATAATTTATATCTATCTTTTATAATTAATGCTAAATCTTTATCATCAAGAAGATTTGTATTATTTATAATAGTATTAAATGGGTTATCTATATATTTATGTAATTTTTTTATTTTTTCATCAATTTCTTCTTGTGTTATATTTTCAAAATTTTCAATAATACATGATGTTAAATAAACATAATAAGAATTAGCTAAATTTAATGCATCATATAATGTTGAATTATTATTTAATTCTGTATAAATCTTATTATAAAATTTGTTTTTATCTAATTGTTTATATTTTTCTTTAATTTTTTGTATTGTTTCCTTTATTTCTGGTGTTTGTTTATAGCTCACATTCTTTATTCTAAACAAACCTTTTCTAGTAACTTTTTTATTTAGTTTTTTTAAATTTTTTTCTAATTTTTCTATTTCTTTTTTGGTATTATCATATATTTTTTTATAATTTTCTTTTTCTTTATAATGTTTTTTTATATCATTTATTATAAATTCAAATTGCATATAATAATAATATTCAATCAAACTATTTAAAAATTTATTTATATTTTCTTGTATTTCTTTATTTTCATAAATTTCGTCAATTAGATTTTCTGCTAATATCTTTTGAATATTTAATCTTATTTTAGAATCAGCAAAATTCTTAACATTTAATTTTCCGTCTAAAAACTCTTGTTGAATTCTTTTTACATCATTCTCTTTTACTTCTATTAGTTGTTTTTTTATATTTATGTTCATTTTCTTTATTTCTTCTGGCGTTATTTTTATTTGATTTAATTTATTTGATTTTTCAATTTCATAAAACTTATCAATTGCTTGTTGATATTTCAAATAAATATTTCTCAAATTAAGTTCTATATGCATTAATAGTTCTGGACATTTCCAATAAATTTCATCAAATTTTTTCTTTAATTTTTCAGAATTTGCACCGTTTTCATTAATTTCTTGAAAAAAAACTTTCATATATTCTTGAACATATATACTATATTCAAAATCTTCCAATGTTATTTGAATTCCTACTTTTTCAAATTTTTCAATACATTGTCCTATCTGATTATTTACATTTTCTAAATTATCCTTATAATATCTTGAAATTACATATATAGATTTATCTAACCCCATTTTTTCGTAAGATGTTTTTATTGAATCTAACATTTCTAATATCCAATTTGTTGCATCTAACTTTTTCTGAAAAACTTTTTCTTCTTCATTTTCTTTACATGTTATTGCATTTTGATATCTTTTTTGTAATTTATTTTCGACTTCAATTTTATATTTTTGATATTCTTCTTTTAATTCTTGTATTTTTTCTTTATAAATCTTAATGTTTTTCACATTGTTTTGTGGCATTGTTGCTAATACTTCTTTACTTGCATCTATTTTCTCTAACATTTCTTTTGTTTTTTTTGACATTGTAAAGCCTCCTATTTTTCGTTTTTCTTTTGTTCTTTTTCCAAAAATTTTACAAATTCATCAATTTTTTTATATATTTCTATTAGCTCTGATGTTTTTAAATCATTAAAATTCATTTTTCTTATCCTTTCATCTTTTTATACTTTTTTATAATATCATAAATAATTTTAAATGTCTATGTATTTTAATAGTTTTTATAGCTTTATACTATAAAAAAACAAGTACAAAATGTACTTGTTTTACATTGCAATAATATCTATTTCACTTGTTTTATTTTGATTTCCATATGCAAATACTACATATATTACATTATCTTTTCCAATAAAATATTCTGTAATATTGTCTAATTTGTATATATCACTAGTTGAGTCTCTTCTATAAACTTGGTATCCAGCTTCTGACAATTCATTTATTGTTTTTTCAATACTTTTTATTTCTGATTTAATAGTATTTCCAGCATCTTGTCTTGTAATTTTTCTAAAATTTAATAAATCTTCAAATGACATTTCTTTTTGATTTGTTAAGTCATAATTATATGTATGAACAATAACTCTTTCTGGATTTTCTCCTTCTTTTAATCTTGCCTTTACAACAATAGATAAAATATTGTTAGTTACATATGCACTATAATCTACAATATATATTGTATTTTGATTTTGTGTATTCAATATATCCTTAGCCTTTTTTTCAAATTGATTTTTTATGTCTCCATTAAATTTTTCTATTGTTGTATTTCTTATATTTATATAAGGTATATTTACATCAATATTGTAATCACTAACTTTTGTTACTTTATTTGAATATCCAGTATAAACTATTTGTTTTGATTGATCTATTTTATCTATTTTATATTCATTATTTTTTAAATAATTAACTTCATTAGTAAATATTTTTTCAAATTCTTCTACTGAATTTTTTATTTTACTTGTATCTATTATTTTTTCCTCTTTCGGAATATTTTTTACGATTTGAATTATAATTGCTGCTAATATAGATATCACACATATAGTAATTATCAAAATATATATGTTTCTCATTTTTTTCTTTTTTTCATGTTCATCTTCTAGTCTAACATTCATTTTTTCTTTTGCTCCTTTCAATATTTTATAATTATTATACTAATAATTATTATTTATTGTCAATAGATAAACAATGACATTTTTCATATTTAGCTTTTGTTGCCATTCCACCTCTTATGTGCCTTTCTGCTTTATTTTCATTCAGTATTTCTCTTACTTCTTTTGCTAAACTTGGATTTATTTTTTTTAACCTTTCTGTTACATCTTTGTGTACTGTGCTTTTACTTATTCCAAATATTTTTGCTGTACCTCTTACTGTATCTTTCGAATTTATTATATAATGTGCAAATTTTATTGCACGTTCATCTATTGATATACCTTTCATTTTGTCAAACCCCCATAAGAATACTTTTTTGTTAAATTGTATTCCTATAGTGGTTTTTTTAGAACATTCTTAATCTTTCTATATTCTAATCTTCTTTATTTGTTTTTAATCTTATATACCCTAATTCTTCCCATTCATTATAAGCTAAATTTAATCTAAAAACAACCTTTGGTTTTGCTCCAGCTCTATTCTTATCAACAACACAAGCATAATATCTTACATCAGGATCTTCAAATCGTTCTAGTTCAAATGTTTCAGTTGAAACTTCTTCTTTTGAATATTCATACAATTTTAAGTCTTCATTATGAATCTGTTTTATTAAACATAATGTATCTAATACTTCTTTTACTGTTCTACAAGCGGCTAAATCATTTACATCAAGATTTAATGGTGATTTATTACTTTCTGTTAATTGTAAAGATGATCCTATAAATATATTCAAATTCTGTGCTAAATTAGATAATATTGTTGCTGTTTTCTTTAATTCTTCACTATTTCCTATGTTTTCTGTATCTGGTTTTAAAGTATCATAAAACATATATTCAATTTTTTCTTTATAATAATAATTTAAAATTATCTTTTCTAGTTCATCATTTGTATGATCTGTAATATTAACAAAAAATATTTGATTTTCTTTTTGCTCTTGTATCCACTTCGTTACTTCTAGTACTTCTTTAAATTGTGTTGAATTCTCTAATAATCTTTTAGTAAAGTTTGCTAACTCCTCATTTTCTTTTCTTAATACATATCCATACTCATCTGTTTCTACATTTGAATTTTCATCAGGCTTATATTTAAATTCTAATATCTCTCCTTCTGATATTCTTAATTTATGTCCATGTAATTTTTGAATCTCTTTATTATTAACAATTGTTGTTATTAAACATAGTTTCATCTTTTCTTCAGACATTTCATTAGAAACTATTAATACTTTTTTATTATGTTTATATGCAATATATGCTGCCAAATCTATTGTGAATCTACTTTTTCCTGAATTTGATGGCATTGCATATGACATTGTTTCACCTTTTCTTATTCCCTTAAATACATCACTTAAAATTGGAAATGGTAAACTCAATCCTGAATTCAAATTATTTTCTCCAGACAATAAAAACTTCGTTATATCATTGCTTAAAACAGATCTTTTAAATTTTTCTGTAGTTGTTATTTGAATAATTGCATCTTTAACTTCTTGAATAGTCATTCTATCATATAATTCATAATCAACTATCTCTTCAATTTGCTTTTGAGTTTCTTTTATAGGGCTTGTTGTATACCCCTTTCTTATTTCAAATAATTTTCTTAGCTCTACATATACCTTTTCAAAATTTTTTTTGCTATTTTTTCCCTTTTCTAACAACCTCTTTTTACTTTGAAATATCTTATAATTTTCCTTTGCGTAATTAAATTCATCTTTAGCAACCTGTGGTGCATATGCTTCACCTTCTGTAAATAAAATACTTTTATATATATTTAATAATAAAGCACTTTCAAAATAGCAATCTTTTTTTTCTATATAGTACATTGCTATTGCTTTTGGATTTGCTAATAATAAACTTATGTATGTTTCTTCAAGTATTTTATTGGATAATTTTTCTGGATATTCATAATCTTCTTCTTCTTTTTCCTGGCTTAACTTTTCCATTAATTTTTCCATTTGAGCCTGTTCTTTTTCTTCTTCTGTTTGATTAGCATCTAATTCTATTTTTTCTTTTTTATCTTCTTTTTTATTTTTTTTTAATATAATTGAATCATCTTCTGCTTTTACTCTTGTATCATTTTTATTGGTAACTTTTTTTAATAGTTCTAACATTTCAGGATATTTCTTTTGAGTTATTAAGTTTTTTATTTTCTTTATATCTTCTTCATTCTCTTTTGTAACTTCTATCATATCTACTAATTTTAATATTCTATTTATTTTCTCTTCTTCCATTGAAATTCTCCTTTAATATAAAATTTCTAATATCTCTTTTACATTTGTAATCATATATGCACCATCTTTTATAAGATTGTTAGTTCCAACACTTTGTTTACAATCTATATTTCCAGGTACTGCAAATATTTCCTTTCCTTGTTCAAGTGCTAAATTAGCAGTAATTACTGCTCCACTTTTTTTCCCTGCTTCTACAACTAATATTCCATCTGATAATCCACTTATAATTCTATTCCTTTGAGGAAAATTTTCTCTCTTAGGATTTGTCCCATTTGGAAACTCTGTTATAATACATCCTCCAGTTTCTAAAATTTTTCTCGCCAATTCTTTATTTTGTTTTGGATATAATTTATCTATTCCACATCCAAGTACAGCAATCGTTTTCCCTAATCTTTCTTTATTCTCACTTTTCAAATTTGCATGTACATTTCCAAAATGTGCATATGCATCTATTCCTAAAGCTAATCCACTTATAATGTTAAATTCTTTTTGTGTTAATTCTTCTGAAAATTTGAATGAAATATTTTCTCCATATTTTGTACAATTTCTAGTTCCTACTATTGCAATACCTTTATTATTAAGTATAGTTTTATTTCCTAATACATATAATTTTAATGGTGGATTATATATATTTCTTAACTTTTGTGGATATTCTTTTGATTCTATTGATATTTCTTCTATTTCTATAAAGTTTCACTCCTTTTGTTCTGTAAATTCGTAGCTTTTATAACATTATTCATTAACATTGCTATTGTCATAGGTCCTACTCCTCCAGGAACAGGTGTTATATAGCTTGCTTTTAAATTTACATTTTCAAAATCAACATCCCCAACTATTTTTCCATTTTCATTTCTATTTATTCCAACATCAATTACAACAGCCCCATCTTTTATCATATCTGATGTAACAAATTTTGCTTTTCCTATTGCTGAAATTACAATATCAGCATTTTTCGTATGTTCTTTTAAATCTTTGGTTTTTGAATGGCATACAGTTACTGTAGCATTTCGGTTTAAACAACATTGTATTAATGGCTTTCCAACTATATTGCTTCTACCTAAAATTGTTACATTTTTTCCTGTTAAATCAATATTATATTCTTCAAACATTTTCATAATTCCATATGGTGTACATGATACAAATGTTTCTTGATTCAAACATAATTTTCCAATATTTATAGGATTAAATCCATCAACATCCTTTTCTGGTAATATAGTTCTAAATGCTTTATTTATATCTAACGAATTTGGGATAGGACTTTGCAATAATATTCCATTAATTGATTTATCATAATTTAATTTTTGAATTAATTCAATTAACTCTTCTTGTTTTACATCATTTCCTAGAAAATATTCTTCAAATTCTATTCCAATTTCTTGACATGCCTTACTTTTGTTTTTTACATATATTTGTGACGCTTTATCATCTCCAACCATAATAACCGCAAGTTTTGGAAGTATTCCTTCTTTTTTTAAATTATCACATTCTGTTTTTAATTTTTCTCTTGTTTTTCTCGCTAATTCTTTTCCATCTATTATCATAATTTTCCTCTCCTCAGTAAATTACTATTTAGATTTTATCTCATAAAACTTTATTTGTAAATAGTAAATTATTACTTTGGACAAAACTGTTTTCATATTCTTTATTCTCTAATCTACATTTTTTCTTACATCATTATCATAAATAAAATTTCTTAAAATATTATATCTATATTTTATATCATTTTTATTCATGTCTCCCTACTTAAATTATACCAAAAAAGAAGAAATTTTTATATGGAATTTCTTCTTTTTTTAATTGTTGGTATTAGATTTAACCCGTAGTTTTCCTTTAAATAACAAATTCCAATGTCATAAAATTAATGACATTGGAAAAAATCCTGTTTTTATTAGTCTGGAAGTTTAAATTCTAATTTAAATGTTATATCAGAACCTGATACTGTATCTTCACAGTCAACATCTTGTCCTTCAACCCACATATAAATTCTTAATTTTGTTACACCAGCTTTTAATGAAAATGCATTTGAAACATCTGTCATAGCTGTTTCTGTTGAATATGATGGTGTAATTTGTGTAAAGTACTCTGATGCTTCTGTTGAATTTTTTCTACCATTCATTGCATCTTTTAATATTATTGCATTATCTTTTGCAATTACTTGGTTTATACCAAATGCTTTTATTGTATTAGCTGTTGATATTCCATAAGTATTTGCTACTGATAAAGCTGTTGTATTATGTGTTTTGCAATTTGGTTCCCAAATATATGTATTTTTAGCATCTAATGCTGTATCTTTTGCAACACTAAAGCTTGAAGCTTCCCATTGACCTGTATATGCTGAAACATCTGCACCTTCAACAACATCAGACCATCCTTCTTTTAAGAATGCTACTCTAGTTGCATTTTGTAATCCTTCTTTTCCAGTTCCATCTTTTTTAAATACAACTGCTGAATTATTTCCTAATACAATATTAGGTTGATCATTATTAACTTTTAAAAATATATCAAATGCTACATATTTTCCATCTGTTGCATTAGCTGTTTCTGCAGCAATTGCATCTGCATATACTGCATAATCTCCTGTTGATGAATCAATTTGTCCATAGAACATTTTCATTAGTCCTGTCTCAACATCTCCTACAGTTGATACTGGTTCCATTGTTGCTGGCAATAAATTTTTTGATCCAGTATATCCTGTTTTTAAATCATCTGTTGATAATTGTGATTTCCAGTTTACACCATCTGCTGATATTTGTAAACCATCTTTTGTATCGATATGTACATCGATATCACTAACTGTTACAACTCTATTTGCAGTGAACCATGCATAAGTTGATGCTGTTAGTAAAGCTGCTAGCAATAATAATATTAATATTGCTGATTTTAAGTCAAATTTTCTTTTTGTTTTTTTACTCATTTTTCCTTCTCCTTATCAATATACTTAGTTTTTTAGGTCTAAACTATAAACCATTTAAGTATAACTTTTTCATTAGTTGTACTTTATAATTTCTATTCTAAGAATAACATATCATTTTTTTAATGTCAACATTTGTAAAAAAAAGTAATATAATTGTAATTTATATTACTTTTTTGTAATAAATATGTAACATTGTTGTAATATTTTATTTTTTTTCTTGTAATATATGTTCTTCTGTTATATCCATATGCATTTTCATTTCTCCACCAATTAAATTATCTAAGCATTCTGGATCATCACCTTCAATAAATACTACAATTGTAAATTTATCAACTTCACCTGGTTGAAAATCTTTTCTTTGTTCTACAGCAACCTCTTTATCTGAATAAAACATTTTAGTTCCTACTTCAGCTTCTCCTGTTTTACTATTTGCTTTAGCATATACTGTTTGTTCATCATTTCTATATAACATTACTCTAATTGCTTCATCAGCATTTTTTATTACATCATCTATAATAATTTCATACCAATAATTTACAACATCACTACCTTTATTCTTTATGTAGAAACTATATGCTAAATAATTATCACCATTATGACTTCCTTCTCCTTGTTTGTTTATGTCTTGTGGAAGCCATTTGATAGAAATATTATCTATAAATTCAGCTTTTTTTGCTTTTAAAATTCTTTTATCATCTTCACCATCTTTTTCATACATAATAAGTCCACTTTTTTGAGCAAATGCTGGATCTAATGAAACTGTAAAATCTCCACCTTCATAAAATGCTGTTAAAAGGAAATAAATAATAATTAAAAATAATGACATTATTATTAATCCCAATTTTATTGCATTTATTTTTATATCTCTTTCTCTAATTTTTTGTGAATTTAACTTTACACTTTCATAATTTTCTAATTTTTTATCTTTTTTGGGCATAACTTTTTTATATGATATATATCATATTTCTCCTTTCGTTATTTATCTTATCTCTTTTCAATTATCTAATACTTTCTTATTTCTCTTGCTTTATATTTTATCATATGTTAAAATATAGAAAAAAAACAAAAGAGGATTAACTATGAAAAATAGAAAAAAATTTATGTTACTCATAATTGGAATATTTATACTTCTACTTTTATTTTCTGTTGTGCAAATTTATGCAAAATATTTAACTTCATCAACAGGAAAAACTAATTTAAAGATTGCAAAATGGAATATTTCAGTTAATAAAAAATCTATAAAAAATAATTCTGATATTTCTTCATCAATAATTCCTGTTTTTGAAGGAAATAATAATATTTCTGCCGGAATTATTGCTCCAACAGCAACAGGATATTTTGATTTAGATTTTGACTTTTCTGATGCTGATGTAACCTTTAAATATGAAATTAATGTTTCAGCAGATGCAGAGAGTTCTGTACAAGATTTAGTCTCAACAGGATATTCTATTGATGATGGAGAAATTATTAATTTTAATAATTTTAATGAAACAATATCTGATACTATATTACTAAACTCAAATACTAAACGAAGGAAAATAAGAGTTTATATTCTTTGGAATGATGATGAAGAAACATCATCAATGACAAATGAAGCTGATACACTATCAGCCAAAGAAGACAAACCAGCACTATTAGATGTCAATATATCATTTACACAAGTGGCAGAATAAATAATTTATTCTGCTTTTTGTGATGCATTTAATATTATTTTTAATTCTACTGAATTTTTGTCTGGATGTATAGAATAATACTCATAAGCTTTATTTCCCCAATATGTGTCTAACTCATCATTTCCTGATTCAAATGGCCATTCAAGACTTATTATAAACTTTCCTTCTCCATTTTCACCTTTTAAGTTTTCATCATTAGTTTCAATTTTTATTTTAAAAGGATATTCATCAAGAATCTTATTTAGTTCTTCTTCAGTTTTACCATTTTCTCCACCAATAGTATATGTTTCTCCCATTATTGTTATTTCACGGATAGTATAACCTAAAATAGCACTTTTTTCTCCTTGATTCTTTACTTGTACAATCTTTTCAAACTTTTTGTCTCCTTCCATTCCCGGAAAAATTCTCTCTATTTCAATCGTCATATCTGATGTTATTTCTTGATTATCACTAACAAACTTAATATTCCAAGAACTAACATGTGCAGTTATCTCTGTATTTACTTTTGTAGAATAAATAAACCATGCATAAGTATTGAACAATAATAATATTATTAAAATTAATAAATTTTTTATTTTTATTCTTTTTATCGTTTTTATAAATTTATGCATATTCATTCACTTCCTCTCACAAAAGAATTTCAAAATTATTTTTCTTCTTCATTTTCATCATCATCTTCATCATTACCAATAAAATTTCTAAATTGTTTAAAGATTAATAATGCTATTGGTATAAAAATAATACAATAAAAAGCATAATTATTTGAAACTATTTTTTCAAACCAACTTAATGTAATTATTTTATATGTTATTTTTCCTAAAATTTGTGTTTGATTTATTTCTGGGTCTTCTCCCATATTAGCTATACCTTGTGTTATTATTTTATAATTTTCTCCATCTTTATCTATTGACTTAATTTTATGGGTAATGACTTTTCCACTGAATCCTCCCACAGCTCCTTTATATGCAATATTATCGCCAACTTTAAGTTCACTAGCATCTACTTCTTTTGATACCAAAACATCTCCAACCTCATACTCTGGCACCATGCTTCCTGTAGCAACAACAAATATTCTATATCCACCAATTGTTACCTCATTATTACTTGTTCTCTGTAAAATTACCATTATTAATAACATCAAAACAATAATAAAAATTATTGTATATATTGTATTAGATATTATTTGTAATATTTTGTTATTTTTTATTTTTTTTATAATATTCATCATTTCTTTAATCCTTCTTCTGTTTTTTATATAGAACTATATATTTTTATTCAACTATTTTTTCATACTTTTCAATATGTTTTTTAAATATTTTTTGAATATCTTGTAATACTGCCATCTTTTTATATTTAATGACCTCATATTTTTCTGCCACTAATTGTTGTAATTGTTCTTCTGTTATATCTTCGTCACAATCCATTATTTTATCAAGCATCTGTTCTACTACAAGTGCTTTTATTTCTTGTTTAGTATCTTGTTTTTCTTTTTCATCTTCATCTAATGTTTTCATTATTAAATATTGTAGTAGAAATGCTTCATCCATCATTTTCTTCAAAGTGCCATTATCCAGAAAATCTCTATTTTCTTCTGATGAATTTGCTTGTTCATCCATATTAACTTTTAAATATTCCCATAGTTTCATTGCATATTGAAAATGTACATTTTTTAAAACAACATTTGTTTTTCTAACTGGATCCTTTACTAGTATTACATGTAACTTATCCAATATTTTGTATACTTCTGATGATTCGACATCTTTTATTTTTTTTTCAATTTCTTCAATTCTATTAACAATACCATTTCCATCATTTTTTTCATTTTCTTGTGAATTTAATTTTGAACTTATTGATACATTTATATCAACATCTTCTTCATTTAATTTTGACTTTGCATTATATTCTAACTGTTTATTATTTTTTCCTTGTTCATCATTATTTTTATCAAAAGATTGTTCAATCAATTCTTTTCTTTTATGTATAAAAAATTTAATATTTTGCATCAATGTATATATCAAACGATTTTCATATGTATTAAAACTCTCTTCTTTTCTTACATTTAATAATCTTGATGGTATAACATCTCCTGTTTTTTCATCAATTTTTTGAATAAAGTTTGTATTTTTAGATAAATGTTTAATTGTTTCTACTGATACTTTTCTTGTTTGTTCTATTTTTACTATTTCTTCTTCATTTTCAATAAAACGATTAGGTTTTCTAAATATTATATCTAAATGTGGAATTACTTCTTCCATTAAGTCAATCCATTCAGTATCTTTAGTAATAATTTTCTTATCTACTTGAACTTTTAGAGTTGATTCAGCAGAATCCATGAATTTTTGTGTATTTTCTTGATTTGCCTCATCATATAATCTAATTACTCCTAAATTTTCCAATTTTTTTTCACCTTCCAAATCATTATGACATTTTCTTCAATCTTAATAAATATTCTATACATTCATTCATTTTATTTTTTCCAAATGTAGTATTTAAAAATTGAATATATGGATCAATTTCATCTCTAATGTATGACATATTTAATTGTTCGAATTTTCTTAATATTTTTTTAGCTATAAAATAATCTACTCCTGCAATCTCATCTCCACCACATGCAACATATACTGGAACAAATTTCTTCATATGTGCTACTATACGGTTACCAAAAGCAATACGGAAATGTTGAATTACATAATTATCCATTTGTTCAATCTTATCAAGTGTCTCTTGAGAAATTGGATTTTCTTGTATTGCTGTTTTAAATAAGGAATCCAAATATGTAAAATTAATTCCTTGAGCCTCTGTATCAACTGGATCAAAGGGTACACTCTTATCATTTATATCTATAGGCATTGCCCTATCATATACCTTATCTGTTACAGCAAATGTTGAATCATCATTATTAATTGTTCCTATATACCACATATTTGCTGGAACTTTTATCTTTCCACCAATAATTTTTTTTGGGTCTGTTTTCCAACTATTAGGAACTAATTCGATTATCCATTCATCTCTGTTTGGCATTTCCAAAATTGATAACATTTCAGCAAAATAATATTCTACACGTGATAAGTTCATCTCGTCCAATATTACTGTATAAACTTCATCAACATATCCAGCTACATACATTTCTTTTAACATTTCTGTTTCATTAAATTTTTTTGTAAACTCATTAAAATATCCAAACATATCAGTTCTATCTCTCCATGATGGTTGAACAGATGCAACACATGAATCATGTCTCATAAATTTTCCCCATGCATATGCTAATGATGTTTTTCCTGTTCCTGAAATACCTTGCAATATAATTAGTTTTGTTGATGCTAATCCAGATATAAATATTCTTACCATTTCTGGCTTATAATATAATCTAAGTTTTGATGCAGCAAAATTTCTAAAATTATTACAAAGTTCTGGTAATGTAAAATTATTTCCATAATCAATTGGATGATAATTTGCATATTCTAAATCTATTTCATTTAATTTTGAAAATCTTATATCAGGATTATCTGTTGTATCTTCATTTTCTTGCCCATTCTCTATTTCAGCTGATTCATCTGGTTTTAATCCTAATTGTGACACTTTCATTGCCATTATTTTTTCTTTTTCTTTCATTAAATCTTCAACTTGTTTATTTAATGATGCAACTTCCTCTAACAATTCATCTTGATCTATTGCTTTTTTTCTGAATTTCATATATTTTCTACATAATAAATATATTAGAGCAACTATTAATACAATAAAAATTGTTATACACAAAAGTGATATTATAACAAGTACCCATTCTGGTGTTGTTAAATCATTTTTATATGTATCTAATATTGTTTGATATGCTTTAAAATTAAGTGTTTCAGTTATTCCTACCCATATACTTTTTATTATGGTTATAATTCCTGAAAAGAACTGTTTTAAAAATTCATATAAGAATCTTGAAAATGTTTCCATTTTTATCTCCTTTTCTTAGAATTTAATTATCTATATTTCAATTATATTATTATTAACATTTTCATTTAATTTCATTATTTGTGAATAATGTTTTGAATCTTTATTTAATAATACATATTTAAACATCTTTAAATTTTCCATGTTTTTATAATTGATTTCAAAAGAATTGTCCAATATAATTGCAAATCTAAACCCTTCTCTCATCAATTCATAAACTTTTTCTTTATTTTCGAGATAATATTCATTTCTAATTTTTAAACTTATTTTATCTTGAACTACTGCATTATCAATTATATTTAATAATCCTTTTATTTTTTTTGGCTTTGTTAATAATGTTTCTGCAAATTCTACTATATATTGTTTTCTAAAATTTTGTCTTATTACATCTTTTATAATTTGAACCACAATTAAATAATATTCTATAGTTAATTTATCTTCATTTATAAGTCCTGTATTAAATACTTTGTTTACTGCAATTTCGCTATATTCAATTGGAAACTTTATTGACTGCTTAATTTTTACTTTATAAACATTTTTTATATTCAAATAATTGGTTAATTTTATAAAAAATTCATCTGAATCAAATCTAGATAATAAATCTTCCTTTTCAAAGCTAATTGACTTCATTTCTTTGCATAAATCTGCTTCAAATCTCTCATCACCTTTATTTAAAATTCTTTTTCTTAATTTGGCTATTTGTGATATTTTATTTTTTAACTCTTTGCAATATATAACATTATCAAAATACAAAAAGTAACAGAAAAAAATATAAATTTGTTCTATTAATTCTCTATCTTGAGAATTATTTGATATAATATATTCTTGTGTTTTTTTTAATTCATCTAATATTGTTTTTCTAATTGTATTATTTTCTTTTTCATTATCATAAAAAAAATTATAATATCTTGTATTAATATATTTTTCTATATATATGTCATTATATTTTTTATTATATGAATCTTCAAATATTAGTCTTAAATACGTCAAAATTTGTTTTCTAGTTATTTCTATATATTTATTCATTATGTTTACTGACATTTCATATATCCCTTTCTCTTACTTTTTATATTATTTACTTGTTATATTTACAATCGACTTATTAGTTCCATATGGATAACTGTAGTTTTTATTTATGTCAACCTTATAAAATCTTATTTCTTTACTCGATATTGCATCTATTTTTATAGAAAAACCATTTATATATGTTTTTCCATTAATTACTGTTGTTGTTATATTTGTAGCATCTGTATATGCATTATTAGTAACATCAAAAAGAATTTCGTTTGGATTAAACTTTATATCAACCAGTGCTGAATAACATTTTTCTTTATCTATAGTTGATAATTTTAAATATGTATCAATATCAATTTTATCTCCAACATTGTATGTAGAAAACCTTTCATTTACTGTATAATATGACAATGTATTTGTCATACTTAATTGCATATATGGATTTTGAGAACTATCTGTTATTTGATATGATAACTTTTCTTTTCCTACAACTAATGTGAACTTTCCACTTATAGTTTTCTTATATGGTGCTGTAGATTTTACTGTTACAGTCACTACTACTTTATCTCCTGTATTCAATTGTCTATTTGGTGTAATTGTTAAATTAAAATAATCTGAATTAGTATTTGCTAGTATTGTTCCTTCATTTTTACTCAATTGGCAAATTGCATTTTCTGAGCATGTATATGAAATTTCATATCCAATATCATATGATGCCACTTCTATATTATTATTACTGCTATTCATATTTATTGTAATAATATAATCATCTACCCCTGACCAATTATCTACCTGATATATTGATGTTTTTTCTGAAAGCTTATCACTAAAAAAGTAAAATTCTTTACTTCTAACAAAAAAATCATTTATTGTATTTGTTAAATATCTACCAAATATTATTATAAATGATATAAAATTTAGCAAAATAAGGGCGATTATAAATATTTGTCTTTTAGTATATTTACTATTAATTTTCATATCTATTCTCCTTTATTATGAAGTCATTTGCTGTGAATCAACATTTATTTCTAATACATCTAATATGTTTTGATAATTTGTCGTATTATAGTTTTCAGGAAAAGATACAATTAGTTGATATAAATTAGTTTTTGGTTGTTTATAATATAATTCTTCAGAATCTGTTGTTATTTTTCTAAAATATGTACCATATTCATCTTGTTCTATTGTATTTGTTTTTATAATATTTTTTTTACCAGTTCCTATCATTTCATATAATTCAAATGTTAATGGTAAATTAGTTGTAGTTCTAATTGTTAAATTATATATAATATCTATTTCTGCAGTTTTATTTTTTTCTATATTTCCAACAGAGAAATTATATATATATGCATCATTTTGAGGAAATATAGATTCTAAATTTAATGTCATAGTTTTATAATCTTCATTTATTAAGTAAAAAGCAACATCTACATTAGCTGTAGACTTAGCTTCACTTTCATATTTAGATAAAACTAATGTAACAATTCTAACAAAAACAAAAAAACACAATATAAGAATTACTAATTTTATATATAATCTTTTTAGTTTCTTATTCATTTCTTCTCCTCTACTTTATCAGAATTATTTGATGTTATTTGTAATACAATTCCTAATAACACCATAAAAATCAAGATTAAACCAATTATTTCAGGTGAAAGAAATATTTTTCTCCATATTCCTAGTTTAGGAATAATACAAATAACTCTTCCCAAAATTTGCTCTTTCGTTATCGGCTTATCTTCACTATTATTCGCATCTCCTTTAGCAACTAATTTTTCTCCATTATTTTCTATTAATCTATGTGTTACAAAATTGTTTCCGTCTTTATATACAATAATTTCATTTTTTTCTACATCTTTGGTTACTTTTACAATAACAACATCACCAATTTCTATTGTATTTGACATACTTCCTGTTGCAACTTCAAAAAAAGTATATCCGAATATGTTAGCATATTCATTTTTTAGTATTTTTATCTGAGTAATATAATAAATTCCAATTATTATTAATATTGTTATTAATATCAATAATAAATCTAATATATATCCTAATATATATCCTATTATATTACCTATTTTTCCTTTCTTATCTTTCATATTTTTCTCCTATAATACTTTTAGGGTTCGGTATAAGCCTCAATATTTTCGCCCAAATATTGGCAAACATGTACAGTCAAAGGAATTTTATATTGTGCATCACTTTTTTGTCCAATTTCTATATCTGTTTCATTATTTTCCTCATTATCTAACCATTCTATTTCTACTGTAATTTCATCCTTTTGACCATTTTTTATTTTTTCTAATAAAATAACTCCTACATAATCATTAGGACCTACTTTTATTAATTTGTTTTCTTCGCTTTTTTCCTTTATAGACTTTATAATTAAATTACTATTTTTTAATTCATTTTCATCTAAACTAATTTCGTATTTTACAGAGACATCCGTATTTTGTGGATCAATAATAATATTAAAATGTCCAGTTAAACCAGGAGCTAACGTTCCTGTTTTAACATGTTCATTTTCTTCAACTGAAATACTATCTATATCAAATTTTATGTCTTTTCCCTGAGTTACATCTGTATTATTAATAATAATATTCCAATTTCCATTTTTTTGTTGTATCTTTGAATTTAATTCACTATGAAAAAGCGCATATATTCTTGCCCCTCCATAAATAAGTAGAAAAAACATAAATAAAAATATTAAAATTATTATTTTTTTAATATTTTTTTTGACAAGTTCATTCATTTGCTTTCGTTTCCTTTATTCCAGAAATTACAACGATTATTTGATTAATGAATGCTAATAGTGCTGGCAATACGATTAAGAATAAGAATCCCCATTTTGATTCAAAAATTCCTAATACTGTTCCTGCATTTTTCATAAATTTTGCATTAGAAACTTTTCCAATTATTAATTTACTAGAATAATCTACTCCATCAATTGAATAATTAGTTTCTGATGTATCTTTTCTTACATCTGTTACAGTTCCCAATCTTACTTTTATTTGTTCATTATATGTATTATAATATAATACACTTTCTCCAACTTTAATTTCATCATCATTTTCAACTATGACTAAGTCCCCTTTATTAAAAGTTGGTTCTAACTTATTATCTGATACAATAATAAAAGAAGTATTTCCAAATACAGACACTTTATAGTCATTATATGATAATAAACAAATTGTTACAAAAATTGCTATAATGAAATATATAGTAAAGATTGCGTTAGAAATTAATTTTTTCATTTTTCCCTCCTTTGTAAATCAAAAAATCTAATCACAATATAACATATAATATTTTTTTTTTCAACTTTTTTTTCATTTTTTCCATTTACTTTTTTTAACATAACTGTTATAATATTTTTATATATTATGGAGGTTACAAATGATTAATTTTTCAGACACAGAAAACAGAGAAAAAATGATAGATTTAGATAAAACTTCATTAAATGCAACTTTAGCTATTCAACAGAATTTGAATACGCAATTGTTAACATTTATGAAAAATTATATGGGAAATGTTCAAGTTAATATAAATTTTAATTCTGAAAGTAAAGCTTTCTACTATATAAATACATCTGTTTCAATGCTAACAAAATCTAATAAAAACATAAAATCATTAAAAGGATTATTAACAACACTTGAAAGTATATCAACATCAATGAGAACTCAAAAACATACTGCAACATTTCTAAAAAAAATAGATAAATATAATTCTCAATTTACTAAAATTCTTGATTCAATTTATGAAAATACTTCTTCAATTGAAGAATTTATACATGAAATTTCAACAATAGATATGCAATCATTACTTGCAGAACTTGCTAAAGAATCAAATGCTGAACTAAATTCTAATGAAGATATAGAATCTATTCAAAATGATTCTACTACTATAAACAGTGATGAATTAGAAAGAGCTTATATTGAAAATACTTTAGTAATTTCTGATTTGCAAGGAAAAGTTATTTTACCTTATACATTGGCTGATATCCAAGAAATTCTTCAAACAGATGAAGAGCATAATTATACAACTATTTCAGATGTTATTGAAAAACTTTATACAAAACCAATGAAAGATTATAAATTTTCAGCAATTGCTCGTTTTAGAGAAGCTTATAGATTAATGATTTTAAAAGAACATAGTTCTAAATTCAAGGCATTATGCTTAGCAAGTGAACTTTTTGTTAATTATAATTTACATCCTGCAATTATAACAGCTTGTGATTCATTAGATCAGCTCGACATTTATCTTGCTTGTTTAGAAGATGGAACATTAAATGAATTTAATAGTTTTGATATAAAATATGAAATTCCACCTACAGTACTTGCAGAAGAAAAAATAAAAGACTAATTTTTAATTAGTCTTTTATTTTTCTAATATTCTCAATAAAAAATTCCATGGTCCTGTTTTATCTGTTAATCCATCATAATTATTATTAATTCTTTCTAATACTTCCTCTTTAGTAAAAAATTTTATTTCTGCAACTTCCTCTTCTTGTAACTTAACCTTTGATATATCTATATCTTTTGTAATCAAATAACATTCATTAAATTGATTATTAGTAATCTTTCCTTTTGTTGTTTTTGAACATGATCCAACTAAATATTTTATATCCTCATCACATATATCTATTCCAAGTTCTTCTTTACATTCTCTGATTAATGCTTGTCTGCCAAATTCTCCAGAATCAACATGTCCTCCAACTGTTACATCCCATAAATTAGGCCATAATTTTTTGTTTGCACTTCTTTTTTGAAGTAATATATTGGAATCTTTATCTATAACAAATGCATATACACATCTATGCCACAAACCTTTTTTATGGCACTCTTCTCTTGTTTCTATTGTTCCTGTAAATTCTCCTCTTTCATTTAAAACATCTAATTTTTCTTTTTTCATATATTCTGTAACTTCTTTTTCTAATCTTGTCCCGATTTCATCTAAATGTTCATATAAATATCTACATAAATTAGTTCTAAAAATTGCAAAATTTAATAATTCTGTTTGTTCATAATTCTCATTATATTGTTTATATCCATATAAGCTTCCTACAATTTGTATTAAATAAATATATGCACAATATTTTAAATCAAATTCATTTAATTCTACATATTTTGAAACTTCATTAACATATTCTACGAATGTATCAATATTCATCTCCCCATTTTTTACATCTTTATCAATATATGTATATGATCTTATTATTTCCCACATTATTGGTAATCTCTTAGCAGATTCAAAATCAATTACTGACGTTTCTTTTTCATTATTATATATAAATTGTTGAACACTATAATCTCCATGGCTATTCATTATTGACATTTTTAAAATAATTGAAAAATCAAATTGTTCTTTTAGTTTTTTAGCAATTTCAATTTTATCTTCTAAATCTTTTGAGAAAACTTCTTTATATTTATTATCATTTTTTATTGATTTTTTAAATCCTTCCATTTGAATTATTTTATTTTCTAAACTTTCTTTTGAAAACCATTTTTCAATTATGTTTTCATCATCAAGTTTTTTATATTTTTGAAGCTCTTTTATTATTCTTCCAAGTATTGTTGCACTTTCTATCACTTTATCATGATCACCTGTATTATTCTCAATTGTATATCCATCGATAAATTTTTGAAGTATTATTATTTCATTTTCATATTTTATGAAAAATTCATTTAATTTTGTTTTTATGTATTGAGGAACATTTATTTTTCTACACTTTAAAAAGTTAATTATTTGTATTTCTTTTTCTATAGATTCTTCTTTTCTGCTCTCATCAAATTCTTTTAATATATATTTTTGTTCATTTTCAGCAAAAATCTTATATATATTTGCTGTTCCTTTTTCTATCTTTTCAATTTTCTTCGCACTTATCTGATATTCTTCTTGCAACATCTTTCTTATTTTCTCTTCATTTAATTTTGATTTACATATTGACATTTCTTTTCTCCTATCACAAATCTACTTTTTTATTTTTCATAAACTTTTTTCCTATACATTTTTCTCTTTCTTTTCAATTTTATTATTAATTTCTTTTATAGTATTTAAATACTCTTCCTCAACAGGACTTATAGTTTTTACTTGATATTTTCTATATTCTGCTTTGGCTTTCTGAATAGCTTGTTTATGACTAATCCTTCCTGAGTCATTTAACATTTTTTCACCTGTAGATGAAAGTATCATATCCAATTGTTTTATATAATCTTTCATATACATTGGATTATGCCTTATTGCTTGTATTTCTGCAAAATCAAAATATCCTGATACTAAATTATTTAAAATTTTTAGTTCTTCTTCATTTAAATAGTTTTTAGCAATTACAACATCTTGTAATACTGGAATATCTCCTTTAAATGTTGTTAATCCCATAAATGGCTTTTCTGAATCTGCTCTTTCATATATTACTTCAGAAGCAGTATGTCCATGAGTTGCGAAATGTAATTATTTTGAACAATTTTAAAAAATTCAATTGTTTTTTCATCTTTTGGATCATAATCTATTGCAGTTGCATATAAATCTAACACTTGTATATACATTACTTTTTCTGATGATCTAATATCTTTAATTCTTGTAAGTAATTCTTTCCAATAATTGCCTCCACCATTTCCTTTTAGTCTTTCATCATTCATAGTAAAGCCTTTAATCATATATTCTTTAATTATTTTATTAGCCCAAGTTCTAAACTTAATTGCTTTTTTGGAATTAACTCTAAATCCTATAGAAATAATCATATCAAGATTATAATATTTAGTGTTATAATCTTGTTTGCCATCATTACCCACATGTTCCATTTTGGAACATGTGTTATTTTCTTCAAATTCTTGATCGTTATATATATGTTATTGCAGGTCTCTTAACATTAAATAATGTTGCTAATGCTTCTGTATTTAGCCAAAAATCTTCATTTTCTAATAGTACTTCTACTTTTGTATTCCCTTCTTCATCACTATAAAATAAAATATTCTTTTCATTTCCAATTGTTAATTTATCTTTCAAACTTGTACCTCCTTAAAGGCTATATAAATTTTCATCTCATCGTTTATTTTGCGAACATTTGTATTGTATCATATATATACTAAAAATTCAATATTTTTATAAAAATTATTGCAATGCAAAAAAACTAGCATTTTATGATGCTAGTTTTTTTGTATCAACAAATTTTAAAAATTTCGTTGACAAATCGTTGACAAATTGACAATTTATATAAGTTATGTCAAGTATTAGAATTTTTGTAACTATTGCTATTACTGATTTTTGCCACAACAGTTCTTATACTTCTTTCCACTTCCACATGGACATGGATCATTACGTCCAACTTTAGGACCCTCATTAACAACTGGTTTGTGTTCTTCAACTTTCATTTTTTCACCATTATCCAAGCTATTTAATGCTTGTAAAGCTGCACCAGTTATTTTAGCTGTTTCCTCACGTTTTACTTCATCTTGTTTACGAAGATTCATCATCATTTGAACTACATCATGTTTGATATCTAATACCATTTCATCAAACATATCCATACCCTCTATTCTGTATTTTACAACAGGATCTTGTTGTCCATAAGCTCTTAAACCAATACCATCTTTTAATTCATCCATTGCATCAATATGATCCATCCATTTTTGATCAACTACTTTAAGCATTACAACTCTTTCTAGTTCTCTCAATTCTTCTGAACCAATTTCAGCTTCTTTCTTATCATATTCTGACAATGCTACTTCTTGTAATTTTTCTATTATTTTGTTTGAATCTTTTGCATTTTCCTTTACGAAATCACTAATATCTACACCAAATATATTTTTTATATTTGTATTTAATGCTTCTTGATTTACATCATTATCACCTGCAAATTGTGAAATTACAACTTCTTCTGCTAAAGATTTTATCATATTTAAAATGTTATCTTTTAAGTTTTCACCATCAAGAACTTGTCTTCTTTGTTTATATATGATTTCTCTTTGTGCATTCATTACATCATCATATTTTAATACATTCTTTCTGATACTGAAGTTTCTTCCTTCAACTTTCTTTTGAGCTGATTCTACTGCATTACTGATGATTTTGTTTTCAATTGGAATACTTTCATCCATTCCTACTGCATTATATACTTTTGTAATCATGTCTCCACCAAAGATTTTCATTAAGTCATCATCTAATCCTATATAGAATTTTGACTCTCCTGGGTCTCCTTGACGTCCACTACGACCTCTTAACTGATTATCAATTCTTCTTGATTCATGTCTTTCTGTTCCTATTATTTTTAGACCACCTGCAGCTAAAACTTTTTCTTTTTCTTCTTTGATTTCTTCATCATATTTCTTTTCTAATTCATTGAATTTTTCTCTAGCTCTTAATATTTCTTGGTCATCTGTTTCATAATATGTATTTGATTCTTCAATTAAGTTTTCTGGGACTTTATTTTTTCTCATTTCTTGTTTTGCAAGATATTCACTATTTCCACCAAGCATAATATCAGTACCACGTCCTGCCATGTTTGTTGCAATTGTTACTGCTCCAAATTTTCCTGCTTGTGCTATTATTTCGGCTTCTTTTTCATGATATTTTGCGTTTAATACTTCATGCTTAATTCCTTCTTTTTTCAATATGTTGCTTAATTTTTCAGATTTTTCTATTGAAACCGTACCAATTAATACTGGTTGTCCTTTTTCATGACTTTCTTTTACACTTTGTACTATTGCATTAAATTTTGCTTTTTCATTTTTATAAATTGCATCATTTAAATCTTTTCTTATCATTGGTTTATTTGTTGGAATTGAAATTACATCTAAATTATAAATTTCTTCAAATTCAGCCTCTTCTGTCATTGCAGTACCTGTCATACCTGACAATTTATCATACATTCTAAAATAGTTTTGGAATGTGATTGTTGCAAGTGTTTTTGATTCATCTGCAATTTTTACACCTTCTTTTGCTTCAATTGCTTGATGTAATCCATTATTATATCTTCTTCCATACATAATACGTCCTGTAAATTCATCTACAATTAAGACTTCTCCATCTTTTACGATATAATCAATATCTTTTTTCATTACTCCATGTGCTCTTAATGCTTGATTTACATGGTGAACAAGTGTTGAATTTTCTATATCATTAAAGTTCTCTAAATGGAATGCTTCTTCTGCTTTTTTAATTCCCTTTTGTGTTAATGATGCAGATTTTGCTTTTAAATCAACTATATAATCATAATTTTCATTATCTTCTGCTTGTGCTTCATCTTTTATGTCTTCTTCTACAATTATTTTTGGTGTTAATCTTTTTACAAAATCATTTGCTTTTTTATATAAATCTGATGATTGATTTGCTCTACCTGAAATGATAAGTGGTGTTCTTGCTTCATCTATTAATATACTATCAATCTCGTCTACGATAGCATATGCTAAATCTCTTTGAACTAATTGTTCTTTATATATAACCATGTTATCTCTTAGATAATCAAATCCGAATTCATTATTTGTACCATATGTAATATCACAAGCATAAGCTTTTTGTTTTGCTTTTGGATCCATTCCTGCAATAACTAATCCAACAGATAGTCCCATGAATTTATATAATTTTCCCATCCATTCACTATCTCTTTTTGCTAAATAATCATTTACTGTTATTACATGAACTCCTCTTCCTGTTAGTGCATTTAAATATACTGGTAATGTTGCAACAAGTGTTTTTCCTTCACCTGTTTTCATTTCAGCAATTCTACCTTGATGTAAAATAATTCCACCTATTAATTGTACATCAAAATGTCTCATTCCTAATACTCTTTTTGATGCTTCTCTTACTACTGCAAAGGCTTCTGGTAATATATCATCTAATGTTTTTCCATTATCTAATTGTTCTTTAAATTCATTTGTTTTATTTTTTAGTTCTTCGTCTGTTAATTTTGATATTTCATCTTCTAATGAATTTATTTTGTCAACTATTGGCATAATTCTCTTTACTTCTTTTTCACTATAGCTCTTAAATATTTTATTAAAAATGCTCATTTTTTTATCAATTCCTTTCAGTTTTTAACTTTTATAATATTACCACGAATTATTTTATTTTTCAACCCTTTTGATGTTCTAAGTTTATTTTTTTTTCATATTCTTTATTGGAGGTTTTTAAATTGAAAACTAACAAACTATTTATTTTATTTTTAATTTTGATATTTCTTCTTTCTGGAATTGTCTATTCTGATGATATAGATTTTGAAGTAGATT
Source organism: Clostridium sp. 26_21 (assembly GCA_001915995.1). GTDB lineage: Bacteria > Bacillota > Clostridia > TANB77 > CAG-508 > CAG-269. The sequence continues at coordinate 81,552 of MNRO01000021.1, forward strand.
CTTCTATTGAAACTATTTCTCCTCAAGATACACTTCCTTCTATAAATTCAAGAGCTGCTATTGTTTATGATAGAAATTCTGGAATGATTTTATATGGAAAAAATGAAAATGAGAAAAGAAAAATGGCTTCTACTACTAAAATTATGACTGCTATATTAGTTATTGAAAATTCAAATTTAAAAGATATTGTAACAGTTTCTTCTAAGTCTGCTGGAACAGGTGGCTCTCGTCTAGGTCTTCATAAAGATGATAAAATTTCAGTTGCTGATTTACTTTATGGTTTAATGCTATGTTCCGGTAATGATGCAGCTGTTGCTCTTGCTGAACACATTAGTGGAAGTGTTGAAAATTTTGCTATATTAATGAATCAAAAGGCTTGCGAAATTGGTTTAAAATCAAGTCATTTTGTTACTCCTCATGGTCTTGATAATGAAGAACATTATACCACTGCTTATGAATTAGCTCTTTTAACTAATTATGCTTTAAGAATTGATATTTTTAGAAAATATGTTGGCACAAAGTCTCAGACTATTAGAATAAATACTTATTCTAAAACATTAAATAATACAAATGAATTACTTGGATATTTAGATGGTGTTTATGGTGTAAAAACTGGATTTACAAATGGTGCTAATCGTTGCTTAGTTACTGCTGTAAAAAGAAATAATATTGATTTAATATGTATTGTACTTGGTGCTGATACAAAAAAAGATAGAACTCGTGATAGTATTAAACTTATTGAATATGCTTTTAAAACTTTTTTTCCTTATAATATTAAAGAGAAAATCGAAAATGAATTCCAGAACTGGATTTTATGTAACTCAAATAGTTTTTCTGTTTCAAAAGGACTTTCAAATGATATTTCTCCATATTTAGGAAATTTAAATTATGAATATTTACCTTTATCTAGTAATCAAATTCAAAATTTAAGCATATATATATATTGTAATTATACTTTAACAGCACCTTTAGAAAAAGATTCTTCTATTGGAACTTTAGCTGTTAATATAGATGGCCAAAATATTATTACATTAAATATAAAGAATAGAAACCCTATTTCTAAAATGACTTATAAAGATTTCTTTAAAAATCTTATAAAAAATTATCCTTATTGCTTAGAATCTATTATTTTTAATAAATAATTTTTAAAATTTAATACAAAATTCTAAATAACTGTAGATTTAAAAAAACTTCAAATAATTCTATTGACAAATTGGAAATCTTTTGTTATTATTAAATAGCTTGATTAAGAAAATCATCTCCTATATATGATAATACTTAATCTTAAAATATTTAATAATTGCAGGTATAGTTTAGTGGTAAAACGAGACCTTGCCAAGGTTTAGTCACGAGTCCGATTCTCGTTACCTGCTCCATTTTATTATTAAATATTATTTTTTATAATTTTATTATGGCGAGTTAGCCAAGTGGTAAGGCAATGGTCTGCAAAACCGTGATCATCGGTCCGAATCCGATACTCGCCTCCAAAAAAACTAAAATTACCACTTGACAAATTATAAAAAAATAAGTATAATATTTTTGTTCATGGCGAAGTAGCTCAGTTGGCTAGAGCATTCGGTTCATACCCGACAGGTCGGCGGTTCGAATCCACCCTTCGCTACCAATAAAAAGTTCCTCAGCTAAGCTGAGGATTTTTTATTATTCAAAATCTTCTATTAATTTATTTAATTCTTCTTTTCCATAAACATCTAATCCACCGTTTTCTATACTTATCAAATCTGTCTTTGTTAAATATTCACTCGAGATATTTGTTTTTTCATATATTGATTCATTTCCTTCCTTATCCAATTGATATATAACTATTTTTCCTTCTTCTACTCTTAGTTTGAAATGTTCTCCACACATATCATCAAATTCTTTATATAAAGTCACTTTATTAGGTTCAAATCCAATTACTTTCCAATCTGTATACTTATTCTGTACTTCTTCTTTTGTTAAATTTACAAGTTCTTGTGGCATTTCTACATATTCATTTATTGTATGATCACATTGTTTAAAATATTTTTTTAATATTAATTGTGAATTGGCTGATATTTTTTCTTTTGTTGCAACGACTGCTTCTATTTTTGTTTCTTTAGTATATTCTTTTGTACATTCATCTTCTATATTTTCTGAAATTTCGGTTTCTTTTTTTGTTTTTTGCAATTTATTTTCCTTTACAATATTCATCGTTATAATTAAGCTGGTGAAAAATGCAATTATAACTATTGTAATAATATATTGTTTTTTCATGACAATCCCTTCTCATTCTAGCTTGTATTAAGCTTTGTATTTATATTTATTATTGCCCTTTTGGTAATTTTTATGCAAATTTCTCCCATTTTATCTGTTCTATAAATTTTAATTTTTCTTTTTTCTAAATTTTCAATAGTAATATTTGATGGGTGTCCAAATGTATTATTTTCTCCCACACCTATAAAAGCATATTGTGGTTTTACTACATCTAATATTTTTTCTATTGATGATGTTTTTGAACCATGATGTGCTGTTTTTAATATTGTTGATTTTAATATTGATATATTATTTTCATATTTTGAAACAATCTCTTTTTCTGCTATTTCTTCTATATCTCCTGTAAATAGCATTGAAAATTTATTATAATTTAATTTACATACTAATGAATTGTTATTAATTGCATTGTCAGATATCATTTTTTGAGAATCTGGCCATAACACATCAAAATACAAATTTTTTTCTATATTTATTCTCATTCCTGCTTCTACTATTTTTACATTTAGATTTTGTTTTTTTACTATTTCTTTAAATTTATTATAATTAGTTGAATCTTCATATTGTTTCCCTATTATTACATTTTTTACTTTTATCTGTTCTAAAATATATAAAATTCCTCCACAATGATCTTGATCAAAATGGCTTATTATACAATAATCTATTTCAAGAATCTTTCTATTAAATAAATATGGTAATAATGTATTTTTTCCAATGTCAAAGTTTTTTTGACCTCCTCCATCTATTAATATTTTCTGGTGTTTTGGTGTTTCTATAAGACAACAATCTCCCTGTCCAACATCTACAAAGTAGATTTTTAAATCTCCCGGAATTTTTTTAATTATAATTGAACTAATTAATATAATAGTGAATACTCTTATTATTATTTTTCTCTTTGAATAAACATATTTTGAAATCTTTAAAATTATTTTTTGATTAAAACTATATTTTTGAATCTTTTTTATTTTATGTCTGTAATAAATAATATATATGATAAAATAATAAATTATAATTTGCCATGTATCTGGAGTTATTACCTTAAAATTTGTTATTGGAAATTTTGTTCCTATCTTTGAAATTAATGATAATGCTGTTATTGGAATTTGTACTACTTTAGCAATTTCTGTTCCTATTTTTAATGATAAAAATGTAACTAATATTTGTATTATTCCTCCTATAACTAATGGTCCTATAATGATTCCTACAAGTATATTTGTTACTATAAATGATAAACTTATAAAATTGTATTTGGTAATTATTATTGGCATAGTCATAAATTGTGCTGATATTGCTACAGCAATTTCTTCTACAAATGAATTATGTTTTATACAAAAATTAGTATATTTTTCTTTTAAGCATGGTGATTTTATTTTTATATTCATTATGAAATCTTCTACTATTGGTCTAAAAAATACAACCCCTATTGTTCCTGCATATGTAAATTGAAAGCTTGTACTAAATAAATTATATGGATTCATAAATAATATTATAATAGCTGATATTGAAATGTTATTTAATGTATCACTTTTTCTATATACTAGAAATGCAGTACACATTAATGTTGCCATTATTACAGATCTTATAACTGAAATGCTAAATCCTGTTATTGCCATATATATAAATAAAATTAGTATTTCTATAATTCTGCTTTTTCTTTGTCCAAATATGCCTTGAGTACTTTTTTCTGATAGATAAATAATATATGACACATGTAATCCAGATACAGCTAATACATGTGATATACTGCTTTGCGAAAAATCTTCTCTTGTTTCTTCATCAATTTCACTTGTATCTCCTAATAATACTCCTAAAACTATTGGCATTGTATTTGAATTATATGTTTTTTCTAAATTATCTTTTATTTTTAAATGCAGTTTATTGGTATAATATAATATTCCTTTATGAATATCTATTTTCTTTACCTGTTCTGCTCTTATAGTTCCATATATTTTTAATGTTTTTAAATATTCTTTGTAATTAAAACCTTTATAATTTCTTGCCTCTGATGGTTCAGAAAAATTCCCTTGTATTTCTAAAATTTCTCCATATTCTAAATTTTTCTTTGTTGTCATATATAAATATGTATCTTTGTGCTTTGATGATAAAACTTTGATTTTATATCTATTATAATATTGTTTTTCTTTTTTATTATCTATTATTTCTACTTGTATTTTTAACTCTTCTCCATCATGATATAAGTTTTGATATTTTTTAGTTTGAAATTTGATTATAATATTAGAAATTAATGATGAAATAATTATTAATGATAATACATTAAATTTAATTAATATTTTGATATAATGAAAAAATTTTTTCTTTTTGAATTTTGAAATATTGGATATATAATATAAAATTAACAAAATTATATAAAAAAAGACTATACTTATTTTTAAGTATAGTCCCCATAATATACCTATTATATAACCAATTAATATGATAAAAATTGGTCTATTCAATTAAATTACTCTCCTTGCTCCAACATATCTTTGTGAATAATAACTTGATGATAGTGCTGTAATTACAACACCTTCTTTTTTATTTGCTGCATGTATAAAGTTACCATTTCCTATGAAAATTCCAACATGCCCTATTGCTGTTTTTCCTTGATTTTTGAAAATTACTATATCTCCTGGTTGTAAATTTGATTTACTTACTGCTGTACCATTTTTTATTTGATCTTTTGATGATCTATTTAATGATACTCCAAAATTTCTAAATACATATGTTGTAAATCCTGAACAGTCAAATCCTGTTGATGGTGATGAACCTCCTGCTACATATTTATATCCTAAATATTTTTTTGCAAATTCTACAACTTCTTTTCCTTCTGAGCTTGATGTTGAAGCCTCTCTTGTATTTTCTTCTGTTGTTTCTTCACTTGGTTCTGAATAAGTTGAAATTGTTCTATCAACATCACCTCTTGATGTGTTTGCTGGAAGTTTTGTATCTGATACATACTTTTGTGATACATATCCAATTTGGTTGTTATAATCAATTCTATACCATCCATCTATTTCTCCAGTGATTTTTATTTTTGAATTAAAACTTAAACTATGTATTGCTTCGCTTGATGTTGATGGTTCTGTTCTTATATTTAAGCCATCTGCTTTTACATATCCTGTTTTATTTAATTCCGTAATTTCTATATCATTTTCTTCTTCTTTTATATTTTCTGAAATATTTTCTGAAACATTTTCTTTTATATCATTTGGTATATCTTGTTCTTTTTCTGGTTGGACAATTTCATTTTTATCCTGTTTTTCTATTGATTGTTTTAAAGTATTAATTCTTATCCATCCACTTTTTTCAGATGTTTCTATTTGACACCAATCATTTAATATTTCAATTACTCTAATATTTTCATTTGATATTTCATCTTTTTCTAATGCAAATACTAATGGTAATGTTTTTACACTCACTTTTTGTGTTAATTTATATTGTTTATCTTTTTCTATTGTTACAATTTGGCTTTCTTCTGTCCCCTCACTTTCATTTGCTTCTACTTTCGTAATTATTAATGTTAACATTATTATCATTAGTGCAATTATTAGTAATTGTTTGATTTTCATTTTTTACCTCGTCTAAAAAAAATTAACATTTATTATTATACCACATATGTATTTCATTTGTCAAATTTCAATTAATAAAACTAATAAATCCTTACAGATAAAAATCTGTAAGGATTTATTACAATTGCTATTCTCCGATTGGAATATATTTCTTTTCTTCAACTTTTTTCTCTACTTCTTTAGGAAATTCTATTGACAAAATTCCGTTCTTGAAACTTGCTTTTATGTCTTCTTCTTTTAAGCTTTCTCCAACATAATAGCTTCTTGAACACATTCCAGTAAATCTTTCTCTCTTTAGATATTTAGCATGTTTGTCTTTATCTTCTTTTTCTTCATTTTTTTCTGCAGATACTGTTAAATACCCTTCATTTAATTCAATTTTGATATCCTCTTTATCATATCCTGGAACATCAATTTCTAGCATATATTTTCCATCTTTTTCTTTCAAATCTGTTTTCATTATTTTATTTTCTTTTTCTCCAAAGAATGGATCAGCGAAAACCTCATCAAAAATATCTAATCCATTTCCATTTCTTCTAGCTGGTATCATCATCATAATTCATTACCTCCTTATAATTTTATGTGTTGACACCTTTTCTCGGTACACATATAAATATTATTAACTTTTTGGTTAATTTCTATTTACATTATCTATTATACCTCTTATTTTAGCAAAGTCAATAGTAGACTGCTAATTTTCACAAAATTTTCACATTTTCTATGTATCTATTCATATAAACTAACTACAAATTGATTATTCAAATAATTTCATAATATCTTCTTTTGAAAGTTTGCTAATAAATGATGTTTTCGTATCAAGCATATTATCAATTAATTTTGATTTCTTTTGTTGTAATTCATAAATTTTTTCTTCTATAGAATTCTTTGTAATTAATTTATATACTTGAACATTATTTTTTTGACCTATCCTATAAGCTCTATCTGTTGCTTGATTTTCTGCAGATGCATTCCACCATGGATCATAATGTATAACCATATCTGCTCCTGTTAAATTTAGTCCAGTTCCTCCTGCTTTCAATGAAATTAAAAATACTTTTATATCTTTATTTTCGTTAAATTCATCTACCATCTTAATTCTTTCATCAACTTTTGTTGCGCCTGTTAATTTAAAATATTTTATATTATTTTTTTCAAACTCTTTTTCAATTAAATCAAACATTGATGTATAACCTGAGAATAATAGAATTTTATGTCCAGATTCTACTGCATCATTTATTATTTCCATACATTGATCTAATTTACTACTTCCATCTTTATAATCTTTTATAAATAAACTTGGATGACAACATATTTGTCTTAATCTTGTAAGTGCTGCTAATACTTGAATATGACTTTTTTCAATTCCGTTCATTTGAATTGTTTCTGCAACTTCTTGCTTTGCTTGTGCTAAATATGTTAAATATATTTTTTCTTGTTCATCTTTCATTTGATTATTTAACACTGTTATTGTTTTCTCTGGAAGCTCTGTTAATACTTGTTTTTTGGTTCTTCTTAATACAAATGGTTCTATTAACATTTTTAATTTTTTCATTGCTTTTTCATCATTTTCTTTTATTATCGGAGTTTCATATTCTGTTTTAAACTTTTTATATGAAAATAAATAGCCTGGCATTATAAAATCAAATATTGACCATAATTCTGCTAATGAGTTTTCAATTGGTGTTCCTGTTAAAGCATATTTTGTATCTGCCATGATTTCTTTTACTGCTTTTGCATTTTGTGTATTACTATTTTTTAGATATTGTGCTTCATCAGTTATTGCAAATCTGAATTGATATTTTCTTTCTTTATATTCATCTATATCTCTTTTTAATAAATCATATGATGTTATTATAATATCATAATTATCAATTGTTTTGATTAAAGATTTTCTTTCTTCTGCATTTCCTCTAATTACTAATGTTTGTAATCCATTTGTGAATTTTTGAGCCTCATTTTGCCAGTTTAATGTTAATGAACTTGGACATATAACAATTGATGCTCTTCTTTTATTTTCTTGTTCTACATATCCTGCAATTATAGATAACATTTGAACTGTTTTTCCAAGTCCCATATCATCTGCAAGTATTCCTCCAAATTTATAATTATCTAGTACCTTTAACCATTTATATCCTGTCTTTTGATAATATCTTAATGTATTTTCTACGACTGCTGGAATTTGAATATCTGCATCTCCATTTTCTTTATCTAATTCATTTATTATTTTCTTGTATTCACTATTTTTTACAATTTGTGTATCTGTTACTGTTTTTAACAATTGATTTAAATATAATGTTCTATTTATAGGAATTTTTACTTCTCCATTTTCAAGTTGTTTATAATTTATATCCATTCCAGACATAATTTTGTCTATAAATTCCAAGTCTTGATTTTCTTCAAGATTTATAAAACTTCCATCTTTTAGTTTATAATATTTTTTCTTTAATTTATATCTTTGCATTATTTCTTCAAGTTCTTTTGGATCTATATTTAATTTTTCTAAATCTATTGTTAATAAATTGTTTTCAACTTTTATTCCTATACTTCCAATTTTAGGTTGTTTTATTTGCTTTGTCTTGAAATTATCTGTTACCATTACTTCAAACACTTGCATATATGTATCTATCTCATTTGATAAAAAGTTATAAATTTTCTCCTCTTCTGGTAATATGAAACACCCTTTAGCTTCATAAAACATAAATCCTGTTTTTCTTAACATATTTACAGCCTTATTTTCAGCAATCATATCTCTTGGATATTTTGAATCAATTTTAGGTTGTAATGGATTCAATTCTGTTTCTCCATAACAGAATTTTATTTCAGCCAAAATTCTATTATTTTCATCAAAGTCTAAAAACATTTTTACTCCTAATTTTTTAGGTCTATATTTTTCAATGTCTTGTTCTTCAATTTCTTGGTATTCTATGTTATTTTTTAGTCTTGGAATAATTACTGAAAATAGTTCTGGTAATTGTTCTTTTCCAAATGATATTTCTGTTAAATAATTTTCTTTAAATAAACATAATAATTTCATTACTGAGTTCTCATAATTTTTACTACATTTATATAATGTTCGTTTTAATAATACATATTTATTGCTTTTTCCTTCAAATACACTAAAATCTCTTGTTAAATTTATATTATTATTTAATATTATTTTATATTCTTCATCACTTATTTTCTTCACTTGAAAATATAATTTTGGATCTTCTTCAATAATTTTTATTGTGCTTTCTCCTGCATCTGATTTGAAATCAATCTCTTTATTCTTAAATAACTCAAATATTTCATCAAGTGTTGTTTGACTTACAGATATACTTGTTTCGTCTAAAGCCTTTCCATAATATCTGTAATTTGAATTTGAGTTTGAATTTACAAAATTTATTGTTTCTGCATGTTTTAAAATAAAATCTAAAATTGGCTGATCTTCTTCTGCAAATACTTCTTTTGTATGTATAAATTCTAAATTATTTCCATATTTGAATTTTTCTGCTTTTTGCATTCTTTCAAAAAATTCGACTAAATTTTTTATTTTATACATTCTTTTATCACCAATTTTAAAATCCATTTTTAATAGTGAATAATATTTATCATATATTAATCTTGGTTCTATTTTGATTTTTCCATTTATTTCTTCTGCTTTTTTTTCTTCTGTTTCATGCATTTCTTCTTCATATAATTCATTTACAATTTGTGTAAAACTTCTATATTTGGCATTTGCTCTAATTTTTTTATTTATATCTAATGTTGTTTTATCATTTGATAATATGTTTTCATATTTTTTATTCTCATCAAATTCCATTATTGTTGATATTATATGTTTACATGCTGCATATCTTTGTCTATAATCCTGACACTCACATGTTATGTCACTAATTTCTCCACATTCTACTGTTACATTTGTTCTATATATTTCTTGTCCAGTTACTCTTCCTGTTATTTCAAAATTATCTTTATTAGTATAATTTATTTTTGTTAACTCAACTTTTCCTGTTTTTGCATATAATCTTGCTTTCTGTACTCTTATATCTCCTGCATTTTCATATAATTCTTCTTTTACCTTCGGATTTACTAACATGTTTTATATTGTCCTTTTTATTATTAGATTGGAGCGGGTAGCGAGAATCGAACTCGCGCAACCAGGTCGGAAGCATGGGATTCTACCACTAAACTATACCCGCAAATTTATGAGTTATATTATATAATATTTTTATAAAAAAGTCTATACAAATATTTAATTATTTTGTTTTTAATTTATGTAAATCTCTTGATTTTTTTTTATTTTTACTGTATAATAGTTATATAAAATTTAAGGAGGAAATCCAATTATGATGAACCACACGATTTTTGTCACTTTCGAAGAAACAGGTAATGGTAATGGCAATTTCGCCGTATACGACATGCGTACTGGCGAAAAAAAGATTATCAAAGCCTCTTCCTTGCAAAACAATCTTTTTAAAATGCCTTCTGATTTCAAGAATGCTTTTAAAAATGCTTTTCCAGGCAAATTAAAGGTCGTTTATAGCGAACCTGCTTTCGAAGAGGTAAACATCCTTATGGAATTCAACAGAGTTGATTCCTAAATCCTAATTGAAGCATTTCCAAACCAAGGGAGATATTTTTAAATATTCTCCCTTGGTTATTTTTATATTAATATTTTTACTAATATAAGGAAAATACTTCCCGGAATACCTAAAACTCCGTACCAAAACAGATGTAATAAAATTTAATCCTATATGAAATCCAAATTTTATTCCAATCATATTAATACAAAAAATTAATAATCCCCCCAATATTGAATTTATAATTATTTTGCCAATCCATTTTAATGGAATAAAAAAAATTCGTCCAATTATAAATATAAAACAAATACAAGATATTATTATTAATATTGTCATTTTAATCCTCCAATACTATTAATGTCTATGTTTTATATTGGACAAATATACATCTAACCCGCCATTTCTTGGTCAAAAAGTAACCTTAATTTCATTTCATTATTTCTTGAAAGAATTATTCCTTTCTTTTTAGCTATTTTTATTAAATAATCTAGTTTTGATTGATTTGCCTTTATTTGAAAAATATAATAATCAATCATATCCTCTTCTGCATATTCAAAGTTATTTCTTGCATTCTTCAACTTTTTCTTTGTTTCTGCTATATCTTTCAACAATTCAATTTCTTTTTCTTGTTCCGTTTTTCCCTTTATCATTTTTTTTAATAAATATTCTTCTTGCATTATATCCCTCCTTTTAGTAAAATTTATTAATATCTTTTTCTTATTATGCACAAATTATGTAATTTTTATTGAATTTTCCATAATTTTATTGTATAATGTTCGAAGTATAATTTCACTAAATGAATTTAATAAAGAAAGGATATACGTTATGATAGATATTAAATTAATAAGAGAAAATCCAGAATTAGTAAAAGAAAATATAAAAAAGAAATTTCAAGACCATAAGCTTGTTCTAGTTGATGAAATTATAGAACTAGATAAAAAAAATAGAGAAGCAAAATTAAATGGTGACAATCTTCGTTCTGAAAGAAAAAAATTAAGTGATGAAATTGGAAAACTTATGAAAGCTGGTCAAAAAGAAGAAGCTGGTAAAATTCGTCAAGAAGTTCAAAGTGTAAATTCAGCAATTGAAGAAAATGAAGAACTTGAAGAAAAATATACAGAAGAAATAAAAAATAGAATGATGAAAATACCTAATATCATTGATGATTCTGTTCCAATCGGAAAAGATGATAGTGAAAATGTTGAAGTTGAAAGATTCGGAGAACCAATAATTCCATCTTACGAAATACCTCATCATGCTGATATAATAGCAAGATTCGATGGATTAGATAAAGAAAGTGCTGGACGTACAAGTGGTGTTGGTTTTTATTATTTAATTGGTGATATAGCACGTTTACATGAAGCTATGCTTGCATATGCTCGTGATTTTATGATTAATCATGGATTCACATATTGTATCCCACCATTTATGATTAGAAGTAGCGTTGTTAATGGGGTTATGTCTTTTGATGAAATGGAAGCTATGATGTACAAAATTGAAGGTGAAGATTTATATTTAATTGGTACATCTGAACATAGTATGATTGGAAGATTTAAGGAACAAATTGTTGATGAATCTCAATTACCACTTACTTTAACTTCATATTCTCCATGTTTTAGAAAAGAAATTGGATCACATGGTCTTGAAGAAAGAGGATTATATAGAGTTCATCAATTCGAAAAACAAGAAATGATTGTCCTTTGTAAACCAGAAGAATCTATGGATTGGTATAACAAAATGTGGAAAATGTCTGTTGAATTATTTAGAAGCTTAGATATTCCTGTAAGACAACTTGATTGCTGTAGTGGTGATATGGCAGATTTAAAAGTAAAATCTTGTGATATAGAAGCTTGGAGCCCACGTCAGCAAAAATATTTTGAAGTTTGTTCATGCTCTACTCTAGGAGATGCACAAGCAAGACGTCTAAACATTAGATATAAAACAAAAGATGGAAACAAATTTGTTCATACTTTAAATAATACTGTTTTAGCTACACCAAGAGCTTTAATTGCTTTAATTGAATGTAATTATAATAAAGATGGAAGTATCACTGTTCCTAAAATTTTACAACCATATATGGGTGGAAAAGAAAAATTAATTCCTACAAAATAAAGTAAAAAATGTTCACAATTTAATGTGAACATTTTTTACTTTGTATATTGTATAAAATTTTTCATTATGCAAAATTTCAAGTATTTCGCCAAAAATTTGGGGAACATATCACAAATCCTTATACCTATTTCAGAGAACTTCCTTCTGACTTTGGTGTTGGTGTAACCTCTATACTTTTTGATTCTACAATAGAAAATAATAAAGATATTATAGCAGTATTATTAGATTTATGTGCAAAAAAATATATAACTTTATCAAAACAAAATGATAAATATATTATTTCTGTTCTAAAAAAACCTGATACATATCTATTATATAATGAAAGATATATTTTAAGTTCAATAATAAATAATAACCTAAAAAATTTAGATTATAATGTATGGTATAATCATTGTTTAAATGATGGAATTAATCTAAATCTTTTCTCATACCAAAAAAGAGAAAATTATTTTGAAAGATTATTTAAAATATCTGATAGAAGTACATTTATAACAATATTTATTATTTGTCTATCTATGGGATTTATTGCTGCAATTTTAGTCGTTATATCATCATTAACAAACACTTCTAACATTACAAATTGGCAACCAATTATTATTTCATTATTAAAATTTACTGCATTGTTTACATCTATTTTATATATTTTAACTTTTATTATATATATGGTATTTAGATTAATTTTTGAATTTATTACTTTTATAATTAGATTATACTTAAATGCAATTAGTTCATCATATAATAAAGTTTTAAATAACACTTTACACAAAACAACTAAAGGAATTAGTGAATATCAAAAATTATATTCTTTTAAAGCTTTTCTAAAAGATTTTGGAAACTTTGCTGATAAATACCCTGAAGAAATTGTATTATGGGATAGATATTTATCATATGCACAAGTTTTTGGATTAACAAAAGAAATAATGAAAACTGGATATCCAAAATTAGTAAAAAATTCATCTTTTCAAATTGATGATATTAATAATATAACTTTTGATAATATAGAAATTAAATAGTAAAAAACTTGATAAAAATATATCTATTTTTATCAAGTTTTTTTGTTGTTAACTTTTTGCATATTCTCTTATATTATATTATAATATATTTTTAAACTTTATTATTTCCATAAATCTTCATTAATAAATCTAGTTAAGGCCATTATAAATGCATTTCTAGTTAAATCAATTCTTGTTACTTCATCTTTAGTCAAAAAACTAATTCCACCTTTTCCCTTTCCTAATTCTTTGCCTTTAAATATTCTATCCATAACTTTTCCAAGTTCTGTTTCTTTTATCTCATCTATATATTTATCTGGAATTGGAAATCCTTGACTTGTCCCAAAACTTTGAAAACCATTCCTATCTTCTATAATAACTGCATTTATATCTATCCACTCTCCTAAAGAATTAGTTATTCCTGCTTCACTTGATACATAAAAATCAACTTGTAGATTATTTTTAATCGCATATTTCTTTAAATTTTTTACTCTATTTTTTGCACCTTGTAATATTTCTTCATTAACTGGTTGGTTTCCAACTTCTGATTCTACAGATATTCCTTCTATTTCAACATTATCAAAATATTTTTCAAATGCTTGTCTTGCACCTTCTATTTTTCCAGGATTTTTTGTTCCCATTAATATTTTCATTTATTTATTCTCCTTTATTATAAAAACTCTTAACAAATTTTATTTTTCAATATTTTTTCGTTCTAGTACTGTTACACACTCCACATGGCTAGTAAAAGGAAACATATCCACAGGTTGAACAGCTTTAATATCATAATCATTTTCAAGTAAAAGCAAATTATCAACTAAAGTATCTGGATTACAACTAATATAAACAAGCTTTTTTGGTTTAACCTTAATAATTGTCTTAATAGTTTTACCGTCTAATCCGCTTCTAGGTGGATCAACAAAAATCACATCTGCTTTTTCTTTACTACATAATTTAGGTAACAACTCTTCAACTTTTCCATCCATAAAAGATGTGTTTGTAATATTACTCATTCTTGCATTTGCTCTTGCATCAATCACTGCTTCTTTTACGATTTCTATCCCATAAACCTTTTTGACCTTTTTGGCAACACTTAAAGAAATAGTACCAATTCCAGAATATAAATCATAAACAACTTCATTCCCTGTAAGCTTAGCAAAATCAATTGCTGTATCATATAGTTTTTTCATTTGAATAGGATTTACTTGATAAAAAGATAAAGGTGAAATTTTTATTTTTAATTCTCCAAGCTTGTCCATTATAAAACCTGTTCCATACATTTTAAAATTTTTATTTCCTAATATTGCATTAGTTTCTCTTATATTAATATTTTGAATAATAGATTTTATCTCTTTAAACTTTGTTGTTAGATCTTTTATAATCTCTTGCTTTTTATACATTTTTCCATCTGTAGTAACAAATATAACCATTACCTCATCAGTAAAAAATCCATATCTAATTACTACATGTCTTAAAAAACCTTTTCCTGTATCCTCATTATAAATACTAATATGATATTTTTTTACAAGTTCAAATATGTAATCTGCAACTTGATTTATTTTTTCATTTTGTATTGCACATTTTGCATATACAATTTTATGAGTTCCTTCTTCAAAGAATCCCATTTTTCCGTTCTTAAAAGCATATTTTCCTTTATTTCTATAATTGTATGGATTTTCCATTCCAATACAATAATTTACTTTTATATTTTGTTTTAACTTTTTTAATTGTTTTTCTACATATTCCGTTTTTGTTTTCAATTGTTGTGCATATTGAATTTTCCCATATACACAACCTCCACATTTTTCTTGAATTTCACAATTCATTTTCTCACATCCTATAATATATCGTTTTCTATATTAATATATTATTATAAAACCTATCAATTGTCAATCTCCTTTGGCTCTAGTTCTATAAAACTTTATATATTTAAATATATCTTGTATTAAATTTTATATTATGATATATTAATACTATCGAATTATAAAGGAGATTTACTTATAAAAAAAACAAAATACTCAACACCAGAATATAAAGCAAAATTAGGTCCAACATTAATAATTATAGGAATTATATTTTATGGAATTTTTTTAGTTTTTCCAACTTGCTTTTTGATATATTATTTAATAAAACGTCCAAATATTTTAGATATTTTGCAAAATGACATCGTATCTGATACATTACCATTTCTTGCACTTATCTTTTTTGGATATATAATGTGGATATTTATCATCTTCTTTTCATTAATAGGAAAATGTCTTGGAAAATTAAAATTATTATTTAACCATATATCTTCAATTAATAAAAATCCATATATTTATTTTAGAGAATTACCAAACAATTTTGGAATAGGTGTAACTTCATTTTGATGATATTAATAATATAACTTTTGATAATATAGAAATACTTTAACCAAAAAAATAAGTCTAATAAAATTATATTAGACTTATTTTCAATTTATTTCTTCTCTTTATTTCTTTTATCTTGAATTATTGCCATTTCTTTTTCTGTAATTAGTGTTACATTATTTTCTTTTGCCCATGCAACACAACCCTTTAATACAGTATTTAAAAATACTCTTGGAACTTTTATTAATTTTGCACACGCTTCATCTGTAAATTTTATTTCTGGATCAATTCTTGATGCAGCATATTTTACTGTATCTAAACTAATTCCTTTACTTGCTGGAATTGGTTCTGATATAGGTCTTTTAAATCTTGTATACCAGAAGTTTTTATTATCACGATATCCATAGTCTACTGGAACTTGTGGAAATACATTTGCATTAACCCCATTTATTATTGCATCATAATACTTTGGTTTCATTAAGATATTATCAATTTTTAATATGAAATGTGCTCCAAATTGGCTTGTTATTCCATTAAATTGATGATATGGTGGTAAATATTCATCTTGCACTTTATCATTTTCTGCTCCATCTAATTCTCTAACCCATGTACATTCAAATACTTGGAATGCTTCTTGAATTATTTTTGGATATTGCTCATTTGGATTTTCTCTTGCTCTTTTTCCATCAACTAAATTAAAAATACAGTCTTTCATTTTCTCTTCAGTTGTTTCCCCTGGATATCCTAATCTCACTGCTTCTTTAAAATATTTTCTTTTATCTGTTATAAAATTAATTGTACATTTTCCTGTTCTTAATATATTTTTAGCTGTATTTGAACTGTTTCTGCAACAAAGTATCATTGCATAATAGTCCTTTCCTGCTATGTAATAAGGAAAACATAGTGAATATGATCCTAAATTTGTTAATCCTGATTCACTTAATGTTCCTATTTCTGTTGTTGGCATTGGAAAAAAGCTTGATGTTTGATAAAAATTATCAACTATTCTCAAATCTTTAAATCCATTTAATTCTTCAATTTTCTTTTCCATTGTATTTCTTCCTTTCTTCTAATCTTATGTCTGTACCATTATATTATTATAAAAATTAAAAATTGTCAAAATCTAAATATGCATATTTTTGTGTTTTAAATTCAACTGCCTTTTGAATTTCTTCTTTTGCAATTTCAGATATTTTACTTACTCTTT
Source organism: Clostridium sp. 26_21 (assembly GCA_001915995.1). Taxonomy (GTDB): domain Bacteria; phylum Bacillota; class Clostridia; order TANB77; family CAG-508; genus CAG-269. Next base: position 98,592 of record MNRO01000021.1, read on the forward strand.
TTCCATTTACTAATGGATTAATATATCTTATTTTTGCATTTATATTTACACAATATTTTCCTTTAACTTCTTTATCACTTTCTTTTATTTCATAAGCATTTTTCCAAAAATTAAATTTTTTAGAGATATCTTTATAATTACAATTTTCAATTCTTTCTATTACTTCTTTTTCAGATAATTCATATAAATCTTTTTTGGTTATTAAATTTTTATAAGACATATTTTTCATTATATCTGCTAAAAATTGCATTGATAATTTTGTTTTATTATCTATATAAGAATTTGATAATATTCTCATTCCTTTCACAAATTTTTCAGCAATTGTTTTATCCTTAAAGCCAAGTTCATCAATTCCTTGCTCATTTTTTTGTACTTCTATATTATCATAAATTTCTTTTATATCATTTAAGTTCCAAACTTTTTTACGAACTCCTAATCCATTTGATAATGTATATTCCAATCTATCTGCTGATAACATTGGTGTATCATTATCTGCTATTGGATAGATATGATAATTATCAACTTCTTCTACTTTTATTCCATCTCTTTTTAATAACTTCATTATCTCTTTTGATTCACTTATTATTCTGGTTGTAAGTTCTTCTGTTGATTCTTGTTTTTCATAATCTCCATTCATAAAATCTATACTATGCTTAAATACTGGTGTTGCTATATCATGAAACAATCCTGCAAGTGTTTGTTTTTTATTTTTTGTAAAATGCCACACAATTAAACTTACAGCTATACTATGGTCTAAACTTGAATACCATATCATTTTATCAAATAATTTAGTATAATATGTACCACATGATACACTTATTTTTGCTTGTTTTTGCATTTCTTTTGTATTTATATATTCATTTAAAAAATCAGGAGTTTCATCTGATAGTATTTTAAAATATTCTTTTATTGTTTTGTCCAACATTTCAAAATAATTTTTCATTATATATTAATCCTTTCTTTTATGTTTTTATTCTATCACAACCATTTTTTGTTTACAAGTAATTAACTTGCACTTTTAAGTTTTCAATGTTATAATATCCACATATTATGTATAAGAAAGGAATTTAATTATGATAATAAAAAATCCACGTTTTGAGATTTCTGCTGTAAAAGAAAGTCAATATCCACAAAATGGTCTACCAGAAGTTGTTTTAGTTGGAAAATCTAATGTTGGAAAATCTAGTTTTGTTAATACAATGATTAATAGAAGAAAACTTGCTCGTACAAGTAGTGAACCTGGTAAAACTCGTCAACTAAATTTTTATAATATGGATGACAAATTTTATTTTGTTGACTTACCTGGTTATGGTTATAGCAAAATGTCAAAACAAGAACAAGCAAAAGTTGGAGAATTTATTGAAAATTATTTAAAACATCGTAAAGAAATTTGTTTAATTATATTTTTAGTTGATATAAGACATGATCCTACTTCAAATGATTTTTTAATGTATGATTATGTTATTAGAAGTGGTCTTCCTTGTATGATTCTTACAAATAAAGCTGATAAGATTGCTAAAACTAAGGTTCTTGATGTTTCTAAAAATATTCAAAATCAATTAAACCCTATTGGTGATATTACTACACTACCCTTTTCTTCTGAAAAAAAAATTTATTGTGAAGATGTTTGGAATATAATTGAACAATATATTTAAAAATGTCAAATTTATATTTTTTATAAAATATTTTGTCGAATTATAAAAGAAAAAAGAGCTTGATTTATAGCTCTTTTTATGTTTTGGGTTTGACATTTTTTGTAAATTTTGTTATAATAAAGTATAGTCCATTTGTTGAAATCTTTCTTTCAACATTGTATTAGCATTTTAAAAAATAGGCAAATGCCTAGGAGGAAAAAAAATGAATGTGTACATTGATAATCAAAAAAATCACCAAAAGTCCATTCCATTGGAAGATGTGTTTGGAAAAGATTCACTAAGATTATATAAGACTTGTGAGAAAATCTGGTTTAGTTGGCTTCATCCCTACAAAGGATGCTATGAAGCTAAAATTCCGAACATTTGGGATTTTAGCTTAAAAGCAAGAATCCCATTTAACAGCTCGTTTGATGACGAATATAAAAAGTTCATCAATAACTGGCTTGAAGAACATCCTGCTGAAAAGAAAAAAATGGATGATTCCAAAGCCGAATGGAAGGCTAATTTCGAAGCACAATTTAAAATTGTCGCACAAATTGCTAGCAAACATAATGCAACAATTATCTGGTGTGGCAAAGATAGTAATGCTTGCGGAGACCAGTGGGTTGTTTCTCAAAACAATGAGCAACTTGGTGTATTTACTGTATAACATTCACTAAAAAAGATTATTTCTTTCTCTCGTCCTTGCAGGGCGAGAGTTTTTTTATAAAAATAATGGAGTTAATAATATAAAATTAACTCCATTATTTTTATTCTGCTTTTTTTTCTAATTTAGTTATTACTTTTAAGGCTTTGGGTCTTTCAAGAACAACAATATGGCCACAACCTAGGCATTTTAATTTAAAATCAACACCAACTCTAGTTATCTCCCAAAGTTTACTTCCACATGGATGTGTCTTTTTTGTTCTAACTATATCTCCTATGTTATATTCCATATTGCTCCTCCTATCTTTCAACTTCTTCAAAATTCTTTTTTCTTCCAAATCTTCTAATAATTTCTTCTACATCTTTTTCTTGAAGGCCTTTTCCTATTCCTCGTGTATTTGTATCATCCATTTTTATTAAATGACTTAATAATTCATCATCAAAATCTGGAAAAACAACATCATCTAATAAAATATAATCTTCAATGTTTCTATGTTCAGATAAATATTGTTTTATTTCTTTTCCTCTTTCATTATCAATAAAAGGTGTTTTATCAAACATAATTCTATTTTGTAATAACATTTCTTGAACTTTTAAAAATGATTGTGTATATCTAAAAGATGTATCCATTACAATTTTCGCACCTGTTTCTTCAATTGCTCTTTTTAATAATAAAACTGTTTTTATATCAATATCTTGTTTTCCTTTTACACTATCTATAAAATCATCTGAATTTAGAACTCCATCAACATCAACAAAAATTACTTTCACTTATTTTAAGTTCTCCTTAGCAATTTCTAAACGTTTTGCAATTCTATCTTTTCCTAATACTTGCATAATTTCATACATATCTGGTGTATTTGTTCTAGCAGTTAAAGCAACTCTTAATACTGTACTTACATCTCCAACATGTGCTTTATACATTCCTGGATTTGTTTTAAATTCTTTAACTTCACCTGCATATCCCATTTCTACTGCTAATTCTTTAATTTTATCAAACCATGTTTGTTTATCATCTGATTCATTATAATATTTTGAAATATATAAATCTAATATTTTCGTAATATCTTCTTTATCAGAAATAACTTGATATGGATATTCATTAACTTTTCCATAAAATTCATCATCATACATATATCCAATATTATACATTACATCAGACCATTTTGAAATATCTTTTCTTGGCTTCTTATTTCCTCTTTCAATTCCAAATACTTTTAAAGCATATTCTTTATCTTCTAACATTTTAGCTAATTCTTCATCATATTCTTTTGCCCAAATTAATGAATAATTATATACTTCTTCAGCTGTCATTTTTGATATTACTGTTTTTCCAATATCAAGTAATTTTATCATATCAAATAATGCTCCACTTACACTCATCTTATTTAATTGGAAATCAAATTCATCTATTGATTTATCTGGATTTGCTTTTCTCCAATTTTCGAATGTTGAGTTTGCAATATTTAATAAATATTCTTTAACAGCTTCTGATGGAATACCTTCTTTTTTGTAATATTCAACAGCTGCTTCTGGATCTTTTCTTTTACTTAATTTTCTCTTTCCTCCATTATCATTTTTCATGATTGGTGAAATATGTGCATATTTTGGTGCTTTAAATCCTAATTCATGGAATAATTGTAAATGTAATGGTACTGATGATAACCATTCATCACTTCTTATTACATGTGTTGTATGCATTAAATGATCATCAACTGCATGTGCAAAGTGATATGTTGGAAGTCCATCTGCTTTTATTATTACTATATCTAAATCGTTTTCTGGGAAATCTACATTTCCTTTTATTACATCTTTATGTTTGATTTTTCTATCTTCTCTTCCTGGTGATTTAAATCTTATTATATATGGTTCTCCATTTTTTATTTTTTCAGCTGATTCCTCAACTGTTAAATTTCTGCATTTTGCCCAAACACCATAATATCCAGGTCTTATTTTGGCTGATTCTTGTTTTTGTCTAATTTCATCTAATTCTTCTTGTGTACAGAAACAAGGATATGCTTTTCCTCGTGCTATTAAATATTTAGCATATGCTTGATATATTTCTTTTCTTAATGATTGCTTATATGGTCCATAATTTCCAATTTCTTCTGTATCTGAAATCATTCCTTCATCTGGTGCCATATCAAAGTCTTTTAATGAATTAACTATTCCTGTTACACCATTTTCTACTTCTCTTTTTTGGTCTGTATCTTCAACTCTTAAGAAAAATACTCCTCCTGTTTTCTTTGCAACTGTTCTTGCTACTAATGCTTGATATAATCCTCCTATATGTACAAATCCTGTAGGACTTGGTGCAAATCTTGTTACAACAGCTCCTTCTGGTAGATTTCTTTCAGGATATTTTTCTTCATAATATGATATGTCTTTCACATCTGGAAAGATTAATTCTGCTAAATCTTTATAATCCATAATTTCAACATTCCTTGCTATTTTATATTTAGGTTTTTTGGATTTACCTATAAACCTTATAGTCGTCGTATATTATACTATATAAATGCCTATTTTTCAAGTTTTTTAGTTATATATGTTTTCTTTTTTTACCCAAATAGATACACTTCCACCATTACAATAAAATATTCCATTACCGTCTTGATCAACATACACTGTTTCTTGTACATTTCCAAGCCAATCATAAAATACTGTATTTGCTAATTTTTTTCCTACATTTATCATTTTAGAACCACCAGGCCCATCACTTAAAATTGCAACCATTCCAGAGTCTGTATGTTCATCATCACCAGTTCTTACCCATGCTATAATATCATGATGGTCAAAATAATCTATTTGTTCCCCATACGCAAAATATTTTCTTGCTTTTATTATTTTTTCTAGTTTTTCCCCCATTGGTTTTATATTTTGTGATGGTATTCCATAAAAATCACCATAAAATACACATGGTAATCCATCTTTTCTTAATAATATTAATGAATATGCTAATGGTTTAAACCATTCTTGAATCCATGAAAATAGTGCTTGTCCTGGTTCTGTATCATGATTATCTACAAATGTTACTGCTAATTGTGGCATTTCTTTTACTAATGTATTATCAAATATTCTTGCCATGTCATAATTTCCATTACTATTTGAAGCTTCAAATAAATTATAATGTAGTGGTACATCAAATAATGGAATACTTGAATTTGTTTTTGTTATATAATTTTCTAATGATTGTAAATTTCTGTTCCAATATTCTCCAACACAATCAAGTTTTTTTATTTTTCTCATTTCATGAATAAATTCAGCCATAAATCCTGATTTTATATGTTTTACAGCATCTAGTCTTAGTCCATCAATATTTGTTGTTTCTATATACCATTTTCCCCATTTTTTTATTTCTTCAACAACTTCTGGATTATTATAATCAATATCAGCTCCCATCAAATAATCATAATTTCCATTTTCAGCATCTACATTTTGATCCCATTTCTTACCACTAAAACGAAATACCCCATTTTTTCTTCCACTTTCGTCCCAGTCTGTTCCATTAAAATGATTATAATTCCATTTAAAGTCTGAATATTTGTTATTTCTTCCTTTAAAATTGTATACTGTCCATGCTGTTATTTTTTTTGGAAGTGATGTATCTACATTTCTGTTTGTTTGTTCTTCTTCACTTGCATAAACGATTTCAGGCTCATCTGCTCCTATTTTATGATTTAATACTATATCTGCATATACTCTTATTCCATTTTCATGTAATTTTTTTATTGCATTTATATATTCCTCTTTTGTTCCATATTTTGTTTCTATACTTCCTTTTTGGTCAAATTCTCCTAAATCATATAAATCATATGCAGAATATCCTACATCATATTTTCCTCCTGCACCTTTATATGCTGGTGGAAACCATACATCTGTTATTCCTATTGCTGATAGATATTGAGCATTTGCTATTGCTTTATTCCATAATTTATTTTCTGGTCTTAAATACCATTCAAAATATTGCATTAATGTTTTATTTTCTTTCATTTGTATTTTCCTTCTTTATATATCTTTTTTGTCTATGTCTAAAATAATCTTTGCTTTATTAATAATATAATATTTTCCTAAAAAAATCAATGATAAAATCCTTTATATTTATTTATTATAAGTAATACTATTATTACTTATAGTATTAAACATTTTCGTAGTTATTATTATCAATATCCTAACCACACTTAAAATAGATTTTTTATTGTCTTATATCATAGGAAAAGCTTTTTCACAATGTTAAAGCTTCATTTACTACACACATAACACGTAGTATTGAAAATAATAAAACGACCAACTAAATAAAACAATTTAAGTTGATCGTTTTTCATATTATATCTATTATGTTTGTTGCATTAGTCTATTTGTATCTATTGGATTGAGTACTGATTTTTTATTAAATCTAGTGCAAAAAATGCAATCTATATTTATTTATTGATATTACAAATTTCTGTATCTGGCTTTTCTCAAGTCTTTTGGATTTTATGCACTCTTAAGTTCAAGCCTTAATTTATCACTAATCATTGCTATAAATTCGCTGTTAGTTGGCTTTCCTTTTGCTGCTGATATTGTGTATCCAAATATATTTTCAACAATATCTTGTTGTCCTCTTCCCCATGCTACTTCTATTGCGTGGCGTATTGCTCTTTCTACTCTTGATGGAGTTGTGTGAAATTTGTTAGCTATTTGTGGATACAAACACTTAGTAATTTGATTTATAACATCTATATCATTAATAACCATAATAATTGCTTCTCTCAAATATTGGTAACCCTTTATATGTGCAGGAACACCAACTTCATGTATAATATTTGTTACTAATGCTTCAATATTATTCTCTTTATTTACAGAATTATTTGATATATCTATATATTGTTGTTTATTTGTATTGTTAATTTCCCTTGATATAAAGTTAGAATTTTGTGAAGCTGGTTTATAATTTTTTAATTCTCTAATTCTTGTTATAAGTAAATCTATATCAAATGGTTTTACAACATAATATTCTGCTCCAAGTTCAATTGCTCTTCTTGTTACTTTATCTTGTCCGACTGCAGATAACATTATACAAATAGGTTTTTTGTTTAATTTTATCATATTCATTTGTTCCAAAACCCCTATCCCATCTAAATGTGGCATTATTACATCTAATAATACTATATCTGGCGTTAAACTAGATATCATATCTAATGCTTCATTTCCGTCTTTAGCTCTCCCTACAATTACCATATCTTCTTGATTTTTTAAATATGTTGCTAATGTTGTACTAAATTCCTGATTATCATCTGCTATTAAAACTGTAATTTTTTCTCTCATGTTTTTTCCTCCTAATTTTTTCAATTGTAAATAACTTACATTTTGGATTATATTACACAGAAAATAAGATTACAATATTTTTTTGGAATTTTTTGCCATTTAATCTAATTCTTTTCAACCATTTCAACTATTTTTTGACAAGTTTCGACAATATTAATTATTTTTAATTTTTGTTCATCAATATCTTTTATAAAACTATTTTTTATAGTATTATCCATTTCTACTTTTAACTCTACATTTTCATAATATTTTATATCAAAGATCTTTATATTATTGATTTTACAATAATGTTTAAAACTTTCCAAATTAGAATATTCTATTTCTATTTGAAATTCTACCCCTTCAACTTTTTTTATCAATCTAGAATTTTGTATGGCTTTATTCTCAGCTTCTGAATAAACTCTAACTAATCCGCCCGTTCCTAATAGAATTCCACCAAAATACCTAGTAACAACAACTAAAATATTACATAATTTCTTTCCTTGCAATATACTTAGCATTGGAGCTCCGGCAGTTCCTGATGGCTCACCATCATCACTTGATCTTTCAATTATTCTATTATCTTTAAAAATTCTATATGCTATGCAATGATGTTTTGCATCATAATATTTTTTCTTTATTTCTTTTATTATTTTCTCAGCTTCTTCAATATTAGAAATAGGATATATATTTGCTATAAATCTCGATTTTTTTTCAACAATTTCTGCTGTTGAATTATTAGATATTGTAAAAAACTCTATCAATTTTATCACATCCTTAATAAATCCATTTTTATTCTTCTACATTTCCAACATACATTCCTGCTGTATAACCAGTTGAATATGCAATTTGCAAATTAAATCCACCTGTATATGAATCAACATCTATTATTTCTCCAGCAAAATACAATCCTTTAATAATTTTTGATTCCATTGTTTTTGGATTTATTTCTTTTACATTTATTCCTCCACTAGTAATAATAGCTTCTTCAACTGGCCTGAAATCTTTAATTGTAAGCTCAAATTTTTTTAAACAATTTACTAATTTTTTTCTTTCTTCTTTAGTTATTTCATTAACTTTTTTATTTTCATTAATACATGATTTTTCTATTATTATAGGTATCATTTTTTGAGGTAATAATTTATCTAAAGAGTGTTTAAATTGTTTATTTCTGAATTCTTTAAAATCTCTCAAAATCCTATCATCTAATTTTTCTTCTGTCAATGCTGGTTTTAAATCTATATATAATTTTATTTGTCTTTTTTTCATTAAATCATCAATTTCTTTGTATCTTACCAAATGTGCAGAACTGCTTAAAATTATTGGACCTGATATTCCAAAATGTGTAAAAATCATCTCTCCAAAATCTTCATAAATTAATTTATTTTTACTTTCATCATTTATTTTTATTCCAGTATTTTTTAAACTAATTCCTTGCATTTCTTTACATTCATTTTTTTCATATATTATTAATGGTACTAATGATGGTTTTATTGGTATTATTTTATGTCCTAAGCTACTTGCTATACTATATCCGTCTCCAGTTGACCCTGTTAATGGATAGCTTTTTCCTCCTGTTGCTAATATTATCTTTTCTGTTTTAATAATTTCTTTATCTGTTCTTACTCCTAAAATATTATTATTTTGTATTAAAATCTTTTCTACTCTAGTATTAAAAAGCTTTTTTATATTTAATTCATTAATCTTTCTTTTAAAACAATTTAAAACATCTACTGATTTATCTGTAATCGGAAATATTCTATTTCCTCTCTCTTCTTTAACTTCAAGTCCTTGTCTTTTTAAGAATTCTATTATATCTGTATTAGTATAATTTTGAAATGCACTATACAAAAATTGGCCATTTCCTGGTGTATTTTTTATAAAATCACTCATATATAAAGAACTTGTAATATTACATCTTCCTTTTCCTGTTATCAATAATTTTTTTCCAAAATCAGAATTTTTTTCTATTATTATTACTTCATTTCCATATTCTGCCGCAGTTATTGCAGCCATCATTCCTGCAGGTCCACCACCTATTACTATTACTTTTGCCATATTTTTGTATACTTTCCTCCATTTCTACTTATTTTATAATATATTAACAAATTTTTCGCAAAAAATCAAACAAATTAATAAAAATATCTTGACAAATTATCAAAAAGATATTAAAATATGTTGTGTGTTCACAAATGGACTAAATAATGGTGGATGTAGCGTAGTTGGTTAACGCGCCAGTTTGTGGCACTGGAGACCGTGGGTTCGAGTCCCATCTTCCACCCCATATAATACCTTTATATGTTATATTTAATTTTATACTGGGCTGTAGCCAAGCGGTAAGGCATTAGACTTTGACTCTAACATGCGCTAGTTCGAATCTAGCCAGCCCAACCACAAAATAACGAGATATGCTAATATCTCGTTTATTTTTTTTCATACATTACTATTTTTTTGAACTACAGGTCTTCCTTTAAATAACAGAAAGGACCCAAGCAATGCTCGGGTCCACGCCAGGGATATTGTTTTTAACTTGCGCTAATTTCTCGCAGTTTTCGAAGATTTCTGTTCATTTCACAAGCAAGCTTGTTCCATTTAAAGAACTCCTCAATAGATGCCGAAGTCTTGACGCAATAAAAACCAGACTTTCTGTCATATACAATCATTCTTTTGTACCTCCTTGGCTTTAGCCATCATGATAGAACTATTATACCATATTTTTACTTTTTTTGCAAGTTTTGTATATATAAGCCAAATTTTTTCATTAAAAATCACCACATCTAGAATTAATTTATTCTAAATGTGATGATTTAGTGTTAGCTTGCCATCTGAGTTGATGCCATTTTCCACAAGTTAACAGCTGTCTGCCAACTAATAGGCCCTACGCTATAGGAATAACCAGAACTACTATCATTATAAGTTCTTTGAGTAATAGTAATTCCTTCAATAGGATTGGAAATCTGTTGTGTTTGATCCCATTGATTTCCTTCAACAGAAAAATCAAAATACAGACCATTATTCAGATTTCCATGAATTCTTACCTTACTTCCCTTGCCATAGCCATACTGTTCCCATTGGCCTTCACCAAGATCAATTGTATAGTCTACTTCGTTAGAAGCATCCTGATACCAGTTCACATATGAGTTTCCACCCATAAGTGCCATAACTTGAAGCCAATTTACATTCTGACTATCAGCATTTGCCGTATTTGCCCCATTAGAACACAGCATCTGAAGGACCAGTGCAATAACAACTAAAATATTTTGCATAATCTAACCTCCGAATTTCTCTAAATGTATGCTAACGACGATCAAAAGGGATTTCCCCTTCATATAAGATTATACTATATAAAAATACTTCTGTCAATCTAATCCAAAGCTTATGCCTAATGCACTATTTAATTTGTTTATTATTGTATTATCATCAATATGCCCTATTTTTTCTTTCAATCTACTTTTATCTATTGTACGTATTTGTTCTGTTAAAACAACAGAATTACTCTTAAGTCCACTTGTATTTTCTCCTATTTCTATGTGTGTAGGTAATTTTGTCTTGTTCGTCTGAGAAGTTATTGCTGCAGCAATTACTGTTGGACTATATCTATTTCCCAAATCATTCTGTATTATTACAACTGGTCTAATTCCACCTTGTTCTGATCCAATAACTGGACTTAAATCTGCATAAAACATATCTCCTCTTTTTACTATCATTTTCTTCACTCCTAAACTTACTATATATCAAGTTTATATATTTGTATTTTTTCTTAGTTCGAAGCAAAGATATTACAATTTACATATTAATCTTTACCTCATTATATAATATGTAAATCATACTTTTTTGTTTATTATCTTTTATTACCATTTGTGTTGGCATTTTTGTTTTTTTATCTATATGTAGTGCTTTTTCTTGTATATATATATTACTTAGTCTACTATTAGTACTCATTATTATTTCTGTTTCATTTTCTTCAAATTTTGATTTTTCGTTTTCTTTATAATCTTCTATAAATGTTGATAAATCTAAACAATTATTTCCTAAATATGTATAATTTTCTAATATTTTATTTAAATTTATATTGCTATTTTCTAATTTCAAATTTGTTCCATCATTTGTTATCTTTATTCCTGCAATATTACTTGGTTCTAATACTTCTTGTATACTATTATTTTTTGAGTATTTTTGAATTAGTACATATTTATTATTGTTTTTATTACTTGTTATTGTAACTGTTATTTTAGTCTCATATGAACTAAGATTTAAAATATCTTCTAAAATTTCTTGACTATTTTTATTATTTCCATTTTTTTTATTTTTAAAACTTTTTCTAAAAAAAATCATTCCACTTATTACAAAAATTATAATTAATAAAATTATCCAATACTTTTTTTTCATTTTTCCTCCATATCTATTGCTTAATATTTATTATTTATTTTTATCTTTTATTCTAATAAACACGAAAAAAGATAGAAAAATTAATTTTCTATCTTTTTTCATTTATTTTTAATTATTAGTATTATATTGTTTTAAATTTATTCCATATGTTTTATATACCCAGTCATAATAATCCCATACATCTAATGTTTTTGGTTTTCCATAATCAACTCCATATGTTTCAACTGTAACACTTGATATTATTACATCATTTACTGGTGTACTTACTTCTGTATTTGAACTTGAATCAGAATTTGAATCTGTTGATTTTGCTGTTGCCTTTACTTCAACATTTTCAATTGCATGTACTACATCTAATCCTTCTATTACTTTTCCAAATGTGGCATAGCTTCCATCTAATGATGTATTTGATGCTGTATTTATAAAGAATTGTGAACCTGCTGAATTATAACTTTCTGTTGTTAATTGTGATGAATATGATGTATAATCAGCTCTTGCCATTGAAATTACTCCATCAGTGTTTTTTATTTTGTTTTCATATCCATTTGCAAGAAATTCACCTGTTATACAATATTTTTTATCTGAATCTGTTCCAGCCTCTGCTAATCCTATATCACTTAATTCTGGTGATCCTGTTCCATCTCCATTGCTATCTCCACCTTGAATCATAAATCCTTTTACAATTCTATGGAATTTTAATCCATCATAAAATCCATGATTTGCTAATGCTATAAAGTTAGCAACTGTATCTGGAGCCATTTCTGGATATAATTCTAATTTTATTGTTCCAAAGTCTTTTACTTCCATTGTTACTATTGGATTTTTTACTTCCATTGTTATTTTTTTGTAATATCCAAATGATATTGTTCCTATTAATACTACAATAACAATTAATGCTATTATTGTTAAAATGTTTGATATTTTTTTCATTTTTTTAATCCTTCCTTTTGTGTTTTACGAAGCTAATTATACATGTTATTTATTTAAATTGCAACATTTTTCAAAAACATTTCACATTTTTCTTTTAAACTAAATTATCAAAAGCAAATTGCTCTTGCATTTTTCTTAAATATTGCTTTATTGCTTCTGCTCTTACTTCTCCAATTCCATCTACTTTATCTAAATCATTTATATCTGCAACTAATATATGTTGAAATGATTTAAATGATTTTACTAAATTATCAACAATTGAACTTGGCATTCTTGGGACTTTGTTTAATATTCTATATCCCTTTGGATATACTGCTAAATCTTCATAATTTTCAAAACTTTCATATCCAAGCAATTTTGCTATTGTACTTTGTTTCATTAATTCTTCATGTCCTAAATTTTCTAAATGTTCTATTATTTCTTCTGATGTCGATTCTGCAACTAAATAATCTTTAACTAATTGCATTTCTTCTTTTTCTAATCCCCCAATTAGTTCCTCTAATTGCATACTTACAAGTCTTCCATCTTCTCCTAATTCATATATTTTCTTTTTTATTTCTTCTACAATTCTCTTTACCATTTCTGCTCTTTGAATTACAGATATTACATTATCTAATGTTACAATATCATTAAATTCATATTCATTCAAAATACTTAATTTACTATCATATACTTTTCTGTATTTTTCTAATGTTTGAATTGCTTGATTTGCTTTATTTAATACTACATCTGTATCTTCTAATATATATCTATAGTTGTCTTTAAAGATTGTTATTATATTTCTTCTTTGAGATATACTTATAACTAATTCTCCTGTTTGTTTTGCTGTTCTTTCTGCAGTTCTGTGTCTCGTTCCCGTTTCAACTGTTGGTATTTGGTATGATGGTATTAATTGTGCATTTGCAAATAATATTTTTTTCATATCTCCACTTAATATTATCGCACCATCCATTTTGGCTAATTCATATAATTTTGATGAGTTATACTCTTCATTTATATTAAATCCTCCATCAACAATTTCATCTATTACTTCTTGCTTATCTGTTATTAATAATAATGCTCCTGTTCTTGCTTTTAATATATTGTCTAGTCCTTCTCTTATAGGTGTTCCTGGTGCTATTTTTTTTAAAATTTCTGCAATTGGATCTTCTTTTATTGCCTTCATTGAAAAACCTTCCTCTCTACTATAAAGCCTATTTTTTTCTAATCTTTTGTTTTTATTTTATTCCTAATTTTCTTAATGTTTCTCCAATATTTTTCACACCTATTATATCTAATTTATATTCATCTTTCAAGCTTTTTTTGTTATTTTCTGGAATTATACATGTTTTAAAGCCCAATTTTTCTGCTTCTTTTAATCTTTTTTCAATTAAATTAATTCTTCTTACTTCTCCTGTCAAACCTACTTCTCCCATAACAACTGTACTTTGCGGAATTGGTATATTTTTATATGCAGATGCAACTGTTGCTATTATTCCTAAATCGACTGCTGGTTCATTTAATTTCATTCCACCTGCTATATTTAAATAAATATCTTGCCCTCCCAATGCTAATCCTGCTCTTTTTTCTAGAACTGCAATTAATACTGCTAATCTGTTATAATCAAATCCATTTGCAGTTCTTTTTGGTATTCCAAATACTGATTGTGATGTCAATGCTTGCATTTCTACTAGTATTGGTCTTGTTCCTTCTATACTTGCTATAATACATGAGCCTGATGGATTATCTTCTCTTTCTGTTATTAATATGTCTGATGGATTTGTTACTTCACACATTCCTTCTTGTCTCATTTCAAACATTCCTATTTCATTTGTTGATCCAAATCTGTTTTTTACTGCTCTTAATATTCTATATGTATTATATCTTTCTCCTTCTAAATAAAGTACTGTATCTACCATATGTTCTAAGACTCTTGGACCTGCTATGTTTCCTTCTTTTGTTACATGTCCTATTATTATTGTTGTTATTTGTTGTGCTTTACATACTCTCATTATTTGTGCTGTTATTTCTCTTACTTGACTTACACTTCCTGCTGCTGCAGTTATTTCATCTGAATACATTGTTTGTATTGAGTCTATTATTACTAATTTTGGTTGCATTTCTGATATTGCTTCTTTTACTATATCTATATCTGTTTCTCCTAAAAACATTAATTCTTCACTTTTTACATCTAATCTATCTGCTCTTAATTTTATTTGCTCTGCAGATTCTTCTCCAGATACATATAATACTTTTCCTTCTCCTTGTACTTTTTCACATAATTGTAATATTAATGTTGATTTTCCTATTCCAGGTTCTCCTCCTAATAATATCAATGAGCCTTTTACTAATCCGCCTCCTAGAACTCTATCTAATTCTGAATATCCTGTTGAGATTCTATTTGCTTCTTGTCCTATATATGTATTCAATGGTTTTGGGGTATTATTTATCTTTTTTTCTATTTTGTTTTCTTCTGTGTATTTCTCTATTTTTTGTTCATAAAATGTATTCCAACTATTACATGCTGGACATTTTCCTAACCATTTTGGTGATTCATTTCCACATTCACTACATACAAATATTGTTTTTGCTTTTGCCATTTTTCATCATTCCTATCTTATTTTTCTTTTTGAATTATATATTTTTTGTTTTTATTAGTCAATATATTTTCGAAAAAATGTTTGCAATTATTTGTAATTTATTTCCTTTGATTTCGACAAATTTTGATGTTATTATTAATTATAAGAACTAATTTTATTTTGCCTTTGTTTTAAGACAGAAAGGACTGGAATTTATTATGAATAAAATTATTACAGGGTTAAAAAATTTAGATAAAGATACTTATAAAATTATAAAATATGGTATATTGTTTTCAACTTTTCTCGCAATTATTGCATCTGCAATATTAATTTCTTACATATTACTTGGAATTAACTTATTTTATCATATTGGTGAAGTTTTAATTAAGTCTAGTTTTACTTTTGCTACACAATTTGTCATTTGTGGTATTATTGTTGATTCTATCAGAAAACAAATTATATAGATATAAAAGAAAGCCCCTTAATTGGGGCTTTAATAATATTTATATATTATTCTGCTGATTCTTCTGTTTCAGGAGCGTTGTAAGCTTCTAAAATAGCTTTTTGAATTTTTTCTCTTGTCTCAGCATTGATTGGATGAGCTATGTCTTTGAATTCTCCGTTTGGAGTTTTTCTGCTTGGCATAGCAATGAATAATCCATCTTGACTTTCGATAACTTTGATATCATGGATAACAAATTCATTATCGAATGTTACAGAAGCAACAGCTTTCATTCTGTTCTCTGAATTTACTTTTCTTAACTCCACTGTTAAATTTTTTGTACTAATAAGTTTTATATCTTATGTACTAGTCTATTATTCTCCAATATTTTCTTTTTTCCCTCTTTTTTTTCAAAAAAATTTTTTATTTTATTTTTTTTTAGATTTATTGTCTCAAAAAACTTGAAATTTGCATTATATAAGTATATAATGTGAACTAATAATTTAGACATATATTTTGAAAATACAAGGAGAGATTTTATAATGCCAAATATTGAAAATATTAAAAAATATCAAAAAATACATATGATAGGAATTGGTGGAATTAGCATGAGTGGAATTGCAGAAATACTTGCTAATTGGGGTTTTTCTGTTTCTGGAAGCAATAATGTTGATTCAGAAATTTTACATACTTTAGAAAATGCAGGAATTAAAGTATTTGTTGGTCATGATGCAAAAAATGTAATTGGAGCTGATTGTGTTGTTTATACAGCTGCAATCCATCAAGACAATCCAGAACTTGTACATGCAAAAGAACTTGGAATTCCTACTATAGAAAGATCTGATTTCTTAGGCGAACTTACAAGATGTTATAAAAATACTATTGCAATTTCAGGAACACATGGAAAAACAACTACAACATCACTTGTTTCTTTATGTTTCTTAGAAGCATTAAGAGATCCAAGTATACAAGTTGGTGCAATAATAAAAGAACTTGATGGAAATTATAGAGTTGGAAATAGTGAAAATTTTATAATCGAAGCTTGTGAATATGTTGAAAGTTTTTTAAAATTTAGTCCAAAATCCGAAATAATTTTAAATATTGATAATGATCATCTAGATTATTATAAAAATTTAGAAAATATAAAAAATGCCTTTATTAAATATGTAAAATTACTGCCTGAAGATGGGCATTTAATCATAAATGCTGATGATAATAATTGTTTAGACCTACCTGTTTATTCAAAAGCTCAAGCAATTAAATATGGTATCGAAAATGATGATGTTGATTTTCAAGCAAAAAATATTAAATTTGATGATGAAGGAATGGCTGAATTTGATGTTTATAAATATAATGAATTTTATGAACATATTTCACTTTCTATTCCTGGAAAACATAATGTTTTAAATGCTTTAGCTTGTATTGCTTTATGTGATACTTATGGAATTTCAAAAACTGATATAAAAAATGCTATTCATAAATTTAAAGGTGCTGATAGAAGATTTGAATTTAAAGGTATGTTAAATGGTGCTAGAGTTTATGATGATTATGGTCATCATCCAACAGAAGTTAAAGCTACTGCAAAAGCTTTAAAAAACAAAAAATATAATAAATCTTGGGTTGTATTTCAACCACATACATATAGTAGAACATTTAATCTTTTAGATGATTTTGCAAATGCTTTACTTGAATTTGATAATATCATTGTTACAGATATTTATGCAGCAAGAGAAACTAATACTTATAATATTTCTTCAAAAGATTTGGTTAATAAAATAATTGAATTAGGAAAAAATGCTATATATCTTCCTTCTCTTGAAGAATGTGCTTCTTATTTAAAAGAGAATGTAAAAAAAGATGATATTGTTCTTACTTTAGGTGCTGGAACTGTTACAAATATAGGACCTATGATTGTTGAGAGATAGTTATAAAACTATCTCTTTATTCTTCCCCAAAAATTTCCCCATCTGATTCAATTGTTTCAATATTCATCTTATTTTCTTTTTGAGAATCAGCTTCATTTCGAGCAATTTTTTCATCTTGTTTTTTCACTTCTTCACTTTTTTCCTCTTGATTCTTATTACAATCCGATTTTTTACAATTCTTCTTTTTTATATCTTCTAAAATTCTTTTTGTTCTTTCATCTTTTTGACAAATAGATTTATTAAACATTTCATTAATTTTCTGCATTAAATCTGGAACATAATCTATAAGTCTATCAATACAAGATTGATGGTCAACAGGCATTAATTTTACATTATCTCCTTGCACAACTAAAAAAGCAACTGGATTTATTGAAACACCTGCCCCTGCTCCACCTCCAAATGGTAATTTGTATTCAATTTCTTCATCTTTGTCTTTCATTCTATATTGTTTTATAGTTTCACCTGTAAATTCACTTCCACCTGCTGCGAATCCAAAAGATACTTTAGAAATTGGAATAATTGTAATTCCATTCATTGATTGAATTGGCTCACCTACTATAGTATTCACATCTACCATGTTTTGAATACTATTCATTGCTGTCATCATTAAATTTTCAATAGGATGTTCTCCCATAATATCACTTACCTTACTTTAAAATTTAGATTTTTATTTAAGGATTTATCCATAAACCTTTCCTTTATATTGTCTTTTATAAATTTATATATATAATGCATCAAATATATTGTAAATATACCATTTAGATTAATTTTTAATAAATTTCTATTTGCATAAATTGGCAAAATCTGATATTTCGACTTTTTTATAATTATTCCCAATATTCCAGCCAAAATTCCCACTAATATTGCAGTTATTCCTGCATCTTCTGTTCCAATCTTGACATTCAAATCTATATTTTTTATATCTATATCAATATTTCTAATCAATTCAATATAATTTATTTTTATATCTTTATTTTTTAAAATTTTTATATCAAAATCACTTGCTTCGAATTTCACATCTTTCATTGGTAAACTTCTTACATTTTTTCTAAATAATTTAATTTTATTAAACAATAATAAATAAACATATATTTTTCCATCTTCATTTACTTTTTCTTCTGCATCTGTATCAATTATAAGATTTTTTATATCTATACCAATTTTACTTGTATGTATTGCAATTATCAAAATTGTAAATATTCCTAATATAAAAAGAAAAAACAATATTATCAACTCTTTTCTTAAAAGTTATAATATTATTTTTTCCTATTTTTTCTTTTTTAATCTTCAATTTGTTTTGGGTGAAATTTTGACTTTTCTACCTCTATGTCTCCAAATAATTCATCTTGTTCTGTTACAACTTTATTTCTACGTGACATTTCTAAAAGACCTGTAAATGCTGTAACAACTTCATTTTTACTATGTTTTTTTAGTGTAAATAATTTATTAAATGTAAATTTCTTATATTTTATTAATACTCTATACATATCTTTTACTTTATCTCCAACAGAAAATGTTTCTGTTATCGCTATTTTCTCAATATTTGCAGCATTTTCATTTATTTTTTCAGTATTTGTTTGCAACAATTTTTGATAAACTTCTGGTATTATATTCGGAGTATATTCTTTTTGAATTTTTTGTTTTGGTAATTCAATTTCTTCTGTCATTTTAAATAATCTTTTTGAATTTACTAAAAATGCTTCTTTTAATTTTTTTGTTATTTCTTTATATTTTTTATATTCAATTATTCTTCTAATAAGTTCTTCTTCTGTAATTTCTTCCTCTTCATTTTCTACTTTTGGTAATAAATGTTTTGATTTTAAATATAATAATGTTGATGACATAACTAAAAATTCACTTGTTATATCTAAATTCATTTTTTCCATTTGATTTATATAATCTATATATTGATCTGCTATTTCACTTATATTTATGTCATAAATATCCATTTTATTTTTGTCTATTAAGTGACATAATAAATCTAATGGACCTTCAAAATTTTCTAATTTTATTGAATATATTTTTCCCATTGTAATTAAATTTTGCATTTGTTTTTCCTTCCTTTAAGCTATAACTCTATCCAAAATTAATTTATTCATATTTGCTTATTGGATATCCTTTTCTAAACAAATATTGATTAATTTTTTCTTCTTCCATATTTTCTGCTTTTTTTCTTCTTATTTTTTCTATACATTTTTTTTCATATTCTTCAAGTTCTTCTCTATTATCTTCTATATATTTTTCGACTAATTTTTTGTCTAATCCTTTTTCTAGAAGTTTGTATTTTAATTCTCTTATTGATAATATTTTTAACATCATATATTCATTTACTTGTTTTTGAATAAATTGATAATCATCTAAATAATTAGCTTCTTTTAGATATTCAATTATTTCATCAAGTAATTGTTCATCTATTTCATTTTTGAATTTTTTTCTTACTTCTTGCTCTGTTCTTTTTTTATATGTAATATATTTCATTATTCTTGTTTTAGCTTTATCTTTTCTTTTTAAATCATCAATTTTAGTAGTTTTTATATCTTCTAAATCTATTGATTTTAGTGATTTAAAATCATCTACATTGTTTATAATTTTCATTATGTTTGCTCCTTTTGATTAATTTTATATGATTTTTTATTTTTTTGCAAGATTTTTCAAGTATATTTTGGCTCAATAAATTAATACTATAAATAAGGTTTTGTTTTGAAACCTTTAATTGTAATTTTTAGAAAGGAATTTAGACATTATGAGTAAAAAATTGTTTCTTGCAATTGGTTTGGCTATAGCAATAATATTTTCTTTTTCTGTTACTTTAAGTTTTGCTACTGAAAATACTATGCAAAATGCTGGCAATGATGTTGTTAATGGTGTAAGAGATGTTGTTGGTGGAGCTGAAAATGCTGTTGAAGATGCTTTAAAAGGTGTTGGAGATGGAATAAATGATATGACTAATATGAACAATAACAACAATAATATAAATACTAATACAACAAATACTACTGATAATAATGATATTATGACTGGTATTGGTAATGATGCTAATACAGCAGTTAGAAATACTACAGGTTATAATGCTACTAGAACAGCAACAGATACAAACACAGCTAATTTCTTAGGTATGAATTCTACTATGTGGACTTGGCTTATAATTGCTGTCTCAGCTGCTGTTATTATTGCTCTAATTTGGTATTATGCTTCTTCTAATAATAAAAGAACTAATTACTATGATGATAATAATAATCATTAATCTTTAAATATATGAAAAAATACACCTTCAAAAGGAGGTGCATTTTTTCTTCTATAAGGATATATTGGTATAATATCATTTTTTTGTTTTAATTGCATTTTGAATCAATTTATCAAGTAATTCTGAATACCTAATCCCACTATTTTCAAATAATTTCGGATACATACTTATTGAAGTAAAACCTGGCATTGTATTTATTTCATTTATATAAACTTTATTAGTTACATTCTCCAAAAAAAAGTCAACTCTAGAAATATTTTTTCCATCTATAACTTTAAAAGCTTTTATTGCAAGTTTTTTTATTTCTTCAATTTTTTCTTTATCAATTTTTGCTGGTATAATTGTTTGAGAATCTGGTATATTATATTTTGCGTCAAAGCTATAAAATTCTTCAGCAGATTTTATTTCTCCAACTGTTGAAGCTTTTATTTCTCCATCATCTAAAATAGCACATTCTATTTCCTTTCCATTAATTCCTTCTTCTATTAAAACTTTTTCATCATATTGTGTAGCATATTCTATTGCTAATTTTAATTCTTCATTATTAATTACTTTTTTTACTCCAACAGATGAACCTGAATTAGATGGTTTTACAAACATCGGAAATTTCAATTTTTTAGTTATATTTTCTATTTTTAATTCACTTTCATCAAAGTTTTCATTTATCATATAATATTCTGATTTTCTCTTTCTAATATATATATACTTAGTCTGTGGAATTTTTGCCTTTTCAAATAGTATTTTTGTATAAACTTTATCCATTCCGTTTGCAGAAGCTAGAACTCCACAACCTACATAAGGAATTTGAAATAACTCTAACATTCCTTGAATTGTTCCATCTTCTCCATCTTTTCCATGCAAAACTGGAAATACTACATCTAATTCTTTTAATAACCATATTATATTATAAACTTCTTCTTTTTCTCCATTTTTTATTTCAAACCATTTTCCATATTTATTTATATATATTTCATGTATTTCATAATTTTCTTTATTTAAATTTTCTATTATTGATCTAGCAGACATTTTTGAAACATCATGCTCTGTTGAAATTCCACCATAAATAACCCCTAATCTAATCATCATTCTCATCCTTTCTTAATAATATACTTTATTCTTTATAACATTATTAAAAAATAATGTCAAATTATTTTAATGTATCTAAATATGGTAACACCTCACTTAAAATTTTTCCACCAACAGGTGCAGCTACCCCACCCCCTTGATGTCCTCCTTCTCCTGTTGGATTATATAAAGTTATTAAGAGTACAATTTCAGGATCGTCTGTATTTGCAACTCCACAAAATGATGTAACATATTTTCCTGTATTAACTCCATCTTCTGATGTTCCTGTTTTTCCTCCAACTTTATATCCTTCAACTTTAGCATTTTTTCCCGTTCCTTCTGATACAACACTATTCATCATGCTCAAAACTTTTTCTGCATTTTCTTTTGATATTATTTGCTCTCCTGTTTCTATTGGCATATCCGTTTTTTCACCTGTTTCACTATTTATAATACTTTTTACTATTCTTGGTTTTATATATGTTCCCTTATTGGCAATACTTGAAACTGCTGTTATCATTTGTAATGGTGTTATTTCAAATCTTTGCCCAAAACTAATTGTTGCCAATTCTACAGGGCCTGCTTTTTCTTCTTTTATGAATATACTATTTGCTTCTCCTGGTAATTTTATTCCTGTTTTATTAAACAATCCGAATTTTCTTAAATATTCATAGTATTTTGTTACACCTATTTTTTGTCCTAATCCTATAAATACTGGGTTACAAGAATTCATTAATGCTAATCTTAAACTTTCTGCCCCATGTGGTCTATAATATCTCCAACATTTTATTCTTACTCCTGCAACTTCTATTCCTCCTGTACAACAAAATTGCCCTTGCCTATCTATATCTGTTACTATTCCTTCTTCCAAAGCTGCAGATGATGTTATTGTTTTAAATACTGAACCAGGCTCGTATGTATCTGATATTGCTTTATTTCTCCACATCTTTTGCATTGCTTTTGTTTTCCCTTGTGAATCTAAACTTTCCCATTCTGTTTTTTGTTCAGTAGTATGTGGTTCATATGGACTATTTAAATCATATGCTGGATATGTTGCCATAGCTAAAATATCTCCATTTTTAGGATTCATTGCAATAATACTTCCTCCATCTGTACATACATTGTCAATACATGCTTCTTCAAGATATTTTTCTATAATTGATTGTATAGTCATATCTATTGTTAATATTAAACTATTTCCATCTATTGAGTTAACATATTCTTCACTTCCAAGGCTCTCACCAGCTCCATTTGTTTGTCTTTCTATTCTTCCATTTTTTCCTTTTAATTCATCATCATATTTAGCTTCAACACCATCTAATCCTTGATTATCACTTCCACAAAATCCTATTACTTGTGCAGCTAAATCTCCATACGGATAATATCTTTTCGAATCTTCATCTATATTTATTCCTGTTGTTATTTGATTATCATTCATCCATTTTCTTAACTCATCTGTTTTACTTTTTTCTACTTGTTTTACTATTGTTTCTATAGAACTTCTTTTATTTACTTTTTTTAAAACCTTATCATAATCTAATTCAAATATATCACTTATTGCCTTGGCTACTTTTTCTTTGTTTTCTTTTTTTATATTTCCTGGATTAATTGTCACTGCTTCTACACTTGAACTTATTGCTAATATATATTTTTCTGTTGCATCATATATTGTTCCTCTTTTAGCCGTTATTTTTCTACTTTGTGATTGTTGACTTATTGCTTTATTATTCAATTCTGCTCCCAAAACTAATTGAATATATCCTAGTCTTATTGTCAATAATAATATTATAACTATTACAACAAATAAACCATTTCTCATTTTCTTTTTACTTGATAATGATATTGGCATAAAATCACCTCTTTTGATTTTATGCTTGTAAATAAAAAAAAATTCCTAGGAAATTTTTCCTAGGAATTAAAGGATTATTTAAAACTTTGTGAAAGATGACGAATTTCAAAAACATCAGGTTGAGATGCTCCAATTCTGTCTTCTTTTTCAGAATTTCCAGAAAAGCCACTGATATGAAGCTGTGTAAAATCATTGATTCTAAAAGCTTCATTTATCAGTAAATCAATATCTGTTAATTCTTCTGTTGCATGTCCTCCTGTCTTTTTATAAACATCATGACTTGCCTTTCCGTTTTCAGCCTCTTCCTCCATTTTCTGAGACTTAAGTTGAATTTCAATTTGTGCACCAGGAATATTGGTTGAATATGCTGTTATTGACAAAGTAAATTGCAATGCTTTATATCCATTTTCCTTAGGATGATGGATATAATCTTTTACTTTCGACTCATCAATAAAAAATGGTGTATTCATAATTTCTGCAACAACCTTTTTATCAGCCTCCATTATTTCTTGATTGTCATCTACCCATTTTTTAAACTCTTTTGCCATCTTTATGTTTCGAATAACCAAAACATTATTAATGGTGTCATAGATATGCTCGATTGTTTCTTCAATTTCTTCTTCTGAAGCATCATTAAAGATGATTCCTTTAATTCCAAAACGGTCTCGAATACTTGTTGAGAGATTCATATTTGCTTTGCGCAAAATTTTTGTGAGTTCACTTTCAAACGACTTGCATCTCGCAATCAGTTCAATACAAGTTGTTTTCCCATCAATAGAATTCATCCACAAAATGAGATACATTATTGTTTTCAACAAGTAACTCGTTTCGTTTTTCATCTTAATGGTCATTTTCCGATAGTTGATGCAACCTCTAAGACCATCAAGAAAAAGATAAAACTGTTTCGAATCTTCTTCCCCCACCTCAATTTCAGTCAACAAATCATACTCTTTTTGTGCCCAACTCAAAATATCGTTTGATTGCTGGGCTGCTAAAAAATGAGTTTCCTTGAGTTTAACTATTGTCTCTTTAGATAATGGTGAATATTTTTCTGCGTTCCGTATCATGACTTTCATCCTTTCTATTTACGCATTTTACGCAATTATGTAAATATTATACCATAAATTCTAAAAAAAGTATAGCATTTACTTCTAAAAAGTGATATAATTCAAGCGAAATATAATGGTTTAAGCCAAAAAGGAGGAATTTTAAATGAAAACTGTGCCAATTACATTATTAACAGGATACTTAGGAGCTGGAAAAACAACTCTTATAAATCATATTTTAAATAATCAAGATGGTTACAAAGTTGCTGTAATTGTTAATGATATTGGAGAAGTAAATATAGATGCATCTTTAATAGGAAAAGGTGGTATTGTTACTGAAACAAATGATAGCCTTGTTCCTTTACAAAATGGTTGTATATGTTGTACTTTAAAAGTTGATTTAATGCAACAAATTGTCGATTTGGTAAAAACAGGAAATTTTGATTATATATTAATAGAAGCTAGTGGAATTTGTGAACCTATTCCAATTGCTCAAACAATAACTGTTTTACAAGATTCTACAAAACAATATGGATTACCTAAAATTTGCAGATTAGATAATGTTGTTTCTGTTGTTGATGCTTTAAGATTAAGAGATGAATTCAATTGTGGTGAAGAACTTGAAAAAGAAGAAATTGATGATGAAGATATTGAAAATTTATTAATTCAGCAAATTGAATTCTGTAATACTTTGATTTTAAACAAAGTTGATGAACTTTCTAAAGATGAACTTGCAAAAGTTAAAGCTGTTGTAAAAAAATTACAACCAAGTGCAAAAATAATAGAAACAAATTATTCAGATGTTGATTTTAGAGAAATTATGGATACAAAAGCTTTTGATTTCGAAAAAGCTTCACTTTCAGCTGGTTGGGCTCAAGAATTAGATAAAACTGAGGAAGAAGCTGAAGAAGGTGAAACAGAAGAATATGGAATTGGAACTTTTGTATATTATAGAAGAAAACCTTTAGTTGAATCAAAATTCCATAACTTTGTTAATTCCTTACCAAGAAATATAATTAGATGTAAAGGTATTGTTTGGTTTGAGAATGATGACGAAATGTCATATGTTTTTGAACAAGCTGGAAAACAAACTGGAGTTTATGAAGCTGGCGAATGGATTGCTACTTTCCCATTAAAAGATCAACAAGCATTTAGAAAAGCTAATTCTGATTTAGAAAGAGACTGGGATGAAGAAGTTGGAGATAGAATGGTTAAACTTGTTTTCATCGGTCAAAAAATGAATAAAAAAGCAATTTGTGAAGAACTTGATAAATGTTTAGCAAAATAATTTAATATAAGAAGTCACTTTAAATTAAAGTGACTTTTTTTATAAAAAAATCGCCTATCTGGCGATTTTTAATTATGTATTAAAGAAATATGTTGCTTCCAAATCAGCTTCAAACATAAGCAATGCTAAAGGATATTTAGTGTATGCTAATCCTATTGTTCCATATTGTTCTTTTGGCTCTGTAAATCCCATATGCCAACGAATTGCATACTTTTCTTCACTTGTTAATTTCATATATTCTGTTATCATCATAACAGATTTTTCACCATGTCCATATGGTATAGTATCTTCAACTGTATAATATGGTACCTTTTCCCATACTCCTAAAGCATTTTTTGCATTTCTATAATCTATTTTATAAAAATTAGCTTTACACAAATCATGTAATAATGGTACTATTATTAAAGTTTCTGGTGGTGTATTTAATGCAATTGGAGCATTTTTTACTTTTTCTTGCAATATTTCATATACTTTCATGCTATGTTCTACAAGTCCACCAGCATGATCACCATGAAATCTTGTGCTTGCAGGTGCTGTAAAAAAATCTGTACTTTCAATAAATCTTATTAACTCATCAATTCCTTCTCTTTTTACACTTTTTAATAAATTTAAAAATTCTTCTTTCATGCTATAACTCCTATTCTATTTTCTTTTTTCACTTATTATTTTTTCTATGCTTGCTACAACTTCATCAATTGTCATGTTGCTTGAATCAACATATATTGCATCATCTGCTTTTTTTAATGGTGCTATTTCTCTTGTACTATCAATAAAATCTCTATTTTTTACACTTTCAAGTATTTCTTCATATGGCATTTCAATTCCATTTTCTTTATTTTGTAAATATCTTCTTCTAGCTCTTTCTTCTGGTGTTGCATCTAAATAAATTTTTACATTAGCATTTGGAAATACATTTGTTCCAATATCTCTTCCTTCCATTATAACATCTATTGTTTCTGCCATTTCTCTTTGAAGTTTGGCTAGTCTTTCTCTTACTATTTTTATTGTTGAAACTGGTGATACATTTTCATTAACAGGTTTTGTTCTGATTTCTAATGATACATCTTTACCATTTAAATATACTTTTTGAACACCATCTATTTTTCTAAATTCTATTTTTATTTCATCTAAAAGTTTTGATATTTTTTCAAAATCATCTAATGCTATATTTTTATTTAACATTGCAAGTGTAACGCTTCTGTACATTGCTCCTGTATCTATACTTGTTAAATTCATTTCTTTTGCTATTTTTTTTGTTATTGTTCCTTTTCCACTTCCGGCAGGTCCATCAACTGCAACTACAAATCCCATTATATCCTCCATTTTTTATTTATTGATTATCTTCTTTTGTTAATATAAATGCTGTTGAAATATATCTTGTTCTATGTGATCCTGATTGATCAACTGGATCATTTATTATTTTATTATTTACTACCATTGCACTAGATGTTCCTCCATCTAGATTAGCAGCATTATAAGCTCCATATCTTTCAAATATTTCTATTAAATCTTTCATTGTTGCACCAGGCCTTGTTACTGTTCTTCCATCTACAACTAAAAACAATACAATTCCATCTTGTCTTTGCGCTATTGCTGTTCTTGGTGCTGTTCCCCAACCACCATTTCCAGATACTGATGATGGCTTTCCATTTACTATTAAAAATGGTCCAAATGTTACTCCATCACGAACTTTTTGTTTCTTAGCTTGCTCTACAGTCATTTTTCCAAGTACTAATTTATCGTCTTGTGTAAATCCTATTAATCCACCTTGTCCTCTATATGTTTCTGATGTTATTAATTTCCCATTTGAAAATGTTATTCCAAGTGGTATTGCTCCATTTCCTACATAATTTGGATCTTCAAATCCTCCTCCATTTATTGCAATTAGTGCATTATTATCTTGAGCCATCTTAGTCAAATATTCACCTGTTTTTCCTAATTTACTTGTATATACTGTTTTTATTCTTGATGGATCATATATTACTGCCATATATCCATCATAACCTTTTCCTTCTATTTTTATTATTTTATAATCTTCATGTTCTGGATCTTTTTCTAAAATCTGTTTCTCATATTCATTTGCATAATGTGTATTATTTTCATTTTCATTATCAACTACAATTATCATTGAGGTATCTGTACTTTCATCTGTTTCATGCACTTTATTATTATCCAACACTTCCTGTATTGTTTCATCACTATAAAACCATGTTGCTAAATACTGGTGTCTCATCGTTGTCATTGCACTTGTTATTAGCCAATCTCTAAATCCTGAATATGGTCCATATAATAAAAATGCTAATGTTGATATTCCTAGTATTCCTAATATTATAATTGTTATTAATATTTTTAACCATATCTTTTTAGATTTTTTATTTTTTATATTCATAGAATTTCTATCTGTATTTTTTTCATTAGCATGTTTTTGTAATGCTTTTGGAAGTTCTTCTTCACTTAAGTTCATTTACATCATTCCTTCCTTAAGGCTTAAATTTAATGTAACTCAAAATTAAACTATATATATTTCTTGTTACACACTTGATTAATATTTTATAAGAAATTAAAAAAAATAGCAAGTACTTCTTGCTACTTTTTTCTTTGTTTTTCGACTTTTTTCTTAACATTTTATTAAGTTATGAATCAATGCTTTCTTTTATTTTATTTGCTTTTTTCTTTATTCTTTGTATTGCTGTGTCTACAGATTTTACTTTTGTTTTTAATTTTTCTGCTATATCTGCATATGAATGTCCTTTTTCATATTCATATAAAACTGATAATTCATATTCACTTAAATTTTCTTTTATCTTTCTTTCTATTGTTTTTGAATATTCTTGATTTGCTATTATATCTGATGGATCATCTTCTGCTTTTAAATCTACTATTTCAAGCTTGTCCATATCATCATTATCTTCATATGCTGCTGAATTTAAAGAGATTGATGAATTTAATGGTATATGTTTTTGTCTGTTTGAATTTTTAACTGCTGTTATTAATTGTCTTTCTATACACATATTTGCAAATGTTTTAAATGAGTTTTGTTTTTCTGTGTTAAATGATTTTACTGCTTTATAAAGTCCGATCATTCCCTCTTGTACCATGTCTTCTCTTTCTGCCCCTACCATGAAAAATTTATTTGCTTTCATATTTACTACATCATTATATCTTTCTAATAAGCAGTTTAATGCTATATTATCATCTTGTTTTATATTCTCTATTAATTTTTCATCTGTCATTTCTTTATATTGATTTTCATTAATTGAAAACATGTTTTTTTCCATTAATATTGTGTCCTCCACTTCTTTGATGTTTTCATTATAGCTTCAAATTGCCTAGATGTCAAGGGATTTTACGATTTTCTTATAATAAAAAATACCCTGAAAATCTTTTCAAGGTATTTTTATTTTATCCAAACAAACTCAATTGATTACTTTGACTCATTCCCTCAAGGCAACCAAATTGTCTTAACAATTCTGTAACAGAATCACCAACTTTTGAACGAATCTTTAAATCATCTATAGACATAAATTTTTCTTCTTGCCTAGCCTTCATAATTCCTTCTGCTGCAACATTTCCTAATCCTGCTATACTATTTAATGGTGGTCTTAATGAATCTCCTTCGACTTGAAATTTTGTAGCATGTGATTTATACAAATCAATTGGTAAAAATCTAAGTCCTCTTTCATACATTTCTAATACTAATTCCAAATCATCATACATATCTTTGTCCTTTGGAGTAGCATTATTTCCCATCATTTCAATTTCTTTCATTTTATTTTTTACTTTTTCTTTTCCATTAATCATAACTTCTGCATCAAATGCTTTTGCTCTTATTGTAAAAAATGCTGCATAATATGCTAATGGAATATGAACTTTAAACCATGCAATTCTAAATGCGTTTGTTACATAAGCTGCAGCATGTGCTTTGGGGAACATGTATTTTATTTTTTCACAAGATTTTATATACCATTCTGGAACATCATGTTCTAACATTAAAGGTATATATTCATCTTTCCATTTTGGTTCTTTTCCTTTTGCAACTTTACCTTTACGAACAGCTTCCATTATTTTGAATGATTTATCTGGTGGAAGCCCTTTTTTCATTAAATATATCATTATATCATCACGACAACATATTGCTTGTTGTAATGTTACAATTCCTTGTTCTATTAATGATTGTGCATTTCCTAACCATACATCTGTACCATGTGATAGTCCAGATATTCTTATTAATTCGTCAAATGTTGTTGGGTGTGTATCTAAAAGCATTCCTCTAGCAAATTTTGTACCATATTCAGGTATTCCATAAGTTCCTACTTCTGAATGTATTTGTTCTGGTGTTACACCTAATGCTTTTGTTGATGAAAAGATTGACATTGTTTCTTTATCATCTAATGGTACATCTGTTGGTGCTACTCCTGTTATATCTTGAAGCATACGTATTACCGTCGGATCATCGTGTCCTAGTATATCAAGTTTTAACAAGTTTCCATCTATTGAGTGATAATCAAAGTGTGTTGTTATTATATCTGAATTTGGGTCATCTGCTGGATGTTGTACTGGTGTAAATTCATATATTTCTCTTCCTTTTGGAACTACTATAATTCCTCCTGGATGTTGTCCTGTTGTTCTTTTTATTCCTTGACATCCTACTGATATTCTTGCTATTTCTGCTTTATTTATTGGTATATTTCTTTCTTCATAATATTTTTTTACATATCCAAATGCTGTTTGTTCTGCTACTGTACCAACTGTTCCTGCTTTAAATGTTGTTCCTTTTCCAAATATTACTTCTGTATATTTATGTGCTTTTGCTTGATATTCTCCAGAGAAGTTTAAGTCTATATCAGGTTCTTTGTCTCCATTAAATCCAAGGAATGTTTCAAATGGTATATCCATTCCATCTTTGGCCATTTTTGTGCCACATTTTGGACAATCTTTATCTGGTAAATCAAATCCATTTCCAACTCCATAATCATCAAATTCTGAATATTTACATTTTGGACATCTATAATGTGGCTGTAATGAGTTTACTTCTGTTATACCTGTCATAAATGCTACAAGTGATGATCCTACTGATCCTCTTGAACCTACTATATATCCATCTTCATTTGATTTCCATACTAGTCTTTGTGCAATAATATACATTACTGAATATCCATTGCTTATAATAGAATTTAATTCTTTATCTAGTCTTGTTTGAACTATTTCTGGCAATGGATCTCCATATAATTCATGTGCTTTTTTATATGCAATATTTTTGATGTCTTCCTCACATCCTGGAATATGTGGTGGACATTTTTCTGGTGATATTGGGTCTATTCTATCACACATATCTGATACTTTATTTGTATTTGTTACTACAACTTCATAAGCTTTTTCTTCACCTAAATATTCAAATTCTTTAAGCATTTCTTCTGTTGTTCTTAAGTATAATGGTGCTTGCTCATCTGCATCTTTATATCCTTGACCAGCTTCTAATATTCTTCTATAAATCTCATCTTGTGGATCCATAAAATGAACATCACATGTTGCTACTACTAGTTTTCCTAGTTTTTCTCCTAATTCTACAATCTTACGATTTATATCTTTTAAATATTCTCTATCTGGTACAACACCATTTCTTACTAAGAATTCATTATTTCCTATTGGTTGAATTTCTAAATAGTCATAATCTCTTGCAATATTTTCTATTTCTTCATCAGATTTTCCTAATTCTATTGCTTGATATAATTCTCCCGCTTCGCAAGCACTTCCTAATATTAATCCTTCTGAATATTTTTTATATATACTTTTTAATATTCTTGGATTTTTATAAAAATAGTTCAAATGTGAAATTGATACTAATTTATATAGGTTTCTTAATCCTACATAATTTTTAGCTAATATTATTGCATGATATGATCTTTGCTTTTTAAATTCTTCTTTTTGAGCTTCTGGGTCTTTTGTTGCTGAATCTATTTCATCAACTGTATTTATTCCTTTGTCTTTTAGTTTTTTCAACATTACATTAAATACTTTTACAGTTGTATCAACATCTGCTAAAGCTCTATGTGCTACATCTACTTCAATTCCTAAACTATCTGCAATTTTTCCTAATTTATATTTTTTCAAATCTGGGAATAAATCTTTTGCAAGTGGTAATGTGTCTATATATGTATTATTGAATTCATATCCTAGCAATTTGGCATTGTGTTTTAAAAATCCAACATCAAAACTTGCATTATGTGCAACTATTATTGAATCTCCTACAAATTCTAAGATTTTTGGAAATACTTTATCTATTGTTTCTGCATCTTTTACCATTTCATCAGTTATGTTTGTAACTTCTACAACTCTTTGTGGTATTGGCTTTTCTGGATTTACAAATATTTCAAATTCATCTATTACTTCACCATTTTTTACTTTCATTATTCCGACTTCAGTAATTTTTTCTGTTGTTATTGAAATTCCTGTTGTTTCTAAGTCTAATACACAATATGTTGCATCTTCTAGTACTTGCCCTCTTGGATTTTTTACTGATTTTTCTTTATCTGGTACTAAATATGCTTCTACACCATATATTACTTTCATTTCTGGGTTATCTCTTCCCAATAAATGATATGCTTCTGGAAATGCTTGTACTACTCCATGGTCTGTTATTGCTATTGATTTCATTCCCCAACTCATTGCTCTTTTTATTAAGTCTGTTGCTGATGTCATTGCATCCATTGCACTCATTTTGGTATGCATGTGTAATTCTACTCTTTTTACTTCTGCTTTATCTTCTCTTGTTGTTTTTGGTAATGGAGTTGATTCAACTATTGTATTTGCCATTATTGTTAATTCGTTTGAAAAAGCATCCATTTGTGCTCTTCCTGCTAATTTTACTGCTTTTGTTTTTCCTAATCTTTTTACAATGTTTTTTGCATTTTTTCCTGGTAAAAATGCTTTACATGTCATTGTACTTGTTCCATCATATATATTTATACTTAATATTACTTTTCCTGTTTTTGTTTCTTTGTCTTCCATTCCAAGTATTTCACCATCTATACATACATTTCCAGATTCTGCATTTAAGTCCGTTATTTTTACTAATGGATCTGATATATTCATTGAGTTTCCTAATATTAATGGTGAACTTGTGTCTTCTTCTGGTAATTGTGGCATTCCTTCATCTGAAATTTCTATTATAATATTTGCCATTACTGTTAAATCACCTGCATAAGCATCCATTCCTGATTTTCCTGTTACTTTTATTGCTTTTGCAGATTGAATTTTTTCTGATACTTCATTTCCTTCTGTTATATCTTTTGCAAATGCTTTACAGTTCATTATTCCTGTTCCATCATATATTTCAAAGATTAACATTCCTTTTCCTGTTTTTGTTTCTTTACATTCACAACTTACTATTCTTCCTTCAATTGTTACTCTACTATCATTTGATGTTATATCTTTTATTTTGAATAGTGTTTCTTTTGCTCTTGATGGCTTACCAAAGATTATATTTGAAGGTTCTTCATTTTCTGGCATTTCTGGTATATATCCCATATCTGCATCTGTTGGCATTGCATAATCTGCATCATTATATACACCTTCTGGTATTGGTGGCATTTCACTTGCTGGATATTGTTCATAATTTTGTGCTGATGGATTTTGATGGCTCTGTTGTTGATGATTATTTTGCATATTTTCTCCACTATTTTGTGCTTGTTTTTCTGCTGCCATTCTTTGCGCTTCCATCGCTTCTCTCATTACATTTTCTATTGCTTTTTGTTGTACTTGTTTTGCTTTTTCTTTTTGTTTTAATACTTCTTCTGCATTTATTCTTTCTTCTATATTTACTATATATTTCTTTCCGAATATGTTTTCTATTACACTTTCTAGTTCTCTATCTAATTTTCTTGCTTTTAGAAAATCTGCACCTTGTATTTTCATATATACATTTATTTGATTTTCTGTTACTTCAATTTGACTTTTTAATAATAATAATGGTTTCATTAAAGGATATTTATGTGCCATTAAACATACTATATTTTCCCACTCATCTGCTATTGGCTTTTTTCTTACTCCTTCTGCATATTTTATTTTTATATGCACTTGCTCAAATTGAAATCTTTGTCTTAAGAATTTTTCAAAGTACCATATTTCTTTTATTTCTATATATTCTTTTGCTTGCATTTCTATTTCTAATGTGTTTATCTTTTTTAGTAAATTCATTCTTGCTATTTCTGCATCTTCTATATTACTATTTGTTTTATAATCACTAAATAAATCTCCTATTTTTCTGCTTTTATGTTTTTGCTCTGTTTCTGGCACTTTTTTCACCTTCTTTTTCTCTCTTTTCGTCTTGCTCTATGCTATCACATTTTGTGTTTATTTGCAATTGAATTTTGAAATAAATTTTTCTTATTTTTATACATAGAAAAGAGGCTGTTCCATTTTGAACAGCCTCTACGATCAACTAGTATTTTATATATTTATGTCAAAAATAATATTTTCTTATATTATTTTTTCCATTGAACAACTTTCATTCCTTTTGCAGCTCCCCATGGTGCCCCAGTAATAGAGTCCTCTTTATTCTTTATCAATATCTCTTCTAATGAAGACGTATTATCTGAAAAACATGAATCTCCAATGCTTTTTACTGTCTTTGGGATCTCAATTTTTAAAAGACTTCGACCTTTTTTTCTGCTAAATATAATTCCATTTGTTCTTTATATTGTGCTAATTCATTTTGTATTCTTGCTTGATTTGCATTACTACTTATTCCACTATTTCCTGTTAAGGTTGATTCTCCTTTGTTCATTAAGCACAATACTTAATGATTTTATTTATAAATGAATTATAACAATAAAGGCTTTTTTTATCAATAATTCTAAAGCATAAATTTAGTTGAGTCTATTTTTCTTATTTTTAGAAAAATATTAGAACTGTTATATTACACCATTCCTACAAATCATTAAGTATGTTACTTAATGTATTTTTTTATTAATTCTATTGAAAATAAAAGACTTCTATGTTATAATAAGAAATTGTGTGAAGCCAATCCGCTTCATAATTTTATAAAATGAGAGGTATATCTTATGATGATGCAAAACTTGGCCGCTTATTTCTCTTCTCTCAGCCATGCTGAACGGAAAAAATTAGTCGAAAACCACGCCAAAGAAATCGCAACTTGGGTTATCAAGTGCGATGGGTATATCATTGTTGGTGTTAAAGATAACATCAATTTCAATTCGCCTGAACTTGAATCTGCAATTGATTTGTGCCTTTTGTACAAATACGGCATTGCACGGTCTTCTAAGAATTTGGGAAAGCATCGGCTTTATTATTCTATGAAGTTGCCTGCAAAGAAAATCGAGAAAATTGAAAAACACGTAATCGAGTTCGAAATTCCCGAGCTCGAAAAACAAGCAAAAGAAGCTACAAAAATAAAAGAAGCACAGGAGAACTTTCTCAAATGTGTTTTGGGTGATGAACTTTGGGATGCCATTTGGGGCAATAATTAAAATATAAAAGAGGATGCTCCTTTACGGAGCATCCTTTTTTATATTAATTCATA
The DNA here is from genome assembly GCA_001915995.1 of Clostridium sp. 26_21. Lineage (GTDB taxonomy): Bacteria > Bacillota > Clostridia > TANB77 > CAG-508 > CAG-269. The sequence goes on from MNRO01000021.1 coordinate 134,452, forward strand.
TAATCTCTTAATTTTTTGCTTCTACTTGGATGACGAAGTTTTCTCAAAGCTTTAGCTTCAATCTGACGAATTCTTTCTCTTGTTACATCAAATTCTTTTCCTACTTCTTCAAGTGTTCTTGCTTTTCCATCATCAAGTCCAAATCTTAATCTTAAAACTTTTGCTTCTCTTGGTGTTAATGTTTTCATTACTTCTTCCAATTGTTCTCTTAATAATGTATATGATGCTGCATCTTGTGGTGCTGGTGAATCTTCATCTTGAATAAAGTCACCTAAATGACTATCGTCTTCTTCACCAATTGGTGTTTCTAATGAAACTGGATCTTGTGCAATTTTTTGAATTTCCATTACTTTTTCAACTGACATATCCATTTCTTTAGCTATTTCTTCTGGCGTTGGTTCTCTACCTAATTGTTGTAATAAGTGTCTTGATGTACGAATTAATCTATTTATTGTTTCTACCATGTGTACTGGAATTCTTATTGTACGTGCTTGGTCTGCAATAGCTCTTGTAATAGCTTGTCTAATCCACCATGTTGCATAAGTACTAAACTTAAATCCTTTTGTATAATCAAATTTTTCTACTGCTTTTATTAATCCCATGTTTCCTTCTTGTATTAAGTCTAAGAATAACATTCCTCTTCCAACGTATTTTTTAGCAATACTTACTACTAATCTAAGGTTTGCTTCTGCTAATTCTTGTTTTGCTTCTTCATCACCTTCTAATATTCTTTTGGCTAATTCAAGTTCTTTGTCATAAGATAATAATGGTATTTTTCCAATTTCTCTTAAATACATTCTTACTGGATCATCAACACTTATTCCTTCATAACTTGTTTCTGTTATTTCATCTAATTTTAAATTTTCAACTTCTTTTAAGTCATCAATGTCTGGCTCATCTTCAAAGTCGTCATTTAAAATATTAACTCCCATTTCTTCAAATGCATCAAAAACTTTATCTATTTGATCTGGATTAGTATTTTCTAGTTCTTTGGCTAATTCTTCATATGTTATTTTTCCTTTTGCCTTAGCTTTTTTTACAATTTCTTGAACCTTTTCTGCATCTAATTTTTCATCTTTCTTTTCTACTTTTACATCTTTCATTTCTTCTAATTTCTCTTGATTTTCCATTTCTTCTCCAATTTTCTTACTCACGAAAATTCACCCCTACTTAATTTTAGCTAATGCAATTATTATATTACTTAGCTCTTTACTTAATTCTTTTTTTGTTTCCCCATCTTGTTCATTTTCTAATTTTTTTAATATATCTTTTTTCTGACTTTCTAGTCTTTCTCTTTCGTATTTTAATAATATATCATCAACAGCTTTATCAATATTTTCTATTTCATAATCTGTTGCCATTACCTTAGTAATATGATTTTGAGTTTGTTCATCAAATTCATCTATCAATTTATTAACATTTGTATCTTTTTTCTCTAATTCTTCATATAATTTTTCTGCAATTTTTCTATTTGTTTCATCTTTAAAATCTTGTGGTTTGATTTTTTCTTTTATTTTTTGAAAGATTTTTTGATTTGCATCAAGTAATAATGCTATTATTGTATCTTCCCTGTTTTTTAAATCTTCATCTATACTATTTTCTTCCACTTTAGAAATAATCTGAGTTTTTACTGCTTTTCCTTGCAATAAATTGTCTGCTTTTGAGTTAGTATAAATTAATTTATTTACTTCTGCATATATTGCCTCTTTTGAAATATTATAACCATTTGCTATTTTTTCTATGTATATTTCTCTTTCCATTGTATTGTCTACTTTTGCTAGTATTTTTGCAATTTCGTTTAAGAATTTTATTTTATCTGATGTATTCTCTAAATTAATATCTTTTTTTAGATTTTTTACTTTAAATTCGACTAATGATATCGCATTATCCATTGCTAATTTAAATCTACCTTCTCCAAATTTTACAATGAATTCATCTGGGTCTTTTGCTCCTTCTATTTGCAATACTCTCATGTCACATCCCATTTTTTGTAGTATTTCCATTGATCTTGCTACAGCTGTTTGTCCAGCTCCATCTGCATCAAATCCAAGTATAACTTGTTCTGTACTTTTTCTTAACAACCAACCTTGTTGTTCTGTTAATGCTGTTCCTAATGCTGCTACTACATTTTTTACACCTCTTTGGTGTAATGATATGACATCCATATATCCTTCTACTATTAATAGTCTTTTACTACATTCTGTTTTTGCAATATTTAGTCCAAATAAGTGTCTTCCTTTACTATATACAACATTTTCTGGTGAATTTATATATTTGGGTTTTGAATCATCTAAAACTCTTCCTCCAAATGCTATTACTTTTCCTCTAATATCACATATTGGGATCATTAGTCTATTTCTATACATGTCTATATATTGTCCTCTATCATTTCTAATGACTAGTCCTGATTCTAACATTTCTTTTTCATTAAAACCTTGTGCTTTTAATTGTTTATATAATTCATCAAATCTTCCTGAAAATCCTATTTTATATGTTTCTAATGTTGATTGTGTTAGTTTTCTTTTTTTTACATATTCTTGTGCCATTTTTGCTGTTGGCTTGTACAAATTTTGATGATAATATTCTGCTGTAAATTGATTTATTTTATATATTTTGGCTTTTAATTCTTCTCTTGCTGTATCTTCTGCATTTTCTATTGTTGGTAATTGTATATTTGCTTTTTCTGCTAATTGTTCAACTGCTTCTTTAAACCCTATTCCTTCTATTTTCATCAGAAATGAATATACATTTCCTCCAACTCCACACCCAAAACAGTGAAATATTTGCCTGTCTGGTGATACTGAAAATGATGGAGATTTTTCATTATGAAATGGACATAGTCCAAAATAGTTTCTTCCTTTTCGAGTTAAATGGACATATTGTGATATTACATCTACAACATCGTTGTTTTGTCTTACTTGTTCTATAATTTCTTCACTATAACGTGCCATTTTCCTCCACTCCTATACTTTCTTATTATTGCTTAAAATCATCATTTCCGTTTTTCGTACATATATATTATTCGACGAATTTTACATAATTCCCTCTTTTTTTGAGAATTTTTTTGAGTTAACCAAAATTATGGTTTGTTAAAATAAAAAAGTATAGGTAAAACCTATACTTTTATTGAAAAACTGAAACTATACAAAAAATAATTCCAATTATAAACATTCCTATTCCTACAGCCACAGATACATTTCTTATTATATTAGCAGTCTTATCTCCTTTTATACAAAAATCATCATATTTATTAGGATTATAACATATTTCGACTTCTTGACCAACACTATATTTTTTAGGCATATATCCTATTGAAGATACTTTTTCTATATGTTCTCCATTAATATCATATTCTAATTTAGGATATTCAGATACCATTATTGATGTTGAATTTAAATTTCTTTCTTCTTTCTGAATTATTTCTTTTATTTTTGCTGTTGCTTCTTTTGTACAATTTTTCTTTTTATTATTTATAAATATACTAGAACCTATACCTATTATAATAAATACTTCTCCAAATATCATAAAAAAAATTGCTATTATACTAAAAATATTCATATTTCCCCCCTTAATTTCTTTCATCTATATTATAACAAAAAAAAATATATTAAGTCAAATCTAATAACATTTTTCTAAATAAAAAATAAGACAGGATTTTCATCTCCTGCCTTTTACATTATTCCCATCTTTTTAACAAATTTTTTGCCTTTTTTCATCATTTTATTTGTATTAAACATATTGTCACTTTGCCATAACATAACCATTCCTGTTGTTACTAATCCACCAATCACTAAACCTTTAACAAATTTCATATCCATTTCAATCCCTTCTTTACAACTATTATTAGATTTTTAATCTTTTAATAGTATCTCATTTTTGTTGGTTATTTATTCATTAATAATAGATTTGTTAAATTAAAAATTTTTATTAGAACTAAAAAACTACATTTCAATTCCTTGATTTCTCTTCTTATTTTGCTGATTCATAAATCTTATTTGTGCTTCAGTAGTTTCTCTTATATGTTGCTCAATAAATCTTTTTTCTTCTTCTGTTAAGAATGCTCCTGAATTTTGTTTTTGTAATAGTTTTCTTACTTTTACATTATTAGTCATTTCTTCTGTTTGTTGTTGTGTTTCTGATTTTGTAATTCTACTTTGTGAAATTGACCTCTTAACATTAATCATTGTTGTCATTCTATCAGTCATACTTCTTCCTGCTTTTCTTTGTTTATTATCTAATGGTTCTGAATTCTTCTTAGCTCTTTCTGCAAAACTTTTATGTTCTCTTCTTTCTGATGTTTCTTGTGACATAACATGTTCTTGTTTCAATTCTTGTCCTATTGGAATCTTCTCTTTAGAATTTGTTGATGTTGATATTGTTCCAGTATCAGAAATCGTCATATCTTCTAATAAAGCATTAATATCTCCATTATATTTTTCTTGCCCCACAGACATTACTACTTCTTCAATAAATTGCTTAGCAGGAATTTCTCCTCCATTACTTTTTAATATAAATTTTCCACTACTTGGAATATGTGGTGCAACTACTTCTTGTATATATTGTTTGACTGGTATTTCTACACCATTTGGCAATTTAATTTTTTGCTTTAAAATGTCTTGATTTATCATTTTAACAATGTCAACATTGTTTATAGTAGTTTCATCTTTTGCTTCATCAGTCCCTTTTTTCTCTTCTTGTTTTTGTTGATCACTTTTCTGCATATTTTCTATTTCCCTTTCTTCAAAATTTTTTTCAATAGTTTTTATTGCATCTAATAAGTACTCTTTAGTATTTACTCCATTTTTATAATCAACAATTACCATTTTCTCAATTATTTTTACTAATCTACTTTTCTCTGTTTCAAATTCCTCTTTAGAACTACAAAAACTCAATGTATATTCTATACACCCTTTAAATAAATCTTTATTCATCTTATTAAAAGAATCATTTGGTAATAATTCAATTAAATTATTTGAAGATATTGTAGATTGTCTTTTATCAAATTCTGATAAAAAATCTCTAAAATCTTTTTCATCTGTTGAGAAATATGCTCTAATTAATGAATAGTTTTTATCACTAACTAATATATCTGCTAAAAATACTTGATAAGCATAAGCATTTCGTAATGTTGATACATTATCTAATTTTTGTGCTAATAGCTCTGTAATTCCTTCATTCAAACCACTTGCCATCATAGAACTATCAACTAATTTATCTTCTTTATTATACCCACCTATTACTACTCCAGATTTATCATATCCTATACCATCTTCGTTAAATTCCATATTTAATACCCCAGAAAAATAATGAAACAACTCATGTTTTATAGTATGGTCTGAATTTGTATCACTAGTATAAATAGCATTCTCAAACTCCCACTTTTCTTTATCATATTCTTGTTTCTTATGAGTAACAAATGATGCAGCACCTGAACTTGTATTAATTTCTTTTTTTTCTCCGTTATATTCAACAAAATGAGATTCATTTGAATTACGTTCTACAAAAGCAATCTTTACAGCTTTATCTTGTAAAAACTTTCTATCTACTTCATATTTATTAACCAAAAACTCTATTACTTCTTCCAGTAATAATTGCATCCTCATTTCTCTTGATTTATCTTCTATTTGTTCCAAATTTCTATTATATAATTTCATAAAACTCCTACTTTCTTTTGAAAAAATTTATAATTCTCTCAAATACTCTTTTCAACATATTTGTTTTTTTATATTCAATAAGTGATGTGTTTTCTTCTTTTAATATTTTAATTTGCTTTTCTTTCTTAAACAAATTATCAGGATTATATTTTTCTTCTAATTCCTTTTTTTCTTCCTCATTTTTATCTAATTCATCCAAAAAACTCTGTTTCTCCTCTTCATTTTCACACCAATAATTTAAATTTAAAATTGCTAACAATACCATTGTTTCTCTTTTTAAATTTTGTTCAATTAATGGTTTCTCAATATCAATTTCAGGATGATAATCTTTCATTTTCTCTTCTTTAAAAAAATCTCTAACTTTTTTGGGCACTTTTTCTCTATAATCATTTTCTAATAGATTTAATATCTCATCAATCTCAGCATAAGCCAACATATTCTCCATTACCATTTGTATTCCCCCATAATTGCTTTTGTAATTTTATCTTTAAATATTTTATACCACATATAAAGAATTTTTTCAATTTTTATTCAAAATTATTTATAAGCATGTTTCATCACATTTTCATTGACTTTTTGCCATTTTGCTAGTATAATCGATATGAAATAATTTCGCTCATAAGAATATTTTTTTCTTACAACGAAAAATGAGAAAGGAATGAATTTTAAATGGCATATAATTTTAAAGAAATAGAAAAAAAATGGCAAAACAAATGGGAAAAAGAAGGAACATTTAATGCTAGCAATGATTACACAAAGAAAAAATGGTATGGATTAATAGAATTCCCTTATCCATCAGGACAAGGTCTACATGTTGGACATCCTCGTAGTTATACAGCACTTGATATAATCGCAAGAAAAAGAAGATTACAAGGATATAATGTATTATTCCCAATTGGATTTGATGCATTCGGTCTTCCAGCAGAAAATTATGCAATAAAAACAAATGTACATCCAAAAATAACAACTGCAAAAAATATTGCACATTTTACAGAACAATTAAAATCTGTTGGTTTTTCATTTGATTGGTCAAGAGTTATTGACACAACAGACCCAGAATATTATAAATGGACACAATGGATATTTATTCAATTATATAAACATGGATTAGCTTATAAAGCAACAATGCCAATAAACTTCTGTACAGGATGTAAAGTTGGATTAGCAAATGAAGAAGTTGTAAATGGTGTTTGTGAAAGATGTGGAAGTCCTGTTGTACAAAAAGAAAAATCACAATGGATGTTAAGAATCACAAAATATGCTCAAAGATTAATTGATGATTTAGATGATGTTGATTATCTAGAAAAAATAAAAACACAACAACGTAACTGGATTGGTCGTTCAGAAGGTGCTGAAGTGAAATTCAAAATTGCAGGTACTGACGAAGCACTAACTGTTTACACAACAAGACCTGATACACTATTTGGTGCTACATATATGGTAGTTGCTCCAGAACACAAATTAATTGAAGAATTTGCTTCTAAAATAACAAATTTAGATGAAATAAAAGAATATCAAAAACAAGCTGCTTTAAAATCTGATTTTGAACGTGGTGAAATGAATAAAGACAAAACTGGTGTTGAAATCAAAGGAATTAAAGCAATAAATCCATTAACAAACAAAGAAATTCCTATTTGGGTTGCTGATTATGTACTATCATCTTACGGAACTGGTGCTATTATGGCTGTTCCAGCACATGATACAAGAGATTATGAATTTGCTACAAAATTTGGTCTTAATATTATACCTGTTCTTGAAGGTGGAGATGTTTCAAAAGAAGCATTTACTGGTGATGGTGTACATATAAACTCAGGATTTTTAAATGGTTTAGGATTAGAAGATGCTAAAAATAAAGTTATAAAATATCTTGAAGATAATAAAATTGGTGAAAGAAAAGTAAATTATAAACTTCGTGATTGGGTATTCTCTCGTCAAAGATATTGGGGTGAACCAATTCCAATGGTATATTGTGATGATTGTGGTTGGGTTCCAGTTGATGAAAAAGATTTACCTTTAACACTACCAGATGTAAAAGACTTCTTACCTGGAGAAGATGGAGAATCACCTCTTGCAAGACATACAGAATGGATTAACACAACATGTCCACACTGTGGTAAACCTGCAAAAAGAGAAACAGATACAATGCCTCAATGGGCTGGCTCATCATGGTATTTCTTAAGATACATGGATCCACATAATCATGATGCTCTTGCATCAAAAGAAGCGCTTGAATATTGGTCACCTGTTGACTGGTATAATGGTGGTATGGAACATACTACACTTCACTTATTATATTCAAGATTCTGGCATAAATTCTTATATGATATTGGAGTTGTTCCAACAAAAGAACCTTATGCAAAACGTACATCACATGGTATGATTTTAGGTTCAAATGGAGAAAAAATGTCTAAATCAAAAGGAAATGTTATAAATCCTGATGATATTGTAAATGAATTTGGTGCTGATGCTTTTAGAGTTTATGAAATGTTTATGGGACCATTTGATCAAACAGCAAGTTGGTCTATGGATAGTATTAGAGGTTGCTTCAAATTCCTTGACAGAGTTTGGAACTTACAAGACATTTTAGTCGATGGTGATACATATTCAAAAGAAAATGAAAAAATGATGAATAAAGCTATTAAAAAGGTTTCACAAGATATTGAAGAAATGAAATTTAATACATGTGTTTCTACATTTATGACAATGATGAATGAATTTACAAAATTAAAGAAAATTAATAAAGCTGAATTCAAAACATTTTTAATATTATTAAATCCTTTTGCTCCTCACATAACTGAAGAGTTAAATGAAATTGCTAGATTCGATAATCCTATTTCATCTTGTGATTGGCCTAAATATGATGAAAGTAAAACAATTGATGACGAAATAGAAATTCCAGTTCAAGTTAATGGTAAATTAAAAACAACTATTACTATTAATTTAGATGAAGATGAATCTTCTGTTAAAGAAAAAGTTCATTCTGCTTTAGAAGGAAAACTTGATGGAAAGTCTATAGTTAAAGAAATTTATGTAAAAAATAAAATTTTCAATGTTGTTGTAAAATAAATCAAAAGAGATGTGATTAAATCACATCTCTTTTTTCTTAAATATATTCTTTATTTTTTCAAAGATTTTCTTATACCAAGGTTTATTTTCTACAACCATCAAACTATGTTGTTCTTCTACCTTTTCTTCCTGCTTATTTTCTTTCTTTTTAAATAAATTATCTGGATTATACTTTTCTCTGAGTTCTTCTTCATACTTTTTCTCATTTTCTGCTAAAATATTATTTATTTCATTTTTTTCTTGTTCATTTGCAATATAATTTAACATTAACATTGCTAATATACTTCCAGCTTCTATTGATATTTTTTGATTTTCAATATCTATATTTTCATCAAATTTGAATTGGTAATTTTTATCTTTATGTTCTTCAAAAAATTGTATTAATTTTTGTGGTATTTTTTTTACTAAATCTGAATCCATATGTTTTATAGTTTCTAATACTTCAACATACGCTCTCTCACTCTCTTTTTTTACTTGTATTTTCATTATTTTTCTCCTTTGTCCCATTTAGTATTACATAAAAAAATTCTCAATATCATCTTTTGCAAGTTTTTGAAATTCCTCTCCACTATCAGGAAAATCATATAAATACTGAGCTTTTTCTTTCATTGAAAGCTTTGAAAATTCATCTAACGTAAGTTTTCCTATTTCTTTTCTAACACTATCTTTTACCTCTTTAGTTTCTTCAACTACAGATTTTATTGTAGCACCAGACCCTGATATCATCTTTTCTATACCTTTTTCTGTAATTCCTTTTACTTCTCTTTTTTCATTATTTAATTTAATATTTCCCATTAGCAAATCTTGTAATTTTTCCTTTGGAAATGACATTCTTACTGTTTCATTTCCATTAATCATAATAATTTCCATGCTATTATCTGGATTTATTACTATTTTTCCCCCATCAACTTCAACAAATATTGGCTGTTTTTTCAATTCTTGAGTTGATACTTGTGTTCTTTTTCCATCTTTTGATATTATTGCAGATGTCTCTATTCCTAATTCAACAACATCACCATTTTCCAATGTCATTGTTATGTCTTGTGGATTTGTATCTTCTTGCACTTTCTCTTTTAATTTTTCTTCCAATTCATTACTCTTTTGATGCATTTGAGCAATAGCTTCATTTGCCTTTCTTATTGATTGCTTCGTCATTTCTATATTAAGTCTAGCTTTAATTGGATTAATAGCTGCTTCAGTATCTCTTAATACCTGCTTTGCTTCATCTATAACTCTTTTTACATCTTCATCAAGTTGTTCAGCACTTTTTTCTCCTGCTAAATTTTTATTCATTGATTCTACTTTACCATCTATTTTTTCTGTAACTGATTCTTTGTCTATTTTGATTCTTTGATAAATTTGAAATTCATATTGTCTTTTTAAATTACTTATTATCATGTCCATATCTTCTGGAGATGGTCCTCTCATTGAATTGTATATTCCTAATAAATTATTAACTGTCCTAAAGCTTGATAAATCTGGTGTATATTGATTTTTTAGAACCTTTCCATATGCTTCAAATACCTGCATTAATACATCTGTTAGCTTTTCTTCATAAGAACTTGCTTTTAATTCTTTAGGTATTTGCTCTATATTATTTTTTACCGCACTTATTTTAGAATCTTGTTGTATCCCTATCTTTGCATATTGTACATAATTTTTGACTGGATTATTTTCTTGTGCCTTTTTATATAACATTTCTACTTCTTTAGTAAAACTATTTTTAATTTCTTCTATTCCATCATGTAAATTTCTATTTGAGACTCCAATTTGATTCATCTGCATTTCGAGTTTTCTAAATATATCATCAAATATATTTTTCAATTCTTCACTAGGTATTCCTAATGAATTCAATTGTTCCTCTATTTCTTTTAAGCTTTGTTTTAATATATCCTTTTCGTTCATTTTTCCTCCTCTTAAGTTTCTTTATGCTTCTCTTTTCCAATAAAATAAATATTGTTGAGCAATACCAGCTAAATTTCCAAATTTTTCATGTGCAAGTTTTTCTAACTCTTTTTTATTAACTTTTGTTTCATCTTCATTTTTTATATAAAGTTCGTTCATAACTCTTCTAACCCACACATCAATTGGGAAAACTTCAAACCTTTTTAATGTTGAAAATAATAAAATACAATCTGCCACTTTAGGTCCAACTCCTGATAATGTTAATAATTGTTCTCTAACTTCCATTGTATTTGGATTATTTTGCATTTTTTCTAAATCTACCTTTTTATCTAATATCATATGTACAGTCTCATATAATCTTATATCTCTAAAACCTGTTCCAAGTTTCCTATAATCTTCTACTGTTACATCTTTTAATTCTTCTACTGTAGGAAAAGTATAATATTTTTCTCCATTCCATTCTATTTCTTTTCCATATGTTTTAGATATTCTTTCAATTATTCCTTTTATTCTTGGAATATTATTATTTGCTGAAATAATATAAGATATTATCATTTCCCATAAATCTTGATTTAAAATTCTAATTCCTTGTCCATATTGTATACTTGTTTTTACATTATCATCTATTTGGGATAAAGTTTCTTTTATTTCTTCATAATTACGATTTAAATCAAAATAATCTTGTACAATTTCTTTTATATCCCCATTGCATATTCCTTTAAATATTACAGTGTCCCCATTTTTTTGGACATTCATTACATTTTCTTTAAATACTCCTGTATAACTTCCATCATCTTGTTTATTCCATCTAAAACATTGGCCACAATCAAATATATCTGCTAATTCAAATGATTTTATATTTTCTATTTTATATTCTTGTTCTTGCATATTTTCCTCCACTTTTATATTTTAGTTCATTTGAATTAATTTTTCAACATCTTCATTGCAAATTTATTAAAAGTCATGTATAATATTATTATCACGTATTTAATATTAAATTGAGCTCAATATTTGAGGAGGTTATTTTATGTTGCAACACTTCTTGGTATTCTTTATTACTTTTATCATCCTTTTAATTGCTATTATAATCATTACAATAATACTTCCAATGTGGCGGTTTATGGAAAGCGCAGATAATGTAATCCATTTATTTTCTCTCTTAAAAATATTATTAAAATTTGATGATTTTCCACAAAAAGGAGAAATAAAAATATCATATGGTAAATGTAAATTAAAATTTGGTAATGTTAATGAAGCTAGCATCGAACTCGAAAAACTAGCTAAAGAAGCATTAGAATACTATGATAAACTTGGTTGGATTGCTATGACTGATAATTATTTTCAAGTTCAAAAAGACAAGCTAATCAATATATGTTACGAACTACGAAAGTTAAGGTGGGAAAATCAAGGAGTTTAAAAACGAATGTGGGAGAATATCCCACATTTTCTTTATGGCTCTATGTCAATAGAATAAGGAATCTATAATTATAGACCCCTTATTATCAAAACTAATATTTTTTTCATTTAACTATTTCTCACAAATTTTAGCATATTTTTTCAATTTTTCATAAGCTAAATAATTTACTGTACCTGCTGGGAATTTTCCATCTTTATCTTTCTTTCCTGCTGGAACACCTGTTAGAACTTCAATACCTTCATCTATTGTAGAAACAGCATATATATGGAATAAATTATTTTTTACTGCTTCAACAACATCATCATTTAATTGTAAATTTTCAACATTTTGAACTGGTATCATAACACCATGTGAACCATCTAATCCACGCATTTTACAAATTTGGAAATATCCTTCTATTTTTTCATTAACACCACCAATTGGTTGAATTTGTCCTTTTTGATTTACTGAACCTGTAACAGCAATTGATTGTTTAATTGGTATTTCAGATAAACTTGATAATAATCCATAAAGTTCTGTACTTGATGCACTATCACCATCAACTCCATTATATAATTGCTCAAAACATATACTTGCAGTTAAACATAATGGAATATCTTGTGCAAATAGTTCTCCTAAATATCCTGATAAAATATATACACCTTTTGAGTGTGTTGAACCTGATAAATCAACTTCTCTTTCTATGTTTACAACACCTTGTTTTCCAGTATATGTGTTTACAGTTATTTTTGCTGGCTTGCCAAATGTATAATCACCTATTGTCATAACTGTTAGTCCATTAATTTCTCCAACCAATGAACCTGTCGTATTTATTAATAATGTATTTTCTTTTATCATCTCTAAATATTTTTCATCATATTTTTTAATTCTCTCAACTCTTTCAGCTAAGGCTTTTTTTACAAATTCAGATGTTACAGTTTTAGCTTTAGCAAGTTTTGCCCATGTTCCAGCTTCACCTACAACTTGTGCTAGTTCTGTAAATCTTGTTGATATCTTATTATTATCTCCTGCAATTCTTGATGCATATTCAACAACACTTGCCATTGCTGATTTATCTAATTGTGGTAATTCTTCTTGCTCACAGAATGAATGAACAAATTGTGCAAGTTTATTTACATTTTCTTCTGTAATTGGTGCTGTTTCTTCAAATTCTACTTTTATTTTAAATAGTCTTCTAAAATCACTATCCATTGAAAGTAATGTATGATATATATTAGAACTTCCTATTAATATTACTTTTAAGTCAATTGGAATTGGTTCTGGTTTTAATGAAATTAATGTCATAGATGATCTTTGTTCTATGGAATTATCTATTGATATTTCTTTAACTCTTAAAACTCTTTTTAATTCTTCATAACATATCCCATTTGTTAATAAATCTTTAGCCTGGAATATAATGTATCCTCCATTTGCTTTTTGCAATAAACCAGGTTTTAACATTGTAAAATCTGTTTTAAATGAACCATAATAATTTTCATATTCTAATTTTCCAAATAAATTATTAAATGAATAATTTGAATCCATTATTACAGGTGCACCTTGTGTTTCACTATTATCAATAAATAAATTTACTCTATAATTTAAACATGGATCTTGTTTTTTTGCCATTGGCCCTTGTTGTGGTTGGTTATTTTGAACTTGCTTATCTTCTTCTAAAAAATATGAAACATTTTTTAATACATCTTGTTTTACATCTGTTAAAAATTTATTTATTTTTTTATTTCTTTTATATTTTGCTTTTATAAAATTTATATGTGCATTTACTGTTAATAATGCAATATTTGATTGCCATTCAGAAACTTTTTTATCTGCTTCTCTTTCTATTTGTTTAATTTGTCCAATTGCTTCCATTATTTGTTGTTGGACAACAGTTGACTTTTCTTCATAATGTTGTTTTACTGATTCTTCTAATTTTTCAAACTCTTCTTCTTCTATTACTTTGCCATCTACAATTGGCATCATATAAATTCCGTTTTGCGCAGATTTTACTTGAAATCCTTCTTTAAATGCATCTTGTGTTAATTTTTGCATTACAACTTCTCTTTGTGCTTCAAATTCTTGCTTTATTAATTTTTTTTCTTTTTCAAAATCATCAGCATTAAATGTTTTCTTAATATCTTTTTTTACTTCTTGGATAAATCCATCCATACTCTCTTTAAATTCTTTTCCTTGTCCTGCTGGTAATGATACTGCTATTGGTTCATTTGGATTTTGAAAATTATATATATAACACCAATCATTTGGAACTTTTTTCTTTGGTGCAATACTATCTAAATAGTTTTTTGTATACATTGTTTTTCCAACACCACTTGGTCCTTCAATATATATGTTATATCCTTTTACATCAACTTGTAAACCAAATTGTAATGCTTTTATTCCTCTCTCTTGTCCTATACCATCATTTACTGATTCTAAGTCTTGAGTTGTCTCAAAATGAAACATATCTTTATTACATACCATTTTTAAGTCTTTATAACTTAATTCTTTTTTGTTATTCATTTTTTCCTCCGTATCTTTTTATTAACTTTTTGCAAAATTTATCAAAAAATCTAGCACTAAAAATTAATTATATTTTGTCCTATTTTGTCTTTTTTATTTTATACTAGTTATTATTTTTTGTAAAGCAATTTATTAAAGTTTTTTCTTGAAATTTTTGTCATATTTTGTCGAAATTTTATTCTTGACATATATCATTAACTGTAGTATAAATATTTTGTAACAACAAAATAAAATAAAATATATATTGAAGTTATTCTTCAATATATAATAGATAAGAAATGCTATAAAAAGGAGAACTTTATGAAAAAAATTACTTCGCTTTTTCTTGCACTCTTCATGATTGTAATTATTCCCTGTTATGCATTCGCCGAGAATCCTGCACCTTTGGCAACTGCACGGACCAATCCTGGTTCTGTATATGATTTTTCAGGAACTGTTCCGTTCTTAGTTGAAGACTATTTTAATATTCCAAAAAACAAAAATGTTTATCTCTTAATTGCTTCTACCGAAGATTGTACCGTTGAAATTGCCTATGGAGATATACTTGTTTGGAGAAGAACATTTTCTGCTAATCAACATGTTACGAAATATTTAATCAAGAGTAACATGCCTATTGGAAGATATAAAATTGCCATAAGCGCTAACAGTCATGATAGTTGTTATACTGTCTTGTCAGTTATGCCAATGCAGTATTCATAAACTCATATTAATTTGTTGTAACATATAGCATTTCTTATCATGTGATAGGTAATTTATTTACCTATCACAAATAATAAAAAATGGAGGATATTATTCTATGAAAAACAAAAAAATATTTATTTTTATAATAATTTTTATCATTTTAATTTCTATTATTACTTTATCAATCGCATATTTAAAATCTAATAATTTAAAGATAGATTACACCAATCTTTCAAATAACATTGTTTCTACTTATAATGAAAATATAAATATGGAATATTTATCAAATAAAGATACTGAATTAAAAATAAAAAACATATCTTTTTCTGATAATGCTTTAAATCTTATATTAGGTTTTAAATTAAAAGATACAAATATAGACTATTCTTCTATAAAAACAAATATTATTATATTTAATGAAAGCCATCAAATTTATTGTAGTACATCTGCCATAAAATCAAATACAGATCATAAAAAATCATTTTATAAAGCTGAAAAATTAAGTGAAAATAAAAATCTTCAATCAGGTCTAAAATACTTACCACTTTCAACTTCTAATAATGAAGCAATTTATCAACTTGTATTATACTCACCAGTGAAAGATTTTTCAAAAAGCGAAAAACTTTATATTCATATTTATGGTTTAGAATATGTTAATAATGATGGCCAAACCTTAACTTCTACTCCTGAATGGAGCTTTTCAATTGACTCTTCCAACATATACACTCCTTCAGTAAAATATAAATTAAAAGAAAATATAGATGGATTAAATTTAAATGAGATTTGTATTTCAAATTACTTAACAACAGTATCCTATGAAGAAAGTCATAATAATTTCAATATAAAAATTATGGATTCACCAGGAAATGAATTTAATAGTCTTTCTACTAGTTCAAAGGGCTCAAATAAAATTTTTTCTTCATATGCCTTTACAGCTGATGATATAACTTCTCCTTTATTTTTAAAAATATCTAATGATAATTTTTCGAAAATTGTAGAATTAGAACAAATAAAATAGCAAAAATACATCTCTTTAAGAGATGTATTTTTTATAAAAATTCATTTAATATATATGCACACCTTTTTGATGCTTTTTCTAGAAATTTATCAAATGTAATTTCGTTTTTTCCATTAGGCTTATCTGAAATGCTTCTTACTATTAAAAATGGAATATTATCTAACTTACATACTTGTGATATAGCTGCCCCTTCCATTTCAATACAATCTGCATTAAATTTTGTTTTTATCTTTTCTTTCATTTTTGGTTCTGTACAAAAAATATCTCCAGATGCTATTGTCCCAATTTTTATACCAAAATCTTTATTTTTTATTTTCTTTATTGTTTCTTCCATCTTGTTTATTAATAATTCATCACTTTCCACAAATTGTCCCAAATTGCTAATAAATCCTTTTTCATGTCCAAATGCTGTTATATCAAAATCATGTTGCACTATTTTCTTTCCTATAACAATATCTCCTATTTCTAATTCATCATTACAACTTCCTGCTGATCCAACATTTATTATTCCTTTTATTTTAAAATTATCAATTAAAATTTGTGTAACTCTTGCAGCATTTACTTTTCCTACACCTGATTCAACTAATACAATATTCTCATTTTTTATATTTCCTTTAAAAAAAGTTAATTCATATATTTTAATTTTTTCTATATTATGCATTATTTTTTTTATTTCTTGCATTTCTTCCTGCATTGCAGCAATTATTCCATACATATTCTATCTCCTATCTTTCAGATATTGTATCTTCTACTACATATTCTTTATATTCTATATTTCCAGGAACTTCTTGCAATCCTTGTTTTTCACTTTCTGAAAGCTCCCAATTTTTCTTTTTTCTATTTTGAAAATGTTTATTTATTTGAAAAGAAAGTTCTTGTATTTTATCCTTCAGCTCTAATTTTATCAGCATTGGTTCAATAGTGTTTATCATCATTTCTTGTATCTCTTCAAATGATTTATTACTACTTTCAAAATGTTTAAGTATTGCTTCTATTAAATTATCTTTTAAATTATAATTATATATATCTTCATTAACTTTTTTATATTCAATTAGATATTTTCTTAACATATCTAACTCATCTTCTTCAAAATATATAGAATCGTTTGAATTAATCATTGCTTTAAATAACATTATTGTTTTTCCAATTGGACCTTTTTTTTGCATCTCTTCTTCATTTGTTTCTTTAATTGTTTTCATTACTTTTGCTGTTGTTAAATATTCCGTCATCTTTTCTATCAATGGCAATAAATAATCATTATTTAAATTTTCTATAATAAATGCTGGAATAATTCCATTAATACTTATTCCATTTTTTTCATCATATCCATAAAATATCTTTATTCCATATGTTTTAAATAATTGATATATTTCAACAATTTTATTATTTAAAGTTATTCCTACATTAGGTAATTCCTCATCTAAATCTTCTGATTCTGGAAATAATTTTAATTTATTTATTTTTGAATTAATACTCTTTATATCTTTTAACATTCTTGTCATTCCATTAATTGTTTCAAAAATTGTTTGCTCAAAAAAGATATTTGCTATTTCGTCTTCAGTATATTCCTTCTCTTTTTGCATAATAAATCTCCTTAAATTCAATATACAACTCTTATTATACTATAATTTTACAGTAAATTCAATTGTTTTATGTTTTTTATCTTATAAATTGGGGGCATAATCTTAAATATATTATAAAAAAAATACACCTCTCATAAGATGTATTTTTTTTAACTATTCAGCTTTTTCTGATGTTTCAACAACAGTTTCTGTAGCTTCTGCAACTGGTTCTTCTGCTAAATCTTCTTTAACAACGATTTCTTTGTTTTCAATTCTAGCTCCAACCATTTCTTTTGTCTTAGAAGCTTTTCCTGTTCTCTCTCTTAAGTAGTATAATTTAGCTCTTCTAGCTTTACCAACTCTAACTACTTCTACTTTTTCAACTAATGGTGAATGGATTAAGAATGTTTTTTCAACTCCTACACCATAAGAGATTTTTCTTACTGTAAATGTAGCGTTAACTCCTCCACCTTGTTTTTTAATTATAATTCCTTCAAATACTTGGATTCTTTCTTTGTTTCCTTCTTTGATTTTAACATGTACTCTTACTGTATTTCCAACTTTTAAATCTGGAATAGTATTTTTTAATTGTTCATGTTCTATTGATTTTATGATATCCATCGTATTTACCTCCTTCTTTCTTCGTACAAGCGGTGCACTGGAATTGTTTTGCACTTTGTACATAATTATTTTATATCTTTTTTAGATTTTATTTCATCTAAATATTTTTTATCTTTTTCAGATAATTCTACATTTTCTAAAAGCTCTGGTCTTTTATAATATGTATTTTTTAAAGCTTGATATCTTCTCCATTTATTGATATTTTCGTGATGACCTGATTGTAAAATTTCTGGTACCTTTACACCTTCAAAGGTTTCTGGTCTTGTATATTGTGGATATTCAAGAATTCCTTGTGAAAATGATTCTTCAGATGTTGAACCATTACTTAAAACTCCTTCTACATATCTACTTACAGAATCTATTAATACCATTGCTGGAAGTTCCCCTCCTGTTAGTACATAGTTTCCTATAGATATTTCCTCATCTACTATTTTGTCTAATACTCTCTGATCTATTCCTTCATAATGTCCACAAAGTAGAATAAGATGTTCTTCTTTACTTAATTCTTCTACCTTTTTTTGATTTAAGACTTGTCCTTGTGGTGACATATATATAACTTTAGCATTTGTTTTTTTTATAGATTTATATGCATTATATATAACATCTGCTTGCATTACCATACCTGCACCACCACCATATGGTGTGTCATCAACTTTTTTGTGCTTATTTTCTGAAAAGTCTCTAATATTTATTAAATTAACTTCTATTAGTTTATTTTCTTCTGCTCTTCCTAGAATGCTTTGCTTAACAGGCTCAAACATTTCAGGAAATAGTGTAAGCACATCAAATTTCATACATTCCTCAACTTTCTAAATCAATCCTGGTATTAGATGAACTGTAATTTTTCCACCTTCCAAATCGACATTTTTTATAACATCTTTTATTCCTGGTAGTAAAACTTGTTTTCCTAATTCATCTTTTATTACATATATGTCATTTGCTCCTGTATTATAGATATCATCAACTTTTCCTAGTAGTTTTCCTTCTTCTGTATAAACTTCCAATCCAATTAAATCTACTATATAATATGTTCCTTCTTCAAGTGGAACAGCATGTTCTCTATCTACTTCAAGATAAGCATTTCTTAGTAAATCTGCTTGTTCTGGTGTATTTATGCCTTCAAGCTTTATCAATACCATATTTTTATGATATCTTACTCCTTCTACTTTATAAAGTTTTGATTCTTTTTTAGATTTAACATATACTTCTTCTAAGTCGTCAAATCTTGTTATATCATTTGTAAAAGGTGTTACTTTAATTTCTCCTTTTATTCCATGTGTATTAACAATTTGACCTATTTCTAGCTTTTTTTTCATTTTTTACCATTCCTTTCATGGTAAATTTATCTATCCAATAAATTCAACATTTACTTTTTTGTCTTTTTTTCCAGCAACTGCTTTCATTACTGTTCTGATAGATTGAGCTATTTTTCCTTGTTTTCCAATTACTTTTCCAAAGTCTTCATCAGCTACTTTTACTTCGAAAACTATTGATTTTTCATTTTCAACTTCTTTTATTTCAACAGCATCTTTATTGTTTACTAAGTTTTTGATTATAACTTCTAAAACTTCTTTCATAATCTTTCCTCCAACATAATATTTTTTTCAAAAAATTATGCGTTTTTGATTAATGCTTTTACTGTTTCTGTTGGTTGTGCACCATTTTTCATCCATTGTTCTAATTTTTCTTTATTTAATACTATTGTAGATGGTTCTGTCATTGGATCATATGTTCCAATTTGTTCAATTATTTTTCCATCTCTTGGAGATCTAGAATCAGCTACTACTATATGATAGAATGGAGCTTTTTTCTTTCCTTCTCTTTGTAATCTTATTTTTACCATTTTAATTTCACCTCTTTCTGAATTAAAATTTCTGTATTTAGAAATTTTAGATTTTTATATATAAAATATAAAATTAATAACTTATTTAAAATTTGAAGTCTTTGAACTCTTTCATATCGTCCATATTCATACTTTTCATCATTTTTCTCATACTACCTTTATCATTTTTTAATTTTTTCATCATTTTTTGTGTCATTTCAAATGAATTTATGAATTTGTTTACATCTTGTACTTGTGTTCCACTTCCTTTTGCAATACGTAATCTTCTACTTCCATTTAAGATTTTTACATTTCTTTTTTCCTGTTTTGTCATTGAACATATTATTGCTTCAACTTTGTCAAATTCTTTATCATCAATGTTTAAATCTTTTATTTTATTCATTCCTGGTATCATTTTTAATATTGATGAGAATGATCCCATTTTCTTTACTTGACGTATTTGTGCTAAATAGTCATCTAAATCTAATTCATTTTTACGTAATTGCTTTTCTAATTTTTCAGCATCTTCTTCTGATATAGCTTCTTCTGCTTTTTCAATTATTGAAAGCACATCTCCCATTCCTAAAATTCTTGATGTCATTCTTTCTGGATTAAATACTTCTATATCATTTAATTTTTCACCTGTTGCTGCAAATTTTATTGGCTTTCCTGTTACTTTTTTTACTGAAAGTGCTGCACCACCACGTGTATCTCCATCTAGTTTTGTTAATATAACTCCGTCAATTCCAACATTTTCATTAAATGTTTGTGCAATGTTTACTGCATCTTGACCTGTCATTGAGTCAACTACTAATAATATTTCGTGTGGTTTTATATTTGTTTTTAGATCTTTTAATTCTTGCATTAACTCTTCATCTATATGTAGACGTCCAGCTGTATCTAATATAACTACATCATTTAGTTTTGACATTGCAACACTCATTGCTTGCTTTGCAATATGTACAACATCTTTTGATTGTTCATTTGCATATACAGGTATATTTAATTGTGCTCCAACAACTTGTAATTGTTTTATAGCTGCTGGTCTATAAATATCACATGCAACTAGCAATGGTTTCTTACCTTGTTTCCTTAATAGATTTGCTAACTTTCCTGCTGTAGTTGTTTTACCAGAACCTTGAAGTCCAACTAGCATTATTATTGTTGGTGGGTTTGGTGTAAAATTTATTTTACTTTCTGTTCCACCTAATAGTTCTATCATTTCATCTTTAACAATTTTTATTACTTGTTGACCTGGTGTTAATGATTTCATAACATCTTGTCCTAAAGCTTTTTCTTGAATGTTTGCTATAAATTCTTTTACTATTTTATAGTTTACATCAGCTTCTAATAATGCTAATTTTACTTCTCTTAGCATTTCTTTTAAGTCAGATTCTGTTATTCTGGCTTTTCCTCTTAGTTTTCTTGTTATTTCCTGAAATCTTGATGATAGTCCTTCAAATGCCATATTTGCCTCCTAATTCTTTTGTTTATACTAAACAATTTAATTCTTTTTTAACTTCTTCTAATATATTATTAACTTTTTCATCTGATGAATCTTCATGTATTTTATTAAGTTGTGCTAATATATTTTCGATTTGTTTCTCTTGATTCATTGTCTTCTTCATAAACAATAGCTTTTCTTCATATTCGAAAAGTTTCTTTTCCCCCTTTTTTATGATATCTCTTACTCCTTGCCTTGTTATTCCATCATTTTGTGCTATTTCTGCTAATGACAAGTCTTCATTGCAGTAGTAGTCTATGTATTCTTTTTGTTTTTCTGTTAATAGTTCTCCATATATTTGCCATAACATACTTATTTCAATTTTTTTATCCACTTTCTACCACTCCTATTTTCTAAAGTGATACCTTATAATGTTAAATAAGGTGTAATGCTAATATACTTTACACCTTTTTTGCTAATTTGTCAAGTGGTTTAAGGATTTTTTTCCATTTTTATTACTATAAAGCCCAAAAAAGGAAACAACTAATTAAAGTTGCTCCCTTACATATTTTCTTTTTTTTGTTTGAAATACCTCTGGTGGTATTATTGGATTAAATCCTTCGCCATCAAATACATCTAACTCTATTGTTCTTGTTAGTAGGTCAGTATATGTATATGATGCGGTTCTATTGTTTTCCTCATATTTAACAACAAAAAGGTTGCTATATACTTTTTCTATTGTTCCTTCTTTTTCAAATTCCTTGCTTCTGCCTAATGAGCCTTTCACAATAATCTTTTGACCAATTTTGTCTGTAATGTCTGTTTTTAAACTTGAAATATCAGTTCTACAAATCATTAGATTCACCTACTTTGCTTAAGATGAGCCAAGTATATCATCTGAAAAGGTATTTGTCAAAGACTGTAAATTTATGTCGATATCTTGTATTCTTAGAAACGCAATGTTTTTGTGTTTTGTTACATAATTATTACTTTTTTGTTACATTTTTGTTACATTTTTTTATAAAACGATTATATTCTTTTTTCCTTTTGCTCCAATTCCATCAACTCCTCTTTTCCCATCCCTTAATTCATTTTCAAAATCATCTATTGTTATATATTTTCTATTGTCCGTCTGTGCAACATTTTTGGCAACAATTAATGGATCTAGAAAATCTATTAATATTCTTGCTGGTGATGATGCAAAATTTGCTCCTGCTGATATTAATGCTTCAAAATAGCTTTGACAAGCTCCTGCGAAAATCACTAAATTTTTTTTACTTATTTTTTCAAATTCTCTTGCCTGCTTAACAGTTTCTGCAAAATGTCTTGAGTTTCTATAATTAAATATATCATTTGTGGCATTGTTCTTTATCATACCATCATGTCCTGTAATAACTAATATATCAGGATTATATATAAAAAGTAATTGTTTAACAACCTTAGCTTGTTTATTTTCTGGTATATTTTTTACTATTGCATTTAATCCTACTTTTTTATAGTACATCACAGATTTACTAGCATACTTTTTATCACCATCTAAATGTAATATTTTTCCCATTTTTATTATTTCTTTTATTCTTTCGTCATGATTTGTTTTTATATTAATTTTGCTTATTCTTTCTATAAAAAAATCTTCACATCTTTCTTTTTCATTACAACTTATTAGTGTAAGATCTTGTATTTCTGCATCTGCCTCTATCCTTACATCTACCCCTTTTAGTATTGCAATCTTTTTATTGTTTGATGTTTTTAATATTTTTATGACTGTAAATATTATATCATTATTATATGAATTTCTGGTTACTATATCTCCTTTTCTTATTTTTCGCATTTTTTCTATACTAGTTTCCTAGTTTTCTCCTTATAACATAATATAGAGAAGAGTTAAAACTCTTCTCTATATTGTATGACATTAGTATTTTTATGTTACCTTTACTTCAAGAATAATGTTATACGAAAGCAAGCATTAGCATAACTATCATGCCCACTTCCAACATCATATCTACCACTTAATTCGTTTGAATACCTTAAAATATATATTTCTGAAGTTCCAGGATTTATTTCCGTTGTAAATTCTTGAGCAAATCCTCTTATAACTATATTAAATTTATTCGCAGTATTTTTCATATAATTTATTGCTGTATCTAATGCATAACTTGAACACAAATATGTTGAAGTTCCTGTATAGTTATTTCCAAATTGTTTAGATAAATTATATGCTTTAGTTAAAATTACTTTTCCATACTTTTCTTGACTCTGTTTTACAACTATTTTATCTCCACTTTTTCCAGTTTCATATCTTCCTATATAATATCCACCATATTTTTCAACACTTTCTTTTTCAGCATTTATTTGTGCTACTATTTCTTTAGAGAATTCAGCATTTATCCCATTATTTTTATCATCATCTGAATATGTAACATTTGGATCTGTTAATGTTAGTTCATCTTTAGTTGCCCTAGTATTACCATCTACTTCTACACTCCATTCTGTTCTTTTATATTGTACTTTTCCACTTACTGCATCTTTAGTACATGGAATCCATACAAATTCATTTCCATTAGCATCAGATACCACAAGCCCATTTTTTATTACATTTTCATTACTTTTTTGTGATACATAAAAACCATTAGGAATTGGTGCTTCATCTCCATTTATGTCTTTATATGTAGTATATCCTCTATAATTATCTTGGATTTGCCTAATTTCCTCTTCAGTTTCTTGCAATTTTCCAACTGTTCCAACATATTGACTCATAAGTACTATAACAAAAAATAAACATGCTACTAAAACATATAATGAGATTGAACCATTTTCATTTTTTTTCATTTGTTTTCCTCCATCTCGTCTCAAAATCTAATAAAAGTATATCAATATCAAACAAAAAATGCAATACTTTTTCTTTACTTCCATAAAATTCCGTGATATAATATTGAAGAAAATCCTAACTTAAGGAGGCAGTTTATGGAACAACAAAATAAAGAGTTAGCAGAAGATAAAGTTTTGATCTTATATTTATTAAATAAAATATTTGATGGAATTAAAAATGATAATTTATATAAAATAGTTTCTAGTTCAAAAGACATAAACTATTTTTATTTTCAAGAACTTATTGCAGATTTAATGTCAGCAAATTTGATTTGCTCTTTTGAACAAGATGAAGAATCTTTTATAAAAATAACAACTGAAGGAAAAAACGCACTTGAACTTACAAAATCACTTTTGCCAGGGTTATTAAAATTAAAAGCTGATACTATATTTAAAGAAGAAAATTCTAATATTGTTGAAGAATCTTCTGTTGTTACAGAATTTATCCCAAAAGATGAGAATAATTATACAATTACATGCAAAATAGTTGAACAAAATGAAACAATTTTTGAAGTATCTGTATATGCAGCCTCAAGAGAAAAAGCAAAACAAATATCTGATAATTGGAAATCAAACGCAACAACACTTTATCCACAAATATTAGAACTACTTTCTAATAATAAGGATGGTGCTAATATCAATGAATAAATCTGAAATAATAGATTTTGTAAATATCTTAAAACAAACATATCCAGATGCAAAATGTAGTTTGGATTTTGAGACACCATTTCAACTTGCCATTGCTGTTATGCTTTCAGCACAATGTACAGACGAAAGAGTAAATAAAACTACACCAACACTTTTTGAAAGATGTAAAACTATTGAAGATTTTGAAAATATTGATATTAATGAACTTGAAAATATTATACATCCTTGTGGATTTTATAAAAATAAAGCCAAAAATATTAAACTTTGTGCAAAACAAGTTATAGAAAATTTCAATGGTAAACTTCCTCATGCAATGCCTGAACTTTTAACATTAGCTGGCATCGGCAGAAAAAGTGCTAATGTTATTATGTTAGAAGCCTTTGGAATTGCTGAAGGTATTGCTGTTGATACACATGCTAAAAGAATTTCTAATAGAATAGGTCTTTCAAATGAATCTGAACCAGAAAAAATCGAACAAGATTTAATTAAAATTTTTCCAAAAGAAACCTTAAAAGATATTAACCATCTTTTTATGTGGCTCGGAAGAAACACTTGTGAAGCAAGAACTCCTCATTGTGATTCGTGTTCCGTTAAACAATATTGTAATTTTTATAAGAAAAATAATCAAAGTTATACATAAATTAAATCGGCTTTCATATATATTATATATGGAGGCTTTTTTATGTGTGGAATTGTTGGTTTTGTAAATTACAAACAAGATATTTCTCGTTTTAGAAATGTCTTAGTCAATATGAACAATACTCTTTCTAAAAGAGGTCCTGATGAAGAAGGATATTACATAAGAAAAAATATAGCACTAGCTCACAAAAGATTAATTGTTATTGATCCAGAAGGCGGAAAACAGCCTATGATTACACAATATAATAATTCAATACCTCTCTCAAACAAAAATTCAAAGATAGTTATTAATTATCAATCAAATTTTATAATTTCATATAATGGTCAGATTTATAATGCAAAAGAACTTAGAAAAACTTTAGAAGAAAATGGTTTTACTTTCGATGGACATTGTGATACGGAAATATTATTAAAAAGTTATATATTTTATGGAAAAGATGTTGTAAAACACTTAAACGGAATTTATGCTTTTGCTATTTGGGATAGTCAAAAAGAAGAATTATTTATGGCAAGAGACCATTTTGGTGTAAAACCTTTGTTTTATACTATGCAAAATAATTCATTTATATTTGCCTCTGAAATAAAAGCTATTTTTCAATATCCAGGCGTTGAAAAAATATTAGATTCTCAAGGAATATCAGAACTATTCGGCATTGGACCTGCACACACTCCTGGAACAACAGTTTTTAATAATATATTTGAATTAAAACCTGCTCATTATGCAATTTTTAACAGAAATGGATTACATATAGAAAAATATTGGAGTTTAAAAAGTTTGCCACATGAAGAAAATCTTAATCAAACTTGTGAACATTTAGAATATCTTTTAAAAGATTCTATTACAAGGCAATTGGTTTCAGATGTTCCTTTATGTACATTTTTATCTGGTGGTTTAGACTCAAGTATAATTACAAAATTTGCATCAGATTATTGTAAAAATAATAATTTAACACCTTTAGATACTTATTCAATTGATTATATTGATAATGATAAAAATTTTGTTAAAAGCGATTTTCAGCCAAATTCAGATAATTATTATATAAATTTAATGGTATCTACACTACATACTAATCATCATTCAATTATACTTGATACTCCTGAATTAGCAGATAGTTTATATGATGCAATGATTGCTCGTGACATGCCAGGAATGGCTGATGTTGATTCATCCTTACTACTATTTTGCAAAAATGTAAAACCTATAGCAACTGTTTCTTTAACTGGTGAATGTGCAGATGAAATTTTTGGTGGCTATCCTTGGTTTTTTAGAGATGATGCTTTAAATAGTGGTACATTTCCTTGGTCAATTGCAATAAATGAACGTCAAACTTTATTAAATCCACAAATTGCAAAAAAGATTAATTTGAAAGAATATATTGATTTTAGATATAATGAATCTTTATCAAATGTTGAGATTTTAGATACCGATTCTCTTGAAACAGCTGAAAAAAGAAAAATATCTTATCTTACATTAAATTGGTTTATGCAAACACTTCTTGATAGGTCTGATAGAATGTCTATGTATAATGGATTTGAACTTCGCGTTCCTTTTTGTGATTATCGTTTAGCTCAATATGTTTGGAATATTCCTTGGGAAATGAAAGCTTTAAATGGTAGAGAAAAAGGGCTTTTAAGATATATTTCTCGTAAATTTTTACCTACTGAAATTGTTGATAGAAAGAAGAGTCCTTATCCAAAAACTCATAACCCTACTTATCTTGTAAAGGTAAAGTCTATGCTTACAGATATTATGTCTAATCCCCATGCTCCTATTAATTATTTATTAAACAGAGAATATATTTTGAATATTTTAGAAACTGATGGTACGGCTTTTTCTCGTCCTTGGTTTGGTCAATTGATGACTGGCCCTCAACTTATGGCTTATTTGTGCCAAGTTAATATGTGGCTTGAAAAATATCAACCTAAAATTAAATTATAAAATATTTTAGAGGTTGTAAACTACAACCTCTAATTCTTATCTTTTCTTTCCAAATCTATATCAAAATAAAATTCAACACCATTTGGCTTATTTTCCACTCCAAAATCATTCCCATAATTATTCATAATTGCTTTAACAATAGAAAGACCAATTCCGCTTCCACCATCTTCTCTGTTTCTTGATTCATCTACTTTAAAGAATCTATTCCAAATACGAGATAAATTTTCTTTTTCTATATTTTCACCTGTATTAAATACAGTAATTCTCGCTTTATCTTTAATAATAGTATTAGTTATTTTTATAACTTTTTCACCATCAACTTTTTCAACATGTTTAATTGCATTTGTTAAATAATTGGTAATACATTGACTAATATAAAAATCATCTGCATATACATTTATAACATCAGAAGTTTCAAATTCAACATTTACTCCTTTTTCCTCAAGCATAACTTTAGAACTTCTACATATTTCTTTTTCTAATTCTACTATATTAAAGTTTCTATTATTAAATTCCCTATTTTCATACTCTAATTTTGTAAGTTCTATTAATTGTCTAACCATTTTATCCATTTTCGTAGCTTCATCTAATATAACTTCTGCATAGAATTTTCTACTTTCTTCATCTGTATTAACATTTTCTAAAAGTCCTTCACTATATCCTTGTATTAAAGCAATTGGTGTTTTTAATTCATGTGATACATCTGATATGAAGCTTTTTCTCATTTCATCAATTTTCGATTTTCTCTCAATGTCTCTTTCAAGCTCTATATTTGTACTTCTAAGTTGATTTATTGTTCCTTCTAATTTTTCAGACATTATGTTTATATTTTTTCCAAGTTCATTTATCTCATCATCATCTTTTACTACATATTTTTGACTAAAGTCTAAATTTGCCATTTTTTTAGCTATTGCACTTATTTCTGAAATTGGACTACTAAATTGCTTTGATATATATATAATTACAATTCCACCAACAATAATAACAATACATGCTATTAAATATAAAAATTTATTAGATATTTGAACACTTTCAGTTATTGATGACATTGGAAGTCTTATATATACTACAAATCCATTATCTAATGTTCCTTTTAATAACATATATGTCATCTTTGTCTCTGTATCAACAATTCTTTTTATTTCTATGTTATCTTCTTTTTCAATTATTGTTGCCTCTTGTTTTTTATCCATTCCCCAAAAGTTTATGACTTTTCTTATACTTGATAAAAAATCTTTATTAGACATATATATTGCAACATTTTCATCATCTTTAACTATTATATCAAAATTATTGCTTATTGATATTTTATCTAGTTCATCACTTATATTATCAACTTCTATTTGTCCTGTATAATAAGAATTTATTAATGAATATGTACTTTTTAAGTTATTACTTTTTGTATATTGATAATATTTTTCTAAGACAAAACTATTAACTATTATTAGAAATGCAATAATTGATATTACAACAAGGCATAAAATAAGAAAAAGTTTTACTCGTACTGATTTTGCTTTTTTTACTATTCTTTCCATTTTCTATCCTCATTTCTTTATCTCAAACTTATATCCAATTCCTCTTACTGTTTCTATATATTTTCCTTTTTTACCTAATTTATGTCTTATTTTTTTTATATGACTATCTATTGTTCTTGAATCTCCATAATAATCATAATTCCATACATTATTTAAGATTTTATCTCTTGAAAGTGCAATATTTTCATTATCTAATAAATATTTTAATAATTCATATTCTCTTAAACTTAAATCAATTGGCTTTCCATCTACTTTTACAGTACGTCCTTCTTGATCTATTACAATGCCATCATAATCTTTTAATTGTTTTGTATCTCCATATACTCTTTTTAGTATTGCTTCAACTCTTGCTACTAATATTTTGGGACTAAATGGTTTTGAAATATATTCATCAACTCCAAGCTCAAATCCGAATAATTCATCTTGTTCTTCTCCTCTTGCTGTTAACATTATTACTGGTAAATTTGATTCTTGTCTTATTTTTCTTAATACAGACCATCCATCAAGTTTTGGCATCATTACATCTAATAAAATTAGTTTTATTTTATTTCTATTTTCTTCAAATACCTCTATTGCTTTTTCTCCATCTTCTGCTTCGAGTATTTGATATCCTTTTGCAGTCAAAAAATCTTGCAATAATTTTCTCATTCTTGATTCATCGTCTACTACTAATATGTATGTTCCATCCATATTTATTTTTCCTTTCTTTCCCCATCATCAAATATTTAGTTACATAATTCTGTTTGATTATAACTTATATGTATGTCTTTTTCGTGAAAAAATTTAGGAGAATTTCAAAAATTTTAATGAAAAAGTGCCACACAATTTGTGTAACACTTCTTTTGTAATAATTTTATAAATATTTTTTTATTTCTTTCCAAATATCTTCATGTATGTCATCAATGCTTCTTACTTTTTCATTTTCTACACATTTTATTTCTTTCCAATCATATTTTTTTACTAATTTTAATGCTTCATTATAGCTATCTTTTAAATGTGTTTCATCTTTTTCATGTATATCTTTTTTTTGAGTATGTGAAAATTTATTTTCTCTATTAGCAATTAATTTCAAAGCATACTCTGTTGGCATATTTAAGAAAAATGTTTCTGTTGGAATTGGTATTTTATATAAGTTGAATTCAAAATCCCATAGCCACTCTAAAAATTTTTCTCTTTCTACATCATCTTTTATTTTTCCTGCTTGATGTATCATATTACTTGTTGTATATCTATCAGCTAAGATTATTCCACCATTATTATAGAATTCTTCTATATCTTTTTTATATGTTGCATATCTATCTGCTGCATAAAATGTTGATGCTATATATGGACTAATTTCTTTCGCATTTTGTCCAAATTCTCCTGATAAATACATTTTTACAAGTGATGATGATGGGCTTTCATAATTAGGAAAACTTACATTTTTATATTCTATATTTTCTTCATCAAGTCTTTTTCTTAATTTTTCTAATTGTGTTTGTTTTCCACTTCCATCTGTTCCATCTATTACAAATAATTTTCCTTTTTTCATTTTTCATTTTTCCTTTGATTTTTTATTTCTTAAATATTCCTCTTATTAAATTAAATATTTTCTTTATAAATCCTTCTTTATATACTGTTAATCCCATTTCTTCTGGAGAATTGTTTACATTTCTCTTTGTTTTTCTGTTATTAAACACATTTTCCATATCATATTTTTGTTTCATTTCTTCTTCAATCTTTTTGATAGCATTTGTGTCTTTTAATTGTAAATCTTCTCTTTCTTCAGGATCTGACAAAAAGTCTCTATATATTAATCCTAATATAATAATTGTTTCTTCTTTTAAGTCTTTTTCATTAAATGGCTCTTCTAATTGAAATCTATATTCTGTATCTCTATTTTCCTCTATGATTTTTCTAAATTTTGTTGGGATTTTACTTGTTAATTCAATAGGTGTAACTTTTAATATTTCATAAACTTCTGTAAATGCTTTTGATAAATTTTGTTCCATTTCTCTTGTTCTCCTTTCATCATTTGTAAGAAGTTAAATTTCAACTCCAGCAAATAATTCTTTTGTACTTTTTTCTTCTGTTTTGGTTTGCGTTATACTTGTTATTTCTTGAGTTATATTTTTTCTTTTATTAAAGTCTTCTTCTTTCCAACATCCTTTAAATCTGTTTAACCATAATTGAACTTTTTCTGTTGATATATCTAATGATACATTTAATCCTGCTAAAATGCCTCTTTTATATTCAATTGCTCTTTGAATATCATCACTCTCTAATTGCTGCATTAGCATATTAGCACGTTTTTGACATCTTTTTGCTTTTGAAATTTTTCCTGTTTTTAATGCTTGTACTTCAGCATCAATTGCTCCTCTATATGCTTCTAGTCTATCTTTTATTGAATTTTGACCATCTTGTTGAGATTCGCTCTGTTCCCTTTCAATATCATATCTTTCAGATATTGTTGTACTTAATTGTGATGCCAATTTTTGCAATCCATTTTCATTTGCAACAGTATTCATACTACTTTCTAATTGTTCCAATCTTTGTTTATCTTCTTCAGATATTCCACCAATTTTCAAGTAATTATTTATTTTTATTTTTTCTATTATTTTTGCTATTTGTTTAACTCTTTTGCATGCTTCTTCTCTATTTGCTAATTCAGTTGTATTTTCATATTCCATATTACATGGTCTCCTTTGTTTTTTATTGTTCTTCATTTTTTGCTCTTTTTATACAAATTTATTATAACAAATCAAGATTTTTTTGTAAACATTTTTTATTATATTTTTATAGTTTTTAAATCATTAATAGCTGGTTCATAAATATTTTTTCCCATATAATCAAATCTACTTCCATGACATGGACAATCCCATGTTTTGTCTGTATTATTCCATGTTAATAAACAGCCTAAATGTGCACACATTGGTTTTACAGCATAAACTTTTCCTATCGCATCTTTATATACACCAATTATATCTCCATCTTTTTCAATTATTGCTCCATTATCATTTGCTATTTGTTCTATTCTATATGGTTCTATTCTAAATTTATCAAAAACTAAATTATTTGCTGTGTTTACAACCATATTTTTTACTTCCCATCTATTTTTTATTGGTTTAATCCTTTTGGAATTAAATAATTCTTTATATTCATTTTCTTTTTCTAAAATCTCATCAACAATTATATTAGCAGAAACATTTGAAAATGTCATTCCCCACTTTTTAAATCCTGTTCCTACATATACTCCTTTCATAAAACTAGAGAATTCTCCTATATATGGAATTTTATCTAAGCTAATACAATCTCTTGTATTCCACTTAAATAATATTTTACAATCTGGATAATATTTTTTGGCTAATTCTTTTAATTCTTTATATTTTTCATTTGTTGCAATTGCTTCTCCTGTTTTATGATCTAAACCACATATTAAAAAAATATCCTTTCCATTATATTTTGCAGTTCTAAATGAGTATATTGGTTCTTTTTCACTTATAAACATACCATCAGGTAATTTTTGATTTGTTTCTATTGCAATAACATATGATGTTGATTGATACATTTTTGTAAAATAAAATCCTGGCATATTTAATATTGGATAATGTGTTGCAATTACAATTTTTTCTGTTTCTATATCTCCTTTATCTGTATGAATAATATAATTATTACCGCTTCTTTCTACTTCTATTGCAGTTGTATTTTCATATATTTTATTTTTAGTTAATATAGATTTACACAAACCTAACATATATTTTTTTGGATGATATTGTGCCTGATTTTCGAATTTTATTGCTCCTTTTATTTTTAATGGAAAATCCTTTATTTCACTTACAAATTCTGCTTTTTTACCTATTTTATTTACTGCTTTTACTTCCTTTTCTATATCTAAAACTTCATCTTCTTTTTGTGCAAATACATATGCTGATTTAATTTCAAAGTCACAATCTATTTGTTCTTCTTTTATAATTTTCTGTATATTTATAATTGCCTTTTCATTTGCTTCTAAATATTTTCGTGCAAATTCTTCTTCATAATCATTAATTAAATAATTATAAAATAGTTCATGTTGACTTGTAATTTTTCCTGTTGTATTTCCACTTACTTTCTCGCCGATCTTGTCTTTATCCATTACAATAACTTTTTTGCCATATTTACTTAAATAATATGCTGTTGTTAATCCAAACAAACCTGCTCCTATAACACATATTTCTGTTTTCTCATCACCATTTAATGAATTTAATTGTATTTCATCTTTTGTAGTTTCTATCCATAATGAACTCATATTTCATCATTCCTTCCTTTTTTATCATTATAGGCATTGTATTCAGATTTTAATCAATTTCATATAATATAATGATTTATTATAGCCTATAAATATAAACTTTGAATGAAATGACAAATGTGCATGGAGAAATTTTAGAAATTTTTTGCAATTTTATGGAAAGAGTTCACTTCAGTGGAAGGGTGCCATAAAATAAATTAAAATTTCTTAAATTTCGTAATAAGCCGAGGAATGGAATAAAAAATTTATATTTCTAAGCTGTACAAAAATAATTACAAGTAATATTTTTTTGTATATTTTTCCTAGTTTTATGGAAAAATATTTTTTAAAGTGATATACTAAATTTGATAAAAATACTCAAAAGAAAGGATGAAAATTATGGAAGAAAATTCAAAAGAATTAAAAGAAAAGTTATTTAACAAAAAAGAACTTGGTTGGAATTCAATTAATGACAGAGAAAAAGAAGCTATTTATACTTTTTCAAATGGATATATGAATTTCTTAAACAAAGCAAAAATAGAAAGAGAATTTGTTATTTCTGCAAAAGAAATGGCTGAACAAAATGGTTTTAGAGATATTACTAAATGCGAATTTTTAAAACCTGGTGATAAAGTTTATTATATAAATAGAGATAAAAGTATGTATTTAGCAGTAATAGGTACAGAAAAATTAGAAAATGGTCTTCAAATTGTTGGAGCACATATTGATTCACCTAGACTTGACTTAAAACCAAATCCACTTTATGAAGATACAGGTTTTGCATATTTTAAAACACACTATTATGGTGGAATAAAAAAATATCAATGGACAACAATTCCATTAAGTATTCATGGTGTTATTGCTAAAGCAAATGGTGAAAAAATATTAGTAAATATTGGTGAAGAGGAAAGTGATCCTATATTTGTAATTACTGATTTATTACCACATTTAGCTCAAGATCAAATGGAGAAAAAATTAAAAAATGGAATAGATGGTGAAGATTTAAATTTATTATTAGGAAATATTCCTTATGGAAATAAATCTGAAGCAGAAGCTGTAAAATTAAATATTTTAAACATCCTAAATCAAAAATATGATATTACAGAAGCTGATTTATTAAGTTCAGAACTTGAAGTTGTTCCTGCATTTAAAGCTCGTTCATTAGGTTTTGATGGTAGCATGGTTGCTGCTTATGGTCAAGATGATAAAGTTTGTGCTTACACATCTTTAAAAGCTATGATGTCTCTTGAAAATGTAAAAACAACAGCAATTTGCATTTTATCTGATAAAGAGGAGATTGGAAGTATGGGAAATACAGGTATGGAATCACATGTATTTGATTATTTCATTTCTGAATTATTAAATAAAACAGGTGAAAATAGAACAAATCTATTAGATAAAGTATTCTGTTTTTCAAAAATGCTTTCTGCAGATGTTGATGCAGGTTTTGACCCATTATATGCTAGTGTTTCAGACAGACATAATGCTGGATATTTAGGAAAAGGTATCAGTTTAAATAAATATACTGGTGCTCGTGGAAAATCTGGTGCTTCTGATGCTAATGCAGAATATGTTGCATGGGTAAGAAATGTTTTAGAAAAAAATGACATAAAATATCAAGTTGCCGAACTTGGAAAAGTTGATGTTGGTGGCGGTGGTACAATCGCTTATATATTAGCTAATAAAGGTGTAGATGTTATAGACTGTGGTATTCCTCTACTTTCAATGCATTCTCCTTATGAAGTTACAAGTAAATTTGATATATATTCTGCTTATAGAACATATAAATCTTTCTGGGAAGAATAAATAAAAATAACACTGAACTAATTAAAGTTCAGTGCTTTTTTTAATCTTCTTTTATTGAAATATGTACATCATCTAACTGTTGTTTTGTAACAACTGATGGTGCTCTCATTAATAAATCTCTCGCT
This sequence comes from Clostridium sp. 26_21, assembly GCA_001915995.1. Lineage (GTDB taxonomy): Bacteria > Bacillota > Clostridia > TANB77 > CAG-508 > CAG-269. Next base: position 169,947 of record MNRO01000021.1, read on the forward strand.
TTTTTATTTTTAGGGAATGCTATAACTTCTCTTATATTTGTTGAATCTGCTATAAGCATTACCATTCTATCTACACCAGGTGCAGCTCCAGCATGTGGAGGTGTTCCATATTGGAATGCATTATATAATGCTCCAAATCTATTTTTTACATCTTCTTCTGTATATCCTGCAATTTCAAATGCTTTAACCATTATTTCTGGATCATGGTTTCTTACTGCTCCTGACATTGTTTCATAACCATTACATACTAAATCAAATTGATATGCTAATATATCTAATGGATCTTTTGATTCTAATGCTTCTAATCCTCCTTGTGGCATTGAGAATGGGTTATGGCAGAAATCTATTGTTCCTTCATCTGATAATTCATACATTGGGAAATCTACTATAAAACAGAATCTATATGTATCTTTTTCTAGTAAGTCTAATCTCTTTCCAAGCTCAATTCTTACAAGACCTGCAATTTTTTGTGCTTTATGGAATTCATCTGCTATAAAGAATATACTGTCTCCTGCTTTTACTCTATATTCGTTTTCTAATTTTGCTTTTGCTTCATCTGTTATAAATTTAGCAATTCCACCTTGTACAGTTCCATCTTTTTCAAATTTAGTCCAAGCTAATCCTTTTGCTCCAACTTCATCTGTTGTAGCAAATTCTGTCATCTTATCAAAAAATTTTCTTCCTTGTTCTGCACCATTTGGTACTACTATAGCTTTTACTGTTTTATCTTTAAATGCATTAAATTCTATATTTTCAAATACTTTTGTTACATCTTGAATAATTAATGGATTTCTTAAATCTGGTTTATCTATTCCGTATTTTTCCATTGCTTCTCTATATGGAATACGTATAAATGGACCTTCATCAACTTTCCAATTTGTGAACTTTTTAAATGTATATGGTATAACATCTTCAACTACTTTAAATACATCTTCTTGTGTTGCAAAACTCATTTCAAAATCTAATTGATAAAATTCTCCTGGTGCTCTATCAGCACGTGGATCTTCATCTCTAAAACATGGTGCTATTTGAAAATATTTATCAAAGCCACTTACCATTAATAATTGTTTAAATTGTTGTGGTGCTTGTGGTAATGCATAAAATTCTCCAGGATGTAATCTACTTGGTACTAAAAAGTCTCTTGCTCCTTCTGGTGATGAATTTGCAAGTATTGGTGTTTGTATTTCTGCAAACCCTAATTCATCCATTTTATCTCTTAATGTTTTTAAAATTTTTGATCTTAATAAAATTATATTGTGTAATTTTTCATTTCTTAGGTCTAAAAATCTATATTCAAGTCTTAAATCTTCTCTTACTTCTTGATCTGTATTTATTTCAAATGGCAATACATTTTTGCATTTTCCTAATATTTCGAATTTATTTGCTAAAACTTCTATATCTCCTGTTGGCATTTTAGGATTTTTGCTACTTCTTTCCACAACTTTACCACATATGTGAATACAACTTTCTGTTGGAACATTTTTTACTTGTTCTTGCATTTTTTCATCATTTATTACTATTTGTGTTATTCCAAATTGATCTCTTAAATCTATAAATATCATTCCACCTAAATTACGTATTTTTTGTACCCATCCAGATAGTTCTACTTCTTGATTTACATTTTCTATTCTAAGTTCTCCTAAATTATGTGTTCTGTACATTTCAATTACCTCTCTTTTTATTGGTTATATTTAGTTTATTATTATTTATAAAATGTCGTTTCTATTTTACTACAAAATAAAGAAAATAGCAAGTTTTACTTGCTATTTTCTCTTACAAATTAGTGCATTGTAACTTGCACATCTGTTCCTATTGTATAATATATTTTATTATTAGCTGTTACTCCTGCAACATAATAAATTCTATGACTTTGTTCATTTATAACATATAGATCTTTTAGAGTATTTATGTTACTTCCATTTGATGTTTTATTGTAAAAATCCATTCCGTAATTTAATGTTATACCTGTAATATTACTTAAATCTATTACATAATAATTATCATTATCATTACTCTGTTTAGGAGTTCTAAAAGATGGATTCGAAGTATATTTTACAGCCACATTATTTACTTTAAAAATTGGAAGTTCATTATTTTTTAAATAATACATCTCAACTTTAGACTGCAATAAATTTATATCGTTCTCTAAATTTTTATATTTTCTTATTTCAACACTATTTTTTGCATTATATGTCAATATAGATGTTATTACTGCTAATACAAGAATTGTTGTTGTTAATGCAATAAGTGATATTCCATTTTGTTTCTTTATATTCTTCTTTTTCATTTGCATTCTCTCCTTTATAGAATCCTTATAATATCATTATAAGTTACAATCAATGATAAAGCAAGTAAAATTGAAAATCCTATCATTTGAATTTTAGCTTCTGTTTCAACTTTCATTTGTTTTCTTCTGATTATCTCTATAACTAATATTAGAATTTTTCCACCATCTAATGCTGGTATTGGTAACAAATTTGTTATTCCCAATGATATTGAAATTAATGCCATCAAATTTATATAATTAGCAATTCCTGCCGTTTTTACAACTATTTCAGAAATTCCAACAATTCCAACCATCTGATCAACAGATGTTCCCCCTGTAAATAATGTTTTTACACTATCTAAAATTGCAATTATAAATTCCCCTGTTGCTTTACCACTATATGTTAGTCTGTTAATTATAGTATCATCTATTGGATTTGCAAATTGTATTCCAACACTTGCAACCAGTATATAATACACTATTAATCCAAAAACAATATTTACAATTGGTCCTGCTAGAACTATTGCCATTCTTTTCCATACACTTGCTTTTGAAAATGCTCTATCATCATCAGATTCTTCATCTTCACCTTCCATACTGCAAAAACCACCTAATGGTATTAATCTTAATGTATATTTTGTTTCTTTTCCTTGCTTTTGCCATATTATTTTTCCAAATCCTATAGCAAATTCTTTTACTTTTATCTTGCATAATTTTGCAACGCAAAAGTGTCCACCTTCATGAATAAATATTAAAAATCCTAATAAAAATATAATTTTTAATGTATTAACTATAAAATTAATCAATTTTACCTCCAATTAAATCATTGTTAAAAATACATATGCAAATGGTGACAAAAACATTAAACTATCTATTCTATCTAACATTCCACCATGTCCTGGTATCAAATTACTATAATCTTTTACATCAACATATCTTTTTATACTAGATGCTGCAAAATCTCCAATCTGTCCTATTACACTTAATATTATTGTAAATATAATTATATAAGTATATGAATATTCGAATCCATTTATACTATTTATAGCATATGTATATATTAAAGCAATTATTACTGCTCCTATAATTCCTGCAATACATCCCTCAATTGATTTTTTAGGACTTACCCCACTAAACTTATGTTTTCCAAATCTTTTTCCTATTATATATGCAAATGTATCTGTTCCCCATGCTGCTATTATGGCAAACCAAACTAAATATCTTCCATTTTCCATTCCTCTAATTTTGGCTATAAATGAGATACAAGTTATTACATATATAATTCCAAATAAAGTATACGAAATATCTTTAAAATTGATTTTCATGTTTGTAATTATTATTGTAGCAAATAAAATTAATAGTAAAATTGGTATTATTAATATATTAAAATTTTCAACTACTAATGAATCTAATCTTTCTGGTCCAATATGTATCAAAGCAATTAGAATACATGAAATATATCCAATCCATCTTATAGGTTTTGAATCTTTTGATATTGCATTTAAATATTCTTGCATTGCAATTGCTGCAATAATAGCTAAAAATACATCTACTACATATTTATTTCCAAGTGTTAGAACTAATACAACCAATGGAAAACCAAGTAATGCTGAGGTAATTCTCTTTATATCTATTTTTTTCTTAATTTTTTCCATACTAATTCGCCCCAAATTTCCTTGTTCTTTTTTGATATTCAATAATCGCTTCATCTAAGTCATTCTCAGTAAAATCTGGCCAATTTTTGTTAACAAATAATAATTCTGAATACACAGATTGCCATGGTAAAAAACCACTCAATCTAATTTCACCACTTGTTCTTATAACCAAATCTGGATCTGGTTCACCTGCTGTATAAAGATTATCAGATACCATTTTTTCATTTATTTCATCCACATTTATTTTCCCTTGTTTTACTTGCTCTGCTATTTTTCTTGTAGCTTTTACAATTTCATCTCTTCCACCATAATTTAAAGCAATATTAAATGTTACACCTGTATTATTTTTTGTTCTTTCCATACATTCTCTTATACTTTTTTGCATTCCTTTAGAAAGAGCTGTTATATCTCCTAAAATTTTTACTTTAATATTTTCTGAATCTGCTCTTTTAGCATAATCATCTAAATAAGTTTGAAGTAGTAACATTAATGTTTTTACTTCATCTTCAGCTCTTTTCCAATTTTCTGTTGAAAATGCATATACAGTTATATATTGTAAACCAATTTTATTTGCATATCTTACTATTTTTTCAAGAGTTTTTGCTCCTTCTTTATGTCCAAAACTAACAGGTTTTCCTTGGACTTTTGCCCATCTTCTATTTCCATCCATTATTATTGCTATAGATTTTGGCATATTTTCTTTATTAAATTTCATTTTTTATTTTTCCTTTTTAAATTGGTTTATTTTACACACTCATAATTTCTTTTTCTTTATCAGCTAAAATTTTATCAATTTCATCTATATATTTATCTGTTATTTTTTGAATCTCTGTTTCTGCTGATTTTAATTCATCTTCTGTTATTTCACTATTTTTTTGTTTTGCTTTTGCTTCATCTATTCCATCTCTTCTTATAGCTCTTATTGAAACTTTTGCTTCTTCTGCTATTTTTCTTATTTCTTTAGCTAAATCTTTTCTTCTTTCTTCTGTTAATTCTGGAAATGCTAATCTAATTACTTTTCCATCATTATTTGGATTTAAACCAATATCTGATGCTAATATAGCTTTTTCTATATCTTTTAATACACTTACATCCCATGGTTGAATAACTATTAATCTAGCTTCTGGAACTGAAACTCCTGCAACTTGGTTAATTGGTGTTGGTGTTCCATAATAATCTATTTTTACTTTATTTAATATAGCTGGATTAGCTCTTCCAGCTCTAATTTCTGATAATTTCTCCTTAAATGCTCCTATTGATTTTTCCATTCTTTCTTTTAAATTTGTATAATCCATATAAAATCTTCCCTTCTTTTTATAATTATATATTTTATGATACTATTGTACCAATTTTTTCTCCTTTTACTGCTCTAACAATGTTTTCCGGATCTGCAATTCCAAATACTAATAATGGAATATTATTATCTCTACACATTGCTGTTGCTGTTGAATCCATAACTTTTAAATCTTTATTTAAAACATCTAAATATGATATTTCTTCAAATTTTATTGCATCTGGTTGAATCTTTGGATCTGCAGAATAAACAGCATCAATTGCTTTTCCTAAAAGTATAATATCTGCTTTTATTTCTGTTGCTCTTAATACTGCTGCTGTATCTGTTGTAAAATATGGATGACCAGATCCACAGGCGAATATTACTACTCTTCCTCTGCTTAAATGCTTTTCGGCTTTTCTTTGTATAAATGGTTCTGCGATTTCTCTCATTTCAATTGCAGTTTGAACTCTAGAATGTACACCTCTTGATTCAAGTGCATCTTGCAATGCTAATGCATTCATTGATGTAGCAAGCATTCCCATATAATCTGCTGTTGTTCTTTCCATATCTAGCCCATTTCTTCCTCTCCAGAAATTTCCTCCTCCTACAACTATGGCAATTTGAACTCCCATATCAACTACTTCTTTTATTTTATCACAAATTTTTCCTACAACTTCTGGATTTACTCCTACTTTTTGCTCTCCAGCTAATGCTTCTCCACTTAATTTTAGTAGAACTCTTTTATATTTTGCTTCTGACATTTTCTTTTCTTCCTTTCTAATAAAAATTATCCATATATAATGTATTTTATGCCATTTTATTTTCGTTAATCATTCTATCATACTTTTATAAAAAAAGAAAGTATTTATTAAGATTTTTCCATATAAGAAAAGAGCCTAAGATTATTCTTAGACTCTTTATAGTAATTATTGTAATTCAATAACTGCTCCAACTTCTTCTAATTTAGCTTTTAATTCTTCAGCTTCTGCTTTAGAAACATTTTCTTTTAATGTTTTAGGTGCTCCATCTACTAAATCTTTAGCATCTTTTAATCCTAAACCTAATGCATTTTTAACAGCTGTGATAACTTTAATTTTTTGATCTCCAGCTTCTTTTAATACAACATTGAATGATGTTTTTTCTTCAGCTGCTGCTGCTCCAGCTGCTGCTGGTGCTGCTGCTGCAACTGCAGATACTCCAAATTCTTCTTCTATAGCTTTTACTAATTCTGATAATTCAACAACAGTCATAGCTTTAACTGCTTCTATTATTTCTTCTTTACTCATTTTAAAATCCTCCTAATAATTTTTTGCGATTACATCGCATCTTATTTTTTAGCAATTTAAGTTTTGCCAAACTTATTTAATTTACTTATAAAAACTAAGCGTTTTCTTTTTGTTTTTGTACTTCACCAAGTGCAACTGCAAGTTTTGATATATTTCCAAGTAATGCACCAGCAAGCATTGATAATAATGTTTCTCTTGATGGTAATTTTGCTAAAGTTATTATTTCTTCAGCTGTCATAACTTTGCCTTCAATTACTCCACCTTTAATTTTATAAAAATCATTGTCTTTGCTGTAATTGTAAATTGCTTTTGCAGCTTCTAAATAATCTTCATTATTCATAATAACTGCTGTTGGTCCTTCTAATAAATCATCAAGACCTTCAATTCCATTTTCAGCTAAAGCTCTTCTTATAATATTGTTTTTGATAACTTTGTATTCAGAATCTGATTTTCTTAATTCTGATCTTAATTCTGTTACATCAGCAACATTAATTCCTCTGTAATCTGTTAAAAGTATTATTTTAGCTTCTTTCATTTTAGCAGCTAAATTTGCAACTTCTTCTTTCTTTTGGTTTATGATTTTTTCACTTGCCATTAATTTCACCTCCTAGAATCTATTAAATATAATTTTTAAATAAATTATAAAACAATCTCTATACCACGAGGCATAGAGATTGCGTTTCACGAATCTTATACCTCGGTAGGACTTATTTTATTGCCTACTGTCTATGGCATTATATATATTATTTTTGGTTAATGTAAAGTCCAGGTCCCATTGTTGTTGATACAGAAACACTTCTGATATATTGTCCTTTTGCAGCTGCTGGTTTTGCTTTAATAATAGCTCCCATTATAGCATCATAGTTTTCTGCTAATTTTTCAGCTCCAAATGAAACTTTACCAAATCCTAAGTGAATTATATTTGTTTTATCTAATCTATATTCAACTTTACCTGATTTGATTTCTTTGATTGCTTTTGTTACATCCATTGTAACTGTTCCTGATTTTGGATTTGGCATTAATCCTTTTGGTCCTAATACCTTTCCTAATCTTCCTACTACACCCATCATGTCTGGTGTTGCAACTACTACATCATAATCGAACCAGTTTTCGTTTTGGATCTTTGGAATTAGTTCTTCAGCACCTACGAAATCTGCTCCTGCTTTTTCAGCTTCTTCAGCTTTAGGTCCTTTAGCAAATACTAAAACTTTTTGTGTTTTACCTGTACCATTTGGAAGTACTACTGTACCTCTTACTTGTTGATCAGCATGCTTTGAATCTACACCTAATTTAACATGTAATTCAACTGTTTGATCAAATTTTGTTTTTGGCATTTTTTCTATAACATCTAATGCTTCTTTGATATCATATTCTTTGTTAGCTTCTACTAACTTAACGCTTTCTGCGTATCTTTTTGACATTTTCATTTTAATCCTCCTTTGGTTTTAACGAATACTTTATGTACTCTCCCAATATTTTTTTATATTTTAAACTAGTCTACAACAACTACTCCCATAGCTCTTGCTGTTCCAGCTACCATACTCATAGCTGCTTCTAATGATGCAGCATTTAAGTCTGGCATTTTTTGTTCAGCTATAGCTTTTACTTGTTCCTTTGTTATTTTTGCAACCTTTTCTTTATTTGGTTTTCCAGAACCTTTTTCAATTTTTATAGCTTTTTTAATTAATACAGCAACTGGTGGAACTTTTGTTATAAATGAGAATGATTTATCTTTATATACTGTAATAACTACTGGTATTATAAATCCTGCTTGGTTTGCTGTTCTATCATTAAATTCTTTTACGAATTGCATGATGTTTACACCACTACCTCCTAATGCTGGTCCAACTGGTGGAGCTGGAGTTGCCTTTGCTGCTTCTATTTGTAATTTTATTATATTTGAAATTTCTTTCTCTGCCATTTCTAATTTTCGCCTCCTTTAATCTACTCTTTCTATATGTGCAAAATCAACATCTACTGGAGTTTCTCTGCCAAACATAGATATTAAAACTTTTGCTCTGTGTTTTTCTTTATCAATTGATTGAACATTTCCTATATAATCTTTAAATGCTCCTTGAAGTATTTTTACTGAATCATTTACTTCATAGTCAACATTTATTGTAGATTCATCAAATCCCATTGCTCTAATTTCTTCATCAGTTAATGGAATTGGATCTGTTCCAGAACCAACAAATCCTGTTACTCCTCTTGTATTTCTTACTATGTACCAAGTTTCCTCAGTAACAATCATTTTTACCAATACATATGCAGGGAATACTTTTCTTAGATTTGCTTTTTTCTTACCATCTTTTATTTCAATTTGTTCTTCCATTGGAACAACTATATCAAAGAAGTAATCTTCTAGTTCTCTATTTTTTACAGTTTTTTCAAGGTCAGTTTTTACTTTATTTTCATAACCTGAGTATGTATGAACTACATACCATCTTGGTTTCATATCATAATCTTTTTGAGACATAATTGACCTCCTTATTCTTCATTACCAGATTCACCATCTGTATTTTCTGTTGATGGTGTTTCATCAGAATTTTTACTAGTATTTTCTTCTGTTGATGAAGTATCTTCAGTACTTTCTGTATTATTCTCAGTAGAATTATTATCAGTACTTTTTGTACTTTCAGTATTATTATATTTTTCATTAACGATACTTTGTAATTTACTGATTCCATACTTGTTTCCTAAATCAAATACTGCATCTAAAGCAAATACTATAATTGCTGTAATTATAACAATTGTTACAACTGCTGTTGTATTGTTTACCAATTGTTTTGGTGTTGGCCAAATTACTCTTTTTAATTCTGCCTTAAAATCTTTGAAAAAATGTTTTTTGACTTTGTTGTCAACTTTATTTTCATTTTTAGCCATTTTATTTCCTCCTTAAAATAGCTTTATACTATTTTGTTTCTTTATGTGTTGTACGTTTTTTGCAGAATTTACAATATTTTACTAATTCTAATCTATCAGTATTATTTCTTTTATTTTTAGATGTCATATAATTTCTGTTTTTACATTCTGTACATTCTAATATGATATTTTCTCTTGGTCCTTTAGCTGCCATTTAAATACACCTCCGACTTTTTTAACCTTTACTTTTTTAAACGATGTGAACATATGTAAATTACATATGCTTGGCTATTTTATCACTTTTTCCTCTTTTTGTCAATTGTTTTTCCTGATTTTTTTGCTGTTTTTTTCTTTTTTTGCACAGAAAAACCAAATCTTCCAATTTTCTTTCCTAAAGAATAATAATTTCCATTTGAGTATGCAATTAAATCACATTTTGATATATCAAATGCTCCATTTTCATTTATATATTTTTCATCTGCATTTATCCCCAATATTTCAGCTACAAACATATGATGACTACCTAATTCTCTTATTTCTTTTACTTTACATTCAACAGATACTGGACTTTCTTTTATCATTGGGCAATTAACAAAATTTGCCTTTTCTTTTGTTAATTTCATCTCTTTAAATTTATCTACTTTTGCCCCTGTTTTTACACCACACCAATCTGTTGCATATGCTAAGTCCTTTGTTGTTAAGTTAATGACAAATTCTCCTGTTTTCTTTATCATTTCATATGAGTGTCTTGTTGGTCTGACTGAAATATAACACATTGCAGGATCAGTATTTATTATTCCAGTCCATGCAACAGTTATAATATTAGATTCCTCCATTGTACCACATGATACCATTACTGCTGGTAATGGATATATAAATGTTCCTGATTTCCATGTTACTTTTGACATATTTAATCTCCTTTTTTCTTAAAAATTTGGCAATTTTATTTTATCACCATTTAAATTATTTTACAATATTTGATTGACATTTATGACTTTTGAGAGTAAAATTTTTTCTGTGTTGAGATTTATTAATATCAACAAAACTTTTATAGAGGACAAGAAAATGATCAATTTAGAAGATATTAATACAAAAGAAAACTTAATACAAGATTTTTATAGATGGCTTTTTGATGATAACAATATAGTTGATAAATCTGTAATTTTAGAAAAAGAAGTTGATATTTCTTTAGCACCATATTATACAGATCCATATATTTACTACCCAAAACAAATATCAAATTTCTTTAATACTAAAGCAATGCAACGTTTAGAAAGAGTTTCTCAATTAGCACTTGCAAATGATATATATCCAAATATTTATCATAATAGGCTAGAACATTCAAAAGGAGTATATAATAGAAAATTAGAAGAATTTCTATATCATTTTCAAGATTCAATTTGGAAAAAACATATTGAAGAAAATCATTTAAAACTTTATTTATTAGCTGATTTAATAAAAATGGCAGGACATGATATTGGTCATCTACCTTTATCACATTTAATGGAAACAGAAATTTTGTCTTATAGAGGAGCACATGAAGATTTAGGAAAACGTATAATGTTAGAAGATTCAGAAATTCAAAATGTATTATTAAAAATAAGTCCTAAACTTCCAGATACATTAAATGATTTATATAATAAACATATTATGAATTTTAAAGAACATGATGAAAGTAGTTTTGATGTTGATAGATGTGACTATGTTTCAAGAGATTATTTATATTTTGGATTACCAATCCATTTACCTTATTCACACTATGAATCTATTTCAGTAGAATTAGACTTAAATAGTAAACCTATTGAAAATAATGATGGTAGTATAAAAACTTCAAATAATTCAAAACAAAAAATCGATGTTTATGATGAAAAACAATTACCTATAATCGAAAGATTGTTAGAAAAAAGATTAGACGGTTATCGTTTAATTTATTCTAACCCACTGGTATTTGCACATGAAAAAACTATAAATGCTTTTTTCAAAGCTTTTAAATTAAAATCACAACTTTTTAACTCAGATTTAAAGACTCTTATAAGTGATTTTAAAGATAAAGGTATTGATAAAATTGACTTAGAAAAATTATTAAAATGGGATGATATAAAACTATATTCAGAAATTATAAATATTGCTGAAAATCATCCTGATTCAAATGTGAGAGATTTAGCAACAATGACAATACCAAATATGGAAGCATTTTTAAATATGATTTATTCACACCTTGATTTAAAAAATCATTCAAAACAAGATTTAAGTACACAAGATTTAAAATTTTTGCAAAAAATAAAATCTTTAATCATATCAAATAATAATTTAGGTAAGAATTTAAAAAACCCAAATTTCACTGATGAAAATACAATCTTTTTTGATGAACAAAATTCAAAAGTGCTTCAACATCAATTGCACTCAATTGCACCTACTTTAAAAAATGATCCTTCACTTATAAATACACATTTAATTTTTCAAAGAGCATATAGTTCTGATGAGCCTATTTATATAAGAGACTCTAATGGAAAAATATATGAATTATCAAAACATCCAAAAAGAAAGTATGATTGGAATAATATATCTATAAATTCACATAGTAATTTTGCTTATATTCCATATTTACGTTTATGTGGTATAAGTGAAAATATAATTTCTAAATTACAAAATATATCTACTGGTGTCTCAACTTATTCTATACCTAAAGAAACATATTTTCCAAAAGTTAATATGCAACCATTACAAGTGGGAAATAGTTTAGAATCATATTTTTCAAAACTTGATACATCTGATGAAAGATAAAATAACAAAAAGAAGTTATAAATTAAAATTATTTTTATAGTTTTAATTTATAGCTTCTTTTTTATAAAAAAATTAATTTACAAATAAAAAAAACTGGCAACAACTTATCTTCCCAGTAGGGTAACCCACAAGTATTTTCAGCACATTGGAGCTTGACTTCTGTGTTCGGTATGGGAACAGGTATTTCCTCCATGTTATAGTCACCAGAAAATTATATAAATGTGTAAAGCACACTCAAAAATACATAGATGAAAATTTATTAGGATTTTCTTTAATAAAAATTATAGTTAAGCCCTCGATTTATTAGTATTGGTCAGCTCAAT
>MNRO01000007.1 GCA_001915995.1 Clostridium sp. 26_21
CAGAATAGAAATAACAGGGAGTATATTTGTAAAAAATTCAAAACAATTAAAAGAAAATATTGAATATATAAAACAGAATTACGGAGAAGAATATTTAACACCATTAATAGTATCAAAAAATTTAAAACATCTTCAAAAAACATTACCATATTTACAAAGTATAGGAGCGTTAGAAACAACAAAAACAAGTGCATCGATTTTACTTTTAACATTAGAAGAAATAAAAGAAAGACAAGTATTTATAGAAAGTATAGGTGAACCAATAGTAAAAGGAAATAAATTTAATTCTATATTTGGAATGCCAAAAAAAAGTTATCAAAAAAAGGTAAAAGAATATGAAGAAAAGAAAAAATTAATAGGAAAAATAAAAGGAGCAATTCAAGAAGGACAAGAACTAGATGAACAGATAAATAGTAAAGCACAATCACAAAAGTAAAGAAAGGAGTTTGTATAATATTTGCATATTTATTATATGAGAAAAAAATAATGAATAGTAATTTACCAGTAAAACAAAGAAATGGAATTTTTTATAAAATTCTTCTAAAAATAAAACAAATTTTTAGGAGAAAAAAATATGAAGAAGAAAATTTAGAAAGTAATAAAGTTATAGTTAATTCTAATAATCAATTTAAAAATAATATAAAAATAGATATTGAAAATATAGAATTTAATAATGAATATCAAAAGAAACAATTTATGGAACAATTAAAGAATGATCAAGAACTATTAGAGAAGTTCTCAAACGATAGATTAAAAGTTATATTACAATACTACTTAGATGAAAATAACAAGAAAAGAGAAATATTGAAAAAGATAAGTAATTAAATTACGAAAGAGAGGATAAATAAAATGAAATTAAATATAGATTTTGAAAGAATGAAAGAAATATATGGAGATGAAATAGAAGAAATAATAAATGAAAATATAGATATTATCGAAAAAAACATACAATTTTTGAATGATTTAAAATTTGAAGATGCAGAAGGAATATTTGAAATGTATCCAGATTTATTTATGAATTTTCCAAGAAAATTTGAAGAAAAGATATTAAGACTTAAAAATCAACTTGGAGAAAATTATGTTGAAATAATAGAAAATGATACAAGTGTTTTAGAAAACATTATTTAGAAGGGGATAAATATGGTAAATAGAGAACAATTTGAAGAAATATGTAATAGATATGGATTAGATAGTAAGAAATTAATAAAAAATAATGAAAATGTATTGGAAAAAGCAGATTATAATAGCATTTGTTATGTACTTGATTTTTTAAGAGATTTAAAAATTGAAGCAATAAAAGAAAACTGGAAATTTCTAAATGAAAAGAAAATAAATACAAGAGATGTAGAAACGTGTTTACATATTTTAAGTACAGAATCAGAGCAATTGAAGAAAACATATGAATATGTATCAGATGAAAATAGATATGGAAAAAAATACATAGAACAAACAACTTCAATCTTAAGAGTACCAGTAGAAAGAATACAAGAGATAGAAGAAAGATGTCCAGAATTAACAAAAGAAAATATATTAAGTGCAGCAATTTCTAGAAAAGATGTTGATGAAATAAAGAAAATAGAACAGGTATGTAAGGATAATGAAATAGAAGTAACAGGAAGTGTATTTTATAGAATAGCAGCCGAAATAAAAGAAATAGTGGAAGTGTGCAAAGAAAACGGAATAGAAGTAACAGGAAGTGTTTTTAGGAGAACAGCAGCCGAAATAAAAGAAATAGTGGAAGTATGTAAAGAAAACAGAATAGAAGCAACAGGAGCGATATTCCTAAAAACAGCAGCCGAAATAAAAGAAATAGTGGAAGTATGCAAAGAAAACGGAATAGAAGTAACAGGAAGTGTATTTTATAGAACAGCAGCCGAAATAAAAGAAATAGTGGAAGTGTGCAAAGAAAACGGAATAGAAGTAACAGGAAGTGTATTTTCTAGAAAATCAGCCGAAATAAAAGAAATAGTGGAAATGTGCAAAGAAAACGGAATAGAAGTAACAGGAAATGTATTTAAGAGAACAGCAGCCGAAATAAAAGAAATAGTGGAAGTGTGCAAAGAAAACGGAATAGAAGCAACAGGAAATGTGTTTAGGAGAACAGCAGCCGAAATAAAAGAAATAGTAGAAGTATGTAAAGAAAACAAAATAGAAATAACAGGAAGTGTGTTT
>MNRO01000001.1 GCA_001915995.1 Clostridium sp. 26_21
CTTAAATATTCAGGGGGATAATATAATAAAAATAGAAAAATGGTGTAAAGAGCAATTTGAAGGAAAGCCAGAATATAGTAGAAGGACTCCAAGGGAAAATATAGGAGGAATAAAGAGAGCAAAAGAAGGAGAAGAAGAAACAGAAGAGCAAAGAGAGTTACGATTAGGAGGAGCTTTAAACGCATTTAAACGAAGTACTATCTGGAAAAATTATCAAGAAGGAAAAGAGAAAGGGTTAAGCAGAGAAGAAATAAAACAAGAATACGGAATGAGAGAAGGAGAAATAGCATTAGTAGAAAGATATGAAAGAGTAATAGAAGAATATGGTGTCAAAAAGAAAATCACAGGGCAATCAATAGGACAAGTATCATATACAGCAACAGTACAAGAATGTGATGAAGCACAGGCTGACTTAAACAAATTAATTCAAGAACAACAAGAAATAACACAGAAAGACTAAAACAAATGAATAAAACAAAAAATCACTTAATAATAAATTTGTTAAGTGATTTTTTATATACTAGGAAAGTATAACTTTCCTAGTATATAAAAAGCTACAATCACTAGCCATTTGAGATTTCATCGCTTCGCTCAGAAACTCAAATCGGGCGAGAACAAATTAAAGAAAAATTGAAAATTTTTCTTATTTGTTATAAACATCTTGATATATTATAACCTTATATGTTATAATATATTTAAAAACAAAGGAGTGGGTTATTATTGCAAATAATAAAAACAAAAACATACATAAAAGACCTACAAAAGAAAATAAAAAACAAACATAAGAAAAAAGAACAAGAAACAATAGAAGCGATAGAAGAATTAATGATACAAAGTAAAAATATGCAAGAAGTAATGATAAACCCTTTATCAATAGTATATAATATTGAAAAGAAACAAGGAAATTTAAAAGAAATATATACAGCAAATATAAATATGAAATTAAGAATGTATATAAAGCCTATAGGCGAATATCCATATAAGTTGGAAGAAATAGTGGAAGTAGAATTAAGAGAAATAGATGACCAACACTATGGAGAAGGATAGGAGATGATTGATATGATTTATTTTGGAAAATACCTAAAAGACTATTTAGAATACAACAACATATCACAAACAGAATTTGCAACAAGAATAGGAATAACACAAAAGCATATGAATGAAATAATAAATGGAAAAACAAGAATAACATTAGAAATGGCAGGAAATATAGAAAGACTAACTGGAATCAAATCAGAATTTATTATAAATGTAGAAAACTCAAGAATATTAAAAGAAAATATTTTAAGACAATATGGAAACATAGACAACTTAAAAAAAGAAATAACAATAAAATATCATATTAATGAAATAAAAAAGAGAAATTGGATAAAATTCAAAGATGAAACAGACATCTTACAAGTATGTATAGATTTATTAGACTTCTTAAAAATAAAAGACTTTGACATAATTCCAAAATTAGAAAAACAAATACTATTCAAAAAAACAGGTAATGACTTTAACAAAATAGCATTGTGGATAGCACATTGTGATGAAACAATAAAACAACAAAATGTAAATGAATATAATAGTTATAATTTAATGTTATTAATAAAAGATTTGCAGGAATTAGCCTACAATAACTCAATAGATATAGACAAAGTAAGAGAACTATTAAATAAATATGGAATTTATTTTGCATGTGAGAAAGCATTAACAGGAACAAAAATAAGAGGATGTTTTAGAGTTAAAGGAAAACAACCAGCAATTTATGTAACAGATAACTATGCTGGAAAAGACTCATTTTTCTTCGAATTATTTCATGAACTAGGACATTGTAAATCAGATTATAATGAAGGGAAAAATAAAGTAATTATAGATGGAAATGATTTAAAAGAAGAAAAAGCAGATAAATTTGCATTAGAAGTAATGATTCCAGAAAACATTTGGAAAAAGATTGTTGATGGAGAAATAAACGAAAAAACATTAAAAGAAATATCAATTCAAGAAAAAACACCAATGAGTTTTATTGTTGGAAGACTTGCCAAAAATGGAATAATCACTTATAAAAGTAAACTATATAGAGAAAACTATCAAAAATAATGCAAAAGCAATTTATAAAAACACTTTAATCAAATGAATAAAACAAAAAATCACTTAATAAAATTTATTAAGTGATTTTTTCGAATTCACTATACAAAATAAAAAAATAGTTATATAATGTATGCGATAATGGGAGAAATGGCAATTGACAAAATCCCTTATATTAGAACCTATCAAAAAGCTAGAGTAGGCAAAAGGAGACAAGGTTGAAAAATAATTACAATTTTGGGCTGTGTCAAATTTCATTTAAAACGCGGTTACATACATCACGTATGCGCCCTTGCCTTTTAAATAAAATTTTTCTTGTCAAAATTTAATTCTTTTCCAACCACAATAGAACCTTAAGGAAGGAATGGAATAACATGGAATTAAAGAAAATATTAGTAGGATTAGAAGGACTAAAAGCAAAAGGAAACCTTGACGTAGACATAACAGGACTAGAAAGTAACTCAAAAAACATAAAAGAAGGATATATGTTTATATCAATAAAAGGTTATAGTGTAGATGGTCATGACTATATAAACAATGCAATAGAAGCAGGAGCCAAAGTAGTAATGGTTCAAGAAGGCTGTGACTTGAAAAAAATCAAATTACCAGCAGATGTAACAATAATTATGGCAAAAGACACAAGAGAAGCATTAGCAATATGCAGTTGTAATTTTTACGGAAATCCATCAAGAAAATTCAAATTAATAGGAGTAACTGGAACAAAAGGAAAAACAACAACAACATATATGATTAAAGAAATATTAGAAAAAGCAGGACATAAAGTTGGATTAATAGGAACAATAGCAACATATATAAACGGAAAAATGATATCTGAAAGTGCAAGAACAACACCAGAAAGTATAGAATTGCAAAAAACATTTGCACAAATGGTAGAAGCAGGTGTTGAATATGTAGTAATGGAAGTATCATCACAAAGCTTAAAACTACATAGAGTAGATGGATGCAATTTTGACATAGTAGTATTTACAAACTTCTCAGAAGATCATATCAGTGAAAAAGAACATCCAGATATGAAAGATTATTTTGAATCAAAATTAAAACTATTTAAAATGTGTGACAATGGAATAATAAATGTTGATGATTTACAAGTATCAAAAATACCAAGATTATTACCAGAAAATAAAATAATGACATATGGAATAGACAATTATTGTGAAGTATTAGCAAAAGACATAACAATAACAAACTCTTATGTGGATTTTAGAGTAAAAGTATCTGACAGAAATGAAAGAGTAAAAGTAGATATTCCAGGAAGATTCAGTGTATATAATGCACTTGCAGCAATATGTGTAGCAAAAAAATTAGGAATAGCATCAGACAAAGTAATAGAAGCATTAGCAGAAATAAAAGTACCAGGAAGATCTGAAATGGTACCAAACAAAAAAGAAATACCAATAATGATAGATTATGCACATTCACCAGAAAGCTTACAAAACATATTATCAGCAGTAAAAAGCTATACAAGAGGAAGAGTAATATCAGTATTTGGATGTGGAGGAGACAGAGATAAAGGAAAAAGACCATTAATGGGAGAGATATCAGGAAAAATAGCAGATTTTACATTTATAACAACAGATAATCCTCGTACAGAAGAACCTGAAGAAATAGTAAAAGAAATTGAAGAAGGAATGAAAAAAACAAACGGAAAATACAAAGTAGTAGTAGACAGAAAAGAAGCAATAAAAGAAGCAATAGAAATGGCAAACAAATTAGATATAATAGTACTTGCAGGAAAAGGTCATGAACCATATCAAGAAATAAATGGAACAAAATATCCATTTGACGAAAGAATAATAGTAAAAGAAATTATAGGATAAATAAAACAGAAGAAAGGTTGATAAAAGTGGATTTTCAAACAAAAATGCTATTAGGAACATTTGCAGTAACAGTACTGCTTGGATTAATAATAGTACCAATATTAAGAAAACTAAAAGTAGGTCAAATAGAAAGAACAGATGGACCACAATCACATTTAAAAAAACAAGGAACACCAACAATGGGTGGAATTATTATCATGCTAGGAATAATAATTGCAACATGTTGTGCATATGTATATTATAAAGGAAAAGATGCATCACTTGCAAAAAATTTAATTCCAATACTTTGTTTAACAACAGGATTCGGAATAATAGGATTTATAGATGATTATAAAAAATTAGTATTAAAAAATACAGAAGGTTTAAAACCAAAATTAAAAATGTTAGGGTTATTAATAATATCAATTGCATTTGTATCATATTTAGTATGGGGATTAAAGATAGGAACAGAAACATATATACCATTTGCTAATAAATATGTAACAATTCCAATATGGTTATATATACCATTTGCAATTTTAGTAACACTTGCAACAACAAATGCAATAAACTTAACAGACGGAATAGATGGGTTATCATCAAGTGTTAGCACAATAATAATTACATGTTTAACAATTATAGCAACAATGTTTGGAACAAAAGAAATAATAGTATTTGGTGCAATTGTAATAGGAGCAACATTAGGATTTTTAATGTTTAATATATATCCAGCAAAAGCATTTATGGGAGATACAGGTTCACTATTTCTAGGGGGAGTTGTATCTGGAATAGCATTATACTTAAAAATGCCTCTATTATTATTAATTATTGCTATTATACCAGTACTTGAAACATTATCAGTAATAATTCAAGTTGCAGTATTTAAGAAAACTGGGAAAAGAGTATTCAAAATGGCACCACTTCATCACCATTTTGAACTATCAGGTTGGAGAGAAAATCAAGTTGTAATGTTATTTAGTGTAATAACATTAATATCTTGTGTAATAGGACTAAAGATTATATAAAATATATTAAACATAAGAAAGGAAAAATGCTATAATGGCAAGAAAAGAAAAAAACAAAAAAGAAGTAAAAGGCTTTTCAAGTTTTTTAAATAATTCAGTAGATTTTACATTATTAATAACAATATTAGTATTATTATCTGTTGGATTAATAATGGTTCTTTCGGCGAGTGCACCATCATCATTGCAAAAATATGCTAATAGCTATAAATTTTTTACTAAACAATTAGGATTTGCAATTGCAGGAGTTTGTGCTATGTTGTTTATATCAAAAATAGATTATAGAATATATCAAAAATTTTATAAATTAGCATATATTGTATCATTAATATTGCTTTTTGCTGTTTTTTTATTTGGAACTGATAGTCATGGTGCTAGGAGATGGATTGATTTGAAAATATTTACATTTCAGCCATCTGAAATTGTAAAATTTTTAATAATAATATTTTATGCTGGAATTTTAGTAAAAAATAGAGAAAATTTAGGAAAATATTTTAAAGGATTAATATCCAATATATTATTTTTAGTACCAATAATAGGTTTTTTATTAGTAGAACCACATGTTAGTACATCAATGGTAATAATAATTACATGTTGTATTATGATGATAATGGCAGGATGCAAGTTTTGGCAATTTATTGTTTCTGCTTTAGTCGCAGGAAGTGCAGCTGGTGGAGTTGCAACAATATTATATTTAGCAAGTGAATGGTTTAGAAATAAATTTCAATACATTGTAAATCGTTTTATATCATTTACAAACCCATGGAAAGATCCGACTGGTGATGGTTGGCAAATTATTAATAGTTTATATGCAATAGGATCTGGAGGATTATTTGGAGCAGGATTAGGTGAAAGTAAGCAAAAATATTTATATTTATCAGAACCACATAATGATTTTATTTTTTCAGTTTTAGCAGAAGAATTAGGTTTTGTTGGGTGTTTAGTTGTATTCTTATTGTTTGCAATATTTATTTGGAGAGGTGTTTTAGTTGCAATGAAAGCACCAGATATGTTTGGGAGTTTAGTTGCAATAGGAATAACATCATTGGTTGGAGTTCAAGTAATAATAAATGTAGCAGTAGTTACATCATCTATGCCTGTAACAGGAATGCAATTACCATTCTTTAGTTATGGAGGAACAGCTTTATTCTTATTACTTTGTGAAATGGGAGTTTTATTGAACATTTCTAGAGCTAGTTCGAAGTAATAAGATAATAAATGACTTAGAAAAGAGGAAATAAAAATGAGAGTTATTGTTGCAGCAGCTGGAACAGGTGGACATATAAATCCAGGTTTAGCAATAGCAAATAAAATAAAAGAAAAAGAAAAAGATTCAGAAATAATTTTTATTGGAACAACAAGAGGACTAGAAAATGATTTAGTCCCACGAGCTGGATATGAATTAAAAACAATTGAAGCATATGGATTAAGCAAAAAAATTTCAATTGATAATATGAAAAAAATGTGTGAGACATTAAAAGCAACATCAAAAGCAAGAAAAATTATAAAAGAATTTAAACCAGATGTAGTAATAGGAGCAGGAGGATATATTTGTGGACCAGTAGTATGGGCTGCCAAAAAAGAAAATATACCAGTAGCATTACATGAAAGTAATGCTTTTCCTGGAAAAGCAGTAAAATTTCTTGCGAAAAAAGCAGATGTAGTATTAATATCATTTGAAGAAGCAAGAGAAAGAATACATAGTGCTAAAAAAATTGTTTTTACAGGAACACCAGTAAAAATTCAAAAAAGAGAATTTTCAAGTGAGCAAAAAAGCAAGATACTAAATGAATTAGGATTGTCTGAAAAATTACCAATTGTTTTAATATTTGGAGGAAGTCAAGGAGCACAAAAAATAAATGAAGCAGTTGTTGGAATTTTAAAAGAAAAATTAAATCAAAAATATCAAATAGTTTGGGCAACAGGGCCAAAACAATTTGATATTGTAAAAGAAGAATTAAAAAAATCTTCAATAGACATAGAAAAAGTACAAAATGCAAAAATACTTCCATATATTTATAATATGGAAGAAATAATGAATATATCAGATATAATAGTAGCAAGAAGTGGTGCAATGACAATAACAGAAATATCAAATTTAGGAAAGCCATCAATATTAATACCACTTCCAAATGTAAGCCAAGATCATCAACTAAGAAATGCAGAAGTATTACAAAAAATAGGTGCAGCACAAATTATATTAAATAATGAATTAGAAAAAGATATATTAAATAAAGAAATAATAGAAATAGCATCAAACAAAGTAAAAATGAAAGAAATGGGAGAAAAAGCATCTACTAAATCAGTAAAAAATGTACAAGAAAAAATATATGCAGAGATTAAAAAAATAGTAAAAGGTGGAAAATAAAATTGGAAAACTATAAATTTATAATATTAATGATTATTGTAGACATAATAATACTAATTATAAGTGAAATCTTAATGAAAAAGTATTTAAAAAGAAAAATGTTATTTCCAAAGACAAGACTAATAAAAGGTTCTGGAGTTACAAATGATGATTTAGATATAAATAATAGTGTATTTTTACATATGACAGATGGAATTATAGCATTTGACAGAAATGGTGTTGTTATTTTAATTAACCCAGCAGCAAAGCAAATGATGAATATATCTCCACAAGATACTACATTTGAAGATATTTTTGGAAGATTACATATAAATCTAGAAAAAATAATATATCTTGAAAACTGGACAAATACAGAAGAAAGAATAAGTATTGATGATAGATTTTTAAATGTATATTTTGCACCATTTAAAAAAGATAATGATAAAACTGTTGGAGTTATAGCAGTATTGCAAGATATAACAGAACATGTAAAATTAGATAATATGAGAAAAGAATTTATTGCAGATGTATCACATGAATTAAAAACACCAATAACATCAATTATGGGATATGCAGACACATTATTAGAAGAAGAATATGATAAAGAAACACAAAGTAAATTCTTAAATGTTATAGCATCAGAAGCAAGACGAATGGCAAAACTAGTAACAGATTTGCTAACATTATCAAAAAATGATAATAATAGAAATGTTGTAAAAAAAGAACAATTTGATTTAGGTGAACTTGTTAAGAAATGTCAGGACAAGCTTGCAATAGAAATAAAAAGAAAAAATCATAATGTAAATTGTTTTGTAACAGCAGATGTACCACTTGTTTATGCAGATAAAGACGATATTGAAAGAGTTATTTTAAATATAATGACAAATAGTATTAAATACACCAAAGATGGTGGAGAAATCAAAATATATGTAGGATTTGTTTACAATGATGCATATATAAAAATTTTTGATAATGGAATTGGAATTCCAGAAGAAGATTTAAGCAGGATTTTTGAAAGATTTTATCGTGTTGATAAGGCTCGTAGTAGAGAAATGGGTGGAACAGGATTAGGTCTTTCAATAGCCAAAGATTTATTAGATAGAAATGGTGGCAGTATTGATATAAAAAGTGAAGTTGGAAAAGGTACTGAAGTTGTAATAAAGGTTCCAACAAAGGAAAAATAATTTTTTGACAAAACCTTAAATATATGATATTATATTTTATGTAAATGGCTGATGAGAATTAAATAAATGTTTAATTCTTATAATACAATTCATAATAATAAAATTGGAGGAAAACAAAATGAAAGACTTAGAAGCTCTGTATGAAACAATGAGAAAGAATATGAAGCGGGTTAGAGAAGAAGCAGAAGTTTCAAAAAGGGAATTGGCAAAAGAAATAGGTATGGATAGAGCATCTTATAGTAAATTTGAAAGTGGACAGAGAGGAATAAGTTTATATAATTTTTATGCATTTTCACAATTTTTTAATGTTTCTATGGATGAATTGTTAAAAGATTAATTTTTTAAAGAGGATATTATTATCAAAATAGTATCCTCTTTTTGTAACATATAAATAAACAAATCATATTATATATCATAACTTAAGAAAGGAATGTGATATATATGAGTTCAGTATATGAAGAATATATGAGAAATGTTTTAGGATATGAGCCGATAAGATATAGAGATACATATGATGCAGAATATAATGATTACATGAATTATTCTAATTTCAATATTACACAACAAATAGAAAGCAATTTAGAAACATCAAGACTTGAAAGTTGTTATCCAGATATATATAATTTAGTATATCCAATGGTAAAAAAAGCCTGTTCTCAGAATAATAGGGCATTAAGCAGTGATTTAGTAAATGAACTTACAAATGAAATATATAATGCAATAGAAGATGATAGTTTAAATGAAAATAGAGCAAGTGAAATAAAAAATAGAAGTATTGATGTGAAAACAGGCTCAAAGTCTATAGAAAACAAAACAAATCTGAGTAGACAAGAAAGTAGTTCAAAAGAAGATAGACAAATAAGAAATCAAGGATTACAAGATTTAATAAAAATATTACTAATAAGAGAATTAATAAATAATTCTGGATTTAGACCAAGACCACCTGCACCGTCAAGACCACCAGTTCCACCACCTCCTCCACCAAGACCTCCAAGACCACCTCGTCCTCCAATTGGACCAGGACCTGGCAGACCACCATTTAATAGAAGTATGTATGAACAAGATTATGATATATATGAATATTAATTTGTCAAGAAAACTAGCATGGTTGCTAGCTTTTCTTGTTTTTGGATAAAAAAAGTGTTATAATATAGATATATTGATGTAATATAGAATTAAGAAAAAACAAGAGTGGTTGCTCTTACTTGATTCTATGCCAAGGAGGACGGCAATGAAGAAATTGACAATGGCAATTGTGACTATGATTATGGTCATGATTATGGCACTTTCTGTAAATGCAGAAGGAACGGAATTTGTTGGATGTAAAATTCGGACAACTCATGCAACATCTGCAAGCAATGGTATTAATACTATTATGGTAGCAGAGGACAATATTTTCACAATCCTGAGTGAAGATAATGGTAAGTTTGCAATTGAGATAAACGGAGAAAACTATTGGATTGACTCAAATGAGGTTTTTATCAATGTAAAGGATTATATTCCTAGCATTGAAGTGAATTTGGTAATGGCTGACAAGTCTATTTTCCAAATGGCTGGCGAAGGAATTACTGGGCTTTGGGGCGAAAAGTTCTATAACAGATCTGGTTCTGAAAATGGAACTGAAGCATGGCTTACAGTTGTAGCTGCCAAGAAATTGGCAAAAGCACAAGAAATTTTCTTGAAAGATGGAAAATGTATTGTTGTAAATGATGCATATCGTCCGTATGCTGTGACAAGAGAATTTCAGAGTACTTATAGAGCATATTTGAATACTAAATCTTCTTCTTTTAAAAAGAAATGGTTTGGTACTTTGGGTGAAAGCTGGTTCTTGGCACAGAAAGCAAGTTCTCATAACTATGGTATTGCAGTTGATATCACATTGCGTGATTTGAAAACTGGTAATATTATGGATATGCCTACTGCAATGCATAACCTTGATTATCGCTCTGCTGAGTATAATTGGGTTAATGTTGATGCACCTGCTTGTGAAAATGCAAGATATCTTGCAAGAGTAATGAAACAGGTTGGTATGAAGAGATTGAAGTCTGAATGGTGGCATTTTCAGGATGGTGCCACACCTGATAGCAGCAAAGTTGCTCCTGTAGATATTCCAAACTAATTCCAAATGAGAGGCTGATGAAAGTCAGTCTCTTGTTTTTTATATAAAAATAAGAATAAATTAAAATCTTTTTGACTACAATATATAAAAGCATGTACAACATGCCAAAAATAAAGTGAAAGGAATGTGAAAAATGAAAGTTAAAGAATGTATGTGTGGAGATGTATGTTGTGTAAAACCAGAGACAAAATTAACAGAAGTAGCTAAATTAATGGAAAAAAATAGAATTGGTTGTGTTCCAGTATGTGATAGTTCAAATTATCTAGTAGGATTAATAACAGATAGAGACATTATATTAAGAAGTTTAGCATGTGACAAACAAGCACAAAATACAACTGCAAGTGAAATAATGACATGCAATGTTTGCACATGTAATCAAGATGATGATGTAAAAAATGCAGAGAAAAAAATGGCTGAAAATCAAATAAGAAGAATACCTGTTGTAGATAACAATAAAGTTGTTGGAATGTTAACATTAGGAGATCTTGCAAAATATAGCCCAAAAACAGGAAAAGAAAACTTTAGTAACACATTTGAAGAAATTTGCGATTGTGGACATAAAAATAATCGTTAATAATGCAAAGCAGTTCTATCAAGAACTGCTATACATAGAAAAGAGGTAAAATGTCAGAAGATTTAAACTATATTTGTACAATGATAAAAAGAATAATAAATATAGTTTTAATAATATTAGGAGTGTATTTTGGAATAAAGTTAGCAATATTTTATATGCCATTTTTAATAGCATTTGTAATCTCACTCATTATAGAGCCAGCTATAAGGTTTTTTATGAATAAAACAAAATTAAACAGAAAAATAAGTTCTATAATAATATTTATAATAGTATTTGCAATAATAATTGGAGCAGTTACATGGGCAATAATTTCATTAATATCAGAATCAACTAATTTATTGCAAATGCTTAATCTATATATAAACAAAGCATATACACAAGTTCAAGAAAGTATAAGTAAGCTAAGTATAGAAAAATTAAGTGTATCAAAAGACATCATAAACATGTTTCAAAATACATCACAAGAAATATTAGTAAAATTATCAAATTGGATGACACAATTTTTAACAAATTTAATAGAAATAATAACATCAATTCCAGCAATAGCAATATATGTAGTAATAACAATAATGTCATTGTATTTTATGTGTACAGATAAAATATATATGTTAGATTTGCTAGAACATCACATGCCACAAAAATGGATACGTAAATTGGGAAAACATATAAGAGAAATAACTTTTAGTTTAGGGGGATATTTAAAAGCAGAAGTTACATTAATATTAATATCATTTATTATATCTGTAATAGGATTATATTTATTAAAAATAATAGGAATGGATATAAAATATCCATTATTAATAGCATTAGCAATTGGATTTGTTGATGCACTTCCAATATTAGGGTCTGGAACAGTAATGGTACCATGGGCAATAATATCAGCATTAAATGGAGATTTAAAACTAGGTATATCAATAATTGTTTTGTGGATTATAATGTCAGTTGTAAGGCAATTTCTAGAACCCAAAATAGTAAGTGGAAAAATTGGAATACATCCAATATTTACATTAATAGCAATGTATACAGGATTTAAACTAATAGGTGTAATGGGAATGTTGGTAGGACCAATTGTTTTAATAATATTAAAAAGTATATTTGCAAAAGAAATTGATGAAGGATTTTATAATAGATTTTTCTAAAAATGTTCTTTTTTTTTAATAAGCTCATAAACTTAAATAAATAAATTTAAGTGGAGGGCTTTTATGCATATATATAATATAAAAATAAATGGAGGAAAAGCACTAAAGATTATTATTGTAGTATTATCATTGTTTATGCTTATTGTATTTTTATTTAGTATATATAAGATATTTTTTTCAAGTGGAAAATTCTTTGTAAAAGATAAAATAGAACAAAATGAAATAAAAGAAATTAATGCAGATGAATATACAAATATATTACAAGCAGTACATGATGATTTAGATTCATATATTGGTTTAAAAATAAAGTTTACAGGATATGTTTATAGAGTATTAGATTTTAATGAAAATCAATTTGTATTAGGAAGAGACATGTTAATAAATACTGAAAACAATCAATCAGTAGTTGTTGGATTTTTGTGTGAAAACAAAGAAATAAAGAACTTTGAAAATGATGAGTGGATTGAAATTGTTGGAGAAATTACAAAAGGAAAATATCATAATTCTGAAATTCCTATAATAAAAGTGACAGAAATAAAAAAAGTTGATATGCCTGAAAATATATTTGTATTACCGCCAAATAAAACATATATTCCAACAAGTGGAATATTATAGTGAACATAATTTGTAAAAATGTCGAAAAATGGTTGATTTATGCGAAAAGATAATGTATAATATTAGCAGCAAAACCCCGTAATAAATTCCTAATTAATTAATAGAAGGAGTGAAACATTTTATGAGTTCTTTTGCAAAGGGCGGGTTTTACTACACTATAACTGCACTTCATCCTGAAGTCACAGGCTCTTGTCTTTTTGTAAAAGTGCATTATCCTGATGGCAAAGTTACACATTTTATAGTTGATTGTGGTATGTTCCAAGAAGCGGACTATATACAATTGAACAATCAGCAGTTACCATTCTGCAGTTCGAAGATTAGTTTTGCATTGATTACTCACAATCATGCAGACCATAATGGACGACTGCCTGTATTGGCAAAGGAGGGCTTTAAAGGGAAAGTCTATTGCACAGAGTTTACAAAAAAAGTTATGTATCATTCGTTAATGGATGACTACAAAATCATGATGAGTAATGCGAAAAACAAAAAGCAGAAAGTTATGTATAATGAGTCAGATATTGATGAGGTGATGGCTAGAACAGAAGGATGTGAGTATGAAGAAACTATTTATCTTGATGAAAGAATCAAGGCAACATTCTTAGATAATGGTCATTTGCCTGGTGCTGCTATGATTTTGGTTCAGATTAGTTATTACGGTGAAAAAAGTTTTAATATTTTGTTCACTGGTGATTATAAAGCAAAATCAATGTGGCGGGAAATTGCAGAAATTCCTGAATGGGTAAAAGAACTTCCTAAAGATATAGTTATGGAGTCTACATATGGCTATATGAATACTTCAGAAGTTGAATACCATTATGAAGAAGACATCCCGCAAATCATTGCAAGAGGAAAGAGCATTGTACAATTTACATATGCTCAGGAAAGGGCACAGACATTCTTGTATAAAATTAAAAAAATGCAAGATTATGGCCTAATTCCAACTTATCTCCCAATTTATATCGATGGTAGTCTTGCACAGTTTTTTACTAAAGTTATGCAAAATTACACAGATATTGATTTCTTGCCGAAAAATGTTACATTAGTTGACAAATATAATCGGCCTGAAGTTGCAATGGGATATGAGCAAAAAATTATAATTACGACCTCTGGCATGGCTGATCATGGTCCGGCACAAACCTATGTACCCAAGCTAATTTCTAGACCAGATTTTGTATTTTATTTTCCTGGTTATGTTTCTCCATCTAGTCTTGGATATAGAATCATGCATTCTGATGATGGAATAATTAAGATCGGAAAAGACACATATGAAATTTGGGTAGAAATATACTCAACAGGTGAATTTTCATCTCATGCAAAGTGTGATGAATTAATTGACCTTTTAAGAAAGTTGGGCAACATTAAGACGATTATGATTAATCATGGTCAAATTGAATCCCAATACATGCTCAAAGACAAAATCATTACAGAAAAAATCGGAAAGCGGGTGGAAGTACTTAGTGGACACACAATTACAATTGGACAATGGGGACTCCTTAAATTGATGGGTGCAAAACTATACAATATTAGGGCTCCCAAAAAAGAAAAATTACATGAAAAAAAGTGTGGAATGAGAAATCCACATAGTAAAAAAAGGAGAACAGTATATAGTGTAAAGAGACACTAGTAAAAGAACTTAAATAGAAGTAGAGTATCTATTAGACACTCTACTTCTATTATATTTTAGATATAAATTTTATTATTTTATAATATAATAATACTTGTTTTTTTTTATTATTATTGTTATACTAAAAGTAGAGTATTTAAATTTTTAAAAGGAGATAAAATATGGAAAAACACAAGAAAAATAGAGGAATTACTCTAATAGCATTAGCAATTACAATTATAATTCTTTTAATACTAACAGCAGTAACAATTTCATCTGTTACAGGAAATGGAATACT
>MNRO01000002.1 GCA_001915995.1 Clostridium sp. 26_21
ATATTGAAAAAAATTTAAAAAAAGTGGTAAAATAAAATGGGAAAAATTTATAATAGAAAATAAACATTCTAGAAAAAATAAATAAAAATATATAAAAAGAAAGAGAGGAATGAAAATGAATTATACAGAAAAAGAGATAAAAAAGGGAATAAAGTTACATGTAATAAAAAATGGAAAATTTAAAACAAACTTAATAGCAATATTTTTAACAATGCCAATAACAAAAAAAGATGTAACAGCAAATGCATTAATATCAGCAGTGCTACGCAGGGGCTCAAAAAATATGCATACATCAGCAGAAATAAGCAAGACATTAGAAGAAATGTATGGTGCAACATTTGATAATGGAATTGACAAAATGGGAGATAATCAAGTATTAAAGTTTTATATAGAAACAATAAATGATAATTTTATTCCACATAATGGTGAAAATATGTTGAAAACTAGTATTGAAAAACTAGTTGAAATAGTATTTAATCCACTAATAATAAATAATCATTTTAATGAAGAATATGTAAAACAAGAAAAAGATAATATAAGAAGAATAATAGAAGGAAAAACAGATAATAAAGCTTTTTATTCTACAGAGAGATGTATTGAAGAAATGTATAAAAATCAAGTATATGGTTTATATAAATATGGATATATAGAAGATTTAGAAAAAATAAATGCTACAAATTTATATGAACAATATAAAGACTTGATTTCAAACTCTAAAATAGATATATTTGTGTCAGGAAATATTGATGAAAATATAGAAAAAATATTAGAAGAAAATGAATCTATGAGAATGTTAAAAGATAGAGAAGGAAGGATAATATATAAATTAGAGAAAAAAGAAAAAGTTGAAGAACATGAAGTTATTGAAGAAATGGATGTTGTACAAGGAAAAGTTGTTATAGGAATGGATTTAGATATAAATGATGAAAAACAGAAATATGATGCAATAGTATATAACGCAATTTTAGGAGGAACGGCAAATTCAAAGATGTTTCAAGAAGTACGTGAAAAAGCAAGTTTAGCTTACACTGCAGGTTCAATATATTCAAAATATAAAAATAATATATTTATAAAATGTGGAATTGAAATAAAAAATTATAAAAAAGCATTAGAAATAATAAAAAAACAATTGGAAGATATGAGAAATGGGGATTTTACAGAAGAAGACATAAAAAATGCTAAGAAAAGCATTATATCTGGCATTAAAAGTGTTGTAGATGAACAAGATACAGAAATAACTTATTATTTCGGACAAGAAATTACAAATATAAAAATATCATTAGATGAATATATTCAGAAAATAGAAAGTGTAACAAAAGAAAAAATAATAGAAATTGCAAAATCACTTGAAATTAATACAATTTATTTTTTGAAAAACAAGGAGGAACAAGAATGCAAATAATTGAAAATTCTAAAGTAAAAGAAAAATTATATATAGAAAAACTAGAAAATGGATTAACAATAATGATTGTTCCAAAAAAAGAAATACAAAAAAAATATGTAATATGGGGAACGAACTATGGCTCAAATGATAGTAAGTTTATTGTACCAGGAGAAAGTGAAGTAACGGAAGTACCTAAAGGTGTAGCACATTTTTTGGAACATAAAATGTTTGAACAAGAAAGTGGAATTAATAGCTTAGATACATTAACAGCATTAGGAGTTGAAGCAAATGCTTATACCACAAATGATCATACAGCATATCTATTCGAATGTACAGAAAATTTTTATCCAGCATTAGATGAACTGATGGATTATGTGCAACATCCATATTTTACAGATCAAAATGTAGAAAAGGAAAAAGGAATAATTGGCCAAGAGATAATGATGTATGATGATTATCCTGAATGGAAAGTATATTTGAACACATTAGAAGCAATGTATCATGAACATCCTGTAAAACTTGATATTACAGGAACAATAGAAACAATAAGTCATATTAATAAAGATATATTGTATAAATGTTATAATACATTTTATAATCCATCAAATATGGCAATGGTTATTTGTGGAGATTTTGAACCAGAAGAACTATTAGAAGAAATCAAAAAAAGATTGGTGAAAAAAGATGCTAATGGAGAAATTAAAAGAATTTATCCTGAAGAACCTGAATCAATAGTGAAAGAGAAAATAGAACAAAATATGGATGTAAGTGAACCATTATTTACAATAGGGATAAAAGATAAAATTGCTACTGAAAAAGAAAAAGTAAAAAAACATTTAGCTATTGAGATTTTGTTAAATATAATAATAGGAAAAAGTTCAAAATTATATCAAAAATTATATAATAATGGAATTTTATATACAGTACCAAGTTTTGATTATGAGTTTTCTAGAGATTATGCACATATATTAATAACTGGACAATCTAAAGAACCAGAAAAAGTATATGAAAAATTAAAACAAGAAATAGAAAAATTAAAACAAGATGGAATAAATGCCGAAGAATTTGAGAGAATAAAAAAGATGTTATATGGTGCATATGTAAGAGAATATGATGAACCAGGAGATATAGCTAGAATGTTTCTTGCCGACTTTTTCAAAGGAATAAACAGTTTTGAATATTTAGAAGAATTAACAATAATTAATGAACAATATGTCGAACAAATACTAAAAGAAACTTTTAATGAAAACAAAATGGTTATTTCTGTAATAAAAAAGTAAAAATGTAATTAAAAAGTCATATAATCGTAATAGTTATTTTGACGAATAATGTTTGTTTTTGTAGTTATATGTAAAAAAACATAGAAATAGCAGGAAAAAGGTCATACGAATTAGGCGAAATCTTAGAATAGTTTGTTGACTAAAATGTAAAAATATGTTAATTTATAGTCATACAGATAAATATTTGTAAAAAGGAGAGATGCTATATGTTAAATGATGAAATTTGTAAATTACGAGACAAACTAAATGAAAGTATAGTTACAGGAAAAGATTATAGCATAATATATAAAATAAGCATTGAACTTGATGAACTAATTGCTGAATATTACCAAAATTGTGTAAAGGCAAAATAAGTTATAGAAAGATTTTTATAAATAAAATAAATTCTAGGAAAATTCCTAGAATTTATTTATGAAAATGTTTATGATATTATGTATATAGGTAAAAAGAATAATTGGGATTATAAATATAAGTATATGTACCACTATAAATTGATGTACTAATGTCTGAAAGAGGAATATCAATAGAGACTGGACACCTATATTTATAACCAAGATTATTTTCAATAATTATATAAAAACTAAAATTACATTTTAAATTATTTAAAATTATATTACATTTTTTTAATAATGAACCATCATAAAAAAGAGGAGAATCATTATTAATTGTATAACTTGAGATTAAATCAGAGTTTTTATAACTAATAGTAATTGGGTTAGCACAATTATTGTATAAAATTGGTTTAGAATAATCAATTTCATCTTCAGAGCTAACATCAAAATTTAATTTTTTATCAATTATATTTTCTTCCAGAATTGTTGGGGTTGAAAAATAGTTTAAATCTTTATAATATAAATTAGCTTTTCCAGACTTAGGTAATGTATTAAATTTTATATCATCAATTTGAACTGATTTTAATGTATTTTCTAAAGTATATTCTGAAGTATTATTATTTATAAATATTGCAATATCCGTATATTGAATTAAATTATTTATTGTTGTTGTATTATTTGTATTTACTGTAACTTCTGCATTAGCACTACTAAAAAGTACAATTTTATTTATACTAAAAATAGTATTAGTTGTAAAGTAATTTTCTACACTTAGTTTATTTAAAAAAATAGAATAAGTAAAACTACAAAGATAAACTAACAAAATGATAGATAATATATAAACAAGTACGAATATTATTTTTTTAAAGTCATTTTTCATAAGTATCTCCTTATTACCATGATAATATAAAATATTAAAATAGGCAAGATATTATTACTAAATTATAAAAAAATGAATTGACAAAAGATAATAGAAATTATAAAATATAAATTATATAAAGATATTTTTCGAAAGGAGAAATACAATTTACAAATGAAAATATTAAACAGTAATAAGAAAAAAATTATTCTTTTTATTGTGCTGATAATTGGAATTTTAGCAATTATATTAAGATATTTTCAAGAAAAAGTAGTATATGCAAATACTGAAGAAATAAGTGAAGTGAAAATTTCAAATGCCAAGAATGTTGATATTGAAACAATAATAAAACAAAATAATAAGAAAAGTTCAGAACAAATTGTAACTGAAGAAGTTGATTTAGAATATATAACTCAATATAAAAATAATGATGAACTACCACAAGGAATGGTACAAGTTAGACAAGAAGGAAGAATTGGAAAACAACAAATAACAAAAAAAATTACAATAGATGAAAATGGACAAGAATATAGTGAAGAACTTAGTTCAATAACAATATTAAGTCCAGCAAATAAAATAGTTGAAGTTGGTACTTCAAAAAATAAAAAAGCATATAAAGTTGAAGAAGGAAGTACAGTATATGTAACATCAGACTTGGCTGAAATAAGAAGCGAAAACAATGAACAAAGTAGAAAAATAACAACCCTATCAAGATATGAGCAACTAACAGTTTTAAAAATTGAAGATAATTGGTGTGAAATTTCTTTTGGAAGACAAAATGGATGGATAAAGATGGAAAATGTTGCGAATATATATTCGAATCCAAATAATAAAGAGAAAAATAATAATATAATTGTTCCATGCAGTTTTGATATGGAATTAAATAGACCAAGTGGATTAACTTTAGAACAATTTAAAACAATTTTAACAGATGAAAAAGATATAAACAATATATTTCAAGATAATGCAGAATATTTTTATTATATAGAAAATCAATATAACATAAATGGTATATTTGTTGCTGCTGTTGGAATTCATGAAAGTGGATGGGGAAAATCTAAGATAGCTAGAAATAAAAATAATTTATTTGGTTATAAAGCATATGACTCGAGTCCGTATAGTAGTGCAGGTACATTTAATACATATGCTGAAGGGATTGATTTAATATCTAGAGTGTTTGTTAAATATTATTTAAACCAAAAAGGCGAAAAAATTTATAATGGTGAAATTGCAGTTGGATCATATTATAATGGAAATACAATATCAGCAGTAAATAAGAAATATGCAAGTGATTTGGGATGGGCTAATAAGGTTTATAATTATATGGAATATTTATATAAAAAAATATAAAAAATAGCAAGAAAAAACTTGCTATTTTTATAATTGTAGTGTATGATATATAAGTGAAAATAACAAATAAAGAGAAAGGAAATATAGATATGAGAAAGATTACAGCAATCATAATAATTCTATTAACAGTTATAACTATATTGGGAACGACAGAAGTTTTTGCCGACACAACAAGTACAAATATAATAGATGCAGAAAATGAGAGTCAACTAATAAAAATAAAGGAAAATGCAGCTAAGTCATTAGATGATTATAAAGCAAAATATGGATCAGATGCATATGGAATAGCAGCATATGTATTAAATATAGTAAGAATATATAGTATACCTTTTTGCTTTTTAGGAATAGCAATTAGTGCTATTTATCAATATGTAATAGGAATAAGAAAATTAGATACACAAGAAAAAGGATTAGTTACAATGATATCATTTATAACTATTTTAGTAATATGTCAAGTATTACCACTAGTTTTTGCGATTGTTGTAAAATTTGTAAGGGGGTAACAAATGAAAGTTTTATTTGCAGTAAGTAATGACAAAATGTCAGAGTCAATAGTAA
Organism: Clostridium sp. 26_21; assembly: GCA_001915995.1. GTDB lineage: Bacteria > Bacillota > Clostridia > TANB77 > CAG-508 > CAG-269. Next base: position 5,764 of record MNRO01000002.1, read on the forward strand.
AACAATATGAAAAACAATATAAAGAAATAATTTCATATAAAAATGTCTACTATTTTAATGCAATATTAAAAGAATTACAAAGAGACAAAACTTATGATAGAGTTGTTATAAGTGAAGATTTGGAGCAATATGTAAATAATGATTTTGAACAAATGGACAACTTTATATTTGGACGATTAGATAGTATAAGTGATGAAGCATCTAATAGTAGAGGTGAAGATATTCCAATTATATTGATATGTGAAGAAAGAAGAGTAAAAGGAGAAGAAATCTTAGTAAAATTATTTGGAATAGGAATATATAATGCAATATTAGGTAATGATAGAAGTATCAATGAGGTTTGTAGATTAATAAATAGACCACGTTCAAAAAAAGAAGCTAAAATTTATTATAAGATTGACTCTGAAAATGTTTATTATGAAAAAAATGACGAAAATGATGTAAGTGAATTAGAACTTCAAAACATATTGACACATTATGAAAAAATTGGTAATGATGAACAAAAGATAGTAGATAGTTTTGACAGTATAGCAGCACAATATAATAATATACAACTAAAAGTAATTTGCAAATGTTTGCCAGCAAATGTAATTAATGTCTTAGAAAGAAATTCATCGAGATATGCAGAATTATTTTCTTTTAGAAGTGGAATTGCAAATGATATGAGAATAGATAATAGAGAAGCTAAAACAATTAAAAAGGGTAAAAAAGCTCAAAAATCAAATGAAATGCAAGAACAGGGAACAAGTGAGATAATGTTAGGAGAGGCAGCAAATACGATGATGAGTGAACCAGTTGTAATTCCTTCTGCTATGAGTTCAAATACAAAAAGAGTAATAAAAGAAGTGTCAACTGTAGATGCACCTATAATGCCATTAAAACAAGAAAATGATGAAATAGAGACATCAAATATAGAAACAAACGAACTTGAAAATATAAATGATGATGATGAAGATAAAATTGAAGAAGAAATAGAACAACCAGTAAAAAGAGGAAGAGGAAGACCAAGAAAAGTAGTTACAGAACCAGTAGAACAGCTTCCAAAGCGTAGAAGAGGAAGACCAAGAAAAAATGAAAATATAGATGAACAAGCTAATGATGCAGTATTGCCTGGATTTGAAAAAGAGGAAAAAGAGGAAAAAACATTACCTGGTTTGGAAATGGATAATCAAGAAGAAACAATATTACCAGGATTTGAAGAACAAAGTAATGAAGAAGAAACAGTATTACCAGGATTTTTTGATGAAAATGATGATAAGAAAGAAGAACAAGAATTTTTTGCCAATAATAGTAATGAAATAGAAAACAATAATATTTCGCAAAAAGAAGATATGACACAAAATTTTGAAAATAATTCAAGATATTTTACAGATAATGTTCAAAAAGTTAATCAATATGAAGAATTAGATATTGATAAGTTATTAGCTTCAAATCAAAAAATAGTATCATTTGTAGGAACAAGTAAAAATGGAACATCATTTTTGGTAAATAATGTAGCAGAAATATTAGCAATGAATAATGTAAATACAGCAATATTAGATTTAACACAAAATAGAAATGCATATTATATATATACTCAAAATGATGAAAATTTAAGAATTAGATCAAATGAATGTATAAATAAATTAATACAAGGCGAGACTCAAGGAATTGAAGTACGTAAAAATCTAACAGTATATACATCAGCATTTGATGTTGAGGAAATAGAAAATGTCGAACCAATAATTGAAACATTATTAAACAAACATTCAATTATATTATTAGATTGTGACTTTGAAACACCAGATAGATATTTTAAATATTCACAAGAAATTTATCTTGTACAATCAATGGATATTCTTACAATACAACCACTCACATTGTTTTTGAAAAAATTAAGTGATAAGGGATCATTTAGTGAAGAAAAAGTAAGAGTAGTATTAAATAAATATATAAAAACCAAAGAAATAAACGAAAATTTGCTAATTGGTGGAATTTCAATATATAATGATGCTGCAATGTCAAATAGAAAAGAATTATTTGATAGAAAGACAGTAAAGAGAATAACAATACCATTTGAATTAGATACTTATTTAAGATATTTGAATGGACTTGTTGTATGTGATATATCATTAAAGGGATATTCAAAAAAATTAGTACAAAGCTTAAAACAATTAGCTACATATGTTTATAGTACATCATCAACAAGTAAAAATAATAATAAATATACACCACCATCAATAAACAATAGAAATAGTACTTTTTCACCAAGTATGAACAGTACTTTAGAACAAATGAGTAAACGTTATTAATAATATTAGAGGGGAGAATAAGGAATGATTGTAATAGTACTAATATTAGTTGCAATAGTTATGATATTACTTATATATAATATAAAAATACATCGAAAAATACAAGAATTTAATAGTTTACAAAGACAAGCCAATAACTTAAGAGTTTTGCAAGATTTTTTAAGTACAATAGGCGAAACATCTTCTGTAGACGAAAAAATAAAAAAAATCAATGACATATTAATTGAAAAATATGAAATTAAATATTCTACAATAGTAGTTTTTGATGGAGCCGAATATCAAATAAAAGCAACAAATGTTGATGAAAAGCATTGGGAAACATTAAGAAACTTACAAAATGTTCCTATATTCAAAGATAGTATTGCAACGGCAACACCTAAATACATAACAATAAATAATGAAAATGAAAAATTACCATATCAAACAATGGAATTTGCAAGAGCAAAATCAGCCATATTTTTCCCAATATATGAAGATAATGTATACATAGGATATTGGATAATTGAAAGTGGAATTGCACATGATTTTGATAATATAGATACAACAATATTTGAAGTAGTAAAAGATAATATAGTTTCAGTTTTAAAAACAGTAGTACATCAAAGAACATTAGAAGCAATAGTTAGAAAAGATTTATTTACAGGATTATATAATGAGGAATATTTATATGGAGAAGGTAAAAAGATAATAGATCAATACACAACATCAGCTGTATGTATGTTTAGAATATCTAATATTGAAGAAATTAATGAAAAATATTCAAGAAAACTAGGAAATCAAGTAATTATTGATGTTAGCAAAGGTGTGCAAAAAAATATATCTAAAGAATATATATTTATTAGATATATGGGTCCAAAATTTGTAATAGTGTTTTCAGGAGTTAGTACAGAGTCAGTAGTTGATTTTATAACAAATATAAAAAATAATGTAGAATCACAAAAAATTTCTTTAAAAGATGATTTTGAAGAAATAGACCTGGAAAAACTTAATAGTAAAAAGGAAACAAAAAAGAAAGCAAAATTACAAGAGGTTAATGCAAAACTAAACTTTGTTGTTACAACATATTATAAAGGAACAGGAATGGAAGAAGTTTTGAAAAAGATGGAACAATATTTAGACAGCTGTGGAAAAAATGAAAATAGTATAACAACTATTTAAATAATGTTTTTAGAGAGGAAGGTAATAAAATGGATTTTGATAAAACAATGAGTTTTAACTTTGAAAAAGAGAAGAATGAAAAAGTGAAAGAAACTTTAAAAGAAGTATATCAGGCTCTTGTAGAGAAAGGATATAATCCAATTAATCAAATAGTAGGATATATTTTATCAGGTGATCCAACATATATTACAAGTCATAATGATGCAAGAAATAAAATAAGAACTATAGAGAGAGATGAACTATTAGAAAAAATGGTTAGATATTTTATAGATTTAGAAGATTAGAAAGGAACATTGGCATCAAATGAAAAGATTTTTGGGAATTGATTATGGAGATGCAAGAACTGGAATTGCTATAACAGATGCATTAGGAATTACAGCACAAGGTTTAGAAACAATTAATAATAAGGGATCTGACAAAATAATTTTAAAAAGGTTAGATGAATTATTTTCGCAGTATGATGTGGATACAATAGTTATAGGAAGACCTATAAATATGAATGGAACAGAGTCTGAAAGAACAGAAACAACAGATAAATTTATTCATAAATTGAAATGCAAATATAATAATATGAAGATAGAAATAATTGATGAAAGGCTTACTACTGTTGCTGCACATAAAACCATGAATTTCTTAGATGTCAATAAGTATAAAAAGAAAAATATAGTGGATACTATATCTGCAGTATATATTTTAGAAACATATTTAAATAAAATGAAAAATAGTTGATAAATTTATAAAAATATTATAGTATAATAATATAAATTAAGAAAGGAAAAATGAAGAATGGAAAATGAAGAAAATGAAAACATAATAATACTAAATGATGAGAATGGAAATGAAGTAAGATTTGAATTCTTAGATTTAGTTGAACTAGAAGATGAAGAATATGTTGTATTATTACCAGTTGCAGAAGAAGGAGAGGAAGAAGACGGAGAAGTAGTAATATTAAAATTAGAAGATACAGATGAAGATTCTGATGAAGAATCATATGTTGGTGTAGAAGATGAAGAAACATTAAATAAAGTTTTTGAAATTTTTAAGGAAAAGTATAAAGATGAATTTAATTTTGTAGATGAAGACTAAAAAATAAAGTTGGTATAGAAAAATATTTCTACATACCAACTTTTGTTTTATTAATGAAAAGGAGTAAGCAAATGAGTTTTGGAACTATATTATTAGTTATGTTTATGGTAATGTTTTGGATTTTTAGAGCAATTGTTGCTCTTTGTACGCAATTCTCTATTGATTTAGTTGGAATTGTGTCATATAATTTAACTTTTGAAATAATAGTATCATTTATCACACTTATTTGTATTATATTAGTTATAAAAAGAAATATTTTTGGCGGATTGGCATACTTTTTAATGTATGGATTATATTATGGAGAACATTTCTTTAATACAATTATTGCTACAACACAAGGAAGCCAATTAACAATTGAAATGAGTGCAAATTTGATTTGTGATTTAATGGCTATTTTATTAGCAATATTCTGCTTATTTGACATATTAATAGATAAAAATAAAAAAGCAAATCCTAGTGATAAAAAAACAGACTGGTATTTTAAAAATAAAGAATATGACGAAGAATTGAAAAAGAGAGATTCTCGAGATGACAATAATGAATATAAATATTATTAAAATTAATTAAAGTAGGGAAATTTATTTAATAAAATCCTTACTTTTTATTTGCATAAACTATTCTTAAAAGAGAAAATATATGATATAATTGCATGTATCAAAATTAAAAGTTAAAAAGATAATGAAGTTGAGAAGGATTTTATAGTTAGAATATATTAGTAAAAAGGAAGAAAAAATAATGAATAATGAAAATAAAACAAATATCAACTGGTAAAGAACGACTTAAAGAAACTTTCATATAATTTGCACATTTAATTATTTTAATTAGTAGTATTATAATTAATATATAATTTGTTGGAGTGTGATTATAATGAAAAAAATAAAACTACCTATTAAGAATATAGAAACTAACATAATTTTAAATGCCTTAATACAATTTAAAAATGATAAATTAAAACAAGGTATCTATACAGAACCTATTGATGAACTAATTTTAAAATTAAATAAAATTTATTAAACATATTTGAACTGATTAAAAATGGTCAGTTCTTTTTTTATGCCAGAAATGGAATAC
>MNRO01000003.1 GCA_001915995.1 Clostridium sp. 26_21
TAATCACACCAATTTGCTCTAACCCTATTAAAACTAATAAAAACTCAAGTTAACAAAATTTCTCAAAAATCACAATCAAATTCTCATAACCCGAAGGCCTACATTCTTAAATTTTATTCAAACAAATAATAAATCAAGCTTAATCAACAAACAAATCAGTTCAAAAAACTATTCCCAATTATCACCAAAAGTGTTATAATAAAAAGAAAAAAATAGGAGAAAAACTATGAACCAAAAAACAAGTAATGAAATAACAATAAAAATAAAATGTCAATTGAGCGAATTCTATAAAATAATAGAAGAAAAAGGATTCAAAAAAATAAGACAATTCTCAATGGACGACACATATTTCATACCAAAAGAAATAGAACTAGACAAACTAAGTACAAGAGACATTTTATCGAAAGCAGTATTAGTAAGAGATATTATAGGAAAAACTTCAAATAAAAGAACAAAACTAATAACATATAAAATAAAAAATATTGATGAAAAGGGAAATATATTAAATCAAGAATCCATTAACTGTAACATTTTAGATATAGAAGACGCAAAAAAGTTATTAAAAGCAATAGGATATGAAGAAATTATGAATATAAAAGAAGAGGATATAATATATGAAAAAGACGGATTTGAATTAGCAATTAAAAATATAAATAATGGTGACAAGTTAATAGAAATAGAGGAAACAGAGGAGATAAATACTATAGAAAAATTAATTCAAAAAGTAAATGAAATAGGAATACCAATTTATACAGATAACTATTTCGTAAAAAAAGCAGAAATAGAATTAGACAAAATATTAAATAAAAAAACCAAAAATGAAAAAGAACATAAAAAATATTAATAAAGAATTTCAGGAATACAAGAGAGCGCGTGAATCTTAGTCAAATTAATTCCAAACCCAAATAGCAAGAAAGGACCAAAATAACATGGTAAAAAACATAGTAAAAGATATAATGTTCCTATCTCAAAAATCAGAAAAAGCAACAGAAAAAGACAAATACATAGCACAAGACCTACTAGACACATTAAAAGCAAACAAAGACAGATGTGTAGGACTAGCAGCAAACATGATAGGATATAATAAAGCAATAATCTGTATATCAGGAGGAATATACGACTTTATAATGATAAATCCAAGTATAACAAATAAAAAAGAAGAATATCAAACAGAAGAAGGATGTCTATCATTAATCGGAGAAAGAAAATGCAAAAGATATAAAGAAATTGAAGTAGAATATATGGACATAAATTTCAATAAACAACACGGAAAATATAATGGATTTATTGCAGAAATAATCCAACATGAAATAGATCATACAAATGGAATAATAATATAAAAAAATAAATTGGCTAACAACAATACGATAAATACAAAAAATATACACAAAAAACATACACAAAAAGCATAAAAATTAAATAAACAAAGCAATGATTGACTACTATACATAAATAGTATAAGATAAAAATGCAATTAAATTAAAATAAAAAAAATTCCAAAAGAAAATCAAAAGAGATACTTTTAGACAAAACTAAAGGTATCTTTTTGATTTTTAAAGAAGAAAATAGTTTGAAATAAAATCTTTCTTCATAATGTGTGGCTTTTAGATAAGCAAGAAAGGAATGAAAAATAAAATGGATGGAAAATCGTATGTATTAGAAAACATTATTCAAAACTATAGGATAAAAGATGAAGAAAAAGTAACATCTGAAACAATATATCAAATACTAGAAAACACAAGAATAACTATACAAGAACTAAAAAAATGTTTAGGAATCCCCAAAAATACATATGTTAAATTAAGAAAAGGCGAAAAATGTTATTTTATATGTAGACTTTGTACAAACATAAATAATAATAGAATTAGATATAAGCCAGAAGAACGAAAAATATTAAAACAGTATATAAAGAATGAATATTTAATTACAGAAGACATAAAAGAAATGAGAAAATATATAACAGACGATATTAGATTAATGAAAATACTTGATATAAGTGCAGAAAAATATATAAAGATATTGAATGGAAAAATAAAAAGAATAAAAAATAAGATTTTTGATTATCAAGATAAAATAAATATAAGAAATGATATAATAAAAGATACAAAAAATGACAATATTATAACTCTTAAAGAAGTAAAAAAAGCAAAAGAAGATAAAGGATATACAGACTATCAAATAAAAGAATCATTAGGTCTTAAAGCAAAACAATATAGAGAATTAATAAAAGGAAAAGAGATAAAACTTAAAAAAATTTCACCCAAAGATAAAGTAAAAGCAGATTTATTGAAAATAGATATAGAAAATTTAAGCAAATTCGGAGATAGAGATTATTCAACAGAAGAAATAATGAATATTTGTAAAGAATATAATATTGGAATAAATACATTTATAAAAGAAATAATTGGAAACAAGAAAAATCCAGAATTAACTCGAAAAGTATTTAATATTTCAGATGGAAAAATATATCTAGGAAAACAAAAGCAAATAAGTAACGAATTAATTGAAAAAATATATTTAACAAAAGATAAAACAATTGAAAAATTGGCTATTGTGATAGCTCAAATGTACGGAAGATTAAACAATTTTGAAGACTTAAAACAAGAAGTATACTTAAAATTAATAGAGAATGGTGGAAAAATTGAAACCAATTTATCTTATGATCAAAATTTAGTAATAAATGTCCTTATGAAAGGCATAAAATATGCAATGTTTAATTATTTGTCAAAAAATAAATTTGAAATAAGTCTTATTCAGCAAACAGCAGATGGTTATTTTGATTTACTAGATGTAATTGAAGATAATACATATAATCCACAAGACGTATTTGAAAATAGTAATACAGATACATTATTAAGTAGTGAAGATATAACAGATCAACATAGAGAATTTTATGAAGTGTTAAAAAGATATTCAGATATATTGATAGATAACAGAGAAAAAGGAGTAGAAAAAATAGCTCAAACATTTAATATTAGTGTGGAGATGGTGATGCAGAAGATGATAGAATTACAAACAATTGCAATTAATAGTCAGCTAGTAAAACTTGATTCAAGAGGACGAGTTATACTAAATGAAGTTGTTTAATAATTTTTACTTTAAAATATAATATATTTGAGATATAATTAAAAAGATAAAAAATAAAGAAAGGAGTGTATGGCGTATTTAAGTATTAAATATCTCATACAATGATATCATGAAAACAACAGTATATTTAATAAGACACTCAGTAAGAATTAACACAAAAGACGTTATAGAAAGTTGGAAAACAAGTCAAGACAAAGTATTAAGAAGTGAAAAAATAATATTAAGTGTAACAGGAGAAAAAAGAGCAGAAATACTAAGCAATGAAGAAGAACTACAAAACATAGATGTAGTATATACAAGCAATTGTGTAAGAACATTGCAAACAGCAAAATATCTATTAGAAAAACAACACCTAAAAGCAAATATAGATGAAAGATTTGATGAAAAAAGAGTAGGAAAGCCAAATGATAAAGAATATCCAGATTGGTATACAAGACAATATGAAGACGAAAACTTCAAAACAGAAGGAGGAGAAAGCCAAGCAGAAGTAAGAGAAAGAGTAAATGAAGCATTCCAAGAAGTTGTTAGTCAAAATAAAGGAAAAAGAATAGCAATATTTGCACATGATTATGCAATAATGTATTTCTTATTAAAATGGTGTAAATTAGAAAAAGTAACACCAAATAGAGAACTAAAATTAAGCTTTAAAGGCAAAGTAGTATTTGATAAAAGAATAAATTCACCAGAAGTATTTAAATTAACTTTAAATGACGGAAATGAAATAGAAGAAATTGAAAATATTCCATTTGATGATTTAGAGTTTGATGATTTTAATAAATAATAAAAGCAAAATAGACCTAATATCCAGTAAGTTAATTACAATATTAGATCTATTTTTGTTACTAAAATTTGCAATATTTTATTTTACAAAGACAAAAAGAATGTTATAATTAATAAAAAAATTTAATTAAGAAATAATATGAATGTTTTGGGAGAGACTTTAACCAAAAAATGTATTATATAAGGAGGAAAATATGTGTACTGCAGCAACATATAAAACAAAAGATTTTTATTTTGGGAGAACATTAGATTATGAGTTTTCTTATAATGAAGAAGTAACAATAATACCAAGAAATTATCAATTTAATTTTAGAAATAAAGAATCAATAATAAATCATTATGCAATAATAGGAATGGCTTATGTAGCCGATAATTATCCATTATATTATGATGCAATAAATGAAAAAGGATTAGGAATAGCAGGATTAAATTTTGTTGGTAATGCTCATTATAATGAACCACAACAAGAAAAAGATAATATTGCACAATTTGAATTTATTCCATGGATTTTAAGCCAATGTGCTACAACAAAAGAAGCAAGAAGATTAATTGAAAAAATCAATTTACTAAATGTTCCATTTAGTGCTCAATTACCATTAGCACAATTGCATTGGATTATTTCAGATTCAGAAGAATCAATAACAGTAGAAGCGGTGAGAGATGGAATCAAAATATATGATAATCCAGTAGGAGTATTAACAAATAATCCGCCATTTGATAAGCAATTATTTTCTTTAAATAATTATATGAATTTATCTAACAAATCTCCAAAGAATTCTTTTGCACAAAATCTAGAATTACAACAGTATAGTAGAGGAATGGGAGCAATTGGACTTCCTGGGGATTTATCATCACAATCAAGATTTGTTAGAGTGGCATTTGTAAAAATGAATTCTGTATCTGGTGAAGATGAAAACGAGAGTGTAAGTCAATTTTTCCATATACTTAATTCAGTTGATCAGCAAAGAGGTTGTTGCCAATTAGATGATGGAAAATATGAAATTACAATTTATACATCATGTTGTAATGCAACTAAAGGAATATATTATTATACAACTTATGATAATCATCAAATTACAGCAATTGATATGCACAAAGAAAATTTAGATGGAGAGAGTCTTATTAGATATCCATTAATAAAAGGTGAGCATATTAATTATCAAAATTAATAATAAATATCCACAAATAGTGTAAATTTTGTGGATATTTGTGATATAAAAATAAATGAAGAAAGGAGTGTATGGTCTATTTAAGTTATTAAATATATCATACAAGAAAAAAATGGATTTAACTATTGATGTTGAAGATTATAAATTAAATGTGAGGGCTACAGTAATAATTGAACATAATGGAAAGATTTTAGTACATAGAAACGTAAATTCTAACCATTATGCTTTAATGGGAGGAAGAGTTAAAATTGGAGAGGACTCAGAAACTACAGTAAAAAGAGAAGTTATGGAAGAATTAGGCAAAAAAATAGAGGTTATTGGATATGTTGCAACAATAGAGAATTTTTTTGAAATGAAAGGTTCTAAATACCATGAGATATTATTTGTACATAAAGCAGAATTTGTTGATGAGGAAGATAAAAAAATAGAGTATACTTTAAAAAATATTGAAGGAGAGGATTGGCTTAAATATGAATGGTTAGACATTTCTAAAATCGATGAATATCCATTGCTCCCAACATCAATAAAAAGTGTATTAAAAGAAAATAAATTTCCTGTTCACAAAATTAATAAAGACATTTAATTTTTTATAAAACTAAACTATGATGAAAGAAATGAGGAGAATTATGGCAGAATTTTGGGATATATATGATGAAAATCGAAATAAAACAGGTAAGTTAGCAGAAAGAGATGGATACGAATTTAAGGATGGAGAATATCATGTTGTCGTAACTGGAATAATTTTCAATTCAAAATACGAAATATTGATAAGTAAAAGAGCTTCTTGGAAGAAATATGGAGGACTATGGGAATGTAATGGTGGTTCAATATTAGCAGGAGAAACAAGCTTGGAAGGAATTTTAAGAGAATTAAAAGAAGAACTAGGTATAGCGTTTACTGAAAAGGATGCAATTTTTTTGAAAGAAGTTAAAAGAGATAAAAAAGTACCAGACTTTAAAGATTTATGGATATTTCAAAAAAATATTCCAATTAATGAGATTACATTTCCTGATGGAGAGACAACTGAAGCTAAATGGGTTACAATTGAACAATTTATTAATATGTATAATAATAAAGAAATTGTTCCAACAATTGATTTTGGAGAAGAAGAATACAAATTAGCTGTTGAAATTCTAAAAAAGAAAAAATTAGAAAGATATTATGATAATACAGAAGCAGATACTCCAAAGAAAAATGTAAAGTACTTTGTAGATAATATAAGTACAACTAGTGGGAAAGCAATTGATATTGGATGTGGATCTGGTAATGATTCTGTTTATTTAATAAAAAATGGATGGAGTGTTGTTTCAATTGATAAAGAAAATGTAGGAGAAAGAATTTCAAAAAGGCTAGATGCTGAAGAACAAAAAAGATTTAAGTTTCAACAACAAAATTTTAATGATATGAAATTGGAAAAAGTAGATCTAATTGTTGCTAATTATAGTTTGCCGTTTTGCAATAATGAAAAAATAAATGATGTGTGGAGAAATATTGTAAATAGCATAAGAACAAATGGTTATTTTGTTGGAAACTTTTTTGGAATAAAAGATTCTTGGAATAAAGCTGAATCTAATATGACATTTTTTACAAAAGAGCAGGTACTAAATTTATTTGATGAATTTGATATTATTAAATTTAATGAAGTAGAAAAAGAAGGTTTAACAGGTCTTGGAAATATGAAACATTGGCATATTTTTAATGTTATAGCAAAGAAAAAATAATTAAAAAGCACTATATAGCAAAATGTAGTGCTTTTTTGTATGCTATTTTCCTAATATTGGAAAAAATTAAAACAAAACAATAAAAATACTTGTAAAAAAATGTAAAATATGGTATAAAGAAGGTGCAATTTGTCGAATTTTAATATTACAATAATTTGTATTTATATAGATTAAAATTTAACAAAGTTAATAATTTGTATACATGTCGTACGATAATTACTTTAATGTAGGAAGCTTAAATAAATTTGTATACAAGGAGGTGAAAAATATGAGAATGAAATTATATTTTACATTAGAAAATGAAAAAATGCCAATTGATTATAGAAGAAGCATAATCAGTTTTATAAAATTGTCATTATCTGAATATAGTGAAAATGAATTTAAGAAGTACTATAACCAGAAAGATAATATTATAAAACCTTATGCTTTTTCTATTTTCTTTAGACAACCACAGATTAATGGGCAAGAGATTATATTAGAAGACAAAAGATTTGAAATGAATATGACAATAGAAAATTATGAAACAGCTATTACGATATATAATGCATTTAATCATCAAAAAAATAAGAAGTTTTTAATTAATCAGAATTCATGGATATTACAAAATATTGTACTTATACCAGAAAAAGAAATTAAAGATAATAAAATAGTTATAAAATTTCAAGCACCATTATGTGTTCGTAAAAGAGAAGAAAATAAGGATTACTATTATTCTTTTGAAGATGAAAAATTTGAAGAAACATTAAAAATGAATGTTAAAGAACAATTGAAAATAACAACTATTCCAGTAGAATTAGTAGATAGCCTAAAAATTATTCCAATTAAAGCAAAAAAAGTAATTATAAAATTTTATGAAAAAAAAATAGAATGTTCAACAGGAATTTTTGCATTAGAAGGAGATATAGAACTTTTAAGTTATTTATATAAAGCAGGGATAGGAAGTAAACATAGTGTAGGATTTGGGATGTTCCAAATTGTTTAAAAGGAGGTGCAAAATTGAAGATAAAAGTATACTTAAATGATTGGTTTTATAATGCTGGGATCGTAGGATTTTTAAGAATTCTTGAAGATAATGAGGATGAATTTGCGATTAGAAAAAATAATTATATTGAGTTTGATACAGAAAGTTTAAGAAATTTTCACAAATACTATTTTAATTATTTTTTCAAAAAATATAATGTTGCAGAAAGTGTAAAAAATAGAACAAAGAATTCATTTGACTATTTGGAAAGTAATATAGATGTTGGGTTTGAGGATAAAGATAGGGAAAAAGAGCGAAAAGATAAGATAAAATCAAATATAAAAATCATTAAAAACGAAATAAGCAAACAGTCAAAAAAAATCAAAGAATTTGATGAAGAAATTTACAATGAAATAGAAGAACAATGTACTTGTATTGATAAAGCTACACACAAAAAAGAGCTTATAGAAATAAAGGAAAAAATATTAAATAATTTACAAAAAGAAAAAATAAACAAAAAGTTAACAATGAATAAGATTAGATCTATTTTAAATAATACATATTATGGTCAAATGTCGTTTTTACAAAAGACAAGAGCATCTATGAGTTATGAAGAACAACGAGAAATAATGTATAGAGATTACGTAAGCAATATCGTAGAAACAGGTTTTATCAATGGCATTATGCAAGATGAATATAGTATTGAACAAATAAAAGAATATATAGAAAATTTAAAAGAAGGCAACATTACACAAGATATAGAAAAAATCTATTCTAAAATAGAAAAAGATTATATTAACAAAGAAAAAAACATAGAGGATATACAAAAGTATTTAAAAGAAAAAGTAATAAAAAGATGTTGTATGTGTGAAAATGAAATAGGATTAACAACAAATTATTCAGAAGGAAATTTTGTTCCACTTGCCATAAGTAGTGATAACGCTAGAAATTTCTTTTGGAATCAAAATGTAAATATGCCAATATGTGATGTATGTAAATTAATTTTATTTTGTATACCAGCAGGAATGACAACAATAACAAAAGCAATAAAAGAAAATGGAGAATATAGAGAAAAACAATTACTAAGTTTTGTAAATTATGATACAGGAATAGATAGATTATATAAAACAAATATTAATTTTGGAAATAAATCAAAATATGAAAATAGAAATGAAAATCCTTATTCAGAATTAATATTAGATATTGTAGAACAAGATAAACAGGTAAGTATGTGGCAATTAGAAAACATATTTGTTGTAGAAATTGAAGCTGAATATGGAGCATATAGCAGAATTGAATATTTTAATATAAAAAGATATATGTCAATATTTTTTACACAATATGCTGAAAAAACATTATCAAAAATATGGGATTATAGATATAGACTACAAATAGTTGATTATATCATGAAAAATAAAGAGATAAAATACATAATTAATGATAGATTAAGAGATGAAATAAAAAGAGGCGAAAAGAAAAATGGTTATAATTCATTTTTAGCAACACAAATAAGAATGATATTAAATACCTTAAAAAAGGAGGTAAAAGAAGTGGAAGATATAAAGAAAAATAATGACAAATTATATGTTATTTATAATTTAGGAGTCCAAATTCATTCAGAATTAAAAAATAAAGGTGAAGACAATAAATTAGATGGATATACATATAAAATGTTAAATAGTATAAAAGCAGGAAATAAAAAAGAATTTATGGATATTGTAATAAGATTACATATGGAAATGGGAAAAGATGTATCACCAATTTTTATAGAAACTATGCAGACTACAGGATTAGATTTTGAATCAATAGGACATAGTTTCTTAGCAGGATTAATATCTAATAAATATGAGAAAAAAGAGGAGGAAAAATAAATGGATAATATAAAAAATAAAAAAGGATTATCAATCACTTTAGTATTTAATGCAAGTAGTCTTAATTATGGAGAAGGTATAGGAAATATATCTGAATTAAAAAAATTAACAAGAGGAGATGGAAGTGTTTATACATATGCTTCTAGACAAGCATTAAGATATATAAATTATTTAATTGGAATTTACAAGTGGTAAATAAAGATAAAGGAACAATTCAATTTGATGATAAGTTTACAATTCAGGATTCTCAAGAGATGGATCTTTTCGGATATATGAAGACAGCGAAAAATGATGGTTCAAATATCAGAAGTGCAGCAGTTAGACTAAGTAATGCAATATCATTAGAAGATTATAAAAGTGATATGGATTTCTTAAATAACAAAGGATTAGCTGATAGAATTAATGAATTTCCAAACCTTGCAAATGTCGAACAGCACCTAAGTTATTATACATATACAATAACAATAGACTTAGAAAAAATAGGAAAA
>MNRO01000022.1 GCA_001915995.1 Clostridium sp. 26_21
CGCCAATATTCAGTGTTTTACTCGTTGGACTTACAGACAAGCTGATTATAGAAGTTGAAACTCCTACTGAACATTGCGCAGTATATCCATTTTGTGTAGTCTTTTTTTTGACACTAGGAATCCCTACTCTCTAAAGGGTTTTAGAGGTATGAAAAAAATGGCTAAAATTTTTCAAAATTCAATTTTTAGTCTACAATAAAATTTATTATATTTAATAAAAAAATAATATTGGAGACTATATAATGAAAAATTATAATAAAAATAATATAATTTTATCAATAAAGTGTGACATATGTTTGACAAACCTACAATATATTTATATTTTATTGATTATGATACTTGATTTTTCCTGAAAATAGTGATATACTATTAAATAGCAAATTTTAAAGAGAGGAGATTCTAAGAAATTAGAATAAAGAATATATGAGTAGAATAGTAGATTTATTTAAAACTATTTTTGGATTTACAGAAGTACAAGCAGAAATAGGAGAATTAAATGAAGAAAATATAGATAAAATTGGTCTTTCTGCAGATATGGTCAAGGCATTTAAAAACTCTTGGAAAACACAGGCAGATTTTGAAAAAGCTTTAGAATCAGATGGAGAAGTAAAAAAAGGAGAAAAAGTTTTAAAAGATTCTAAAACATCAAGAAATACTTTTAAAGGAGTATCAAAATCAAATACAAATGAAACTCAAGGAAGAGGAGTAGAAAGATAATAAAAATTAATAAAAACTATTGCAAAGTTAAAAAAAAGTGATATAATACTTTCAAATTAACAAAAAAAACAATAACAAGGACAAGACAGATAATAAAATATCTTAGCAGAGAATCAAACAATTGGTGAAAGTTTGAAAGTAAAAATTATTTGTTATCACCTAAGTTAAGTTGTAAAGCTGAACAATTTAAAGTAAGTTTTGCCGTATATCTGCGTTAAAGAAAAATAAGAGAATATAAATTATATTATATTAAAATAGGTGGTACCGCGGAGAATTCGTCCTAATATACAGAAATGTATATTAGGACTTTTTTATATACTAGAAAAGTTCTCTGAACTTCCTAGTATATAAAAGCTACAATCGCTAGCTCTTTGAGATTTTCTCTTTTTAATCGAAAACTCAAATTGGGCGAGAACAAAAGGGGACTATGTTGCTTTGTTATTTCAAATTAATTACGCGAAAAACACTTGTTAGAAAAAAAGGAGGAAATTATGCAAGAACTAAAAATTAATGGAATCTATAAACATTTTAAAGGAGATTACTACTTAGTTGAAGGAATTGCAAAAGATTCTGAAACACAAGAAGAAATGGTCATTTATAGAAGATTATATGAAGATGGAGGATTATGGGTACGTCCAAAAGATATGTTCTTATCAGAAGTAGATCATAAAAAATATCCAGACATAAAACAAAAATATAGATTTGAATTACAAAATATTAAAAGTGTAAAAAACAAATAAAGTAGGTTGAGAAATAATAATTATAATTTCAAAACCAAATATAAACTTAGGAAAGGAAGTAAAAAAATTATGTACAAAAAAGTAGAACTAAAAAATGGATTTGTAGGAATGGAAAATGAAGTAGCAGAAATGTGGAAACAAAAGAACATAATAAAAAAGAACTTTGAAATGAACAAAGGTCAAAGATATTTCACATTTTATGATGGACCTCCAACAGCTAATGGAAAACCACATGTTGGACACATCGAAACAAGAGTAATGAAAGATATTATACCAAGATACAAAGTAATGAAAGGATATCATGTAGATAGAAAAGCAGGATGGGATACACATGGATTACCAGTAGAACTTGAAATAGAGAAAAAACTTGGTATATCAGGAAAAGAACAAATAGAAGAATATGGTGTAGAAAAATTTGTAAAACAATGTAAAGAAAGTGTATTCACATATGTACACATGTGGGAGCAAATGACAAATAAAGTCGGATTTTGGGTAGATATGGAACATCCATATGTAACATATCATAATGATTATATAGAATCAGTATGGTGGGCATTAAAAGAAATGTGGAAAAAAGGATTACTATATGAAGGACATAAAGTAATGCCATATTGTCCAAGATGTGGAACAGCACTTTCATCACATGAAGTTGCACAAGGATACAAAGATGTAAAAGACTTAACATGTATTGCAAAATTCAAAGTAGTTGGAGAAGATAAATATATATTAGCATGGACAACAACACCATGGACATTACCATCAAACTTAGCACTATGTGTAAACAAAGCATATACTTATGTTGAAGTAAAAGCAAATATTGGAACAGATGATGAACCAATATATGAAAACTATATATTAGCAAAAGATCTACTTACAAATGTATTAAAAGAAACACCTTATGAAATAGTTAAAGAATTCAAAGGAACAGAATTATTAGGAACAAAATATGAACAATTAATGCCATTTGCAAAAGTAGATGGAAAAGCATTTGAAGTAATACATGGAGATTATGTAACAATAGAAGATGGTACAGGAATTGTACATATAGCACCAGCTTATGGTGAAGATGATAGTTTAGTTGCAAAACAAAATGGAATAGCATTTGTAAACCTAGTAGATAAATCAGGAAAATTTGTACCAGAAGTTGAACCATGGGCAGGAAGATTTGTAAGAGATTGTAATGAAGATATTTGTAAATGGCTTGCAGAACATGGAAAATTATTTGCAAAAGAAAAACATTTACACTCATATCCACATTGCTGGAGATGTGACACACCACTTTTATATTATCCAAAAGAAAGTTGGTTTGTTGCAATGACAAAATTAAGAGACGAATTAGTTGCAAATAACAACAAAATAAATTGGTATCCAGATACAATTAGAACAGGAAGATTTGGAAAATTCCTTGAAAATGTAATAGATTGGGGAATTTCAAGAGACAGATATTGGGGAACACCATTACCAGTATGGAAATGTGAATGTGGTCATGAAGAATGTATAGGCTCAATTGCAGAATTAAAAGAAAAAGCAATAGATTGTCCAGATGAAATAGAATTACATAAACCATATATAGACAATGTACATTTAAAATGCCCAGAATGTGGAAAAACAATGACAAGATTTAAAGAAGTAATAGATTGTTGGTTTGATTCTGGATCAATGCCATTTGCACAATTACATTATCCATTTGAAAATAAAGAAGAATTTGAAAAACACTTCCCTGCACAATTTATTTCAGAAGCAATTGACCAAACAAGAGGATGGTTCTATACATTACTTGCAGTATCAACATGTTTATTTGATAAAACACCTTATGAAAACTGTATAGTATTAGGACATGTTTTAGACGAAAAAGGACAAAAAATGTCAAAATCTAAAGGAAATGGTGTAGATCCAATGGTATTATTAGACCAAGTAGGAGCAGATGCAACAAGATGGCATTTCTATACATGTTCAGCACCATGGTTACCAACAAGATTAGGATTAAATAATGTACAAGAAACACAAAGAGGATTTTTAAGTACATTATGGAATGTATATTCATTCTATGTTTTATATGCAGAAATAGATCAATTTAATCCAAATAAATATGTTGATTTCAAATCAGAAAATATAATGGATAAATGGATATTATCAAAATTAAATACTTTAATAAAAGAAGTTGCAGAAAAATTAGACAAATATGATATAACAAGTGCAGCTCTACAAATAGAAGACTTTACAGATGAACTTTCAAACTGGTATGTTCGTACAAACAGAGAGAGATTCTGGGGAGAAGAATTAACAGATGATAAGATAGGAGCATATACAACATTATATAAAGTATTAGTAAATTTAATAAAAATATCAGCACCATTTGTACCATTTATGACAGATGAAATTTATCAAAACTTAGTTGTAGGATTAGATGAAAAAGCACCTGAAAGTGTTCATTTATGCTTATGGCCAGAAGTAGATGAAAAAGCAATAGATAAAAAACTTGAAAATGAAATGGATTTAGCTTATTCATTAGTAAAATTAGGAAGAAGTGCAAGAAATTCAGCAAATATTAAGAATAGACAACCACTTTCAAAAATGTTAATATCTGTAGATACTTTACCTGAATACTATGGAAATATAGTAAAAGAAGAATTAAATGTAAAAGAAGTAGATTTAGGTGCAAACATGAATGAATATGTTCATTTTGAAATAAAACCAAATTTACCAGTATTAGGAAAAGAATATGGAAAATTAATACCAAAAATAAGAGAAGAAATTTCAAAATTAAATCAAATGGATTTAGCAAACAAAGTAAAAAATGGTGGAGTAGAATATATAGATATTGATGGAACACAAATAGAATTAACTTCTGAAAATTTACTTGTTACAATGCAAGGAAAAGAAGGATTTGCATTTGCTGGTGAAGGAGAAATTGGTGTTGTATTAGATACAACTATAACTCCTGAACTAAAAGAAGAAGGATATGTAAGAGAAATTTTATCAAAAGTTCAAAACATGAGAAAAGATAAAGGATTTGAAGTATTAGATAAAATAAACTTATATGTATCAGAAAATGAAATGCTAGAAGAACTTGTAAAGAAATTTGAATCTGAAATTAAGAAAGAAACTTTAACAGAAAATATTGTATTTAATACACAAAGAGATACTTATACAGAAGTAAGTATTAATGGTGAAAAATTGATGCTTGATGTTGAAGTTGTAAAATAAGATTAGTGCAAATCTAATAGAGATATTAGGTTTGCATTTTTATGTACAGAGTAATATGTGGATTAAAGAATTTCTAAGTAATTACAATTGCCTAGAAATTCTTTAATCCTTTTTTTGTTATTGCAATTATACATAAAATGTAGTAGAATATTGTCGGAAAGGATAGAAATATGAATGATAAAATAATAATAAAAGGTGCAAAAGAGCACAACTTAAAAAATATAAATTTAGAAATTCCAAGAGACAAGTTAGTAGTAATAACAGGACTATCTGGTTCAGGAAAATCATCATTAGCATTTGACACATTATATGCAGAAGGACAAAGAAGATATGTTGAAAGTTTATCATCATATGCAAGACAATTCTTAGGATTAATGGAAAAGCCAGATGTAGAATCAATAGAAGGATTATCACCAGCAATATCAATAGATCAAAAAACAACATCAAAAAATCCACGTTCAACAGTTGGAACAGTAACAGAAATATATGATTATATTCGTTTACTATATGCAAGAGTTGGAACACCATATTGTCCAAATTGTGGTAAAAAGATTGAAAAACAGTCAATAGACCAAATTGTAGACAATGTTATGAAAATAAAAGAAGGAACAAGAATTCAAATATTAGCACCTGTAGTAAGAGGAAGAAAAGGTGAATATACAAAATTATTTGAAGATTTACAAAAAGATGGATTTGCAAGAGTTAGAGTTGATGAAGAAATATACGACTTATCCGATGAAATAAAATTAGACAAAAATAAAAAACATGAAATAGAAGTTGTTGTAGATAGATTAGTAATAAAAGAAGATATAGTAGGAAGACTTACAGAATCAATAGAAACAGCATTAAAACAAGCAGACAATTTAGTACTTATTG
This sequence comes from Clostridium sp. 26_21, assembly GCA_001915995.1. GTDB lineage: Bacteria > Bacillota > Clostridia > TANB77 > CAG-508 > CAG-269. The sequence goes on from MNRO01000022.1 coordinate 5,541, forward strand.
ATATAGTAGGAGAAAAGCAAGTTTTATATAGTTGTAATTATGCTTGTCCAGATTGTGGATTCAGTTTTCCAGAATTAACTCCAAGAATGTTTTCATTTAATAACCCTTATGGAGCATGTCCAAAATGTTCTGGAATTGGATATTTAATGAAAATGGATGAAGATTTAATAATTCCAGATAAAACAAAAACATTGTATGATGGTGTAAAAGCATTTGGAGCTAGTACAATGAAAAAAGGTGATACAATGGCAAAGATGTACTTTGAAAGTGTAGGAAAACATTATGGAATAGATATCAGAAACAAAAAAATAAAAGATTTGCCAAAAGACTTTATAAATAAGATATTATATGGAACAGGAAATGACGAAATAGATTTTGAATATACATCATCATTAGGAACAAGAAAATTCAAAGCACCATTTGAAGGAGTAATACCAACATTAGAAAGACGACATAATGAAACAAAATCACAAGGAATGAGAGATTTTTATGAAATGTACATGAGTGAACTTCCATGTGATGAATGTAATGGAGCAAGATTAAAGAAAGAAATTTTATCAATAAAAGTTGGTGGAATAAATATAAATGAAATGACAGATTTATCTGTTAAAAGTTTACAAGAATTTTTAAGAAAACTTGAATTAACAGATTCACAAAAAATGATTGCAGAAATGATATTAAAAGAAATAGATGCAAGATTACAATTCTTAATAGATGTAGGACTTGAATATCTTACATTATCAAGAAGTGCAGGAACATTGTCAGGAGGAGAAGCGCAACGTATAAGACTTGCAACACAAATAGGTTCAGGTCTTACAGGAGTATTATATATACTTGATGAACCAAGTATAGGATTACATCAGAGAGATAATGATAAATTAATAGCAACATTGAAAAAATTGCGTGATTTAGGAAATTCTTTATTAGTTGTAGAACATGATGAAGATACAATGTATGCTGCAGACCAAATAATTGATATTGGACCAGGTGCGGGTGTTCATGGTGGTCAAGTTATGGCACAAGGAACAGCAGAAGAAATAAAAAATGTTCCAACATCAATAACAGGAGCTTATTTAAGTGGAAGAAAGAAGATTGAAGTACCAAAAAAGAGAAGACCTGGAAACAAGAAAAATATCGAAATAGTAAATGCAACAGAAAACAATCTAAAAAATATAAGTGTAAAATTCCCACTTGGTAAATTTATTTGTATTACAGGTGTATCTGGCTCAGGAAAAAGTACTTTAATAAATGAAGTATTATATAAAAATATTGCTCAACAATTAAATGGAGCAACAGAAAAGCCAGGAAAATGTAAAACAATAAAAGGATTAGAAAATATAGATAAAATCATAAATATAGACCAATCACCAATTGGACGTACACCACGTTCAAATCCTGCAACGTATACAGGTGCATTTGATTTAATAAGAGATATTTTTGCAAGTACAAATGAAGCAAAAATGAGAGGATATGAAAAAGGTAGATTTAGTTTTAATGTACCTGGTGGAAGATGTGAAAGCTGTTCAGGTGATGGTGTTCACAGAATTGAAATGCACTTTTTACCAGATGTGTTTGTACCTTGTGAAGTATGTAAAGGAAAAAGATATAATAGAGAAACTCTTGAAGTTAAATATAAAGGAAAGAGTATAGCAGATGTTCTTGATATGACAGTAGAGGAATCATTAGAATATTTTGCAAATATTCCAAGAATAAAAAATAAAATTCAAACATTGTATGATGTTGGATTAGGTTATATAAAATTAGGACAACCATCAACAACACTTTCAGGAGGAGAAGCACAACGTGTTAAATTAGCAACAGAACTTTCTAAAAAAGCAACAGGAAAAACATTGTATATATTAGATGAACCAACAACAGGATTACATATAGCAGATGTACATAGATTAGTAGATATTTTACAAAGACTTGTAGATACAGGAAATACTATAATTGTAATAGAACATAATTTAGACTTAATAAAAACAGCAGATTATATTATAGATTTAGGACCAGAAGGTGGAGATGCAGGTGGAGAGATAATTGCAGTGGGTACTCCAGAACAAATTTGTAAGAATGAAAGAAGTTATACAGGTAAATTTTTAAAAAAATATTTAGAAAAATAATAAAATTATTATACAAATAGCAAAAAAATGTAAAAAAATATAAAAAAATATAAAAAAATATAAAAAAAACTTGACAATTATGTAAATATGTATTATACTAGAGTAGTAAATATCGCTAAATGCGATTGTGGAGAGATTAAGGTTTTCTATAGGCTACCTCATCATGATTTTTCCTCCTTTCTAATACATATAGAATAGAAAACCTTTATTACATAAATAGGGCATAATCTTTGGCCCATGCCTGCCCTCCATAAATGAAGCCCCGCCATCCCGTTGGTGGGGCTTCATTTTGACAATATATAAGAAAAATGATATAATATTAATAGATTCGAAAGACGAATCAGTAATAGTGTGCTACAAAAAATGGAGGTAAGCAGTATGAAAAAATTCATTAGTATCATTATTTTGAGCATTGTTTTGGTGGCTGGATGCATTAGTGCGTTTGCTACTAAAGAAATCGGAACTGCGATTTCGGCAGTTAAGGACAATGAAGGAAACATAAAAGTTTCTGAAATTGACCAAGATGGCAAACTTACAGCATATATTACTCCTTGTTATGAGGAAGAAAAATATGTTATGAAAGAAACTTGTCCAGTCTGTGGGAGTACTTTTTATAGAACTTACCACAAAGATGTAGAGCGGATTGATCCATATACAGAAAGTGGAGAATACACAAAATTCGTTGATCTGAAAGGTAAAGCACTTTACTTTGTAACTCCCAAAAATGAGCTGATGCTCATTAATCTGGTAACCAAAGAACAGATTCACATTTGTGATAATGTAAAAGGTCTTATCAGAATTGGTATGAATGGACGTTACATTGCATATGTGACGACAGACAATAAGTCTTTTGCTGTACCGTATGAAATCAAAGAAGATGGTGTACTTGATGCAGAATATACTGCAGAGTTTGGCGAATAAAAGATAAATAACCAAGTAGCACACGGCGGCTCTCCTATAGGAGAGCCGTTTTTACTTTTGGAGAATAATTCACATATAATTCATAAATATAATATATAATTAACTGCATTAAAATGGAAAGTCAGTAAAAAACTTTAACTTGAAAAAAGTATAGTAATATGATATATTAGCAGAAGAATTGAATAAAAGTATAGAGGGAAAAAATATGAATAAATTAGTACATATAGGAATGGATGTAGGTTCAACAACAGTAAAAATAGTAGTTATGGATGAAAATTTAAAAGAAATATATACATCATATGAAAGACATTATTCAGATACAAAGAATACAGTATGTAAAGTATTAGAAGAATTAGTAGAAAAATATAAAGATAAAGAATTTACAATAGCATTAACAGGTTCAGGAGCAATGAGTACAGCTAAATTTTTAGATGTACCATTTATTCAAGAAGTTGTTGCATGTAAAAGAGCTGTAGAAAGATATATTCCACAAACAAATGTAGTAATTGAGCTTGGAGGAGAAGATGCAAAAATCATTTATTTTGGAAGATCTGTAGAACAACGTATGAATGGAACATGTGCAGGTGGAACAGGAGCATTTTTAGACCAAATGGCATCATTATTAAATACAGATACAGCAGGGTTAAATGAACTTGCAAAAGGATATCAAACAATATATCCAATTGCATCAAGATGTGGTGTATTTGCAAAAACAGATGTGCAACCATTATTAAATGAAGGTGCAGCTAAAGAAGATATTGCAGTATCTATTTTACAAGCAGTTGTAAATCAAACAATATCAGGATTAGCATGTGGAAGACCAATTAGAGGAAATGTAGCATTTTTAGGAGGTCCATTAACATATTTACCAGAATTAAGAAAAAGATTTGTTGAAACATTACATTTAACACCAGAGCAAACAATAGTGCCAGAAGAAGCACATTTATTAGTTGCCAAAGGAGCATGTTTAGAAGCAAAAGATGAGTCTCCAATAAGTGTGGAAAAATTAAAAAGTAAAATACAAGTATTAAAACATTCTCATGACACAACAACAGTACCATTAAAACCATTATTTTCAACAAATGTAGAATATGATGAATTTAAAGCTAGACATGAAAAAGATAAAGTAGCCAAAAAGCCACTTTCAGAACATAAAGGAGACTGTTTTGTTGGAATAGATGCAGGTTCAACAACATCAAAATTAGTAGTTATAGATAGAGATGGAACATTATTATATTCAGCATATCAAGGAAATGGTGGAAAACCACTTGACAGTATAATAGAAATGTTAAAAAAATTGTATTCTGTTATGCCAAAAGAAGCAATTATTCGTTATAGTGGTGTAACTGGATATGGAGAAAAATTAATACAAACAGCATTAAATGTAGATTTAAATGAAATTGAAACAATAGCACATTATACAGCTGCAAAAAAATTCGAACCTAAAGTAACAAGTATTGTTGATATTGGTGGACAAGACATGAAATATATTAAACTAAAAAATAACACAATAGACAATATAATGTTAAATGAAGCTTGTTCATCAGGATGTGGTTCATTTATTGAAACATTTGCTAAAAGTTTGAACCTAAATATAGAAGAATTTGTAAAAGAAGCATTAGAAGCACAAAATCCAGTAGATTTAGGTTCTAGATGTACAGTATTTATGAATTCAAAAATAAAACAAGCACAAAAAGAAGGATATTCAGTTGGAGACATATCAGCAGGTTTATCATATTCAGTAATAAAAAATGCAATACAAAAAGTAATGAAAATAAGAGACGTAAAAAAATTAGGAAGCCATATTGTTGTACAAGGAGGAACTTTCTATAATGAAGCAGTATTAAGAGCATTTGAATTAATTGTTGGAAGAAATGTAACAAGACCAGATATAGCAGGGCTTATGGGAGCTTATGGTATGGCATTACTTGCATGTGAACAATATGAAGCAAATATGGACATGGAATATCATTCAACACTTGCAACAATTGAAGAAATTGATAAATTAGATATAAAAGTAACACATACAAGATGTAATGGATGTGAAAATCATTGTCAATTAACAATAAATAGATTTAGTAATGGAAAAAGACATATATCTGGAAACAGATGTGAAAAAGGTGAAGGAATAGTAAATTCACACAAAGATTTACCAAACTTAGTAAAATATAAATATGATAGAATATTTGGATATACACCATTAGAAGAAAAAGATGCACCAAGAGGAACAATAGGAATTCCAAGAGTTTTAAATATGTATGAAGACTATCCATTCTGGTTTACATTATTCACAAATTTAGGATTTAGAGTAATAATATCAGAAAAAAGTACAAGAAAAATATATGAAAAAGGTATTGAATCAATGCCATCTGAATCTGTATGTTATCCAGCAAAATTATCACATGGACATGTTATAAGTCTAATACAAAAGGGAATTAAAACAATATTTTATCCATGTATACCATATTCAAGAAAAGAATATGATGATGCAAATAATAGATATAATTGTCCAATTGTAATATCTTATTCAGAAGTATTAAAAAATAATATTGAAGAATTAAAAAGTGAAGATATCAAATTCATAAATCCATTTTTACCATTTGAATCAAAAGCATTATTAAAAAGAATGATGGAATTACCTGAATTTAAAGAATATAATTTTAACAAAAAAGAATTAAAAAATGCAATAGAAAAAGCTCAACAAGAATATCAAAAATGTAGACAAGATATACATGAAAAAGGAAAAGAAACAATTGAATATATTGAAAAAAATAATTTAAAAGGAATTGTATTAGCAGGAAGACCATATCATGTAGATTCAGAAATAAATCATGGAATAGATACATTAATAACAAGTTTAGGAATGTGTGTATTAACAGAAGATAGTGTGGCAGATAAAGCATTACCAGAAAGACCACTTCGTGTTGTTGACCAATGGATGTTTCATTCAAGATTATATGCAGCAGCAGATTTTGTAGGTAGACATGATAATTTAGAGCTTGTTCAAATAAATTCGTTTGGTTGTGGAGTTGATGCTGTTACAACAGATGAAGTTGAAGAAATTCTAACAAGTTTTGGAAAAATGTATACATTAATAAAAATTGATGAAGTAAATAACTTAGGAGCTGTAAGAATTCGTTTACGTTCATTACTTGCAAGTATTAATAAAAGATTAAATAATAAAAAAGATGAAAAAGAAACAGGTGAATATTTCTTAAAGAAAAATCCATTTACAGAAGAAATGAAAAAAGAATATGTAATCTTAATTCCACAAATGGCACCAATTCATTTCGATTTTATTGAACCAGTTTTACAAAGTGAAGGATATAAAGCAAAATTATTAAGAGAGTGTACACAAAATACAATTGAAACAGGTTTAAAATATGTAAATAATGATGCATGTTATCCATCAATTATTACAACAGGTCAAATGATAGAAGCATTAGAATCTGGAGAATATGATGTAAACAAAACAGCATTAATAATGTCACAAACAGGTGGAGGATGTAGAGCAACAAATTATATAGGATTTATTCGTAAAGCTCTAAAAGACGCAGGTTTTGGACAAGTTCCAGTAATTTCATTTAATGTTGTCGGAATGGAGAAAAATCCTGGATTTAAGCTAACATTACCATTAGTTGAAAAACTATTAAAATCAATGGTTTATGCAGATTTATTACAAAAAATGTTATATAAAAATAGAGCTTATGAAAAAAATAAAGGTGAAACAGATAAATTATTTGCAGAATGGATGGAAAAGGCAAAAAAACTTGCAATAAATAGTAATTCAAAAGAATTTTCAAAAAGTATATATCAAATGGTGGATGATTTTGAAAAAATTGAATGGAAGCAAGGAAAAGAAAAGCCAAAAGTAGGAATAGTAGGAGAAATCTTAATTAAATATCATCCATTTGGAAATAATTATGTAGCAAATTTATTAGAAAAAGAAGGTGCAGAAGTTGTTTTACCAGACTTTATGGGATTTGTTAAATATGTTGCAGCAAATGGAGTAATATCACATCAATTATTAAAAAATAATGGATTGAAATCAATGTTATTTGATGTTGCAATAAAATTGATAAATTCATTTGAAAAAGATGCTAAAAAAGCATTAGAAAAATCTAAAAAAGGATATTTACCAACTTGTGATATTTGGCATTTGGCAGATAATGTAAAATCAGTTTTATCAACAGGAAATCAAACAGGTGAAGGTTGGTTCTTGACAGCTGAAATGCTTGAATATATGGAAAATGGTATTCAAAATATAGTTTGTGTTCAACCATTTGCATGTTTACCAAACCATGTTGTTGGTAAAGGTGTAATAAAAACTATTAGAGATATGTTCCCAGATGCAAATATTGTACCAGTTGATTATGATCCAGGTGCAAGTGAAGCAAATCAGACAAATAGAATTAAACTTCTTATGACAGTTGCTAAAGATAATTTGAAAATTAAGCAAAAAGAAAAAAAGATGACTGAAAAAGAAAATAAAAATAAAGTTAGTATATAAGCAAATAGCCCACACAGATTTTATTCTGTGTGGGCTACTGGTTAGAGGTTAAAAATCATTACTTAATGCTATCTTCCTCATCTTCGGGGGAAACAGGAATTGCAATCAAATCTTTTGCACAATATCTGTATTCCCAGCCAAACTCGTGTAAGAATTGATGGAACTGATCTTTAGGAAAGAGTTTGTTCTCGTACAAACGACAGAATAGAACATATTCATTCCAAGTGCTTAAAGAAACGAAAATAGTTTGGTTCGGATAGATATCAACAGCAGAATCATCCTGCGAATCCAGAAAATTGCTAATAAGCTTTTTGGCTTCATTCAGTAAAGATTCCTGAATATTGTTGACCCAAATGTTAGACTTTTTCATTACTGTCCTCCTTGTTGCATAACGCAACACTATAATAATATACCAAAAACCATTAAGGTTCTATACATATTATAAAACATTTTACATAAAATGTCAAAAACTATTTGTAGTTTTGATTGTTTTTCGAAATTTCTTATCGGTAATTTTTTCGAAAATTGGTATAAATAAAATTATAACTAAAGGGCGCTTATCCTTTTCAGGAAAGCGCCCTTAGTGCTATGGGTTAATTGATTTCAATGAGCCTGATTTTGTCAACCAAACAGTTGAGCTTCCAATGGTGCTCCCTCAACCAAGTATTGAATTCTTCTTTGGGAAAAAGAGGATCCTTGATAATGCTGAGAAAGTGAAGCTTGTTCAGAGGGAGAGACGATTCATCAACTTCAAACTGATCTTCGAAGAGGTACAGAACGACTGTAGAGTCATCGAAGAGGTTCATGTTCTTGTTGGAACTTTTAGAGTCTGATTCATACATAGAACTGACTTGGTCGAAGATGATTTTTTTTGCATCTTCGAGCAACAGTTCCTTAGAACGTCTGTTGATAGTGAGGAACATCTGCGGGGTAGGTAACATGTCAAAGTTCGTAGTGTTTTCCATGATTCAAGCCCTCCATAGCTTGCTTGTAGATAACTAAATAAATCAGTCATCGGATAATAAATATAACCACTTTTATGGCTACATACATTTTTATTATACATCGTTTTACATAAAATGTCAAATTATGTAAGATGAAATTTGTTGACAAAATCTGGGGGTGAGTATATATTAAATATGCCTTTCGCCAAAAGGTAGAAGGGAGGTGTTATTATTTTGCACGATTTAATTGACTTGATAAAACTTATATTGATTTACTACATAGTAAAGCTTTTGAGTAAATAGCAAAAAGAAAAGACTAAGAATTGGAGGTTCTTAGTCTTTTTTGTGTTATTATTGCACGATTTGTTTTACAATTGCTATAATTATATTAGCATAATTATAAAAAAATGTCAATGGTAAGAAAATTGTTTTAAAATACTAAATTGTACTGACCTCCCAGTATAATCAAAAAACATCAAAAAAATGGTATAAATATATAAGGTTTACAAACGAAACCAAAATTAAGAAAATAAGGAAAAAGAATGGAAAGATTATATAAATATATAGAAATAACAGATTTAAAAGATATGCTAAAAAAATCAGGAGAAAAATATGGTGAAAAAATAGCATATAAAATAAGACAGGAAAATGGATATAAAGAAATCACACATAATGAAGTAAGAAAAATGGTTGATGGACTTGGAACAAAATTGATAGATATGGGGTTAAAAGATAAAAGAATAGCTGTAATAGGTGAAAATAGATATGAATGGGAAATAGCATATTTATCAATAGTTTGTGGGACAGGAACAGTAGTACCATTAGACAAATCATTACCAGAAAATGAATTAGAAAGTTTAATTGAAAGATCAAAAGCAGAAGCAATAATATGTTCACAAAAATATGTCGAAATATTAAAAAAGACAAAATTAAAATATATCATTTCAATGGATTTAGAAAATGATAAAGATGGAATTATATCACAAAAAAGACTTATATCAGAAGGAATACAATTAGTAAAATCTGGAGATACAAGTTTTACAAATGCCAAAATTGATAATGAAAAAATGAGTATAATGTTATTTACATCTGGAACAACATCAATATCAAAAGCAGTAGCACTTTCACATAAAAATATATGTTCAAATTTAATGGATATATCATCAATATTAGATGTAAATTCATCAGATGTGTTTTTATCATTTTTACCATTACATCATGTATTTGAATGTACAGTTGGATTTTTATTTTCATTATATGTTGGAGCTGAAACAGTATTTTGTGATGGAATTAGACATATTCCAGAAAACTTAGCTGAATATAAGGTTTCTGTAATGGCATCTGTTCCAGCAATATATGAAAGATTATTCAAAATAATAAAAAAGCACTTAGAAAAACAAGGAAAAGTTGAACAAATACTTAAAGATGAAGAAAAATATAAAGATTCAAGTATGGAAAAGAAAAAAGAAGTATTTAAAGAAATACATGATTCGCTTGGTGGAAATATAAAACTATTTATAAGTGGTGCAGCAAGTTTAGAACCAAGTATTGAAGAAAAATTTAGAAGGCTTGGATTTAATATGGTTCAAGGATATGGATTAACAGAAACATCACCAGTTGTTGCAATAGGAAATAAAAAATATCATAAAACAGGATCTATTGGAAAATGTGTTCCAAGTGATGAAGTGAAATTATTAGATGTAAATAAAGATGGAATTGGAGAATTAGCAGTAAAAGGACCTAATGTAATGATTGAATATTATGAAAATAAAGAAGCAACAGAAAAAGTATTAAAAGATGAATGGTTTCAAACTGGTGATTTAGCAAGAATTGATGAAGAGGGTTATATATTTATTTGTGGAAGAAAGAAAAGTGTAATTGTATTAAAAAATGGTAAAAATATTTTTCCAGAAGAAATGGAAACATTAATTAATAAAGAAGATGGTGTAGAAGAATCATTTATTTTTGGAAAGCCAATTTCAAAAGATCCAAATGATATAAAGATTTTTGTAAAAATTGTTTATAACAAAGAAAGTTTTGAAGGAAAAACAGAAACTGAAATAAAAGAATATTTTAATGAAAAAATAAAATCAATAAATAAAACAATGCCACATTATAAAGCAATTAGAGGAATTATTATTTCAGACAAACCATTAATAAAAACTACAACAAATAAAATTAAAAGAGAAAAAAATCTAGAACAAATAATGAAGGAGTTATAATGACAACACAAATTTTAGGTAATGTATTTGAACATTATGAAGAAATTGACTCTACACAAACAGAAATACATAGAAGAATAGAAAAATGTAAAATACAAAATGGAACCATTATAATGGCAGATAGACAAACAAATGGAAAAGGAACACATGGTAGAGTTTGGCATACAGGTAATGAAAATAATATTGCATTTTCATTTTATATTGAAACAGAATGTGATCCACAAAAACTTGAAGGTATAACAATAGAAATTGCACAAATATTAATACAAATTTTTGAAGAAAAATATGGAATAAATCTTCAAATAAAAGCTCCAAATGATATTTATTATAATGGAAAAAAAGTTGGTGGAATATTAACAGAATCTAAAATTGTTGGACAGAAAACAAAATATATAGTTGTAGGAATAGGCATAAATACTAATAGTAAGAATTTTAGTGATGATATAAGAAATATTGCAACATCAATTAAAAAAGAATTTAACATAGATGTTGATAATTTATTTATTGTAAATGAATTTTGCAAAATATTTGAAAAAAGATTAATGAAAAGGATAGAAGAATAATATGAAAATAGGATTTTTGTTCCCAGGTCAAGGTTCACAATATGTTGGAATGGGAAAAGATTTATATGAGAAATATGAGGAAGTTAGAAATATATATGATAGAGTAGAAAATTTGACAGGAGTAGATGTGAAAAAGATATCATTTGAAGGTCCTGAAGAAGAATTAAATCAAACTAAAAATACTCAACTTTGTATTTTAACAATGAGTTTAGCAATATTAGAAATACTTAATAAAAATGGAGTAAAAGCAGAAATGTCAGTAGGTTTAAGCCTTGGTGAATATTCTGCACTAATATATAGTGGAATATTAAATTTTGAAGATGGAGTAAAATTAGTTCAAAAACGTGGAGAATATATGCAAAATTTAGTTCCTGATGGTGAATGGCTAATGTCAGCTATACTTGGAATGGGAGAAGATGAAGTTGAAGAAGTATGTTCAAAAATTCAAAATGGATTTGCAGTACCAGTAAATTTTAATTGCCCAGGTCAAATTGTAATTTCAGGTGATAAAGATGGAATAAAAGAAGCAGAAAATATAGCTAAACAATATGGTGCTAGAAGAGTTATTGAATTAAAAACATCAGGTCCTTTTCATACTATAAAATTACAAAAAGCATCTGATGAATTAAGAAAAGAATTAGATAAAATAAAATTTAATAATGGAGATTCAAAAGTTATTAAAAATATAGATGCTGAAGTTTATACAGAAAATGATGATATGAAAGATATTTTAGCAAAACATATAATTAGTCCTGTTAGATTTTCAAAGAGTTTGGAAAATATGATTAAACTTGGTGTTGATACTTTTATTGAAATAGGGCCAGGTAAGACATTGTCTGGATTTGCTAAAAAGATTAAAACAGATAAAGAGATAAGGATTTTTAATGTGACAGATGTGGAAACATTGAAAAACGTTTTATATCAAGTTCTGGAAAAAAATTAATTATTTTTCAATAAGAAAGGTGGAAGAAAATGGAGAAATGTGCATTAATAACAGGTGCAACAAGAGGAATAGGCAAACAAATAGCAATAACATTAGCAAAACAAGGCTATAATATTGCATTAAATTATAGAAAAGAAAATGAAGAACTAGAAAATACCAAAAAAAAAATTGAAGAAATTGGAGTTCAAGTTATAGCAGTAAAAGGTGATGTTGCAAATTTCGAAGAGTGTGAAAACTTTGTAAAACAAGTAATAGAAAGATTTGGACAAATAGATGTATTAGTAAATAATGCAGGAATTACAAAAGATATGTTACTTATGAGAATGAAGAAAGAAGATTTTGAACAAGTAATAGATACTAATTTAGTTGGAACATTTAATGTTACAAAAAATGTAGTGCCATATATGATGAAAGCTCGTTATGGAAGAATAATTAATATTTCATCTGTTGTTGGAATTTCAGGTAATGCAGGTCAAACAAATTATTCTGCATCAAAAGCAGGAATTATCGGATTTACAAAGAGTTTGGCTAAAGAGATTGCTTCAAGAAATATTTTAGTAAATGCTGTTGCTCCTGGTTTTATTGAAACAAATATGACTGATGTTTTAAAAGATGATGTTAAACAGGAAATTGCCAAAAATATTCCTTTGAAGAGAATGGGAACTGCTCAAGATGTTGCTAATGTTGTTAAGTTTTTAGCTTCTGATGATAGTTCTTATATTACTGGGCAAGTTATTAATGTTGATGGTGGTATGCTTATGTGATTTGAATAATAATTAAAATTTTCAGTTAACACATACTGAGGCTGTAATAAGCAAGCTTTAATAGCCTCAGTGTTCGTCAAAATTTAATTCTTATTCAAATAAAATAAGTAAAAAAATAGGAGAGAAAGATATGGAAAGAAGAGTAGTAATTACAGGACTTGGAGCAATAACTCCAATAGGAAAAGATGTAAATGAATCATGGAATAGTATATTAAATAAAAAATGTGGAATTGATAATATTTCTTTATTTGATAATTCTACATTTAAAACAAAAGTAGATGCAGAAGTTAAAAATTATGAATCACAAGAATATTTTGATTTGAAACAATCAAAAAGATTAGATAGAAGTTCACAATTTGCAATTATAGCTTCAAGAGAAGCTTTTAAAGATAGTGGAATTACAAAAGAAAATACAGATTTTGAAAGAGTAGGAGTATTTGTAAGTTCAGGAATTGCAGGGCTAAGCACAATTCAAGAACAATGTACAATAAATTGTACAAAAGGACATAATAGAATTTCACCAATGTTTATTCCAATGTCAATTGCAAATATGCCAGCAGGAAATGTTGCAATTGAATTAGGCGCAAAAGGGGAATCAATTTCAATACTTTCAGCTTGTGCATCATCAACACATGCAATAGGAGAAGCATATAAAACAATAAAATATGGTTCAGAAGATGTAATAGTAGCAGGTGGTTCAGAAGCATCAATATGTGAAATTGGAATTGCAGGATTTGAAAATATGAAAGCATTATCAAGTGCAACAGATATAACGAGGGCAAGTATTCCATTTGATAAAGAAAGAAGTGGATTTGTAATGGGAGAAGGTGCAGGTGTTTTAGTTTTAGAAGAACTAGAACATGCACAAAAAAGAGGTGCAAAAATATATGCTGAAATAATTGGATATGGTGCAACATCAGATGCTTATCATATAACATCACCAGCTCCTGATGGAGAAGGTGCAGCAAGAGCTATGACAAGAGCAATAGAAGATGCAAAAATAAAACCAGAAGATATAAATTATATAAATGCACATGGAACTTCAACACATTTAAATGATTCTTGCGAAACAATGGCAATAAAAAAAGCATTAGGAAAATATAGTTCAAAAGTAATGATAAGTTCAACAAAAGGAAATACAGGTCATTTATTAGGAGCTGCAGGTGGAGTAGAGGCAATTTTCTGTACAAAAGCAATTGAACAAGGAAAAGTTCCGCCAACTATTAATTATAAAGAAAAAGATGAAGAATGTGATTTAGATATAGTTCCAAATGAAGTAAGAAATGAAAAAATAAATATTGTAATGTCAAACTCTTTAGGATTTGGAGGACATAATGCAAGTATTATTTTAAAAAAATATGAGTAATATTGCTGACAGAAAGGAATATAAAAATGAATTATGAAGATATAAAAAAATTAATTGATGATATGGGGAATTCTAAATTAACAGAGATTTCAATAGATTTTCCAGATGGAACAAAAATTGGAATGAAAAAAGAAGTAAAAGTAGTTGAAAAAGTACAAGAAAAAAATATACAACATATTGAGCAAAAAGAAGTAAATGAAATTGTAGAAACAGAAACACAAGAAGATAGTTGTAAAATTGTAAAATCACCAATGGTTGGAACATTTTATTTAAAACCAGATCCTAATTCAAATCCTTATGTAGAGATTGGAAAGAAAGTAAAAAAAGGTGATGTTTTATGTATTATAGAAGCAATGAAATTAATGAATGAAATAGAATGTGAATTTGATGGTGAAATTGCAGAAATACTTGTTAAAGATGGAGAGATGGTCGAATATGGAAAGCCATTATTTAAGATAAAATAAAAGGAAGGAAAATAAAGATGTTAAATAAAGAGCAAATAAAAGAAATAATACCACAAAGAGAACCATTTTTAATGATAGATGAGGTAGAAGAATATATACCAGGAGAAAGTGCAGTAGCATATAAATATGTAAATGAAGAAGAATGGTACTTTAAAGGACATTTTCCTGGAAATCCAATAATGCCAGGTGTACTAATAACAGAAAGTTTAGCACAAGCTGGAGCAATTGCAATATTAAGTATGGAAGAAAATAAAGGAAAAAATGCTTTATTTGGTGGAATAGACAAAATGAAATTCAAAAAAATGGTTGTTCCAGGAGATAAGTTAAAATTAGAAGTAAAAATTGTAAAAAGAAAAGGTCCAATTGGAATTGGAGAAGCAATAGCCACAGTTGATGGTAAAATTGTAGCAAAAGGTGAATTAACATTTGCAGTAGTTGATAACAAATAAAAAATTGTTAATATGTGTGAACTTGAAACAATAGAGAAAAGGATGGGAATATAAATGAACAAGATATTAATTGCAAATAGAGGAGAAATAGCAGTCAGAATAATAAGAGCATGTAAAGAAATGAATATAAAAACAGTAGCAGTATATTCAGAAATAGATAAAGATGCAATGCATACAAAACTTGCAGATGAAGCAATTTGTATAGGCCCAGCAAGCTCAAATAAAAGTTATTTGAATTTCAAAAACATAATAGAGGCAGCACATATTACAGGGGCAGATGGAATACATCCAGGTTTTGGGTTTTTATCAGAAAACAGTCAATTTGCAAAAATATGTGAAGAATCAAATATAAAATTCATAGGACCTAAATATCAAGTAATAGAATTATTAGGAAATAAATCAAATGCAAAAAAATTAATGGAATCTGCAGGAGTTCCAGTAATACCAGGTTCAAAAGGAAGTGTTACAGGGCTTACAGATGCAATAAAAACAGCTGAAAAAATAGGATATCCTGTTATGCTAAAAGCAGCAGCTGGTGGTGGTGGAAAGGGAATACGAATTGCAAATAATTCTGAAGAACTAGAAAAAAATTATAATATAGTAAAACAAGAAGCAAAAATATCTTTTAATGATGATGAAATATATATGGAAAAATTCATAAAAAATCCTCGTCATGTAGAAATTCAAATATTAGCAGACGAACATGGAAATGTAATACATTTAGGAGAAAGAGATTGTTCAATTCAAAGAAGAAATCAAAAAGTATTAGAAGAAACACCATCAACAGCAATAGATGATAAATTAAGAAATAAAATGGGAGAAGCGGCAGTAAAAGCAGCTAAAGTTGCAGGATATACAAGTTGTGGAACAATAGAATTTTTAGTGGATAGTGATAAAAACTTTTATTTTATGGAAATGAATACAAGAATTCAAGTAGAACATCCAATAACAGAAGAAAGAACAGGTATAGACATAGTAAAAGAACAAATAAAAATAGCAGCAGGTGAAACATTAAAATTAAAACAAAAAGATGTTGAATTTAGAGGATATAGTATGGAATGTAGAATAAATGCAGAAAATCCTAGTAAGAATTTTATGCCATGTCCAGGAACAATTACAGGATTAAACTTACCAGGAGGTAATGGTGTAAGAATAGATACAGCAATATATGAAGGATATACAATTCCACCAACATATGATTCAATGATAGCCAAAATAATAACACATGGAGATAGTAGAAATGAAGCAATTAGCAAAATGAAAAGAGCATTGGAAGAAACTGTGATTGAAGGTGTTGATACAAATATAGACTTTTTATTTAAAATAATTAAAAATCCAAATTTTATTAGGGGAAATTTTGATACTTCTTTTATTGAAAAAGAAATATTAAAGAAATAATTTTATTGAAAGAGGTTAAATATGATAGTAGACAAAATAAAAAAAAGAGAACCTACTGCCAAAAGAAAAGAAAACAAAGTTGATATACCTGTTGGAAAATGGGTAAAATGTGATAAATGTAAAGAAATAATTTATAAAGAAACAATCAGAGAAAATATGAATATTTGTCCTAATTGTGGTGGATATTTTAGAATGCATATAAATAGAAGGCTTGAAAGTATAATTGATGAAGGAACATATCAAAAATTTGACTTGAATATAGATACAACAAATCCATTAAACTTAGAAGATTACACTAAAAAGATAAAAGCTTTAAGAGAAAAAACAGGATTGCAGGAAGCAGTAAGTGCAGGAAAAGGAAAAATAAATGGTGAAGATGTTGTAATATGTGTAATGGATAGTGGATTTTTGATGGGAAGTATGGGAGTAGTTGTTGGTGAAAAGATTACATATTCAATAGAAAAAGCAGTAGAATTAAAACTTCCAATAATAATATTTTGCGTTTCTGGTGGTGCAAGAATGCAAGAAGGAATAATGTCATTAATGCAAATGGCAAAAACAACATCTGCTATATCTAAATTAAATGAAGCAGGATTATTATATATATCTGTTCTAACAGATCCAACTTATGGAGGTGTAACAGCATCTTTTGCAAGTATAGCAGATATAATTTTAGCAGAACCAGGTGCAATGATAGGATTTGCTGGTCAAAGAGTTATTGAACAAACCATTGGAGAGAAATTACCAGAAGGATTTCAAACAGCAGAATTTTTATTAGAACATGGATTTATAGATAAAATTGTTGAAAGAAAAGATTTGAAAAATACATTATCAAATCTAATACAATTAAATAAATAATATATATAATAAAAGTTAGAAGTTTTTATTGATGACAGAAAGTTAGAATTGTGTGAGAATAAATCAGATTTTAAGGAAGGAAAGATAAAATGGATGCTTATGAAAAAGTAGAAATTGCAAGAAATCCTAAAAGAAAAACATCATTAGATTATATAGAAAAAATATTTGATGAATTTATTGAATTACATGGAGATAGACAATTTAGAGATGATAAAGCAATAGTTTGTGGACTTGCAAGAATTGGTAATCAAAATTTTACAATTATAGCAGAACAAAAAGGAAGAACAACAAAAGAAAATATTGAAAGAAATTTTGGAATGCCAAATCCAGAAAGCTATAGAAAAGGAATAAGATTTATGAAACAAGCAGAAAAATTTCATAGACCTGTAATTACTTTTATAGATACAAAAGGGGCATATCCAGGAATTGGAGCAGAAGAAAGAGGACAAGGTGAAGCAATTGCAAGTTCAATGTTAGAAATGGCAAGTTTAACAGTTCCAACAATTAGTATTATTATTGGAGAAGGATCAAGTGGAGGAGCTTTAGCATTAGGACTTGGAAACAAGGTATTAATGCTTGAAAATGCTATATATTCAATTCTTTCACCAGAAGGATATGCAAGTATATTATGGAAAGATGCTTCAAGAGCAAAAGAAGCGGCAGAAAAAATGAAATTAACAGCCAAAGATTTAAAAGAAATGAATGTAATTGATGAAATAATAAAAGAACCAGAAATTGAAGAAAGTGAAGCTTGTGAAGTTGTTAGCCAAAATTTGAAAAATGAAATTTTGAAAGCAATAAAAAAATATGCTAAAATGAAACCAGAAGATATAAAAGAAGAAAGATACCAAAAGTTTAGAAATATGGGAGAATTTCAAATATTATAAAAAGGAGGAAAATAGTTTGTTTGTGTTTAAATAATTGTCTAATAAAAAGGAATTATACACAAATTTTATAAACTATAAAAAAAAGAAATGTTATTAGAAGGTAAAAAAATATTAATAATGGGAATAAGAAACAAATGGAGTATAGCATTTGGAATTGCAAAATCAGCTTATGAAAATGGAGCACAATTATTATTTACATATATGGGAGAAGAAAATAAAGAAAAAATAGAAGAACTTGTATCAGAATTTAAAGGAAGTAAAGCATATGTATTAAATGGTGCTTCAGAAGATGAAAAAGTAAGAGAGACATTTACAAAAATAAAAGAAGAAAATGGAAAAATAGATGGAATAGTACATGCAATAGCACATGCAAATACAGAAGATTTGCATAATGATTTTATATATACAAGTAAAGAAGGATTTGCACATGCTTGTGATGTTAGTGCATATTCATTTGTATTAATTGCAAGAATGGCAAAAGAATTAGATATGCTAAATGAAAATGCAAGTTTAATTACATTAACATATCATGGTTCAACAAAAGTATTAGAAGGATATAATGTAATGGGAATTGCTAAAGCAGCATTAGAATCTAGTGTTAGATATTTAGCAGAAAATTTAGGAAAAGAAAATATAAGAGTTAATGCAGTATCAGCAGGACCAATAAAAACATTATCTGCAAAAGGAATAAAAGATTTTAGTTCAATATTAAATGTAGTAGAACAAAAGGCTCCTTTACACAGAAATGTTACAACTGTACAAGTTGGAAATGTAGCAACATTTTTATTAAGTTCTATGTCAGAAGCAGTTACAGGTCAAGTTATTTATGCAGATAATGGATATAATATAATGGGAGTATAGAACTATACTCCATTAATTTTTTACAAAATATATTCAAATAATTATTAAATAACTTTTTTATAGTATAATATAAATTGAAAATGAAAAAAATGCAAATAAAAATATGACAAACTATGGTAATTAAAGTCAATATTCATATTGACTTTTTTTCAATTTGAGTGTATTATATAAGCATAATTTAGGATAAATAAAAGAGCAAAAAAATGAAAAAACAAAATCCTAAGGAGGAAAAGTATGGGAGAAGTTATAGTAATAACATCAGGAAAAGGTGGAGTTGGAAAAACAACAACAACAGCAAATTTGGGCTCAAGCCTAGCATTAGAAGGAAAAAAAGTAGCATTAATAGATACAGATATAGGCTTAAGAAATCTAGATGTTGTAATGGGACTAGAAAATAGAATTGTATATGATATAGTAGATGTTGTTGAAGAAAAATGTAAATTAAGACAAGCATTAATAAAAGATAAAAGATTTAAAGAATTATATTTATTGCCTGCGGCACAAACAAGAGATAAAAGTGCAGTAAATGAAGAACAAATGAGGAATTTAACATTAAAATTAAAAGAAGAATTTGATTATATACTTATAGACTGTCCAGCAGGAATTGAACAAGGATTTAAAAATGCAATAGCAGGAGCAGATAGAGCAATTGTTGTAACAACAGCTGAAATATCTGCAATAAGAGATGCAGATAGGATTATAGGATTATTAGAAGCATCAGAAATAAAAAATCCAGAATTGGTAATAAATAGAATAAGACCTAATATGGTAAGAAAAGGTGAAATGATGGATGTAGATGATATAGTAGATCTACTATCTATAGATTTAATAGGTGTTGTACCAGATGATGAATATATAATAACACAAACAAATAAAGGAGAACCTGTAATACAAAATAGAAAAGCACCATCAGGAAAAGCATATTTAGAGATTGCCAAAAGAGTATTAGGAGAGGATATAGAAGTTACAATTCCTGGAAGAGAAAAAGGATTTTTTGCAAAAATAAAAAATATATTTAAAAAATAGAAAACAATAAAGGAGAAAGGATAATGTTTGAAAACATAATGAAATTAGTAAGAAAGATAACAAAAAAAGAAGATCAAACATTAAAATCTAAAGATGCCGCAAAAGAAAGACTACATCTAGTATTAATGCAAGATAGAGCAAATGTATCTGCAGACTTTTTAGATTTGATGAAACAAGAAATAATAGACGTAATAAAAAAATACATAGAAATAGATGAAAGTGCAATAGATGTAAAATTAACAAATAAAGAAAATGGGGATGGAACAAAAGGTGCACCAGCATTATATGCTAATATTCCAATATTAAATATAAAAGATGAAGCAAGACAAAATGCTAAAGTAATAACAAAAGATGAAGAAAATAAAAAAATTGAAGAAAAACATCAAGAAAAAGAAACTTTAGAAAAAATAGAAGTTGAAAAAGAAAAAATAAAAATTGAAAATAGTTCAGATGAAAAATTGGAAGAAGATGTAGCTGAAGATTCAGAAAATAAAGATACAGAAAAAACAAAAAATAATAGCCAATATAATAAAAATAAGAAAAGCAAAAATAAGAACTTAAAAAAATAAAGAGTGGTTAAATGAATATAAGAAGATTAAGAAAAATTGAGTGGTGGATACCACTATTAGCACTAGTATTATGTATAATAGGATTAATTGCATTGTATTCTGCATCATATGATACAAATTTAGAGGAATTTAAAAAACAAACAGTTTGGATTGGAATAAGCTTAATACTCATGTTAATAGTTATGCTAATAGACTATAAAGTTTTAGTGAAGGTATCACCAATTTTTTATGGTATTTCAATAATAATGTTGATAGCAGTATTATTTACAAAACCAATAAGTGGGGCAAGAAGTTGGTTTATAATAGGAGAT
This sequence comes from Clostridium sp. 26_21, assembly GCA_001915995.1. Classification (GTDB taxonomy): domain Bacteria; phylum Bacillota; class Clostridia; order TANB77; family CAG-508; genus CAG-269. The sequence continues at coordinate 26,720 of MNRO01000022.1, forward strand.
GATTTGTTTTCATTTCAACCAGCAGAATTGTCCAAAATATTTATAATATTATTTATGTCATATATAATATCATTTATTCAAATTAGAAAAGGAAGAAATGAAATAAATAAAATCTCTAAGTTAATGTTAATATTATTAGCAGTATCAATTCCATTAGCATTGATAATTATAGAACCAGATTATGGAACAGCAGCAGCATATATAGTTTCATTCCTATTAATGATATTTGTTGCTGGAATTGATAGAAAATATATTATACTAGCAACATTAATTGTTGTTATAGCAGCACCAGTAACATATAATTTCATATTACCAGATCATGCCAAGAAAAGAATTGATACATTTTTAAATCCAGAATCAGATCCATCTGGAGCAGGATATAATATATATCAATCAAAATTAGCAATAGGATCAGGACAAATTACTGGAATGGGAGTGTTAAAAGGAAATCAAACACAACTAGGATATTTATATCCAAAAACAACAGATTTTATATTTGCTGTAATTGGAGAAGAAATGGGATTTATAGTTGCAGCACTAGTGATATTATTAAATATAACAATAATAGTAAAAGCAATACAAGTTGCCAAAGGAATAAAAGATGAAGCAGGAGCATATGTTGCCATAGGAATTGCTGGAATATTTTTGTTTCATACTTTAGAAAATGTAGGAATGACAATGGGATTATTACCAATAACAGGTGTTCCATTATTATTTGTAAGTTATGGTGGAAGTTCTATGATGACAAGTTTTATTGCTATAGGAATTTTGCTAAATATTAGTAGTCAAAGAAGAAATGGATTGTTTAATAAATAGGAGAAAAAGATGTATTTAAAAAAATTAAAAATAGGTAATGTAGAATTAAACAATAATTTAATATTAGCTCCAATGGCAGGTATAACAGACCTGCCTTTTAGAATAATAACAGAAAAATTTCAGCCAGGCCTAGTATGTACAGAAATGGTCAGTGCAAAGGCCCTTTTTTATGGGGATGATAAAACTAAACAATTATTAAAATCTGATGGAGAAATAGTACCAATAAGTATGCAAATATTTGGAAGTGACCCTGAAACAATGGGATTTGCTGCCAAATATGTAAGTCAATTTGCAGATATAGTTGATATTAATATGGGATGTCCATCTCCAAAAGTTGTAAAAAATGGTGATGGAAGTAAATTATTATTAAACTTAGAAAAAGCTCAAGAAATAATAAAATCAGTTGTGAAATTTTCAACAAAACCAGTAACTGTAAAATTTAGAAAAGGATGGAATGATGAAAAAATTGTGGCATGTGAGTTGGCAAGAATTGCAGAAGAATGTGGAGTATCAGCAATAACAATTCATGGAAGAACACGTGAACAGTATTATACTGGAAAAGCAGATTTAGATATAATAAAAAAAGTTAAAGAATCTGTAAAAATTCCTGTTATAGGAAATGGAGATATAATTGATGAAGAGTCAGCAATAAAGATGTTTGAATATACAGGTGTTGATGGAATAATGATTGGAAGAGGAACAATTGGAAATCCATGGATATTTGAACAAATAAAATATTTTTTAGAAAATAATCAAAAAATATCAAGACCAACAAAAGAAGAAAAGTTCCAATTAATAAAACAACATATAGAATTAGCAATTAAAGAAAAAGGAGAAAAAATAGGAATAAATGAAATGAGAAAAAACATATCAGCATATACAAAGAATATGGCAGATTCATCAAATTTTAGAAATGAAATAAATCATATAACAAATTATGAAGAACTCATTAACAGAATTGAAGAATTTTTTTCTTATTAAAAATTTATACTAATATTTATAAAAAATGAAAAGTGAAAATGTTGATATTTTTATTAAATAATAGTAAAATAAATATGAAAAATAACGAAAGGAGAATCTAGTTTTGAAAAATAAAATTTCACAAGATATAACTGAAAAACTAGAATATATAGGATTAAATTTAGAAGAAATACCAGCAACATTAAAATATGTTGAGGTTTTAAATTTTAAGCCAAATATTGGAATAGAAGAAAATAAATATAGACAATATAGATATATATCACCAAAAGAGTTAGAAATTTTATTAACTCCATGTAATAGGTTAGATGATACCAAAACAAAATATTCTAAAGCTAAACCACTAGTTTCATATTTAGAACCAAAAACAGAAGAAGAACAAAAGTTATATGAAACATTTTTACAAATGTTAAAAGATGTTGAAATTGACGAAATAAAAGAAGTCGAACAACAACAACAAGCATTAACTAAAAAAATACCATTTAAAGTAAGGTATTCAAAAAATTATTTATGGCAAATTTACTATTCAGAAACAGATGAAAAATATTTTATGATAGTTCCAACACAAGATAAAGATTATTCAACATTTTTTTATGTATTAAAAAAACAGTTAGAAAAGAAAAAAGCTGGAAAAATATTTGTCCCAATAAGTAATATTGATTATTCAAAAGAATTATTGAATAAAACAGAAATTCAAAGTTTAGAAAATTATTTATGGACATTTACAAATGATTGGCCATCAATATATGAAGTATATGATAAAACAGATAAAATATCTTTACAAGTTGTTGGACAAACTCAAATATTAGGTACAATAAAATCTGAGTATAAGACTAAGCTTTCAAATAAAATAGAGGCTAGTAAGTTCTTTAAATTAATAAAAGCATTATATATAATTCAATCAGAACTATCAGAATATTATAAATTTGATACTCAAATAGATAAACAAGGAGAAATAGAATTTTATTATAAAGATCAATTATTAAAATATGACGAATTAGGTGATTGGATAAATGAACAATATCAAAAAATGGTTAATATCGAAAATGAAGCAATAAAAAATAATCAAGAATATAATCAAAAATTAAAATTATTAAAAGAAGAAACAGGAAAATTAGAGATAGATTATATAGAAAAAGAAAAGCAGATTTCAACATTTTTAGAATGTAAAAAAACATTTTTTGGAAAAGTTAAATATTTCTTTAAATATAGTGGCAAAAAGTCAAAAAAGAAAGAAGAAAAAAAAGTAATAATAGAAGAAAAGACAAATTTAGAAAAAGATTATAAAGAAGATTATGTTGAAGAAAAAATAAAGAAACAGTATACATTAGATGAATTACTAGAACAAGGCAAAAATGCCAAAAATAGAGAAAATGAATTTAATAATACTAAAATGGATATTAATGCAATAAAACTAAAAAAGGTAAATTTGATCAAAAAGATTGAAAATGCAGTAGCATTTATAGAAGAAATAGATAGTCATAAAAAAAGTATTTTTGAATTCTGGAAATATAGTAATAAAGATGAAGTAAATGCATTAGCAGAGGGAGAAAAAGAAGTTGTTAATGTAAAACCACATGCAAAAACTTTTGAATTTGAAGAGGATTTTGAAGAATTTGGAATTACAATGGATCATATTCAAAGAGCAAAATTAAATAAAGAGGAATTAGATTCAATATATTTAACAACAACAAATCAATTGACTGTTATTAATAAAGTAAAAACTAATTCTTTGGAACCAAAAGAATTAGACAAATATTTAAAAGAATTAAAAGCAGAGCAAAAAAAGTCAAATCAAGATATTGATGAGGAAATAGATATATTTGGAAATCTTGAAGAAGATACAAGAAAAACAAAAAAATTAGCAAATAAATCACATAGAGAAAATCCAAAAAATAAGTTTTTAATTTTAGGATTAGGAAAACAATATAAGGTTGTTGACTATAAAGTTAATATAAGTCAAGTAATATGGAGAGTTAATGATGCAATTAATAAAATTTCAACAAGTGAAGATATTGTAGCATATATGTGGACAGATGAAGATAAAACAATAGATGCTAATGAAATAAATGTGTTTAATTTAGATGCAGAATATGAGATTGAACAAGCAATAAAGAATTCAGAGAGTAGTAAAATTAACTTATATAAAATAAAATTAGAAAAAGGTGCACATGTAATTGCATTTTCAAATTGTGTTTATTTTGATAATCAAAATAAAACATTACCAGAGGGTATGGATAAAGATACAAGAATAATGGTAAAATTAAGTGATATGGATATAAAATTAAATTCAAAAAAGAATGTAAAAATTGGAAAATTAGAGAATGATGAAATAACATCAAAATTAGACATAAAAACAGTTAGTATATTAGAATATACAGTAAAACAAATGGAGGAAGAATAATGGCAGAATTTAAGTCAGGTTTTGTAGCAATGTTAGGAAGAACTAATGTTGGAAAATCAACATTAGTGAATTTGTTGGTTGGTGAAAAAGTAGCGGCAACAGCAAATAAAGTTCAAACAACAAGAACTGCAATAAAAGGAATAGTTAATAGAGAAAATTCTCAAATCATATTTATAGATACTCCAGGAATACATAAACCAAAAACAAAATTAAATGAAACAATGATAGAAACTTCATTTGGTGTAATAAAAGATATAGATTTAATATTATTTATTATAGAAGCAACAAGTAATGAAATTGGTAGAGGAGATATGAGAATCTTAGAAAAAATAAAAGAATCTAAGAAAAAAACAATACTAATTATTAATAAAATTGATTTAGTAAAAAAAGAAAGCTTATTAAATTTGATTGATTTATATCAAAAAGAATATAATTTTGAAGCTGTAATTCCAGTATCATCAATAAAAGCAAAATATAGAGATATTATATTAGATGAAATAGAAAAGGTTTTAAAACCAGGTCCAGCATATTATGATACAGAGGAATATACAGATCAAACAATGAGACAACTCGCAGAAGAAACCATAAGAGAAAAAGCATTAATGTATTTACAAGATGAAGTTCCACATGGGATATATGTTGAAGTTACAAAAATGAAATTAAAAAAGACAAAAAATAAAGAAGAATTTTATGACATTGAAGCTACAATATATTGTTTAAGAGAATCACATAAAGGAATAATAATTGGAAAAGATGGAATTATGCTTAAAAGAATTGGACAAGCTGCAAGAATTGATATGGAAAAGAATTTTGGAATAAAAGTTAATTTAAGAACATGGGTAAAAGTTAAGGAAAATTGGCTTGATGATACATCAGTTGTAAAGAAATTTAAATTACAATAATAAGCACAAATATGAATAAAAAGTAATAAAATGCAAAAGATAATGTTAAAGGAAGTGGAGCTTATGATAAAAAAAATTGCATGGGATACATTTAAAAATACAGGAGATGTTAATACATTTTTAGAATTAAAACAATTTCAAGGAATGGAAGAAAAGTTACAAATTAATAAATTGGAGCAAAAGGCGGAAAAATATGGGGACAGTAAAAACGAGTGGAATAATAATTTCTGAAAGTAATTTAGGAGATTATGATAAAATGCTTACAATGTTAACTCCAGGTTTAGGAAAAATATCATGTGTTGCCAAAGGAGCAAGGCGCCCAAGAAGTGCTTTGCTTGCTGGTACACAATTATTTTGTTTTGGAGAATATATGATGTATAAAGGTTCAAATACATATAATATAAATTCATGTGACACAATAGAAGTATTTTATAATTTAAGAACAGATTTAGATAAATTAAATGAAGCAATTGAAATAACCAAAATAATAAGAGAAGTTACAGATGAAAATGAGAATTGTTATAAAATATTACAATTATTTTTGAATACACTATATACATTATCTGAAACAGATAAAGATGTTAAGCTGGTTATTAGTACTTTTAAGTTAAAATTATTATGCTTTTTAGGATTTTTACCTAGAATTAATGGATGTTCTAGCTGTAAAGTGAAAGAAAATTTAAGATATTTCAGTATTAAAGATAATGGATTGAAATGTGAAAGTTGTGGAAAAATAGATAAAGGGGCAATATCTGTATCAGAAAGTACAGTATCTGCAATAAGATATATTGTTATGGCACCGGCCAAAAAATTATTTTCATTTAATTTGAAATCAGAATCTTTAAATGAGCTTGAACTTGTTTCAAAATTGTATTTTAATGATAAATTAGAAAAATATTAAATAGAAACCCCACAAGTATGTGCTTGTGGGGTTTTGAAGCTTGCACTAATTTTTTTAGAATCTGGAAGTTATTTCAGCGGTTAAAATGCCTCTTTCAACTTTCACTTTTGCTTGATAAGTTGCCCTGCAGAACTTATGAAAAAGCTCTCTGTTGAGATCTTTATAGTAGTCAAAACCTGCGTTTTTGGCGCAAGGCATATAACTAAGTTCTGCCATGACTACTTTTTCAGGTTGTGGAACTTTTTTATCAAAAGAAATTTTTTTAGAAGTGGTGAGCCAAATACTATCATTAGTGTAATTCATAAAAGATACCTCCTAAGAAAAGCCTCAATACATGGTAGATGACTCTCATCTACATTTTTTATTATAATCCAAAAATTTCCAAAAGTCAAGAACTGGAAATTTTAAACAATAATTAACATTTTATTAAAAAAGAGTATAAATATTGATTATAATGTATAAATATGATAATATTTTAAAGTGAGAGGAAAGGTAAACAATGAAGAAAAAAGGAAAAATGTTTAGAAATGCATTAATATTTATAATATTAATAGTATTAACATTTTATATATTATTAAAAGATCAAAATCCAATAGAAATATTAAATATAATATTTTCAGCTAGACTAGAATTTGTATTTATGGGTATTTTATGTATGTTTATATATATAATACTTGAAGCCCAAAACATAGGAAGAACATTAAAAAAGTTAAACGAAAAATCAACATTTATTAAAAATATAAAATATGCATTAATTGGATTTTTCTTTAGTTCAGTAACTCCGGCTGCAAGTGGAGGACAACCAATGCAAATATATTATATGTACAAAGATGGAATATCTGTATCTAATTCTACATTAGCATTATTGTTGAATTTAACAAGTATGCAAATATCAACAATAAGTATAGCATTAGTTAGTTTAATATTTAATTATAAATATTTAAATAAATTGCTCATAATATTATTCATTATTGGAATTTTATTAAATTCAAGTGCATTAATATTACTTTTAATAGGTGTGTTTTCAAAAAGATTATCACAATGGTTAATAAAAGTAGCTATTAAAATTTTAGAATTTTTTAAAGTAAAAAATCTTGATGCCAAAAAAGAAAAATTTGAAACAGAATTAATGAAATATCAAGAAGGAGCTAGGTATGTAAAGAAAAATAAAATACTAATGGTAAAAATATTAATAACTACTCTAGTTCAATTTTTAGTATATTATAGTGTAACATATTGGACATACAGAGCATTAGGTTTTTCAGAAAATAATATATTAAAAATGATTTCAATACAATCTATTTTATATGCAACAGTTTCAGGAATACCATCACCAGGTGCTGTTGGTGTAACAGAAGGAGCATTTACAGAAATATTTAGAAATATATATCCTGCAAATGTTATGAGTAGTGCAGTATTATTGAATAGAGGCATTAACTTTTATTTATTAGTAATTGTAAGTGGAATAATAACAATAATAAATCATTTAAATAGTGAAAAGGAAGATGTAAAAGAGGAAGAGGATGGAAGAATTAGTTGATATATTAGTAACAACATATAATACAAATGAAAAGTACTTGGAAAAGCAAATAGATAGTATATTAAAGCAAACATATAAAAATATAAGAATATATATCAGTGATGATTGTTCAACAGAACAAAAGATAAAAGATATATTAAAAAAATATCAAGAATTAGATAATAGGATAAAGTTGTTTCTACAACCAAAAAATTTGGGATATAATAAGAATTTTGAATTTTTATTACAACAATCAAAAGCAGATTATATAATGTTTTCAGATCATGATGATGTTTGGCATAAAGATAAAGTAGAAAAAAGTTTAAAAAAATTAAAAGAAGAAAATGTTGATATGGTATATTGTAATTGTAGACAAATAGATGAAGATGGATTAGTAATACAAGATGATTATTTTAAGTATAAAAATGTACCATTAATAAAAGGAAAAAGCAATTTGGCAATTTCAAGATGTGTAGGGATAGGCTGTTCACAGATAATAACCAAATCTGTAAGAGATAAAATGATACCATTTAAAAAAAGCGTAATAGCACATGATTGGTTAGCAGCATTTATTGCAAATGAAGGAAAAGGAATGTGTTATATAAGAGAAACACTTTTTGACTATAGATTACATAATACAAATGTTTTTGGTGGAAGAAGTTTTTCTCAAAATGTTTCAAGATGGAAAAAGAAAAATGGAAGTGATTACAATTCATTTTTGAAATATAGAGAAGATGCCATAAACAGAGCATATTTAGGTGGAGTTAGAATGTGTGCAGACTATGTGAATAATGCAAAAGATAAAAAATTTATTGAAAAAAATATTAATTATTATGAAACTATTTTAAAACACAAATGTATCTATTATATGAATACTTATTTTGAAATATTAGCAGGAAAGAATCAATTAAAAAAGATGATTAAAGAAATATTATTATTTCATTTTCCTATTATAGCATATATAGCCTTCAAAAGAGTAAAAGTAGTAAATTAAAAGGAGAGATTCAAATGAAAACTAAAATAGTACCAATTTTATTAATTTTATTTATAATTATACTAACTTGTGGAATAAAAATATCATATGCTCAAACTAAAGAGACAGTGGAAGTAAAAGCAAAAATGTATATAGATAACCCAGAAAATAAAGATACGCAAATTACTAGTAAGTACAAAATTGATGGTTGGGTAATGTCAAATGATAATAAAATTCAAATAAAAATATTTGTAGACAATAATGAACAAAAAGTAGAAAATTTAAAAAGAGTAGAAAGACCTGATGTAATAAAAGCAATAAAAGGATATGGAACACAGAAAGAAAATCCAAAGCCAGGATTTGAATTTTATTTAAATACCAATAACATAAAAGATGGTAAACATATTCTAAAAATTCAAATATTATCAAATGATAATAAATTATTAGTAGAAGAAAACAAAAACATAGTTATAAAAAAATATAATGCACAAACATATATTGATTATCCTACCAATGACAAAGTAATTAAAAATATGACTGTTGAAGGTTGGGTAATGACAGATGATGAAAAATCAGAAATAAAAGCATATATAGATGGAAAAGAGCAAACAATCCAAAATCTTGAAAGAATAGAAAGAAAAGATGTAATAGAAGCAATAAAAGGGTATTCAGCAGAAGGCATAAATAAATTACCAGGATATAAATGTAATATAGAATTAGGAAAAATCTCAAAAGGAAAACATGAAATTGTTACAAAAATTGTATCAAGAGAAGGAATAATTTTAGCAGAGCATAATCAAAAATTCATATTAGAAGATGAAAAAGCAAGAATGTATATAGATTATCCTGACACAAATGAAAGAAAGATAACAGCAAAAACTAAAATAGAAGGCTGGTTTAAATCAAATGACAAAAGTGCAAAATTAAAGGTATATATTGATAATAAAGAAATAGAAAATCAGGAATATATAAGAGTAAAAAGACCAGATGTATTAAAAGCAATAACAGAGTGTGGAACAGAAAAAGAAAATCCAAAGCCAGGATTTGAACTTTATTTAAATTCGAATGATATAAAAGATGGAAAACATACATTAAAAATAGAAATAATATCTAGTAATGGAAAGAAATTAGCAGAAGAAACTAAAAAAATAAATTATGAAAGATATATTGCAACATCATATATAGATTCTCCAGAACCTAATCAAAACATAAAAAATAACTTGAAAATAAGAGGATGGTTAATGTGTACTGAAAAAAATACAGGAGTAAAAATTTATATTGATGATAAAGAATTAACAGATGTGAAGATAGAAAGAGAAGATAGACCAGATGTATTAAAAGCAATAAATGGATATGGAACAGAAAAAGAAAATCCACAACCAGGTTTTAAATCTGAAATTAATATATCAAATTTAAAAGATGGAGAACATACATTAAAAATAGTAATAACTGTTGGAGAAAAAATATCTAAATATATTCAAACACAAAAGTTTTATTTGAAAAAATATAATACTCAAATGTATTGGGATGAGCCAGATTATACTGAAACAAAAGCAAATGAGATTACAATTAGAGGTTGGGTAATGTCAGAACTTGCAGATAAAGAAATAATTGTAAAATTTGATGATAAAAAAATAGATAATATTACATTAGAAAAAAGAAATGATGTAATAAAAGCAATAAAAGGAAGTGGAACAGTAAAAGAAAATCCAAATCCGGGATTTAAAGCAAAATTAAATGTAAAATCATATACAAAAGGAAATCATACAATAAAAGTTCAAGTTTTGTCAAAAAATAATAATGAAATAATAGAAGAATATAAAAAAGAAATTCTTTTAGGAGAAAAGATAGAAAGAAAAATAATAAAATATGGTTATAGTGGTGCATATTTAAGAGGTGTAAGTAATGAAACAGAATTAATATGTTATAAATTTGGATATGGACCAAATGTATTATTTGCAACATTTTGTGTACATGGTTTTGAAGATTCTTGGGATAGAGATGGTGGAGTATTAGTAGATACAGCAAATGCATTTTATGAAAGACTAATAAAAGATGCTGATCAAGAATTAGCTTCAAAATGGACTATATACTTATTTCCAGAAGTAAATCCAGATGGAAGAAAATTAGGAACAAGTAATATGGGACCAGGAAGAAGAACATTATATAGTAAAGCAGATAAAGGAATTGATATAAACAGATGCTGGCAAACAGGAAGTGAATATCAAAGGTTTACAGATAGTAGAAGATATAATGGAACAGAAGGATTTCAAGCATATGAAGCAGAATATTTAAGAGATTTCATGTTAACACATAAATCAACAAAAGGTCAAAATGTTGTAATAGATTTACATGGATGGGAAGATCAACTAATAGGTGATGAATCAATTTGTAAATATTATAAAGAACAATATCCTTCTTGTAGAACTACAGGATATGGAAGATATGGAGAACAATATTTGATATCATGGGCAAGATTAAACTTAAACGCTAAAGTTGCACTAGTAGAATTACCATATGCAACAGGTTATGTGCAAGTAAATAAAATGGGATTAATGCAAAAATATATTAATGCTACTTTAAATTATTTGAAAGGTATATAATTATGAAAAAGAAAATAATAATAATATCTATTTTACTAATTATAGTAGTTGGAATTATAATTGGGGTATTTGCAAGAAAAAAGAAGAATAATAAAGATATCATTAATTATGATGAATTAAAGCAAAATTCAGAAATGTATAATGAAAGTGCAACATTGGAAGATTTAAAAAAAGAATATGGGGCAACAGGTGATGAAAATCTATATGATATTGAAACAGAATATGATGGAAGAAAAGTTTTAGCAATAAAGGCTTCAGAAAATTTTAAAGTTGCATTTGCAGGATTAGTAGAAAATAGAAAAATAACATTAGATGAAGCAACAAAAATATTTGATGATGAATATCCTACAAATAATGGAATTTGGGTGGAAGAAAAGAGTAGAGAGAAGATTTTAAATTATTTAAATAATAATCTAAATTCAAAATATGAAATTGATAAAAATGGATATTTAACAATATCATCCAAAAAAAATAGTGATTATGATAATAAAATAGAAAAAATAATAAATAGTAATAAACAATATATAATAGGAATTAATAGCAAAAAATATTATATTGATGCAATATCTGGTGAAATTTTAGATAATCCATTTGAAGAATTTGATAAATATCAAACATATGCATATTGTCAAGATGATGATAAAATAGTAATTTGTATTACAGAAAATACAAGTAAAAAATTAAGTAATAAAGAAATTTTTGATAGTGTTGTAAGTTTGATGGAATAGTAAAAAATAGGCAATCTTTTAAGAAGAAGGATTGTCTATTTTTTCTTGACAATAGTATCAATTTAATATAGAATATACCGAGAAAAAGCAATTATATAATAGGCGAAAGGAATGATACAATAAGTGGAATTTTTTAAAGATATAATAAAAAATAAAAAATTAATAATGCAATTAGGAAAAAACGATTTTAAAAATAGATTTGCAAATACAAGTTTAGGAGCAATATGGGGATTTTTACAACCATTCATATTTATGTTGACATATGCAATAGTATTTCAATTCATATTAAAAGCAGGAAGTGGAGGGGATTATCCATATGCAGTATGGTTTTTCCCTGGAATGACAATGTGGCAATGGATAAATGATTCAATAATGTCAGCAAGTAATTCAATAAGAACATATAGTTACTTAGTAAAAAAAGTTGTATTTCCAGTAAATATAATACCAGTAATATCAATAGTTGCCTCAAGTTTTGTTGGGCTATTTTTAATAGTAATAGCAACAGTAATTTGTATTATATATGGATATATGCCAAATGTATTATTATTAATATATGCAATAATAGCAGTTTATGCTTTTACAATAGCATTTACAAGATTTACATCAGCAATAACAACAGTAGTGCCAGACTTTTCTAATTTGTTAGGAATAGCAATGCAATTATTTTTCTGGTTTACTCCAATTGTATGGAATTTAGGAATGCTTGCAGATAAACCAATACTTTTAAAAATAATGAAATGTACGCCATTTACATATTTAATAACAACATTTAGACAAGTATTTATAGATGAAAATATTGTTTTTGCTGGTAATGGAATTTATACAATAATATTTTGGATAGTAACAATAATTTTATTTATATGGGGAAATTCAATATTTAAAAGAACAAGAAAAGACTTTGCAGATGTATTATAAAATTCTTTAACTTAAGGAAGGAATTAAACTAAATATGGAAAAAAAGAAACAAAATATATCTAAAATAATTCAAATTACTATAATACTTTTAATTATTTTAGGAATAGGAACTGTAATAGTTAAACAAGTAATAACTCCAAATGTAAGGTTAACACAATTGCAAGACAATAGTAGTAGGCAAATGATGGGATATATAATGAAAACATCAACAGGAAAAGTAATTGTAATAGATGGTGGATTAAATGAAGATGAGCCAAATTTAGTAAAACATATACAAGAATTAGGAAATAAAGTTGATATATGGTTTATTACACATCCACATGAAGACCATGCAAGTGCAATTATAAAAGTAATTGAAGAAACAGATATTCCAATAGAAAAAATATATTATACAATGAATGATATTGAATGGTATAAAGAATATGAGTCCAAAAGAGCAGAAGAAGCAGAAAAATTTTGTAATGCACTACAAAATGAAAGAGTTAAAGGAAAAACTGAAGAAGTAACTTTAAATCAAATAATAAATATTGATTTTATAAAATGCGAAATTTTAGGAGTAAAAAATCCAGAAATAACAAATAATGGTTTTAATAATTCAAGTATGGTAATAAAAATGAATTTACCAAAATCATCAATATTATTTTTAGGTGATACAGGTGAAGAAAGTGGAGATAAATTGTTAAATACACAAAAAGATAAATTAAAATCAGATATTGTACAAGTAGCACATCATGGACAAAGTGGAGCAAAAGAAAGTTTATATAAAGAAATAAATCCAAGAATCTGTTTATGGCCAACACCAGAATGGCTTTGGAACAATGATAGTGGTGGAGGAAAAGGTTCTGGACCATGGACAACATTAGAAACAAGACAATGGATGGAAAACTTAGGAGTTAAAATTCATGTAATAGAAAAAGATGGGGATACCACAATAAAAGTAGAATAATTCTTACAATGAAAGGATGAAAAAAGTGGAAAAAGAACAACAAGAAACAGTAATAGATATAAAAAATCTAATTAAAGAATATAAAATGTACCCAACAAAAAAAGATAGATTAGTAGAAACAATTTTTCCAAATATAAAAAGACATAGTACCTTTAAGGCAATGGATAATTTAAATCTAGAAGTAAAAAAAGGAGAAATACTAGGAATATTAGGTAAAAATGGTGCAGGTAAATCAACATTATTAAAAATGGTAACAGGTGTAGTAGTTCCAACATCAGGAGAAATAAATGTAAATGGAAAAATAAGTTCATTACTTGAACTAGGAACAGCATTTAATATGGAACTTACAGGACTTGAAAATATATATCAACATGGACAAGTAATGGGATTATCAAAAGAAGAAATTGAAGCAACAAAACAAGATATAATTGATTTTGCTGATATAGGAGATCATTTATATCAACCAGTAAAAACATATTCATCAGGTATGTTTGCAAGACTTGCTTTCGCATGTGCAATAAATGTTGATCCAGAAATATTAATAGTTGATGAAGTATTGTCAGTTGGAGATATGGCATTCCAATTAAAATGTTTTAAGAAATTCCAACAATTTAAAGAAAAAGGAAAAACGATTTTGTTTGTAACACATAGTATTGCAGATGTGTTAAAAAATTGTACTAGAACAATAATATTACAAAATGGTAAAAAAACATTTGATGGTGGAGTAAAAGAAGGTGTAGAATTATATAAAAAGATTATAACAGGAAATGCTCCAACAGAAAATAAAACAGAAGAGAAAAAATTTGTAAAAGGAAAAGAAGAAAAAACATGGAAATCACATTTTAATGAAAATCCAAATGTAATAGAATATGGCAATTTAAAAGCAGAAGTAATAGATTATGGAATTTTTGATGAAAACAATAAATATTTATCATTTATAGATAATGAAAAAACAGTTGTATTAAAATCTAAAATAAAATTTAATGAAGAAATAGATAACCCAATATTTACAATGACAATAAAAGACTTTAATGGCTTAGAAGTTGCAGGAACAAATACAATGATTGAAAAAATTTATCCAGGAAAATTTCAAAAAGGAGAAATTGCAGAAGTAGAATTTAAGCAAAAATTGCCAATTGCCCCAAATAAATATACATTATCATTTAGTTGTACACATATAAATGCAAATGGAGAACTAGAAGTACTTAATAGAAAATATGAAGCTTTATTAATAGAAATAATATCAAGTAAAGATAATGTAGGACTTGTAAAATTAGATACAAAAATAAATATAAAAAGAGTTCAAAAAGAGCAGTAAAAGAGGTAATATATGGATGAGAAAATAGATATTTTAATGGCAACATATAATGGCGAAAAGTATCTAGAAGAGCAAATTGAAAGCATATTAAAACAAACATATTCAAATTTTAGATTAATTATTTCTGATGATTGCTCAACAGATGGAACAGGTGAGATTTTAAAAAAGTATTCTCAAAAAGATAATAGAATAGAGATATATTTTCAAGAGAAAAATTTAGGATATATAAAAAATTTTGAATTTTTACTAAATAAAGTAGAAAACAAAATATATATGTTATCAGATCAAGATGACTATTGGCTTCCAGAAAAAGTAGAAAAAACATATAAAAAACTAAAAGAAGCAAAAGCAGATTTAGTTTTTACAGATTTAATTGTTGTCAATGAAAAAGAAGAAATAATAAATAAATCATTTAATAAATTAATGAATTTAGACAAAAAAATTAATAAAACAAAAAATACAAAAGAATTAGTTTATTTATATAATTGTATTACAGGATGTACAATTATGTCAAAAAAGGATTTTATAAAAGATATTGTACCAATACCAACTGAATCAAAACATGTATTACATGATCATTGGATATCATTAGTAGTTTCAATGAAAGGAAAAGTAGAATATCTTCCAGAAGGACTGATAAAATATAGACAACATGGAAATAATCAAATAGGAGCTAAACATAAAATAAGTAAAGAAAATTCTTTAGAAGAAATAAGAAAACATTTTATAAATGTCAAATTAGGAGTTTTCGGAACATATGTAAAAAATCCTGATATCTTTCCAGAACAAATAAGAAAGAAAAATGAAATTTCATATAAATATTACGAAATGTTACAACAAAAAAATAATATTAATTTTAAAGGATGGAATATATTTCATAGTTTATATAAAAATGAAAACTTTAAATATTATATAGAAAACTTTTTAATATTAAATATTCCATGTATTGTTAGATTGGTATTAAATAAAAATAAAAAGGGAGAATAAATGGATATTATAAGTAATAGAAAAATAAGTAAAAATATATTGCAATGGTATCCGATGGATAAAAATTCAAATGTTTTACAAATTGGATATATAGAAGCGGAAATTATTGAAGAATTATGCAATAAAACAAAAAATGTAACAATTATAGTTGAAACTGAAGAACAAAAGCAAAAAATTATAGAAAATATAAAAAATAATAATATAAAAATAAAAGTTGTAACAGAAATAGAAAAATATTCAGATAATCAATATGATTATGTTACATTAATAGGGACAATAAAAACATATGAAAATAAAGTAGAAAAAAAGGCATATAGAAGATTAGAAAAATTTTTAAAAATTTCTAATAATTTGTGTAAAGATAGTGGAAAAATAATATTAGTTTTAGATAATAAATATGGAATGAAATCATGGACAACTTTAAAAGCAGACAAAAACATAATTTGTAACCAAACATATGCACTAAGTAAAAAGTTGATAGATAAACTTTTAGAAATGCAAGGATTTAAAAAATATAAATATTATTATGTTTTACCAGATTATAATGTTCCAAATGCAATATTTACAGATAACTATTTACCAAATTTGGAAAGTATAAATAGAAACTTTTTATATGGTGCAGAAGAATTTGAAAATTTTAATCAAACAGAAGCATATACAGAAATTTTAAAAGAAAATCCACAAAGTTTTAAATTTTTTGCTAATTCATTTTTCATAGAAATAGGAAAAAGTGAATTAGAAGATAATGGAATAGAATTTGTTTCATATACAAATATAAGAAAATCAAAATACCAAATACAAACAACTATATATGATGATAGAGTAGAAAAAACATATGCTAATAATGAAGCAAGAGAACATATAAAAACAATTAGTAAAAATATAGATATAATGAATCAAAAAAGAATAAAAACATTAGATAGATATGAAAATGATAAAATAATTAGTAAATATGTGAAAAATCATCAAAGTTATGACAGGATATTAATAGATTTGCTGGAAAATAAAAAGGAAAATGAATTTTTTAATACAATATCTCAATATCAATACAATTTACAAGAAAAATTAGAAGAAGTTGATTATGAACAAATAAAAGAAAATAATATATTTACAAAATATAATATAAATATAGATGAAACAATTTTGAAAAAATTACATTTTGTAAAATATGGTTTATGGGATTTAATTTTTCATAATTCATTTTATATTGATGGAGAAATATATTTCTATGATCAAGAATGGTTTGATTATAATATACCAATTGAATTTATTATATATAGAGCAATAGCATATTTTCCAGTAGCACATTCATATATAAGTGGAAAAGAATTATATGAAAAACTTAGATTAACAGAATTTTTGAAAGTATTTGAAGAATTAGATTCAAAGTTACAAGACGAAATAAGAGATGATGAAATATGGCAACTTCATCAAAGAACAAGAACTGGACAAACATTATTAGACTTGTATCAAAATTTAAAAGATGAATTTAATCAATATAAAAAGATATATAATTTAACAACAATGGAAAAAGCTACAAATACATTAAAAGAAAATGAACAATTAAAAGAAGAAAATGAAAGGCTAAAACAACAAATTGACAAAATTCATGAATCAACATCATGGAAAGTAACAAAACCAGTAAGATGGTTAGGAAAAAATTTAAAAAGGGGATAAATACAGGAGGTAAATAAAAAGTGAGAATACAAAATATAATAAATCAGGTAAGATATTATAGAAAAAAGTATGGAATCAAAAAAACAATAAAAAAAGTAATATCAAAAATATATTCTAAAATTTTTAGAAGAAGTGAAAACTTAAAAATGCAAAGTGAAAGAGAAAAATATCAAACTTGGATAAAAAATAATGAACCAACACCAGAACAATTAGAAGAACAGAGAAAAATAACATTTAAGATAAAACCTAAATTTAGTATAGTTATACCTATGTATAATACTCCAATAAATTTTTTTACTGAACTTGTAGACTGCCTAAAACAACAAACATATTCTAACTGGGAAATGTGTTTAGCAGATGGAAGTCCAAAAAAGAATGAAGAATTAGATAGTATAATTAATAGTGATGAAAGAATTAAATATGTATTTTTAAATGATAATAAAGGAATATCAGGAAATACAAATGAAGCATTAAAATTAGCAACAGGTGATTATATATTATTAGTAGACCATGATGATTTAATTCCGGTATTTTGTTTATATGAATTAGCTAAAACAATAAATAAACATCCAGAAGTAGAGTTTATTTATACAGATGAGGATAAAATAGAGGGAACAAAAGATAAAAGATGTGATCCACATTTTAAACCTGATTTTGCAATAGATACACTAAGATCTAATAATTATATTACACATTTATCAGTGTTTAAAAAAGAATTAATGGATAAATTAGGTGGATTTAGAGATAAATATAATGGAGCACAAGATTTTGATATAATAATTAGAGCAACAGAAAATACAAAAAATATTATACATATACCTAAGATATTATATCATTGGAGAGTACATCCAAATTCAACAGCAATGGTTGCAGATGCAAAACCATATGCTTATGAAGCAGGAATAAAAGTAATTGAAGATCATTTAGAAAGACAAGGATTAAAAGCTAAAGTAACACATGGTGGAGATATACCAGGTGTATATGAAGTTGAATATGAAGTAAAAGGAAATCCAAAAGTATCTATAATTATTCCAAATAAAGATAGTGTAAAACTATTAAGAAATTGTATTAATTCAATATTAAAACTTACAACATATAATAATTATGAAATTGTTGTAGTAGAAAATAATAGTACAGAACAAAAGACTTTTGATTATTATGAAACAATACAAAAACTTGAAAAAGTTAGAGTAATAAAATATCCGGAAAAAGGATTTAATTATTCAAAAATTATAAATTTTGGAGTAAAAAATTGCCCAGATAGTGAATTTGTTGTTCAATTAAACAGTGATACAGAATTATTGACAAATAATTGGATTGAAAAGTTTATAGGATTTGCTCAAAGAGAAGATGTAGGTGCAGTTGGAGCAAGATTATATTATGAAGATAAATCAATACAACATGCAGGAATTGGTGTTGGAATATGTGACCTAGCTGCAAATCTTTTAACAAATACTCCAAAAAACTTTCATGCTTATTTTGGAAGAGAATGTTTAACACAAGATTTATCTGCAGTTACAGGTGCATGTTTATTTTCTAGAAGAAGTATATATGAAGAAGTAGGATATATGGATGAAGAAAATTTTGCAGTAGCATTTAATGATGTGGATTTTTGTTTAAAAATAAGACAAAAAGGATATTTAATAATATATAATCCATATGTAGAATTTATGCACTATGAATCAAAAACAAGAGGATATGAAGATACTCCAGAAAAGAAAGAAAGATTTGAAAGAGAATCAAATAATTTTAGAACAAAATGGAGAAAAGTGTTAGATGCAGGTGATCCATATTCAAATATCAATTTTGATAAAAATACAGCACAATATAATGTTAGAACAGATAAAATAGAGAATTAGAGGAGAAAAGAATGAAAATATTTTCAAAAAGAAATATAACAATATATACACTACTTGTTTTTATTGCAACTATGATAATATTTGAAATTGGATTTTGTAATGTACAAGTAATACATCAAGTATTTAATAGTCAAGAAATTGAATATAATTTTTCACCATGTAGAATAGTAGTATACTTAATATTTATAATTTTGTATTGCATATTTAAAAATAAATTTTTAGAAACATCAGAAGAAACATTAAAAAATAAGACTAAAAGAATAATAACATATATAGTTATGGCTATTTCAGTAATAAGTTGTATATATATTTTGATATTTGTAAAAAGAAATGGAATAGATTATGTAAGATATGGATCTGTAAGAATAATAATATCATTATTAACAACATTATTTGTTATATATGTATCAAAAGATATTTCCAAAAATGTAATAATAGCTGGATGTACTTTTGGAATAGTATTTACATTTACAACAGACTATAATCATGCAATTGATGAGAAAAAACACTTTATGTCAGCACTAAATGTATCATTTTTGAATTTTGATTATGTAGAAAAACCAATTACAGATACAGAAATAGCTAAAATACCACATATAACAAAATATATAAATATTGATGAATTTTTGGAAAATAATTATACACCATCAGTAACAGATGAAGTTAATATGGAAGATACGCCGTCAACACCAGCAAACTATAATCCATTAGTATATGTATTACCAGGATTTGGTATTGCAATTGCTAGAATTTTAAATGGAAGCATAATAGATATGTATATATTAGGAAGAATAATGAATCTAGCATTATATACAGCATTAGTTTATATTGCAACAAAATTACTTCCATTTAAGAAAAATATATTTTTCATTATAGCATTTATGCCATATATGTTATTATTAGCATCATCTTATTCAGCAGATGGAGTATGTTTAGGAACAATATATATTTTTATTGCATATTGTCTAAAATTATATAAAGAAAATGAAAAAATTTCTTTGAAACAATTTATAATATTAGCAATATTATTTGGAATAATGCTAATAGGAAAAGGTGTAGGATATTTACCAGTAGCTATATTAGTATTTATTTTACCATTAATAAAAACAATTAAAGAAAACAAAAAATATTGGCCAGCTATGATTGCATGTGGCATTATATTTATAATATTAGGAACATTTTTTGTGATATATATGAAAAATAAGAACTTATCAACAGAAGGAGATAATAGAGGATCAGCAGGAATAAATAGTGTAGAACAATTTAAAGAAATATTAACAAATCCAATATTAGATTTACAAGTTGCAAGTAATCATATATTAGATACATTAGTAAGTTTTAATTGGTTAAAAGCATTACAACCAGAAGTATTTTTTACATCATATTCAGAAAATGCAATATTTGTAATGTTATTTGTGATATTTTATATATCATTAACAGAAGATGATTATAATTTTAAAATAAAAGATAAAATTATATTAATATTATCATTTTTATTACCATATGGAATGACAAGTGCAATATTATATTTGTCATTTACACCAGTAGGATATTTACATATTTTAGGATATCAAGCTAGATATATATTTCCAATATTGCCATTATTATTAGCTTGTATTTCAACAAATAAAATAAAATGTCAAAAAAGTGAGAATAAAAATATGAAAATTGCATTAATATCTGGTTTGTTTCTAGTAATAGGATTATTACAGCTAACAACTATAAATTAAAAAAGAAGCATGTAAAACATGCTTCTTTTTTGATTATAATAAATACATTTTTGTATGTTAAAATATTGAAATATTAATCTATTCGTGATAGAATACAAAAGAAAAAACGAAAAGGAAAGTAATATATGAAAGTTTTATTAATAATACCAGCATACAATGAAGAAGAAAATATATTAAATACAATAAATAAAATAAAAGAATATAGTGATGAAATAGACTATGTAGTTATTAATGATGGTTCAAAAGACAAAACAGAAGAAATATTAACAAATAATAATATAAACCATATAAAATTAGTAAAAAATCTTGGAATTGGAGGAGCTGTTCAAACAGGATATAAATACGCATATGAAAATAATTATGATATAGCAATTCAATTTGATGGAGATGGACAACATGATGTAAATTATGTTCCTAAAATTTGTGAACCATTATTAGAAGGACAAGCAGATATGGTAATAGGAACTAGATATTTAGACAAAACATCAAGTGAATTTCAATCAACATTTATGAGAAGACTAGGATCAAGTATAATATCATTTTTTATAAAAATATCTACAAGAAATAAAATAACAGATCCAACATCAGGATTTAGAGCTGCAAATAAAAAAATAATAGAAGAATTTGCTAAAGAATATCCAAAAGAATATCCAGAACCAGAATCAACAGTATCATTATTAGTAAATGGATATAAAGTAAAAGAAGTACCAGTAAGTATGAATGAGAGAACTGGAGGAAAATCATCAATAAATGTATGGAAATCAGTTGATTATATGGTAAAAGTAGTTTTAGCAATAATAATAGACAGTATAAGTTTGAGAAAGAGGAGGAAAAAATAATGCAAATATCTTTAAAAATAGCTTTATTAATTATAATGCTAATATATTTATTTTGTATAGCCAAATCAGTAAAAAATAAAAATATGAGAATTGGATATTTAATATTTTGGATGATTATAGGAATTTTATTAGTCATAGCATTATTAGTACCAAATCTTGTAGATAATATTTCTAATTTTATAGGATTTGAAATACCATTAAATATGATATTATGTGCCGCAATATTTGTAATTTTATATTTAATATTTCATTTAATGACATTAATATCAAAAGAAGAAAAAAATAATACATTACTAGTTCAAGAAATTTCAATTTTAAAAGAGAGAGTAAGAAAATTAGAAGAAAAAAAGGAATAAAATAATATGAAAGAATATAAAAATCATACTTTTGCAATATGTGCATATAAAGAATCACAATATTTAGAAGAATGTATAAAATCATTAAAAAAACAAACAGTAAAAAGCAATATTATAATGGCAACATCAACCCCAAATAAATATATAGAAAATTTAGCACGAAAATATAATATAAAACTATATATAAATAATGGAGAACATGGAATTGGACAAGACTGGAATTTTGCAGTAAGTCAAACTACAACAGATTATGTAACAGTAGCACATCAAGATGATATATATTGTGAAAACTATTTAGAAGAAATAGTAAAAAAACTAGAAAAAAATAAAGATTTTGTTATAGCATTTTCAGATTATAATGAAATAAAAAATGGTGAAACAATTCCATTAACAGTAAATTTGAAAATAAAAAAGATATTACAATTTCCATTAAAAATAAATGGAAAATCTAAATTTTCTAAGAAATTTGCACTAGCATTTGGATCAAGTATATGTTGTCCTGCAGTAACTGTAAATACTAAAATTTTAGGAAAAAAACCATATATAACAAATTTAAAATGTGATTTAGATTGGGATTCATGGAATGAATTTTCAAAAATAAAAGGAAGATTTTTATATATTAATAAACCATTAATGAAACACAGAATACATGAAGAATCAGAAACAAGTAATTTAATAGAAAACAATATAAGATTAGAAGAAGATTTATTAATGTTTAAGAAATTTTGGCCAGATTGGATGGCAAATTTGCTAATGAAAAAATATAAAAATGCTATAAAAACAAACAATTAAAAGGAGTTTTTAGGATGAATATAGAAACACAATTAAATAATATAAAAACAAAGAAAATTTTAGTAGTAGGAGATATAATGCTAGATAAATATTTCTTTGGAGAAGTAAAAAGAATATCACCAGAAGCACCTGTTCCAGTATTACATAAAACAAGAGAAAAAATAGTACTTGGAGGTGCAGCAAATGTTGCAAGAAATTTAGTTAGAGCAATCCAAGATGTATCAATTATGAGTGTAATAGGAAATGATGAAGAAGGAAAATTACTAAAAAATATATTAGAAGAAAATAATATAAAAACAGAATTATTAATACAAGATAAAACAAGATTAACAACAGTAAAAACAAGAATGATAGGTCAAAGTAATTCTCAATTATTAAGACTAGATGTTGAAGATGCAACACTTATATCTGATGAAATTTCTGACAAGATGATAGAATTATATGAAAAAAATATAGAAAAATTTGATATAATTATAATTTCAGATTACAAAAAAGGTGTACTAAATATAAAGAATACAGCAAAACTTATAGAAATTGCTAATAAATATAATAAAAAAACATTAATAGATACTAAAGAGCCATCATATGCAAAATATAAAGATGCATATTTAATAAAGCCAAACCTTAATGAATTAAAAGATTTAACAAAAATGAGTGTAAACAATGATGAAGAAATTGTAAATGCTGCAAATGAATTAAGAAAACAAACAGGAGCAAAATATGTTTTAGCAACAAGAGGAAAAGATGGAATGACACTTGTTGATGAAAACAATTTTTACCATATAAGAGGTGTATCAAAAGAAGTATATGATGTATCAGGAGCAGGAGATACAGTTATATCATATTTAGCAGTAGGACTTGCAAATAATTTCGAAATAGAAGATGTAGCTAGATTAGCAAATATAGCATCAAGTATAGAAGTTTCAAAAATGGGAACATATGCAGTTTCAATAGAAGAAATAAGAGAACATATAGAAAAAGAAAATGGAGTATCATATTATAATAAATTACCATCTGTAGAAGAATTAACAAAGATTTTACAAAAAGAAAGAGAAAAAGGCAAGAAAATAGTATTTACTAATGGATGTTTTGATATATTCCATGTAGGACATTCGAGATATTTAAGACAAGCATCAACATATGGAGATATTTTAGTAGTTGGTGTAAATTCAGATGATTCTGTAAAAAGGCTAAAAGGACCAGAAAGACCAATTATATCAGAACAAGAAAGAATGGAATTATTAGCAGACTTACAATGTGTTTCATATGTTGTAAAATTTAGTGAAGATACACCATATGAATTAATAAAAAAATTACAACCAGATATTATTACAAAAGGTGGAGATTATAAGCCAGAAGAAGTTGTCGGAAAAGATATAGTTGAAGCAAGAGGTGGAAAAGTTATTATATGCAAACTTGTAGAAGGAAAATCTACTACAAATATTATTACTAAAATTAAAAATACCAAATAAGATTTTAGGAGGAAAAGATATGAAAAATGAAATTAAAGAAAAATTTATGTATAGCATAGAATGTAAAACAAAAGTAATAAATGATGATAAAATAATTGAAAAAGTAGAAGAAACATGTAATGCAATAATAAATTGTTATAAACAAGGACATAGAGTATATATTATGGGAAATGGTGGATCTGCAGCAGATGCACAACATTTTGCAGCAGAATTAGTTGGAAGATATATGATGGAAAGAAAAGGATTACCAGCAGTAGCATTCACAACAGATACAAGTATTTTAACAGCTGTTGGAAATGATTATGGATATGATGATGTATTTAGAAGACAAACAGAAGCATTAGTAGAAAAAGGTGATATTGTTTTTGGAATATCTACAAGTGGTAATTCTAAAAATGTTTATGAAGCATTAAAATTAGCACAAGAAAAAGGAGCTACAACAGTAGGATTTTTAGGAAAAACAGGAGGAACATGTAAAGAAGTTTGTAATATTCCAATTGTTATAGAATACCCAAGAACTCCAAATATTCAAGAAGCACATGAAATGATAATGCATACAATATGTGAGATTGTTGAGAAAAAATTATATGAATAAAGCAGTATTTTTAGATAGAGATGGAACAATAAATGTTGATAAAAACTATCTTTATAAAATAGAAGATTGGGAATTTATTGATGGTGTAATAGAAGGATTGCAAATATTACAAAGATTAGGATTTAAATTAATTGTAATTACAAATCAGTCAGGAATAGCAAGAGGATATTATACAGAAGAAGATGCTCATAAGATCTTTGATTATATGATAAAAGAACTAGAAAAAAATAATATCAAAATAGAAAAAGTATACTATTGTCCACATATTGGAGATGAATGTAATTGCAGAAAGCCTAAATTAGGATTATTTTATAAAGCACAAAAAGATTTTGATATAGATTTTTCAAAGAGCTATGCAATTGGAGATAAAGTAAGAGATTTAGCAATATGTGATAAAGAAAATATAAAAGGATTTTTATTAAATGAAGATGAAAAGATTGAAAATCCAAGAATTCAGGTATGTAAAAATCTTTTAGAATCTGCAAAAATAATAGAAAAAAGGAATGGGTAACATGGGAAAAAAAGGATACTTTTCAGGTTTATTTACCAAAATAAATAATTTGGTTTTAAAAAATGAAAAAATAAGAAACTTAAAATCCATATATTACTATATAGATGGTGTAATATTAAAATTTATAAAAAAACCACAAAAAGAAGAAAATTCAAAAAAGAAAGTTATAATAGTTTACAATTTAGCACTTGGAGATGCTGCAATGTTTAACTGTGCATTAAAAAATATAAGAGAAATTTATCCAAGAGAAAAATATGAAATAACAATAGCTTGTCAAAAAGGCTTGAATAAAATATATGAAGCAACAAATTTATTTGATAATGTTTTAAGTTTTAATTTTACACAAGCAACAGTTAATTTAAAAGAAAGAAAAAAATTATACAAAGAATTAAGAAAAGTAAAATATGATATATTACTAGATCCAGTAGGAATTGAGGATTGTTCAACTAATATATTAGTATCTAGAGCAATATGTAGTGAAGAAAAAATAGGAATAATAAATTATGGAAGAACAATAAAATGTCCTCAAAAAATATATAAAAAAATATATACAAAACTTTTAGAAGTAGATAATGCAAAAATGCACTTAATAGACCATTATTTTGAATTCTTTAATTTATTAGGAAATATAAATAAAGAACCAGAATTTATTAATTTACCAAGTGAACCAATAAAAGAAGAAATAAAAGAAAACTATTTTATAGTATATCCAAGTGCAAGTACAGAATACAAAAGGTGGCCAATAGATAGATTTGCTGAAATAACTAAAAGGGTATATCAAAAAACAAAATTGACATTAATTGTTTGTGGCACAAATTCAGATAGACAAACTAATGATGAATTAATAAAATTAATAAAAGATGATGTAAAATATATAGATATGACAGGAAAAACATCAATATTAGAATATATTGATTTAATAAAAAAAGCAAAATTTGTAATAACAAATGATACAGGAATTTATCATATTGCAGTAGTATCAGAAGTTCCAGTATGTATAACAGCAGGGGCATATACATATGATAGATATTTAACATATAACTTTAAAGGTGCCGAAAAATATAAAAAACCATATGTAGCATGTGTGAAAATGGAATGCGCAAATTGTGATAACAGATGTATTAAATCAAATGAATTAGAAAAAACTTGGCCATGTTTAGATAAAGTAACTATAGAAATGGCATGGAAAAAAGTTGAAGAAATGATTAATAAATTATAAAAAATAAATTTAGCAGTAAAAGGAGGAGTATATTGGAAGAAAATAGAGAAGAAGATGGCAAAAAAACAGTAATTTCAATGATTACATATTTAATTGCTAATATAATAGGAATGGCAGTATCTTTAGTAGCATTACCAATATTAACAAATCTACTTTCTACTGCTGAAATGGGAATTGCAACAAGTTTCATAACATTAAAAAACATAGTAACAATAATAATATTGCTAGCAATGTATATATCTATTGATAAAATGTATATATCAATAAAAGACACAAATGAGAGATATAAATATTTATCATCAATTTATATTTTTTCAACAATTATAGCAATACTAATATATATAATGTATTTCATATTCCAAGGACCACTAAATAAAATGCTTGGATTTAATACAAAAATGATGACATTAATGTTTATAATGTGTATATTAATAAATGGTTGTACATTAATGGTAGCAAACTGGAATTTTTGTAATAAAGCAAAATACACATTCTTATATAACCTATTTGTATCACCAGTTTCACAAATATTGTCAATAATACTTGTATTAATATTGCCATCAGAAAAATATTTGGGAAGAATAATAGGAGTAGACTTTTTTAATATAACATTAGGAATAATATGTGGAATAGTAATAATCAAAAAAGGAAAAAGAGCAGTTGAAAAAAAATATATAAAAGAAAGTTTACAAATCAGTTTACCGATGATACCACATTTATTATCACAAATATTTTTATCAAGTTGTGATTTATTAATGATTAAAAGTATAGTTAGTGAATCTAGTGCAGGGATTTATAGTGTAGCATATACAATTTCAAATATTTTATATACAATTTCTTTGCAAATTTTCAAACCTTGGTCTCCATGGGTATATAGAAGAATTGAAAATAAAGAAACAGATTCGATAAAAGAAAATTCAAAACTAATAATACATATTGTATGGATATTTTGTATAGGAATATTCACAATTTCACCAGAATTAATAAAAATCTTTATAAACTCTGAATATGGAGAAGCATCATTAATAGTACCACCAATATGTTTAGGAATCTTTTTCCAAATGATGTATACATTTTTCTATGATATAGAATATTATCACAAAAAGAATAAACAAATAGCAATGTTTTCAGTAATTACAGCCATAATAAATATAGTATTAAATTATATAGCAATACATATTTGGGGATATCAAGCAGCAGCATATACAACAATAGTAAGTTATATGATATTATGTATATTACATTATTTTGGAATGAGGAAAATAGATAAAACACAATATTATGATTTAAAAACATTATTAGTATTAAGTTGTGTTTTAATATTGATAACATTTGCAAATGTTGTATTTAATAATAGTATTTTAATAAGATATATAATTCTAATATTCAGTGGAATTTATATTTTAATAAGATATAGAAAACTAATCAAAGATATGTTAAATAAATTTAGAAAAAAGAAGATGATTAGTGAGAAAGGAGAATAAAATGTCAGTATTAGTAACAGGAGGAGCTGGATATATAGGAAGCCATACAGTAGTTGAATTGTTAAATTCAGGAAAAGATGTAATTATAATAGATAATTTTTCAAATAGTAAACCAGAAGTATTAGAAAATATAAAAAAAATAACAGGAAAAGACTTTAAGTTTTATGAAGTAGATTATTTAAACAGAAAAGAACTAGAAAAAGTTTTTGAAGAAAATAATATTGAAGCAGTTCTAAATTTTGCTGGATATAAAGCTGTTGGAGAATCTGTAAAAAAACCATTAGAATATTATGAAAATAATATATCAGGAGCAATTGTTTTATTAGAGACAATGAGAAAATATAATGTCAAGAAATTTATATTCAGTTCATCAGCAACAGTATATGGAGAACCAGAAAGAATACCATTAACAGAAGATTGTAAAACAGGTGGAACAACAAATCCATATGGAACAACAAAATTATTTATAGAACAAATATTACAAGATTTATATAAATCAGATAATACATGGGATATAGCAATATTAAGATATTTTAATCCTGTAGGAGCACATGAAAGTGGATTAATAGGAGAGGAGCCACAAGGAATTCCAAACAATTTAATGCCATATATAGTAAGAGTTGCATCAGGAGAATTAGAACAATTATCAGTATTTGGAAATGATTATAATACACCAGATGGAACAGGTGTAAGAGATTATATACATGTTGTTGATTTGGCAAAAGGACATATAAAAGCACTAGAAAAATTAGAAAAAGAAAGCACAGGAATATATATTTATAATTTAGGTACAGGCGTAGGGTATAGTGTTTTAGATATGGTAAAAGCATTTGAAGAATCAACAGGAAAAAAAGTTAATTATAAAATAGCAGAAAGAAGAGCTGGAGATATAGCAACATGTTATTCAGATCCAGCTAAAGCAAAAAAAGAATTAAATTGGGAAGCAACAAAAAACTTGGAAGATATGTGTAGAGATTCTTGGAAATATATTCAAAATAGAAAAAATAAATAAAAGATTAAATTTTGAATATGTTTTGTGAAAAATGTACATAAAATAATAGAAAATATATAAAATACGAAAGTTAGAAAATTGAGTTATTGGAAGGAAATTGATTATTTATGTTTGGATTTGGGCAAGATATAGGGATAGATTTAGGAACAGCAACTATAATTGCATATGTAAAAGGGAAAGGTGTTGTTTTAAGAGAACCATCAGTAGTGGCTGTTGATAGTAATACAAAAGAAGTACTAGCAGTAGGGCAAGAAGCAAGAAGAATGTTAGGAAGAACACCAGGAAACATAGTAGCTACAAGACCTTTAAGAGAAGGAGTAATATCAGATTATACTGTTACTGAAAAAATGCTAAAATATTTTATAAATAAAGTAAAAGGAAAAACGATATTTGCACCAAGAACAATGATTTGCATACCATCAAGAGTTACAGAAGTAGAAAAGAAAGCTGTAATAGATGCAGCAACACAAGCAGGAGCTAGAAAAGTATTTTTAATAGAAGAACCAATTGCAGCAGCAATTGGAGCAGGATTAGATATTGCTAAACCTTGTGGAAATATGATTGTAGATATTGGAGGAGGAACAACAGATATAGCAGTAATATCTCTTGGGGGATCTGTTGAGAGTACATCATTAAAAGTAGCAGGTGATAAATTTGACGAAGCAATAGTCAAATATATAAAAAAGAAACATAATGTAATGATAGGAGAAAGAACTGCTGAAGATTTAAAAATAAATATAGGCTGTGTTTATCCTAAGATTCAAGACTCACAAATGGAAATAAGGGGAAGGGACTTAACAACAGGATTGCCAAAAAATATTATTGTACGTTCAAGTGAAATGTTAGAAGCATTAATAGAACCAGCAATGCAAATTGTAGAAGCAGTGCATTCAGTTTTAGAAAAAACGCCACCAGAATTATCAGCAGATATAAGTGATAGAGGAATATATATGACAGGTGGAGGATGTTTAATTGATGGATTAGACAGACTATTACAAGAAAAAACAGGAATAAATGTTATGATTGCAGATGATGCTGTATCTTGTGTTGCTTTAGGAACTGGAAAAGCACTAGATAATTTAGATAATTTGGAAAGAAAATAAAAAAGAAAGGCATGTGTTAAAACAGGCCTTTTTTGGAATAAAAAAATATAAGATAAAATATTTTTATTTTATCTTATATTTTTACTATGCCATAGCATTTAATTTTTTTGACATACTAGATTTTTTTCTAGCAGCTGTATTTTTTACGATAACACCTTTTGTACAAGCTTGATCAACTTTCTTTGTAGCTTCAGACATTAAAGTAGTAGCTTCAGCTTTATTTCCAGCAGCAACTGCTTGCTCAAATTTCTTAACAGCTGATTTATATGCACTTTTAATCATATTATTTGTTAATGTTTTCTTTTCAATAATCTTAACTCTCTTTTTTGCTGATTTAATATTTGGCATTTAAAATGCACCTCCTCTTAGTAAAATAACTATAACGCATACAATTATAACATACAAAAATTAATTTGACAATACCAAAAAAGGATTTTTTTGAAAATTGTTGCACTTTATACAAGAATATGATATATTATTAAAGAATTTATCAAATCATAAATAAAGAAAGGTGAGTGTTTATGATAGCTATAGGTAGTGACCATGGAGGTTACAAATTAAAAGAAGAAATAAAAAAATATTTAGAAGAAAAAGAAATAGAATGTGAAGATTGTGGAACATTTTCAGAAGACAGAGCAGATTATCCTGAAATAGCTAAAACAGTAGCATTAGAAATTCAAAATAAACAATGTGATAAAGGAATACTAATATGTCGTTCTGGAATAGGAATGAGTATTGTTGCTAATAAATTTAAAGGAATAAGATGTGCGAAATGTGATAATGATGAAGAAGCAAAATATTCAAAAATGCACAACAATAGTAATGTATTAGCTTTAGGAGCTGATTATATAGAAACAGATGAAGCTATAAGAATAGTAAGAATGTGGTTAGCAACAGAATTTGAAGGTGGAAGACATCAAGAAAGAATACAAATGATAGATGAAATTGAAAATGAAAATATGAAATAATGGAGGAATACATAAATGTGGGGAAATATAGCAATTGCTTTTATATTAGCATTTATAGTATCATTTGTAGCAACACCATATACAATAAGAATTGCTAATAAAATTGGAGCAGTAGATATACCAAAAGATCAAAGAAGAATGCATACAAAAACAATGCCAAAATTTGGTGGGCCAGCCGTAATTTTAGGAGTTTTAGTATCAATGATATATTTAATTGCAGTAATGTCAATTGAAGGGAGTTTAGATTTATTTTCAACACAACAATATGGAAAAAAGCTATTAGGAGTATTATTAGGAGTTATTGTAATAGCAATAACGGGAACATTAGATGATATAAAAACATTAAAACCATGGCAAGAACTATTAGGGCAAACAATAGCAGCAATAATAGTAGTTTATTTTGGAATAAAAATAGAACATTTAGATATACCATTTTTATATAGGTTAGGTTTTAATGAATCTTTTTCAACAATAATAACAGTATTATGGATTGTTGGAGTAACAAATGCAATAAATTTAATAGATGGATTAGATGGATTATCATCTGGAATCTCATTAATATCATGTATATCATTATTAATAATATTTATATTAAATGATTCACCAATGATAGCAACAGTAATAGTAACAGCAATGTCAGGAGCATTAGTAGGATTTTTACCATACAATTTTTCACCAGCAAAAACATTTATAGGAGATACAGGTTCAAATTTTCTAGGATTTATGCTTGCAATAGTATCAATATTAGGAGTTGCTAAAACATATACATTAGCAGTAATTGTATTGCCAGTGATAGTATTAGGATTACCAATATTTGATGTATTATTTGCAATAATAAGAAGAATAATAAAAGGAAAATCTATAAAAGCAGTATTTAAACCAGATAAAGGACATTTACATCATAGATTAGTAGAAAAAGGATTTACACCTAAACAAGCTGTTTTAATATTATATGGATTAAGTGCATCACTTGGAATGTTTGCAATAATATTATTTGATAGTGGAATATGGAAAGCATTATCATTTCTATTATTAATAATTGCAGCAGTTGTAATGGGATATAAAAACTTTATGAGAGAACAAGAAGCTAGACCTAAAATTGAAGGAAAAGTAGAGAAAAAAAGTTAATATTAAGAAAGGAATGAAAAACAGAAAATGAAAGACCAAATAATAAAATTTTTAGCATATAATGGAAAAATATCAGTAGTATGTTGTTCAACAACAAATCTAGTTGAAAAAGCAAGAATCTTACATGATTTAAGTCCATTATCAACAGCAGCTATGGGAAGAATATTAACAATAACAGCATTAATTGGGTCTGAAATGAAAAATGAAACAGATAAATTAACAATACAAATAAAAGGAAATGGACCAATAGGAAAAATAGTTGCAGTATCTGACAATAAGCCACATGTTAAAGCATGTATAACAAATCCACATGCAGATTTACCATTAAATGAATTTGGAAAATTAGATGTAGGTGGAGGAATTGGAAACGAAGGATTTATAAATGTAATAAAAGATATAGGATTAAAAGAACCATATATAGGAATAAGTCCATTAATTTCAGGAGAAATAGCAGAAGATTTTGCAAATTATTTTGAAACATCTGAACAAAAACAAACAGCAGTAGCACTAGGAGTTTTAGTTGATAAAAATGGAGTTAGATCAAGTGGAGGATATATAATATCACCAATGCCAGATGCAACAGATGAAGAAATTTCAAAAATAGAAAAATCAATTTTTGAAGCAGGTGCAATGTCAAAAATGTTAGATCAAAATTTAACATTAAAAGAAATAGCACAAAAAATAACAGGTGATAAAAATGTTAAAATAATAGATAGTTCAATAGAACCAGAATATGAATGTGGATGTAGTAAAGAAAAATTCGCAGGAAGTTTAGCAACACTAGGAGAAAAACAATTAAAAGAAATAATAGAAGAAGATGGAAAAGCAGAAATAAAATGTCAATTTTGTAATAAAATATATCAATTTAATAAAGAAGAATTAGAACAAATCTTGAAAGAAGCAAAGAGTAAATAAAATATAATAATAATCAGAAAGGAAGAAGAAAAAATGGAAAAAATATTAGTATTTGGACACAAAAATCCAGACACAGATGCAATATGTTCAAGTTTAGTAATGGCAGATTTACAAACAAAAATTAAAGGAGAAAAAGTTATTTCATGTAGATTAGGAAATTTAAATGAAGAAACAAAATATGCATTAAACTATTTTAAAGTAGAAGAACCACAATTAATTGAAAAAGTAGAAGAAGGACAAAGAGTAATATTAGTAGATCATAACGAATTTACTCAATCAGTAGAAGGAATAGAAAATGCAAAAATAGAAGCAGTTGTAGATCATCATAGAATAAACAATTTTAAAACTTCAGAACCATTATTCTATTATGCTCAACCAGTAGGATGTACTTCAACAGTATTATTTGAATTATATAATACAAACAATATAAAAATAGAACCACAAATTGCTGGGTTAATGTTAAGTGCAATAATATCTGACACATTATTATTAAAATCACCTACAACAACAGATAAAGATAAAAAAGCTGTTGCAGAACTTGTAAATATTGCAGGTGTAGATTTAAGTAAATATGGTTTAGATATGTTAAAAGCAGGAACAAATCTTGATAAATACACAGAAAAAGAATTAATAAACTTAGATGCAAAAACAATGGAAAAAGAAGATATAAAATACATAATAGCACAAGTAAATACAGTAAGTATTCCAGATGTATTAAAAAGAAAAGAAAAAATTGAAACTGAAATGAATAAAGAGATTGAAGAAAAAGGATTGTGTTTATTTGTATTTGTTATTACAGACATAGTAAACAGTAATTCAACAGCAATAGTATTAGGAAATAGAACAGATGCAATATCAAAAACATATGAAATTAATAAAAACCTAGCTGAGATGCCAGGTGTTGTTTCAAGAAAGAAACAAGTATTACCACTAGTTGAAAAAAATATGTAAAAATTTTCAGAAAAGTGAAACAAAATAGACACAAAAATTGTCTAATATAAAGAAGACAATTTTTGTGTCTATTTTTGTCGTAAAATTAAGCAAATATTAAGAAACAAGAGAACTACATAATTTGACAAATATTTTTTAAAATGATATAATTAAAAAGGCGTTGAATAAATGCCATGAAAGGAATGTGAGGTAATGGAAAAAGTAAGATTTACAGTTGCTATTAGTGCTTACAATATAGAAGAATATGTAAAAAGAGCAATTGATAGTGTGTTAAATCAAACATTCAAAAATTACGAATTATTGGTAATAGATGATTGTTCAACAGATTCAACAGTGAAAATAATAAAAGAAACAATTGGAAAAAAAGGAAGATTATTGCAAACGCCGAAAAACTCAGGAACAGCTGCAGCCTCAAGGAACATAGCAATAGAAAATGCACAAGGAGAATATCTTTTATTTTTAGACGGAGATGATGAACTCTTTAGTGAAAATACATTAGCAGAAATAGATCAACATATAGGAAAAAATAAATATGATATTATATATTTAGGATATGAAAATGTTGGACATACAGAAAATTATTATAGAATATCAACAAAAGAAAACTCAACAAGAAAAGCAAGATTAATATGTGATGAAAGTTTCTCAGTTTCTAGTAAAGTATGGAATGTGAAATTCTTAAAAGAAAATAGTATAAAATTCAAAGAAGGAATGTATTATGAAGATGAATTATTTTCAATAAAAAGTAATATATTATCACAAAAAACAACATATGGAGAATTTCCAATATTCAAATATCACAGAAATCGTGAAGGAAGTGTTATGACAAAACCAACTGTAAAGAAATGTTCAGATTGGTATAGAATGTTAGCAGAAGTAACAGATTTGTATGAAATAACACCAGATGAAGATAGAAAATATTTATTAAGTTTTTTAAAAAATGAAAGTGATAGTATTCCATTAAGAGTAGAAAATATAATAGAAGCATTAAGAGAAAATAGAAAAACAAAAGTATTGCCAAAAAGAAATTATAAATTTATAGATGTATTAAATGATGAAGAGTAGCTTTATAGCTACTTTTTATTATGAAAAAGACATTGAAATTATGTAAATAATATGTTATACTATTTTATGTAGAAAATTGTAGAATTAAAGGAGAAATAGATGAAAAAAGCAGTATTAATGGGAGTACCACATCATAATAATTTAGGAGATCATGCAATAGTATTAGCAGAAAGAGAATATATAGAAGATAATTTTAAAGAATATCAATATTATGAAGTATCAGAAGAAACAGCTGAAAAATGCTTAGAAAAAGTAGAAAAACATATACATCCAGATGATATATTATTTTTACATGGAGGAGGAAATTTAGGAGATGAGTATTTATATGTAGAAGAAGCAAGAAGAAAAGTAGTACAATTATTTCCCAATAATATAATCATATTTTTTCCGCAAACAATGCATTTTAGTAATACTGAAAAAGGAAGAAAAGAACTTGAAAAAAGTAGAAAAATATATGCAAATCATAAGAAAATAGTTTTGGTAGCAAGAGAAGAAGTATCATATCAATCAATGAAAAAAGAATTTGCTAAAAATAATGTAATAAAAACACCAGATATAGTAACATATTTAAATAAAAATGGAATTGATCAAAAAAGAGATGGAGCATTATTAATTTTAAGAAGTGATATAGAAGCAAATTTAGATGATGAAAAAATAAAACAAATAGAACAAATAACAATGAAATATTTTAAAGATGTAGTATATGATGACACCGCTAAAGGACCTGGAATATTATCAAAATATAGAGAAGAAAAAATAGAAGAAATGTTAAAAAAATATAGGAGATGTCAGCTAGTAATTACAGATAGATTACACGGAATGATATTTGCTACAATAACAAGTACACCATGTATTGCATTAGGAAATTATAATCATAAAATAGAATCATGTAGTAAAACTTTAGAACATTTAGGATATATAAAATATGTAAAAAATATTGAAGAAATAGAAGAAAATATAAAATATCTAATGTCAAATAAATTTGAAAAATATGATAACCAATTTGCTTTAGAACAATTTAAACAAATAAAGGAAGAAACATTGAAATTATTTAATAAAGGAAAATAATATGAGAACAAGATTATTTATAGTTAGACATACTGAAACTATAGGAAATATTGAAAAAAGGTTAACAGGACGAAAAGATTATGAAATAACTGAAAATGGACAAATATTAATTCAAAAATTAACTAAAGAATTAGAAAATATAAAATTTGATAAAATATATTCTAGTACATCAGGTAGAGCAATAAAAACAGTAGAACAAATAGCAAAAAAACAGAATTTAAAAATAAAAGAATCTGATGAATTATGTGAGATGTATTTTGGAATATATGATGGTTGGAAATGGGAAGATGTAAATAAAATACAACCAGAAATAAAGCAAACACAAAATGAAATAAATGAAATAGTTGGTATTCCAAAACAAGAAACCATGGAAGAAACAGCAAATAGAATATATGATTATATTTTAAGAATTTTAAAAGATAATGAAGGAAAAACAATATTAGTAAGTTCACATGGAATAGCAATAGAAGCATTTTTAAGAAAAATAGAAAATGTAAAATTTAGATATGAAAGAGAAAAATTTTGCCAACATAATGTTGCAATAAATGAATTAGA
Organism: Clostridium sp. 26_21; assembly: GCA_001915995.1. Lineage (GTDB taxonomy): Bacteria > Bacillota > Clostridia > TANB77 > CAG-508 > CAG-269. The sequence continues at coordinate 64,009 of MNRO01000022.1, forward strand.
GTATGAAAATAATAAATTCAAAATAATCAGATTAGCAGATATAGAATATTTAAGAAAATAAAGTTTTAAATTAGAAGGGATACAAAAGCAATGGAAGAAGATTTAATATCAATAGTAATACCTGTTTATAAAGTAGAAAAATATCTAGAAAAATGTATAGAAAGTGTTTTAAAACAAACATATACTAATTTACAAATTATATTAGTTGATGATGGGTCACCAGATAATTGTGGTAAAATTTGTGATGAGTATGCTAAGAGAGATTCAAGAATAGATGTAATACATAAAGTTAATGGAGGATTATCAGAAGCTAGAAATGTTGGAATAAGTAAAGCAAAAGGAAGATATATTGGATTTGTTGACAGTGATGATTATATTAAAGAAAATATGTATGAAATATTATTGAATTTAATAAAAAAATATAATGCAGATGCTAGTATATGTAACTTATATGATGTAATAGAAGGCAAAGAATATATAAGAAATAAAAATAATGGAATTCAAGAATATAGTAGATTAGATATTTTAAAAGAAGTTCTACTAGATAAAAATATTCAGAGTTATGCATGGAATAAATTATATAAAAAAGAATTATTTGATGAAGTAAAATATCCAATTGGAAAAAAATATGAAGATATAGGAACAACATTTTATATATTTGAAAAATGTAATAAAATAGTAGTTACATCAGAGCCAGAATATTATTATTTAAAGAGGTCTGACAGCTTAGTTAATAATGTTACAGAAAGTACAGTATTTGATTATATGGAATTAATTCTTCAAAGATATTTATATATAAATGATAATATAAAGGAATTAAAACAATATAATGATTATTATTTAGTAAGAACTTTATTAACTGCTAATAATGATATAAAAGAATTAAAACAAATTGAGGAAAAAACAAAACAAAAATATAATGAATTATATAATATATCTAAAGAAATTCTAAGAACAAATTATAGTAATCTAAAAAAATTTTTTACAGAAGAACAAAATGAAAAAATTATATGGATAATAAATAATTAACATAAAATTGTTGAAAAAAATATATTAAAGTGATATAATAGAAGCTATTAAAAACCATAAGGAGGTTTTGTATATTATGGTTAAACGGTTGAGTAGCTTCTTTTTTTCGTTCCTTCTTTTGGGCTTGTTGACAGTAAATGCTCTGGCAACAGAAACACCAGATAGTGCAGTGGAAATTGTTGAACAACAAGTAACTGATGAAGTTAGTGTTGAACAGCAAATTGAAACTGAGGCAGAAGGAAGTGAGCAGTCTCAAGAACTTATTGGAGGTGTCATAAAAGCAAACAATGTAATTGTCAGAAACGGGCCTACGAGAGAAACAGAAAAAATTTGTGCACTTGAAAAAGGGACACAAGTTGTAATTATTCAAGGTAGTGAAGTTGAAAATCTTGATGAATTTGGAAATAGAATAAAAATTAAGATTGGAGATGTAGAAGGATATATTGCAAAAAAATATCTTTATACTGAAGAAGAATTACAACAAATTGAAGATGCCAAAAAAGGAGAATGGCAATTATTGAGTACTGCGACTACACAAGCTAGTGCTAATAGCAATAGAGATGTAAACATTAGTATAGCATCAAACTATATTAATGAGAAAATTTTGCAACCTAATGAACAATTTTCTTTCTGGGATACTGTAGGAAAATGCACATATGCAAAAGGTTACAAAGATGCAACAGTATATGCAAATGGCAAGAAAACAACTGGAATTGGTGGAGGTGTATGTCAAGTATCAACTACTGTAAATATTGCTGCTAAAAATGCAGGAATTGCAACAAAAGCAAAACAACATTCTTTACCTGTTAGTTATGCATCTCGTGAAAATGAAGCAACAGTCTCTTATGGAAATCAGGACTTCAAATTTACAAATACAACAGGAAAAGTAATCAAACTTGTAATGACTTCTGGAAAAGGAGCATGTACATGTGAAATTTGGATGCAAAATTAACCAAATGTATCAACTAAATTAACCAAGGTAGAATGAGTCATTGACTCATTCTATCTATTTTTAAAAGAAAAACAAAAAAAAGTAAAAAAACCCTTGACAAAGAAAAAAACGAATAGTATAATAAGAAAGCATTAAGCAATGGACAGATGGCCGAGTGGCTAAAGGCGGCAGACTGTAAATCTGTTCTCATATGAGTACGATGGTTCGAATCCATCTCTGTCCACCATAGAAAAATATATAAACTTAACAGTTTATATATTTTTTTTTATAAAAATAATATATATAGCTTTACAAATAAATAAAAAAATTATATACTAATAAAGAAAAAACTAATGAGGAGGATAAAGAAAGTGAAAAATAGAAGAGGGGTAACATTAATAGCACTTGCAGTAACAATAATAGTAATATTAATTTTAGCAGGTGTAACTATTTCAACACTAAATGGAAGTACGAGTATTACTAAAAATGCAGAAAAAGCTAGAAGAGAATCAGAACTAGGAAGAGTTGTAGAAAAAATAAATGTAAAAGTAAGTGAAAATCAAATAAAAAATGATTTAGCAGATCAAGTAGAAATGCTAGTAGAAGATGGATATATATTAGAAGATGGAACTATAGATGTAAACACAGTATTAGATGGACAAACAACAGATTATGGAACAGGAACAGAAAATAATATTTTTATAATAGAAGGAAATAAAGTAATATATATAGACGAAAAAGGAAATAGAGTATCAGAAAAAGAAGTAAATATAGATACAAATGATAGCAGTTTTAACTTTAGTAGAGGTGGAAAAAGTTTTATAACAAGATGGAATGTAAGTGCAGGAGATATATTTGAATTACCAATAGCAATAGGATATACAAATGATAACAATTTTATTGTTGACTGGGGAGATGGAACACCAGAAGAAACAATAGATGATAGAGAAACACCATTAACAGAAAGACCAAGTCATACATATAGTCAAGCAGGTGAGTTTGATATAAAAATAACAGGACATTTTAATTATTTTACATTAACAATAGGTAATTTTAACGAAACCAAACAAGATCAAATAAAAAAATTAATAAAAATAGTTTCATGGGGAGAAGTTGATGCATATGAATACGGATTTTCAAATGCAATAAACTTAACAGAGATAGCAATACCAACTAAAAAAACTTTTATAAATTATAATGATACTGGATTTAAATATATGTTTTCAGGATGTACTGGTTTAAAAAGAATACCAAATAAATTATTCCAATATGCCAATAATGCAAAGTCATTTAAAGGAACATTTGATAGTTGTACAAGTTTAAAAACAATACCAGAAAACTTATTTGAAAAAAATACAGAAGTTGAAAGTTTTGAAGCAACATTTGCATATTGTTCTGGACTAACAGAAGTTCCAAGCAATTTATTTGCAAATGCAGAAAAAGTAATAAGTTATAAAAAAACATTTACAAGTTGTGAAAACATTGGAGTGGTTTCAGAAAATTTATTTGATAATTCACCAAATGCAACAAATTTTGAAAAAACATTTTATGAATGTCATAATTTAACAAATGGGCCTAAGATATGGGAAAGAGAAAATGCAAGCCAAATTTCAGGTACACCTACACCAAGCACATATGCATATTGTGAAAATTTTAATAAAACAGGATTATCAAATTCAATAATTAATAAATTTTTCTAAAGTGAGGGAAAAATGATAAAAAATAAAATAAAGATTATAACAGTATTAATGATACTAATGGTTTTAAAACCATTAGTATCATTTGCAAATGGAATAACAGAAGAAGATATAACAATAGATAAAAATCCAGATAGAGGTTTTTATAAATTAGTGCAAAGAGAATTGCAAACAAATGAAGAAAACTTTTCAAATTTTGAAGAAGAAATAAAATCAATTGAAACAAGATATCCAGAAATTTCATTAATTTCATTTCAACTTAATTTAATAAACTATGTAAATGGAACAACAAAAATATCTACTTCAAAAGTAAATGATATAAATAAATATTTTTCAATTATGAGAGAACATGGATATAAGGTAATATTTAGAGTAGTTTATGATAGTAAAGGTCAAAAGAATCCTGAACCAGAATTTAATATAATATTAAGTCAAATAGAAGATTTAAGAGGAGTATATACAACAAATGAAGATATAATTTTTGTTGTAGAAGCAGGATATTTAGGCTCATATGGAGAATGGCATGATGGAAAATATGATAAAAATATAACAAATAAAAATCAGATTATAAAAAAATTATTAGAAGTAGTTCCAGAAAAAATTCAAATAAATTTGAGAAAGCCAATGGTTATAACAGATTACATTGGGAGTAAAAATACAATAACAGAAATTAATGCATATTCAAATGAAGAAATAGCAAGATTAGGATTACATAATGATGGATATTTGGCTTCAGAAACAGATTTAGGTACATTCGAGAAGAATGAAAGAGAAGAAAATTTAAGATGGCAAAGTGAACAAACTAAATATACTGCATTTGGTGGAGAAGTACAAAATAAAAATAGTTCATACAATGATTTAAATAATGCAATAAAAGATATGTTTAATAGACATTGCAATTATTTGAATAGAACATATGACAATGAAGTAAAAGAAAAGTGGGCTAATACAAAATATAATGGAGATGATAAAAAATACATTGGGCAAACTGGAATGACATATATAAAAAATCATTTAGGATATAGACTGTTATTAAAAGAAGTAGATATAAAAGGAAATAAAACAAATGAATCTGCAAATACATCAATTACAATTAACAATATTGGTTTTGGAAATATAGTTGTTCCTAAAAAAGTTAGTTTAATATATAAAAATGAAAAAAATAGTTATGAAATAGAAACAGATATAGATATTAGAAAAAAATTACAAAATAATATGTATAATTTACAAATAGATACAAAGTTACCATATAACATGGAAGAAGGAAACTATGAAGTTTATTTAAAAATAGGTGAAATATATGACACATTAAAAAGTAATTCGAACTACTATATAAAATTAGTAAATAAAGGTATTTGGAATGAAGAAATATATGCAAATTATATAGGAAATGTTATTATAGAAAAAGGAAATAATCAAATTGATATAAAAGAAGAAAAAAATAAAACTGAGAATTTGCAACTTTTAAGTTTAATAAAAATATTAATAATTGGAGTTATAATTTTAATAATAGCGTTAATAGTAATTAATAATATGCAAAATAAAAGAAAAAACAATAATTAAAAAATTATTAAAAATATTGCAAAAAACATTAAAACATAGTATAATATAAAAGGCAAAAAAATACAATATAGTTAATAAGAAGAAAAATTAAAGAAAAGAGAGATGTAAAATGGAATATATATATATACTAAAGCAAGCACTTATATGTGTATTAACAGTATTTTGGTGTTATCAATTTGCAATAAGTTTATGTGCATTAGTTAAATTAAAAGATAAACCATATTTAGTAAATAAAAATCATAAATTTATGGCAATAATACCAGCACATAATGAAGAAATGGTAGTTGGAAATTTAATAGAGAGCCTAAAAAATCAAACATATGACAAAAATTTATATGACATATATGTAATAGCAGATAACTGTACAGATAAAACTGCAGAAGTAGCCAGAAAAGCTGGTGCAATAGTATATGAAAGATTTGATAGTACACATAAAACAAAAGGATATGCATTACAATGGTTTTTAAAACAAAAAATAGCAGAAAATGCTGATTATGATGCATTCTTTGTATTTGATGCAGATAATATTGTTGATAAAAATTTTATAATAAATATGAACAAAAAATTATGTCAAGGAGAAGAAGTTGTTCAAGGATATAGAGATATAAAAAATCCAACAGATAACTGGATAACAGCAGGATATGCATTATTTTATTGGACAATGCACAGAATGTACCATTTAGCAAGATATAATATAGGATTATCACCACTATTAAATGGAACAGGATTTATGGTAAAATTTGATATAGTAAAACCAAATGGATGGGAAACAGAAACACTAACAGAAGACATTGAATTTTCATTAAAACAAATAATTCAAGGAAGAAAATTAGGTTGGGCAACAGATGCAATAGTATATGATGAACAACCAACATCATTTAAACAATCATGGTCACAAAGAAGTAGATGGACAGTAGGCCATATGCAATGCTTAAAAGTATATACAGGTCAATTATATAAAGCTGTAAAAAAACATAAAACATTAATGAATTTTGATGGACTACTTTATATAGCTGGAACAACTCCAATGTTAGTATTAACATTTGGAATAATATTATTAAACTGTATAATGTATGCAGCACAAGCAATGTCAGCATGGTTATTTATAGTAAATATTTTAAACTATTTAATACCAACACTATTATTTCCAATATTTACAGCACTATTTGTAATGATATTAGAAAAGAAACCAATAAAACCAATGATAAAAGGATTATTGTGTTATCCAGCATTTATGGGAACATGGGTAATAATAAACTTGAAATGTTTATTTAAAAGAGAAACAACATGGGAAAAAATAGATCATGTTAGAGATATAAAAATAGCAGAAGTTAAAGAGGAAGAAGTTCCTGAAAAGATTTAAAACTAAAGACACGTATAATCGTGTCTTTATCATGTAAATAAAGTGGAAAAATAATCCACTTTTGTTTTACAAAAAAGATAAAAACTAAAATAGAGGAAAAAATATGGGATTTGAAAAAATCAAAGTATATGCATTTGTAGGACCATCTGGAACAGGAAAAAGTTATAGAGCACAGATGGTTGCAAGTGAAAATGATATAAACTTCATAATAGATGATGGATTACTTATAAAAGATAATGAAATTGTTGCAGGATTATCTGCAAAAAAAGCACCAACAAAAATAGAAACAGTAAAACATGCATTATTTTTAAATAAAGAAGAACAAGATCAAATAGATAAAGCATTAAAAAAATATAAACCTGAAAAAATATTAATATTAGGAACATCTGATGGAATGGTAGCCAAAATAGCAGAAAACTTAGGCTTACCACAAATATCAAAAACAACATATATAAATGAAGTAGCAACAGAAGAAGAAATGAAAACAGCAAGACATATTAGAGAAACACAAGGAAAACATGTAATACCAGTACCAACATTTGAACTAAAAAAAGATTTTTCTGGATATTTATTAGATCCATTACAAATATTTAAATCAAAAGGAATTGGAGAAAAACCATATATATCAGAAAAAACAATAATAAGACCAACATTTAGCTATATGGGAAAATTCACAATATCTGACACAGTATTTAGACAAATAATGGAAAATGTTGCAAGAAAAATTCCAGAAATATATAAAGTTCAAAGAACAAGAGTAACAAGTTCTGCAGAAGGACCGAGTATCTATATGGAAGTAACAATAATATATGGTTGTAAAGTAAAAGATGTTTTAAGAGAATTTAAAGAAAGGGCAAAAAAGGAAATAGATAAATTAACATCAATGAATGTTGTATCATTAGAAGTAGTAGCTAAAAATGTCTATGTCCCAGAAAAAGAAAATGAAGAAAATTAAATTATTTTTTAAACAGATAATTAGAATAATAGTAAGATTTGCTATAAAGCTGTATTTTGTAGTAATATATAGAGTAAAAGTTATTGGACAAGAAAACATTCCAAAGAATAAAAAAGAGCCATTAATATATTGTGGAAATCATAGAACATATAAAGACCCACCATTAATAGTAGTAACAGCAAAAAGACATGTAAGATTTTTAGCAAAAGAAGAACTACGAAAAAACAAATTTTTTGCATTTCTTGGAGTTGTATTTGATGGAATATATGTTAAAAGAGACTCAAAAGATTTATCAGCCATAAAAACAACATTAAAAGCATTAAAAAATGGTGAAAGTATAGCACTATTTCCAGAAGGAACAAGAAATGGGATAGAAAAAGGTGAAAAAGTAAAAGATGGTGCTGCATTTTTTGCTGTTAGAACTGGTGCCAAAGTTATTCCAGTAGGAATAAGTGGAGGGGAAAAGCCATTTAAACAAATGACAATTAGATATGGAAAACCAATGGACTTTAGTGATAGAGATAAAAATGATAAAGAAGAACTTGATAAAATAACAGAAGAAATAATGGAAGAGATAATTAAATTAAGTAAAGAAAAATAAAAATGTTAATAAAACCAAAACACGAATAGTGCAAAAATCAAAGTAATAAAAGGAAGGAAATAAAAATGAATAACAAAAATATAAGAAATATAGCAATTATAGCACACGTTGACCATGGAAAAACAACATTAGTAGATGCATTATTAAGACAAAGCCATGTATTTAGAGATAATGAACAAGTAGCAGAAAGAGTAATGGACTCAAATGACCAAGAAAAAGAAAGAGGAATTACAATATTAGCAAAAAATACAGCAGTTATGTTTAATGGAGTAAAAATTAATATAGTTGACACTCCTGGACATGCTGATTTTGGTGGAGAAGTAGAAAGAGTTTTAAAAACAGTTGATGGAGTACTTTTATTAGTAGACGCATTTGAAGGAGCAATGCCACAAACAAGAGAAGTATTGAAAAAATCATTAGCAATGAATTTAAAACCAATTGTAGTAATAAACAAAATAGATAGACCTGGTGCAGAACCACAAAAAGTATTAGATGAAGTAATGGAATTATTCATAGAATTAGATGCAAATGATGATCAATTAGATTTCCCAGTAGTATATGCATCAGCTAAAAATGGAGTTGCAAAATTAAATTTAGATGATCCAGATGGAGATTTAACATGTTTATTTGAAACAATAATAAACACAATTAAAGCACCAAACTGTGATGTAGAAGGACCTGCACAAATGTTAGTATCAAATATTGATTATGATGATTATGTAGGAAGAATTGCAGTAGGAAGACTTGAAAGAGGAACAATAAAAGTTGGTATGCCAGTAAGCATTTGTGAAAAAGACGATAAAATATCACAAGGAAAAGTAGCAAAAGTTTATACACATATGGGATTAAAGAAAGTGGAAGTTGATGAAGCATCTGCTGGAGATATTATAGAATTAGCAGGACTTCCAAACATTCATATTGGAGATACAATATGTGATTTCAATAATCCAGAAAAAATACCATTTGTAGATATTGATGAACCAACAGTATCTATGACATTTAGTGTAAACAATGGACCATTTGCAGGAAGAGAAGGAGAAATGTAAGCTTAAGAGTTGAAGAAACAGCATCACCTGATTCATTTATAGTATCAGGAAGAGGAGAATTACACTTATCAGTATTAATAGAAACAATGAGAAGAGAAGGATATGAATTATTAGTATCTAGACCAAAAGTAATCATGAAAGAAATTGATGGTGTAAAATGTGAACCAATTGAAAGATTAGTTGTAAACATTCCAGATGATTCAGTAGGAACAGTAATTGAAAAACTAGGAAGAAGAAAAGCTGAAATGGTTAATATGGAACCAGCTGAAGCAGGACATACAAAAATCGAATTCAAGATTCCAGCAAGAGGATTAATTGGATATAGAACAGAGTTCCTTACAGATACAAAAGGTGAAGGAGTTATGAACAGTATATTTGATTGCTACGAACCATATAAAGGAGAAGTTGTAGCAAGAGTTAGAGGAACAATTGTAGCATTTGAAAATGGAACATCAATAACATATGGATTATATAATGCACAAGACAAAGGAGAATTATTCATAGGACCTGGTGTTGATGTATATGAAGGAATGATAGTTGGATTAAATTCAAGGGGAGAAGATTTAGCAATAAATGTATGTAAAGAAAAACACTTAACAAACACAAGAGCTTCAGGATCTGATGATGCCTTAAGATTAGTACCACCAATTCAAATGTCACTTGAAAAAGCAATAGAATTTATCCAAGATGATGAATTAGTAGAAGTTACACCAAAATCAATAAGATTAAGAAAGAAAATCTTAGACAATAAAGAAAGAGAAAGAGCAGCAAGAAACACAAATAAATAAGATATAGAATAAAGGCTGATTTAGTGAGATTAATTCTTATAATTAGCCTTTATTTTAAGAAAGGAATGAGTTTTATGGCAAAAAGGGATTGTAATAGAAAAGGTTATTTAAAAGGAAGTGTAAGAAGTAGAATTGTTTGTGAAAAACAATTATTTAGTATTGAAAAAACTATAAAAGATAAGAAAGACATAAGAAAACCACAATTAGGACCAAGAGCTTTAGCATGGAATGAATTCAAAAAAACTGGAAAAATAGACAGAGCATATGAAATGATTGCTGAAATATATGGGGAAAATACTTTTTCTAATAATGTTATACTTCAATGGATTAATGAAGAAATGCAAAAAGAAGAACAAAAAAGAAGAGATTTAAAAGATAATAGCTATGATGAGGCAAGATAAAATGAATAAAAAAGAATTAGAAAAAATAAAACAAAAAGCATTGGAAGAGCATATTCCAATAATAATGGATGATACATTAGAGGTTGTAGATAAAATTTTAAAAGAAGTAAAACCAAAAAGAATATTAGAAATAGGAACAGCTGTTGGATATTCAGCAATGTGTTTTTCTGAATATCTTGAAGATGATGGAATAATAGATACAATAGAAAGAGATGAAGAAAGAATTACAGAAGCTAAAATAAATATAAGAAATGTTGGGGTAGAAGAAAAAATAAATATTTATGAAGGTGATGCTGTTGAAATTTTACCAACTTTAAATGAACAATATGATATAGCATTTATAGATGCTGCAAAAGGGAAATATCCATTTTTCTTAAAAGAAGCATTACGAATGCTAAAACCTAATGGAGTTATATTAGCTGATAATATATTATATAAAGGATATGTTATGAGTGATTATAATAAACATAAACAACGTACAGCTGTAAGAAATTTGCGTGAATATATAAAAGAGGTTACAGAAGATCCAAACCTTGAAACTGAAATACTTGAAGTTGGAGATGGACTTGCTGTAAGTAGAAGAAAAAAAATCGACTAATTTAGCCGATTTTTTTATTAATGTAGAAATTAGCAATTTTTTTCTAGATTAATATCATTTAAACATTTTTGAGAAGGTTCTTTAAAAGAAAGATACCAAGAAATACCATTGTAATTTTTCTTAATATCATTTATTCTTTGTTGCAATTCAGAAAAGGTTTGGGGTGGAGAAATTATAACAGGAACACCAGGTTGCCAATTTGCAGGAGTAGAAGAATCTGTACAGTCAGAAATTTGCAAAGCTTCAACAGTACGAAGAATTTCAGGAATAAATCTACCAATATTTAAAGGATATGTAAGAATAACACGAACAATACCATTTCCATCAATAATAAAAACATTTCTAACAGTTTTTGTTGTACTAATATCATTTGAAATCATACCATAAAGTCTAGCAATAGAGCCATTTCTATCTGCAATAATAGGAAATGGCAAAGAAACACCAGTCAGATTATATATTTCATTTACCCAAGCAAGATGTGAGGCATTACTATCAATGCTTAATCCTAATAAATTAGTATTTAATTTTTGAAAAAAGGGATAAGCTTTTGCAAAAGCAATCATTTCTGTTGTACATACAGGAGTAAAATCACCTGGATGTGAAAAAAAGACAAGCCATTTTCCAGAAAAGTCATTTAGTTTCATTTGACCAAATGTAGAATCTGCTGTGAAATCAGGAGCTTTTTGACCTAATTTTATATTTCCATTCATTAATAATTCATAATCCATAAAAGGCCTCCTTTATATATTATCTGATTTATTTTATTAAAAAAGTCCTAAAAATGTTACTAAAAAGTAAAAACTAAAAGATATTTAAAAAAAGACCTTTTAGTTTTCATAAGTATATGATATAATAAAACAGTAACTATAAGAAGAAAAGGAAAAAAGTATGGAAGAAGAATTTAATATAAGACCAGAAATAGAAAATTCCATAGAGGAAAAAATGGAAAAAACATTAAGACCTCAAAAATTGGAAGAATATATAGGACAAGCAAAAGTAAAAGAAAATATGAAAATATATATTGAAGCAGCCAAAAAAAGAAATGAACCATTAGACCATTGCTTATTCTATGGACCACCAGGTTTAGGAAAAACTACAATAGCAAATATAATTGCAAATGAAATGAATGCAAATATAAAAATAACATCAGGTCCAGCAATAGAAAGACCAGGAGATCTAGCGGCAATATTAACAACACTTTCAGAAAATGATGTATTATTTATAGATGAAATACATAGATTAACAAAAAATGTAGAAGAAATATTATATCCAGCATTAGAAGATTTTACATTAGACATTGTAATTGGGAAAGGACCAAGTGCTAAATCAATAAGAATAGATTTACCCAAATTTACCTTAATAGGTGCAACAACAAAAGCAGGATCATTAACAACACCATTAAGAGATAGATTTGGAATAATTCATAAACTAGAGTTGTATTCACCAGAAGATTTAAGTACTATAGTAATGAGATCTGCACAGATATTAGGAATAGAAATAGATAAAGAAGCAGCATATGAAATTGCAAGAAGATCAAGAGGAACACCTAGAATTGCAAATAGGTTATTAAAAAGAGTAAGAGACTATGCTTCTGTTTTGGGAGATGGTGATATTACACTAAAAATAACAAAACATGCATTAAATCAATTAGAAATAGATGAGTTAGGACTAGACGAAACAGATAGAAAAATGTTGGAATTAATGATAAATCAATATCAAGGAAGACCAGTTGGGATAGAAACAATAGCAACATCATTAGGGGAAGAAGTAGACACAATAGAAGATGTTTATGAACCATATTTAATTCAAATAGGATTTATATCAAGAACACCAAGAGGAAGAATTGTTATGCCACCTGCATATGAACATTTAGGATATACATTTTTAGGATAAAAATATAATAAAGGAAGGAGATAATGATATAAAAGTTATATCATAAAAGAAAAATGAGTACAGTAAAAAGTTTTATAAAATATGCTATTTGGATAATAGTATTTTGGGTAGTATCAGATTTTTTAATAAATGTTGGAATAAACACAACATATAAAACAATGCAAAATATAGGTGATATACCTACAGGAATGCAAATACAAGAAATGAAATCAACAGCTGTAAATGGAAAAATAGGGATAATAGTAAATTCAACAAAATTAAGTGGAAAGTTTTTGAAAATAGATTTATATTCATCTCAAAATAATTTATTAGGAACACAATATTTAGACATAGGAGAAATTAAGGAAAATGAGTCTAAAAATATAAATACATATTTTAAAATTTCAGATGTAAAAAAATATAAAATATCTATTACAGATGAAAAAGGAGAATCATCAGAAGGATTTATGGACACAGCAATGTCAACAATAACAATAATATTATCATCAATAAGATTGTTATTATTAATTTAGCTAACTATATAAAAAATCTGTTGATAATATGTACACAAAATATTCAAAGGAAGGAAAAAGAAATGGGATTTTTCGATAAATTAAAACAAGGATTAGCAAAAACAAAGGAATCAATAAATGATAAAATAAATAATGTATTTAGTAATTTTAGAAAAGTAGATGAAGAATTACTTGAAGAATTAGAAGAAGCATTAATAATGTCAGATATGGGAGTAGAAACATCAACACAAATAATAAATAATTTAAGAGATAAAATAAAAAAAGAAAAAATTGAAGATAGTGAACAAGTAAAAGAAGCATTAAGAGAAGAAATTGAGAAAATATTAGAGAAATGTGACAATAGTTTAAAATTAGAAACAAAGCCATCTGTAATACTTGTAGTGGGAGTAAATGGAGTTGGTAAAACAACATCAATTGGAAAAATGGCAGCAAGATTAGAAAAAGATGGAAAAAAAGTTATAGTTGCAGCAGCAGACACATTTAGAGCAGCTGCAGTAGAACAATTAGAAATATGGGCACAAAGAGCTGGTGCAGAAGTAGTAAAAAGAGAAGAAGGAGTAGATCCTGCTTCAGTAGTATTTGAAGCAATAAGAAGAACTAAAGAAAGTAATGCAGATGTGTTAATAATTGATACAGCTGGAAGATTGCATAATAAGAAATATTTGATGGATGAATTAAATAAAATTCAAAAAGTTGTAAATAAAGAAATGGCAGATGCATCAAAAGAAGTATTATTAGTAATAGATGCAACAACAGGACAAAATGCTATATCACAAGTAAAAGCATTTAAAGAGCAATCTGATATAACAGGGATTGTATTAACAAAATTAGATGGAACAGCAAAAGGTGGAGCTGTTGTTGGAATAGTGCAAGAAAATGATATACCAGTAAAATTTATTGGTGTTGGTGAGCAAATTGATGATATGGAGATATTTAATTCTAAAGATTTTGTAGAAGCAATAATATAAACAAAAGAAAAAATATTATAATAAAAGCAAAATTATAAGGAGTTTATAAAAATAAATGGAAAAGAAAAAATTAAATAAAATAAAAAACATATTAGTAATAGTCTCATTAATAATATATATAATTTGCACATATATTTCACTAAGAGGTGAATACTTAGAATGTTTAGAATTAGGAAATCAATATATACAAAATTTTTGGACAAATGTTAAATACAAATATTCATTAATGGGAATTAGCTTTATAATAATAGCAATAGCAATTGCATTGACGAATTTTGGAATAAAAAAAGGATTAAAGCCATTTTTTGAATCAGAAAATAAAAAGATGCCAAAACTTCCTAATAAATCTATAATATTTGTAGTATCATTAATTGGAAGTATAATAATAGCAAATAGTTTGGTAGAAAAAATAGTACTTTTTGCAAGTAAAGTATCATTTCAGCAAACAGATATAATTTTTAATATGGATATTTCATATTATATGTTTATAAAACCATTGATAGAAACAATAATAAATTATGTAATCAAATTTATTATTATACTAAGTGGATATATGATTATGTATTATATAATTGTATTTAATTTATGTTTTGACGGAATAGATAGAACAATGTTAAAAAATAGTGACTTAATAAAAAATTTATTAAGAAATGTAGTAATTTTGGCTATTTTAGCAGGAATATTAACAATATTTAATACTCAAAATATATTAACAGAAAAATTTTTAACATTAAATGATGATATAAATCTTACAGGTGCAGGATTTATGGAATCAACTGTAAAATTATGGGGATATATAATATTTGCATTTGTTATAGTAGGAGCAATAATAACATCAGTAATATTTTTCAAAAAAAATAAAAACAAAAAAATAATGTATACATTATTAACAATACCAGGTTATTTAGTACTATTATTTGTAGTAATGGTAGTAACAGATTTTATTTTTGTAAAACCAAATGAGTTTGACAAAGAAAGAAAATATATAAAAGAAAATATAGAAGCAACAAGAACTGCATATGGAATAAATGAAACAGAAAACAATGTAAACTATTCTGGAACAATTGAAGAAAATGAAATAAATGATAGTAAAGAAATACTAAATAATATACCAATAGTAAGCCAAAATATGGTAAAACAAAGTTTAGAAGATACTCAAACAGAAGCTGGATATTATACATTTAGAAATATATTTACAACTAAATATCAAGAAAATAATGTTGTATATATTGCTCCAAGAGAAATTGTGGAACAATCAATTTCTTATAATAATAAAACATATGAATTTACACATGGTATAGATCAAATAGTAATAAATGCAACAAATACATCAGAAGATGGTAATGTTAAATACATAAAAAAAGATATAGATTCAAATAAAAGAATTTATTATGGATTAGAAACAAATTCTATTGCTGTTACAAATACAAAAAATAAATCAGAATATGATTATACAGATTCTGAAGGAAATGAACATACATATAATTATGAAGGAAATTCTGGAATTCAAGTAGGATTTTTAGATAGATTAATATTAGCATTAAGAAATGGTGATATAAAACTTGCATTTTCTACATCAGTAACAAATCAAAGTAAAATTTTAACTAATAGAAATGTTATAGAAAGAGCAAAAACAGCATTACCATACTTAATATATGATCAAAATGCATATACTATTGAAACAGAAGATCAAATATATTGGGTAATTGATGCATATACAGTATCAAATCAATATCCATATTCATCATATACAACAATTGAAACAGAAAAAGAAAAACAATATATTAATTATATAAGGAATTCTGTAAAAGTAATAGTAAATGCATATAATGGTGAAATGAAATTTTATATAACAGATAAAAATGATCCAATTATATCTGCATATAAAAAAATATATCCATCAATGTTTGAAGAAAATGAAATTCCAAAAGAAATTCAAAAACAATTAAAATATCCAGAATTATTATATAATGTACAAGCTGAAATGTTAAGAGTATATCATAATGTAAAAGAAGATGTATTATATAGAAATGGTGATATTTGGGCATTAGCAACATATGGAAAAACAAATTCAAAAATAAAAAATACAACATTAGATCCATATTATACAATGTTAAAAACACCAGATGGTGAAAACAAATTTGGTTTAGTACAATTATATACTCAAAAAAATAAATCAAATATTATTTCATATTTAGTTGGAACTTGTGATGGTACAAAAAATAATTTAGAAATATATAAATATTCGGCAGATAGTAATATTTTAGGAGGAAATCAATTAGATAATTTAATAGAACAAGATGAAACAATTTCTGCTGAAATAAATAGCTTAAATGTAACAGGTGTTAAGATATCTAAAGAAATGAAAATAATTCCTATAAATAATACTTTATTATATGTAGAAACAATATATCAAACAAGAACTAATGAAACAAATCAACCAATGACTCTTGAAAAGGTAGTTGTGGCATCTGGAACAAAGGTTGCAATAGGTGATGATTTAAATAGTGCTGTAAAAAAATTGATATCACAATCAGCAGTAAATCTTGAGGTAAATAATACTGAAGATATTAATGGATTAATAGATACTATTATAAAAGCAAATAATAATTTAACAGATTCAAATGCAAGAAATGATTGGGAAATGATGGGAACAGATATAAAAACATTACAAGATTTAATTCAAAAACTTGATAAAATGAGACAAGAAAATACAAAAAAAATGACACAATCTACAACTCAATCAACTAATACAAAATAATAAAAAAAGATTTACAAATTTGTCGAAAAATGTTATAATAAAAAACGAGCAAATTAAATAGTCGCTGGTAAGAGATGAAAAGACTTACGAGAGGAAAGTCCGGGCTCCATAGAGCAATGATGCTAGATAACGTCTAGTGAGGGAAACCTTAAGGAAAGTGCAACAGAAAATAACCGCCTCTTTAGAGGTAAGGATGAAAAGGTGAGGTAAGAGCTCACCGCTAGTATGGTGACATATTAGGTCAGTGTAAACCCCATCTGGAGCAACACCTAAGAAGAAGATTAAGCCTGCTCGGCGCCTTCTGAATTGCGTGGCTTGATACATATAGTAATATATGTACTAGATAAATGACTATTTTAAATGACAGAACCCGGCTTACAGATTTGCCTATAAATATGATAATAAAAGGAGTTTCAAGTTTTGAAACTTCTTTTTCTATCTAAAATGTTATTCGAAAATCAATTAAATGAATATAAAAAAATGTAAATTTTATGTGAAAGTTTGCATAATAATGTTGCTAAAATTGACAATTAGTATTAAAATATGAAAAGTTATTACGCAAAAAAGAAGGGAGAAAGAAATGTTAAAACTAATAAAAAATTTTACAAAAAAAGAATGGATTTTGGCATTAATTTGTTTAGTATTAGTAGTTACACAAGTATGGTTAGAATTAAAAATGCCAGACTATATGTCTGAAATAACAAAACTAGTACAAACAGAAGGAAGCCAAATGAAAGATATTCTAGTAAATGGTGGATATATGCTTGCATGTGCATTAGGAAGCTTAGTTGCAGCAGTAATTACAGGGTATATAACATCAAGAATATCATCAAACTTTTCAAAGACAATTAGAAAAAAAATATTCAATAAAGTAGAAGATTTAGCAATGCAAGAAGTAAAACAATTTTCTACAAGTAGTTTAATAACAAGAACAACAAATGATATAACACAAATAGAAATGTTAATAGCAATGGGATTACAACTATTAATAAAAGCTCCAATAACAGCAATATGGGCAATAACAAAAATATTAAATAAAAGCTGGCAATGGAGTGCAATTACAGCAGTAGCAGTAGCGATATTAATGACTACAATAGCAATAATAATGGTAATTGTATTACCAAGATTTAAGAAAGTACAAAAGCTAATTGATAAATTAAATGGAGTAACTCGTGAGAATTTAACAGGAATAAGAGTTGTAAGAGCATTTAATGCAGAACAATATCAAGAAGAAAAATTTGATAAAGCAAATAATAACTTAACAAATCAACAATTATTTAACCAAAAAGTATTTGCAGTAATGCAACCAATGATGTATATAATTATGTATATGGTAACACTATCAATTTATTATGTTGGAGCATATCTAATAAAAGATGCAGGAATGGCAGATAAAATATCACTATTTGGAGATATGGTAGTATTTAGTTCTTATGCAATGCAAGTAATAATGTCATTCTTAATGTTAGCAATGATATTTATGATGTTACCAAGAGCACAAGTATCTGCAAATCGTATTAATGAAGTATTAGATACAGAAATAAGCATAAAAGATGGAAAAATAAATACAAAAACAAATAATGAAGTTGGAACAGTTGAATTTAAAAATGTATCATTTAAATATCCAGATGCAGATGAATATTTATTAAAAGATATATCATTTAAAGCAAATAAAGGAGATACAGTAGCATTTATAGGATCAACAGGAAGTGGAAAATCAACATTAATAAATTTAATTCCAAGATTTTATGATGCAACAGAAGGTGAAGTACTTGTAGATGGAATAAATGTAAAAGATTATACACAAGAATTTTTACATAATAAAATAGGATATGTACCACAAAAAGCTGTAATGTTTAATGGAACAGTAAGAGCAAATATATCTTATGGTGATAATGGAAAAGAAAAGCCAACAGATGAACAAATAAAAAAAGCTATAGAAGTTGCACAAGGAACAGAATTTGTAGAAAAAATGGATGGACAATATGATGCGCATATGGCTCAAGGTGGAACAAATGTATCTGGTGGACAAAAACAAAGATTATCAATAGCTAGAGCAATAGCAAGAAATCCAGAAATATATATATTTGATGACAGTTTTTCAGCATTAGACTATAAAACAGATAGTGTATTAAGAAAAGAATTGAAAAAATATACATCTGATGCAACAAGTTTAATTGTAGCACAAAGAATAGGAACAATTATGAATGCAGATCAAATTGTAGTATTAGATAATGGTGTAATTGTTGGAAAAGGAACACATAAAGAGTTATTAAAAACATGTGAAGTATATAAACAAATAGCTCTATCTCAATTATCAAAGGAGGAATTAGAAAATGGCTAATAATCAATCAAGACCTCCTAGAAGAGGACCAATGGGACCTGGTATGGGACCAGGAGTGGGAGAAAAAGCTAAAGATTTTAAATCAGCAGTAAAAAGATTAATAAAAGAATTAGGAAAATTCAAAATATTAATAATAATTGCATTAATATTAGCAATTGCAGGAGCAGTTTTATCAATTTCTGCACCAGATAGATTATCAAAATTAACAGATGAAATACAGGCAGGAATAATTCCAAAAATGGAAAATGGTCAAATAATAATGCCAGAAATGAATATGGATGCAATAAAATCAATTGCAATATCATTAGTTATTTTATATTTATGTAGTGCAATATGTACATTTATACAATCAATTTGTATGACAGAAGTTGCAAATAATTTTGCAAGAAGTTTAAGAACAAGAATATCAGTAAAAATAAATAAATTACCACTTAGCTATTTTGATAGACATCAATCTGGTGATACACTTTCAAGAGTAACAAATGATGTTGATACAATAGCACAAACAATGAACCAATCATTAGGATCATTAGTAAGTAATATAACATTATTTTTAGGTTCAATAATAATGATGTTTTACACTAACTGGATAATGGCATTAACAGCAATATTATCAAGTTTACTTGGATTTATGGGAATGTTTGCAGTATTATCAAAATCACAAAAATATTTCGTTGCAAAACAAGAAGAACTTGGAAACTTAAATGGACATATCGAAGAAATATATTCAGGTTTAAATGTTGTAAAAGCATATAATGGTAAAAAAGAATCAGACAAAAAATTTGATGAATATAATCAAAAAGTATGTGAAGCAAACAGAAAGAGTCAATTTTTATCAGGAATAATGCAACCTATAATGAATTTTATAGGAAACTTTGGATATGTTGCAGTTTGTATAGTTGGAGCATTATTAACAATGAATAATATGATATCATTTGGTGTAATCATTGCATTTATAACATATGTAAGATTATTTACAAATCCATTATCACAAATTGCACAAAGTATGACATCACTTCAATCAACAGCAGCTGCAAGTGAAAGAGTATTTGAATTTTTAGATGAAAAGGAAATGGCAGATCAAGCAAAAATAAATAAAACATTAGATAAAAATAATGTAAAAGGAAAAATTGAATTTGATAATGTTGTATTCCAATATGACAATAATGATAAGCCAACAATTAAAAACTTTACAGCAACTGCGAAACCTGGTCAAAAAATTGCAATAGTAGGACCAACAGGTGCTGGAAAAACAACAATGGTAAATCTTCTTATGAAATTCTATGATATTAATTCAGGAGATATTAGAATTGATGGTGTTTCAACAAAAGAATTATCAAGAGAAAATATACATAGTTTATTTACAATGGTATTACAAGATACATGGTTATTTGAAGGAACTGTAAAAGAAAATATTATATATAATCAAAAAAATGTAAGTGATGAAAGAGTAAAAGAAGTATGTAAAGAAGTTGGATTAGATCACTTTATCAGAACATTACCAAAAGGATATGATTCTTATTTATCAGAAAATGATAGTGTTTCAGCAGGTCAAAGACAATTACTTACAATTGCAAGAGGAATGATACAAGATTCACCATTCTTGATATTAGATGAAGCAACATCAAATGTAGATACAAGAACAGAAGAATTAGTTCAAGTTGCTATGGATAAACTTACAGAAGGAAGAACATCATTTATAATTGCACATAGATTATCTACAATAAAAAATGCAGATTTAATATTAGTAATGAAAGATGGAAATATAGTAGAACAAGGAAATCATGAACAATTGATGGCTAAAAATGGAGCTTATGCTGAATTATATAATTCTCAATTTGAGTTATAATATATAATTAGTAGTAAATATATTTATTCAAAAATTTGACATAAAACGAACACGGTGATATAATTTAAGAATCAAATATAGGAGGTATAGGCAATATGATTATCGAAGAGATTCTTGATGCACGAGATGAGTGTGTCATGATGAAGATCACTGGCGAGAAGGTTAGGTTTAATCGTCTTCGCTCGTTGTGTAAAAAGTACAATGAGCATGAAGATGAAAAAATTTTTGACATTTCTGCTGATGATTCTGCATTTTGGCGGCAAGTTAATCAGTACCTAACTGACTTGGTCAAATAATTATTGACCTCGAAAAAAGAGGCTATACTATGAAAAATAGTATAGTCTCTTTTTATGCTATTACAATAATTTTTCTAATTCTTTAATTTTATCACGCAATTCAGCAGCTTGCTCAAATTCCATTTTACTAGCATGTTCAAGCATTTCATCTGTAAGTTTAGAAATAGTAGATTGAATATCTTCTTCTTTTTCAAATTTATATTCAACACCAATATTTTCTGTTTGGATAGCCTTAATAGAATCTCTAATAGATTTTTTTATTGTTTTAGGAATTATATGATGTTCTTCATTATATGCTTCTTGAATAGAACGTCTTCTATTAGTTTCACTAATAGCTTTTTCCATAGAATCTGTAAGAGAATCTCCATACATAATAACAGTTCCATCTGTATTTCTAGCAGCACGCCCAATTGTTTGAATCAAAGAACGTTCAGAACGAAGAAATCCTTCTTTATCTGCATCTAATATTGCAACAAGAGAAACTTCAGGAATATCAAGACCTTCTCTTAAAAGGTTTATTCCAACCAAAACATCAAATTCGCCTAAACGAAGTTTTCTAATAATTTCCATTCTTTCTAGTGCTTTTATATCTGAATGCATGTAATTAACTTTAATATCTAGACTTTTTAAATAAGATGTTAAATCTTCAGCCATCTTTTTGGTTAGTGTTGTGACTAAAACTCTTTCTTTTCGTTCAACTCTAATTCTAATTTGTTCAATTAAATCATCAACTTGATTTGTAACAGGTTTTACTTCAATTTTTGGGTCTAGCAATCCAGTAGGACGGATAATCTGTTCAACAACATTTTCTTTTGAATGTTCTTGTTCATAATCACCAGGTGTAGCACTAACAAAAACAACCTGATTTATTCTATCTTCAAATTCATTAAAAGTTAATGGTCTATTATCATAAGCAGAAGGTAATCTAAAACCATATTTTACTAAAGAATCTTTACGAGCTCTATCACCATTATACATAGCTCTTACTTGAGGGATTGTGGCATGTGATTCATCTATTAATAACAAGAAATCATCTGGAAAATAATCAAATAGTGTAAATGGAGCACTTCCTGGTTCTCTACCACTAATGTGTCTTGAATAATTTTCAATACCTTGGCAGAAGCCTGTTTCTTTCATCATTTCCATGTCGAAATTTGTTCTTTCTTGTATTCTTTGTGCTTCAATTAATTTATTTTGACTTTTAAAATATGAAACTCTTTCATTCATTTCTTCTTCAATAGTTTTTAAAGCTCTTTCCATTTTATCTTTTGAAGTAACATAATGAGAGTTAGGGAATATCATTACATGTTGTCTTGTTCCAATTGATTTTCCTGTAACAGGATTTATTTCAGAAATTTTTTCAATTTCATCACCCCAGAACTCAGCTCTTATAGCAGACTCACTTTTATCTGAAGGATAAATTTCTAAAATATCACCTTTAGCTCTAAAAGTACCTCTTTTAAAATCAATTTCATTTCTAGAATATTGCATATTTATTAATTTTTTCATGATTTTATCTCTAGAAATTTCCATACCAGGTCTTAAAGAAACAATCATATTTTCATAATCGATAGGGTCACCTAAACCATATATACATGAAACAGAAGCAACTATAATAACATCTCTTGTTTCAAATAATGATGCTGTTGCAGAATGTCGCAATTTATCAATTTCATCATTAATAGAAGCATCTTTTTCTATATATGTATCACTTTGAGCAATATAACTTTCTGGTTGATAATAATCATAATAACTTACAAAATATTCAACATGATTTTCAGGAAAAAATTCTTTAAATTCTGAATAAAGTTGACCTGCTAAAGTTTTGTTATGTGCTAAAACTAATGTTGGTTTTTGAACATTTTGAATTATATTAGCCATTGTAAAAGTTTTACCAGAACCTGTAACACCCAAAAGTGTTTGAAATTTTTTTCCTTGTTCTATGCCTTTTGATAGATATTCAATTGCTTGTGGTTGATCACCTGTTGGCTTATATTCTGAATGTAATTTAAACATAAATATCTCCTTATAATTTTAATGTAATTATTATATCACAAATTTAAAAATCTAACAATTGTTTGGTAAAAAATAATCAGAATTTGTTCATTGAAAATATGGATAACAGTAATAGCAGATAAAATATTAACAATAATACCAGTATTAAATGAAATTAATTGACATAAAAAAACAAATGTAATATAATAAGTGATGAATAAAGTTATTACACAGAATAACTTCAGATAATTGTTTTATATCTGGAGGTCTGTATTAAGCCTCCATAACAATTAAAGGAGGATATATAATGAGTTTGGATACTTCGCGTTATTTTAAAAATTTTTCAAAAATTGAAGTTGATATGACAATCATATTTGATAATGAAGAAGGTATTTTTGGTAATGGAGAACAAAAAATCCAAAAAATTTCAGCAATTAGATTATATTCTGTTTCTTGTGATGAACATGAAAATGGTTTTTCGATGCCAGAAGATAAAAATGTTAAGGTAGATCGATATAATGGTTTTTCTGTAGTTCGTATTGGAAAACCTATCACAGTTAATTTTGAGTCAAAAGAAGCTCAAAGATTGATGCAGCTTGAACTTAGAGAAAAACAATCTATTATGGGATATTGGGATAAAAATTGTATAATGTTTGTTACAAGCAAGAAGGATTTTTTCATTATTATTGAAAAATTTATGAAAAATCTTTCTAAAGTAGAGTATATTATAAAGGAGTCTATAGATAATGATGAATGTTTTAAAGGATTGATGTTGAAGTAATCAAATAAAAAATGATTTTATCATTTCTCCCTTTGATAGGGAGTTTTTTTATAATAGGAGAGTATACTTTACTATTATATAAAAGCTATAATTGCTAGCACTTTGAAATTTTCTCCTTTTAGTTGAAAACTTAAATCTGGTGAGAATAAATCAAAGAAAAATCAAAAAAAATCCTTATTTGTTCTTATAGCTACTATTGAAAAAAGATTAAAAATATGTTAATATATTAAATTGATAATATTAAAAGGAGCCAAAAAATGTTAAATCAATTTTCAAGAACAGAACTATTAATTGGGAAAGAAGGAATAGAAAAATTACAAAATGCAAAAGTTGCAATCTTTGGTATTGGAGGAGTTGGATCATTTGTAGTTGAGGGATTAGCAAGAGCAGGAATAGGAAATTTTATATTAATAGATGATGATAAAGTTTGTTTAACAAATTTAAATAGACAAATAATAGCAACAAGAAAAACAATTGGAAAAAATAAAGTTGAAGTTGCAAGAGATAGAATATTAGAAATTAATCCAAATGCAAATGTAGAAATACATCAAGAATTTTTTATGCCAGATAGTGAGGAAATATTAGATAACACAGTTGATTATATTGTAGATTCAGTTGATACAGTAACAGCAAAAGTAGAATTAGTAGTAAGAGCTAACAGATTAAATATTCCTATTATGTCTTGTATGGGAACAGGAAATAAATTAGATCCAACAAAATTTGAAGTAACAGATATTTATAAAACAAGTGTATGTCCACTTGCAAAAGTAATGAGAAAAGAATTAAGAACAAGAGGAATAAAAAAATTAAAAGTAGTATATTCAAAAGAAGAACCAATAAAACCAAATGAAAATTGTGAAAATAGTTGTAAAAATAATTGTATATGTCCTCCAGGAACAAAAAGAAAATGTACAATAAGAAATCAAGTGCCAGGAAGTATATCATTTGTACCATCTGTTGCAGGATTAATAATTGCAGGAGAAGTAATAAAAGAAATATTAAAAAAATAATAAAATAAATCCTATAGATATATTTTCTATAGGACTTTTTATTTATATTTCCATTTGGCTACCTAAAAATGTTGCTGCAGATTGAGCAATTTTAGTTTCAACTTCATTCATTTTTGTGTTAGCTTCTTTAGAAAGAAGAATTACAGTTCCAATTGTATCACCATTAGAAATTATTGGATATACAACTTGAGCATTATATTTTTTGTTATTAGAATCATTTTTTGTTATAGGAACAGAAATATTACTATTTTCGTTACTTGTATAAATTTCTTTATCTTCCATTAATTGTTCAAGTTCATCACTAACATTTTGTTCTAAATATTCTTTTTTAGAACCACCAGAAACAGCTATAACAGTATCTTTGTCAGTAATGCAAGCTATATGACCAGTTGTTTTTGACAAAGTTTCAGCATATCCAGTAGCAAATTCAGATAATTCACCAATTGGTGAATATTTTTTTAATATAACTTGACCTTCTCTATCAGTGAAAATTTCTAAAGGTTCACCTTCTTTTATTCTTAAAGTTTTTCTTATCTCTTTTGGAATTACAACTCTACCTAAATCATCTATTCTTCTTACAACACCTGTTGCTTTCATTTAATTTCCTCCTTATTTGGTTTGATTTTTTTGTATATTTTTATTATTACAAATAAGGAAAAATTTATACATTTTTTCTCATAATAATATATTTACATTATGAAAATTAAGTGATATAATACACAAGAAATATTTGGAAATAACAAAATAGGGAGGCAAAAAATGACATTAGAAGAATTAGATAAAGATATAAATAAAAAAATTGCTGAAAATGAAGAATTTGTTAGATATACATTTTTCGAATTAAAAGTAAAACATAATTTGTCTGAAGATGAAATTGATGAAGTGTTAAGACTAGCAAGAAATAAATTTGAAAATTTAGGATATAGAGTATATTTTACAGGAGCAAAATATAATTATCAAGGTGAAAATAGAATTGTAGAATCAAATGAATATTTAGTTGCAATAAAAGGATTATAGAATTTTTGGTGTAATAGTTGAGAATACTGGATTTGTCAATACATAAAAATAAAAATAAAAAAAATTTAAAAAATTTTTAAAAAAGTGTTGACAAATTTTAGATTTGATACTATAATAATAAATGTCTTAAGGAGAGAGACAAAACAACATGCAGGTGTAGTTCAATGGTAGAACCTCAGCCTTCCAAGCTGATGACGTGGGTTCGATTCCCACTACCTGCTCCAGAAATTGAAACAAACGATAACTCGTTTGTTTTTATTTTATCTTAGTGAGTATAATATTCACTAACCTTACTCATTTAAATAAAATGAGTTATATATCCAGAAGGAGGTGAAAATAATGAATAAATACGAGAGTGTTGTCATTATTAATCCAAACGTTGATGAAGCAGGTTTAAAAGCTTTAGAGGACAAATTTACAGGATTAATAAATGCAAATGGAAGTGTTACTGAAGTTGAAAACATGGGTAAAAAGAAATTAGCATATGATATCAAGAAAAACAAAGAAGCATATTATATGGTATTTAAATTCGAAGCTAACCCAACACTTATAGCAGAACTTGAAAGAGTTTACAGAATAACAGATGAAGTATTAAAATTCATCACAACAAGAAATATTGACTAATTATCAATATTATAGATAGCTATAAATAATAAATTGAAGGGCCTAATTAAAGTTGAAAGGTATAAAAGGTATAAAATATGAATAAAGTAATTTTAATGGGGAGATTAACAAGAGACCCAGAAGTAAGATACACACAAACAAACAACACAGTTGTTGCATCATTCTCACTTGCAGTAAATAGAAGATTTGCTAGACAAGGTGAAGAAAGACAAGCAGATTTTATAAACATAGTTGCTTGGAGTAAATTAGGAGAATTTTGTAGCAAATACTTTAAAAAAGGTCAACAAGTAGGGATTATAGGAAGAATTCAAACAAGAACATGGGATGATGACCAAGGTCAAAAACACTATGTTACAGAAGTTGTTGCCGAAGAAGCTTATTTTGCAGATAGTAGAAGAGATGGAGAAGGAGCAAGTTCTTCATTCGAAAATACATTTGGAAATTCAATGCCAGGTGGAACAGATTTTGAAGTATCTTCAAGTGATGACCTACCATTTTAGGAAGTAGGAGGAAATAGAAATGGCAGACAAGAATAAAAAAAGAAATAATAACAGAAATAAAGATTATGATGATGATTTCAACCCAAAATTCAAAAAAATGAAGAAAAAGGTTTGCCCATTATGTGGTGACAAGAATTTTGTATT
Organism: Clostridium sp. 26_21; assembly: GCA_001915995.1. Lineage (GTDB taxonomy): Bacteria > Bacillota > Clostridia > TANB77 > CAG-508 > CAG-269. The sequence goes on from MNRO01000022.1 coordinate 91,675, forward strand.
AGATTTCAAAAATTCTGATCAATTAAGAAAATTTGTTAATGATAAGGGAAAAATCTTACCAAGAAGAACAACAGGTGCTTGTGCTAAACATCAAAGAGATATAACACTTGCTGTTAAAAGAGCTAGACATATTGCTATATTACCATATGCAGCTAAAGATTAATAGATTAAAAATTCATGAAGAAATTCATGAATTTTTTTATATAGTAGGAAAGTTCTCCTTGTAGGAGTACTTTCTGTACTAAATAAATATGGCGAGTCTTAGATTTTCTTAAAATTTTCAGTTGATAGAAAATCTTAGACTCGTTTTTTTATGCGTTAAAATCAAGTATATATTGAAAAATAAGCTATTTTATGATAATATTTAACCATAAATAAGAAAAAAATCACATCAAATTAAGGAGACGAAAAATATGTCAGAATTTGTGCATTTACATATCCATAGTGAATTTAGCTTATTAGATGGAGCAAATAGAATAAAAGACTTGCCAGTAAGAGCAAAAGAATTAGGAATGAAAGCAATGGCAATAACAGACCATGGAGTAATGTATGGTGCTATTGACTTTTATAAAACATGTAAAAAAGAAGGAATAAAACCAATAATAGGATGTGAAGTATATGTTGCACCACGTTCAAGATTTGATAAAGAACCAATAGATAAACAATATTATCATTTAATATTATTAGCTAAAAATAATCAAGGATATAAAAACTTAAGTAAATTAGTATCAATAGGCTTTACAGAAGGATATTATTATAAACCAAGAATAGATTTAGAAGTATTAGAAAAATATCATGAAGGATTAATATGTTTAAGTGCATGTTTAGCAGGTGCAGTAAATCAAGCACTATTAAATGGTCAAACAGAAAAAGCAGAAGAAATAGCATTATGGCATAAAAGAGTATTTGGAGAAGATTATTATATAGAAATACAAAATAATGGAATAAGAGAACAAGTATTAGCAAATCAAAAACTTGTACAATTGGCTAGAAAATTAGATATACCATTAGTAGCAACAAATGATGCACATTATTTAAAAAGAGAAGATTCATATAGTCATGAAATTTTATTATGTATTCAAACAGGAAAAAGAATGAGTGATGAAGACAGAATGAAATTTGATACAGATGAATTATATGTAAAATCACCAGAAGAAATGAGCGAATATTTTTCAGCATTTCCAGATGCAATAGAAAATACAGTAAAAATTGCAGATAAATGTAATGTGGAATTTGAATTTGGACATACAATATTACCTAATTATGATGTACCACCAGAATATACAACACATTATGATTTCTTAAAAAAATTATGTGATGATGGAATAAAAGAAAGATATGGAGAAAATCCATCAGAAGAAATTATAAAAAGAGCAGAATATGAAATTGGTGTAATCAAGAAAATGGGATATGTTGATTATTACTTAATAGTATGGGATTTTATACATTATGCAAAAAGTCAAGGAATACCAGTAGGACCTGGAAGAGGATCTGGAGCAGGTTCAATACTTGCTTATGCAATTGGAATAACAGATATAGATCCAATGAAATATGGATTACTATTTGAAAGATTTTTAAATCCTGAAAGAGTAAGTATGCCAGATTTTGATGTTGATTTTTGTTATGAACATAGACAAGATGTAATAGATTATGTATCAAGAAAATATGGACATGATCATGTATCACAAATAATAACATTTGGAACAATGGCAGCAAAAATGGTAATAAGAGATGTTGCAAGAGTATTAGATTATCCATATTCAGAAGCAGATAAATTAGCTAAAATGATACCAAATGAAATACATATAACAATACCAAAAGCATTAGAACAAAATAGAGAGTTAAAAGAATTATATGATACAGACCCAGAAGTACATAAATTATTAGAAATTGCAATGTCATTAGAAGGAATGCCAAGACAAGCATCAACACATGCTTGTGGTGTTGTAATAACAAAAGATCCAGTAGATACATATGTTCCATTATATGTCAGAGATGGACAAATTTCGACACAATATATAATGACAACACTAGAAGAATTAGGGCTTCTAAAAATGGATTTTTTAGGCTTAAGAACATTAACAGTTATACAAGACACAATAAATCTTGTAAAACAAAATAGAGGAATAGATGTAGAATTTGATAAAGACATGTCAGACCCTAAAGTATATAAATTATGGCAAGAAGGTAATACATCAGGAATATTCCAGTTTGAATCACAAGGTATGACAAACTTCATGAAAGAATTAAAACCAGATTGTTTAGAGGATTTAATAGCAGGAGTTTCATTATATAGACCTGGACCAATGGATCAAATACCAAGATATATAAGAGGAAAGCAAAATCCTGGACATAATGAATATACACATCCAAGTCTAGAACCAATATTAAATGTAACATATGGATGTATGGTATATCAGGAACAAGTAATGCAAATAGTAAGAGATTTAGCAGGATATTCATTAGGAAGAGCAGATTTGGTCCGTAGAGCTATGGGAAAAAAGAAACTTGATGTAATGGCAAAAGAAAGAGAAGTATTCATAAATGGCCAAGTAGATGAAAATGGAAATATAATTGTACCAGGCTGTGTAAGAAATGGGATTGATGCAGAATCTGCAAATAAAATATTTGATGAAATGTCTGAATTTGCAAAATATGCATTTAACAAGTCACATGCAGCATGTTATGCAGTAGTAGCATATAGAACAGCATATTTAAAATCATATTATCCAGCAGAATTTATGGCATCAATGTTGAATAGTTTTTTAGGAAATTTAGATAAAGTTCCAGAATATATAGATGAATGTAAAAGAATAGGCATAAAAATATTAAAACCAGATATAAATAGTAGTAGCTCAAAATTTACAGTAGAATTTGATGAAAGTCAAGACAAGAATAATCAAATAGGACAAATTCGTTTTGGATTAGGTAGTATAAAAAATGTAGGATTACAACCAATAGATAATATAATAAAAGATAGAAATGAACATGGAAAATTTGAAGGATTTACAGATTTTTGCGAAAGAGTTGAAGGAGAAGCAGTAAACAAAAAATGTGTAGAAAGCTTAATAAAAGCAGGAACATTTGATGAATTTTCAGAAACAAGAGCAACATTATTAGCCTCATTTGAAGCCATAATGGATTTAGCACAAAGTTATAATAAAAAAGGAATGAATGGTCAAGTATCAATGTTTGATTTAGGTGGAGGACAAGAAGAAAACAATCTAAAAGAAATAAAATATCAGTTTTCAGAGCAAGAAGAAATGACTGAAAACGAAAAATTATCAATGGAAAAAGAAATGCTTGGAATTTATATATCAGGACATCCACTAGAAAAGATAAAAGAACAAATAAAACAATTAACAAATATATCATCAAAAGAATTAAAAGAAATTGATGAACAAAACTCTTCAGAAGAAAATGAAGAAAATAAAGTACAAGAAATACTAAAATATGAAGATGGACAAGAAGTAAAAATTGCAGGAATTATAACATCTGTAAAAAAGAAATATACAAAAAATAATAAAATAATGGCATTTGTTACAATTGAAGATTTAAATGGTTCTGCAGAAATAATAATATTTGAGCCAACATTTTTAAAATATCAAGATAAATTATTAGAAGAAAATATTATTATGATAAAAGGAAGATTAAGTATTAGAGAAGATGATAATACAAAAATAGTAGCACAAGAAATTAGAAATTTTGGAGAAAATTTTAGTGAAAATTCAAATAAATATGAGAATAAAAAGCAAGATGCACAAAATACAGAAATTCAAAAGCCAAAACATCTAGTAATAGATATTACTAATATGGAAGAAACGGAAAAAGCTAAACTAAGAGGTGCTATAAGATTCTTTAATGGAGAAAAAAATAATATACCAGTAGCAGTTAAAACAGGTGATGAAATAAAACCTTGTGGTGCAATACATTTAACAGAAGAAATTTTAAAAGAATTTGAAGAGATTGCTGGAAAGCAAAATGTTAGTATTGACTTATATTAAAAAATTCTATAAAATAAAGAGTGTTAAAAATATACAAAAACTAAAAATTGTTTTTAGTTAGATGAAAGGAATGTGATAAACATGGAAGAAAACGAAAAGAAAAAAATAATAGTAAAAGCAAAAGCAAATACAACAATTTCAGAAATAGCAAAAAAACAAATAGAAACAAGTGAATATCCAATAGTCGGAGCAATATTTAATAATGAATATAAAAATTTAGATGATGAATTACAAGAAGATGGAACATTAGAACTAATTAGTATAAATTCAAAAGAAGGAATGAAAATATATAGAAGAACACTTACATATATAATGGGAATGGCATTTTGGAAGTTATATCCAGAAGCACATGTTGTTGTAAATTATCAATTAACAAATGCAATGTTTTGTAATTTAGAAAATATGAAAGTAACAGATGAAATGTTACAAAATGTTCAAGAAGAAATGAAGAAAATAATTGAAAAAGATTTAAAAATAAGAAAAAGAATAATGACAAGAGAAGAAGCGGGAAAATTCTATGAAAAAAATAATACTGGAAAAGGTAGACTTCAATATGATTTAGTAACAAATGATAAAATTATTATGTCATATTGTGAAGATTATTTTAATCATTTTTATGAAATAATAGCAACACATACAGGAGTAACGAAAATATTTGAATTAAAAAAATATTATGATGGATTTTTATTAAGATATCCAAGTTCCCAAGATATTAATGTATTACCAGAATATAAAGATACGAAAAAATTATCTTGGGCATTACATGAATATGAAACAATATACAAAGTTTTAAATGTAGGGACAGTATATAGATTAAATAAAAGAGTAAAAGAAGGTTCAATAAAAGAATTAATATTATTATCAGAAGCATTACATGAAAAGAAAATAGCACAAATTGCAGATAAAATAGCACAAAAAAAAGGCGTTAAAATGATATTAATAGCAGGGCCATCATCATCAGGAAAGACAACATTTGCTCAAAGATTAGGATTACAATTAAGAATAAATGGCATAAAGCCTGTAACAATATCAGTAGATAATTATTTTGTTGAAAGAGATCAAACACCAAGAAATGAAAAAGGTGAATATGATTTCGAAAATATAAATGCAATAGATATTGATTTATTTAATGATCAACTATTAAAATTATTAAATGGTGAAGAAGTAGAATTACCAGAATTTGATTTTAAAGTTGGAACAAAAAGATATAATGGAAATAAAGTTAAAATGGCAGAAGATGAAGTATTAGTTATAGAAGGAATTCATTGTTTAAATGATAAATTAACAGAAAAAATACCACAAGAACAGAAATATAAAATTTATATAAGTGCATTAACAGTATTAAATATGGATTCATTTAATAGAATTTCTACAACAGATACAAGATTAGTAAGAAGAATTGTAAGAGATAATCAATTTAGAGGCTATACAGCTCAAAATACAATTGCTACATGGGATAATGTAAATAAAGGTGAAGAAAAAAATATATTCCCATTCCAAGAAGAAGCTGACAGTATATTTAATACATCATTAATATATGAATTAGGTGTATTAAGAAATGAAGCAATTCCATTATTAGAAAAAATAACAAAAGATGAAAAAGAATATGCAGAAGCACAAAGATTAATTGAAATATTAAGATATTTTGAACCAATTTCAAAAGATATAGTTCCATCACATTCATTATTAAAAGAATTTTTAGGTGGTGGAGATTTTAAAGGATAAAATATATCATATAAAGAGGAAGTAAAATGCAATCAAGTAAATTTACCAAAATAGATGAAGAATTTGTATGTGAAAACTGTGGCAGAGTGGTTCCAAAATTGGGATATACATGTAGGAACCACTGTCCATATTGTTTATATTCAAAACATTTGGATATAAATCCGGGAGATAGAGCAGAAACATGTCATGGAATTTTAGAACCTATTGGATTAGAAATAAGTCCCAAAAAAGGATATGTTATAATATTTAAGTGTAAAAAATGTGGTGCTATTAGAAAAAATAAAGCAGCAGAAGATGATAATATGGATAAAATAATAGAATTAAGTAGTAAACACTAAAAGTTGAAAGTGTGTGAAAAGAATGAATTTAAGCTTTTTATAAAAATATAATAAAATGTATGAAATAAAAAAATTAGATTTTTTGTTGGAAACACTTGTATTTTTTGAAAATATGTGTTAAACTTAATCGTAGTCGATTTTAAAAAAGAAAAATTAGGAGGTGCTATTTATTATGGCAAAATGTGAAATTTGTGAAAAGACAGCTATTCATGGAAATAAATTAAGCATAACTCGTTCTCATATAAGTAAAAGAGCTCCACGTACATGGAAGCCAAACTTAAGAACAGTTAAAGCTGAAGTAGATGGAGAAATAAAAAGAATTCATGTATGTGCAAAATGTTTAAAAAACGGAAAAGTTAAAAGAGCACAATAAAATAAAACGCTTTGAAGGGCGTTTTTTTATTATGTAAGAAAAGATGGAAAAATAATTAAATATTAGTAAAATTTTATTATAGTCAAAAATTAATGTTGAATGAAAATGAAAGGACATATAAAAATGAAATTAAATATTGTTATGGTAGAACCAGAAATACCACAAAATACTGGAAATATAGCAAGAACATGTGCAATAACAGGCGCAAAACTACATTTAGTATATCCATTAGGATTTAGTATAGATGATAAATATTTAAAAAGAGCAGGTTTAGATTATTGGGATAAATTAGAGATAGAAAAACATGATAGTTTAGAAAAATTTTTGGAAAAATATAAACCAGAAGAACACAATATGTTTATGGCAACAACTAAAGCAGAGCATTGCTATACAGATATAGATTATAGTAAATTTAAAGATGAAGAAATATTTGTTTTGTTTGGAAAAGAAACAAAAGGATTACCAGAGGATTTATTACAAAAATATATTGATAAAACAATAAGAATTCCAATGAGGCCAGTATTAAGATCATTGAATTTATCTAATTCAGTATGTATTATAGCATATGAAATATTAAGACAAAATAATTTTGAAGGTTTACAAGGTGTTAGTACATATTTTGAGGAATAAAATTTTATAATAATAAAAAAGTTAAAAAAATGTATTGACAATTACCATAGTTTGCTATATAATAATAAAGCATAAATTTTAGCGTTGATGTCGAATGTGGCTACACAAAGATGTAGGGAACTTCGACGGAGTATGTCTTAGCTAGACTAAGGCGGTAAGTTTCAAAATATTATAAACGAACTAAAGATAATTACTATAAATTAATATAGTAATTATAATCATGTTTGTTAGTAGTACAGATTAAGCACTTATCATCCCTAAAACATATATGCATGTGAGGGATTTTATAATGGGAAAATTCAAAACACCAGGGTGCGTTATAACTTGCCAGCGCGTAATTTAAAAATATATTTTATTTAAGGAGGGAAAATTACAATGGCAAAAACAAATGTAGCAAGTGAAAAAATCAGAATAAGATTAAAAGCTTATGACCATGTAGTTTTAGAACAGTCTGCTGAAAAAATAGTAGATACTGCTAAGAAAACAGGAGCAAAAGTATCAGGTCCTATTCCACTACCAACAGAGAAAGAAATCGTAACAATTTTACGTTCACCACACAAACACAAAGATTCAAGAGAACAATTTGAAATGAGAACACATAAAAGAGTTATAGACATTCTTTACCCAACACAAAAAACAATGGATAGTTTAATGAAACTAGAACTACCAGCAGGTGTTGATATCGAAATCAAAAACTAGTTTCAAAAATAAATCAAACCAAGCTGGTATAAATATCAGCCAATAGTAGGAGGAAATTTAAATGAAAAAAGCATTAATAGGAAAAAAAGTTGGAATGACACAAATATTTGACGAAAATGGAACAGTTATTCCAGTAACAGTAATTGAAGCAGGTCCATGTGTAGTTGCTCAAGTAAAAACTATCGAAAATGATGGATATGAAGCAGTACAATTAGGATTTGGAGAAGTTAAAGAAAACAAATTAAACAAACCAGTTAAAGGACATTTTGCAAAAGCAAATGTTACAGCAAAAAAACATTTAAGAGAATTCAGACTAGATTCAATAGAAGGAATCAAAGTTGGAGATGAATTAAAAGCAGATGTATTTGTAGCTGGAGATAAAATAGATGTTCAAGGTACATCAAAAGGAAAAGGATTCCAAGGTGTAATAAAAAGACATGGACAATCAAGAGGACCAATGGGACATGGTTCAATGTATCATAGAAGACCAGGTTCAATGGGACCAACATCAACACCAGGTAGAGTATTTAAAGGTAAAAAATTACCAGGACATATGGGACATGTTACAGTAACAATACAAAACTTAGATGTTGTTAAAGTAGATATGGATAAAAATGTAATATTAGTAAAAGGTAGTGTACCAGGAGCTAAAGGTGCTATCTTAAAAATAAAATCAGCCGTTAAGGCACAATAATTTAGTAAAGGAGGAAAGACGAAATGCCAAAAGTAGATGTATATAACATGCAAGGTAAAAAAGTTAGTGATGTAGAATTAAGTGAAGCAGTATTTGGAATTGAACCAAACGAAAATATTGTTCACAGCGCATTAGTAAACTACTTAGCTAATCAAAGACAAGGTACACAAAGTACTAAAACAAGAGCAGAAGTTAGTGGTGGTGGAAGAAAACCATGGAGACAAAAAGGAACAGGTAGAGCAAGACAAGGTAGTATACGTGCACCACAATGGATTAAAGGTGGTATTGCATTAGGACCAAAACCACGTTCATATTCTTATAGAATAAATAAGAAAGAAAAACAATTAGCAATTAGATCATTATTAAGTGCAAAAGTATTAGATAATGAATTAACAGTTGTTGATAAATTAGAAGTTGAAGAAGCTAAAACAAAAGTTATGGCTAAAGCTTTAACAGATTTAAAAGTTGAAGGAAAAGCATTAATAATCTTAGCAGATAGAAATGATAATGTTTTACGTTCAAGTAGAAATATAGAAGGTGTTAAAACAATTGAATTAAACACAATAAATGTATTTGATTTATTAAATTGCAATAAATTAGTTTTACCACTAGATACAGTTAAAAAATTAGAGGAGGTGTATGCATAATGTTACCAGAAGAAATTATAGTAAGACCAGTAGTAACAGAAAAAAGTAATGATGAATTACAATTAGGAAAATACACTTTCGAAGTTAACAAAAAAGCTACAAAAGTTCAAATAGCTAAGGCTGTTGAAAAACTTTTCGAAGTTAAAGTATTAAATGTTAACACAATGATAGTTAAAGGAAAAACAAAAAGAGTTAGATACCAAGAAGGTAAAACTCCAGATTGGAAAAAAGCTATTGTTACAATAGACACAAATCCATCTGACAAAACATACCTAGGAAAAGGTGGAAAATCAGTTAAAGTTTCTAAGAAATACAAAGATTCAATCGATGAATTCATGGGAGCTTAATTATGAAAGAAAAATTTGTTAGAGATAGAAGAACAGTAACTCCAGAAGAATTCAGAAAAACTATCGCAAAAATAGCTGAAGGAAGAGGAGAACCTTGTAGGGCTGAAAAAGCTTTTGAGGATTATAAAAAGATGGCTATCCCTATAAATCCAATGCTTCCAACAGAATATAGTAGAGAAAAAAGAGAAGAGCTAAAAGCTTTTGAAAAAAGAATATTAGAATCTGAAGAAGATATCGAGAAATAACTCGGATAATAAAAAATATCTGTGGCGGGCAGGAAAAATCCGCAAATAAAAAGATATAGTAGAGCTTTTGATAAAAACAAATATTACAAGTAAGATTTGGAATTTAGCAGAAGCGAGAAAGGAAGACAAAAAATGGGAATGAAACATTTCAAAGCCTATACACCTTCAAGAAGAAATATGGCTGTATCTACATATGAAGAAGTAACAAAAACTTCTCCTGAAAAATCTTTATTAGAAAAGAAAAGAAAAAATGCAGGAAGAAACTCATATGGTAGAATAACAGTAAGACATCAAGGTGGAGGAAACAGACAAAAATATAGAAAAATTGATTTTAAAAGATTAAAAGATGATATGGAAGCAACAGTAGTTGGAATCGAATATGATCCAAACAGAAGTGCAAACATAGCATTAGTAAAATATGAAGATGGAACATTAAGTTACATCATAGCACCACAAGGATTAACAGATGGTGATAAAGTAGTATCAGGAGAAAATGTTGATATTAAAGCAGGAAACTGTTTACCAATAGCAAACATTCCAGTTGGTACATTAATTCACAATATCGAATTAAATCCAGGTCAAGGTGGAAAATTAGTAAGAGTTGCTGGACAAAGTGCTCAATTAATGGCTAAAGAAGGAAAATATGCACATGTAAGATTACCTTCAGGAGAAATGAGATTAATATTAGCTAAATGTAGAGCAACAATCGGAGTTGTAGGAAATGCAGATCATGAAAACGTTAAATTAGGAAAAGCAGGAAAGACAAGACATTTAGGAATAAGACCATCTGTAAGAGGATCTGTAATGAACCCAGTAGATCACCCACATGGTGGTGGTGAAGGTAGAGCTCCAGTTGGACATTCAGGACCAATGACACCTTGGGGTAAACCAGCATTAGGATATAAGACAAGAAATAAGAAAAATAGAACAAACAAATTTATCGTAAAGAGAAGAAAATAGAATAGGAGGAAAATCATATGTCAAGAAATAAAATGCCTTTCGTTGCTCCAGAATTATTAAAAAGAGTTGAAGCAATGAACGAAAGTGGAAACAAAGAAGTAATCAAGACATGGTCAAGAGCTTCAACAATATATCCACAAATGGTTGGACACACAATCGCTGTTCATGATGGTAGAAAACATGTACCAGTTTATATAACAGAAGAAATGATAGGTCATAAATTAGGTGAATTTGCTCCTACAAGAACATTTAAAGGTCATGCAGGAGAAAAAGCAACTACAAAATAAATATAAATTAAGGAGGGAATTGTAGTGGAAGAAACAGCAGTATTAGAAGCTAAAGCAACTTTAAAATATGCACGTATTTCAGCTAGAAAAGTTAAAATAGTTGCAGATTTAATAAGAGGAAAAAATGTTGATGAAGCTTTAGCAATTGTAAAATTTACACCAAAAGCATCATCAGAAGTAATTGAAAAATTATTAAAATCAGCTATTGCAAATGCTGAAAACAATCATGGAATGAAACATGAAAAATTATATGTTGCTGAAATATTTGCAAACCAAGGTCCAACATTAAAGAGAATAAGACCAGCTGCAAAAGGATCAGCAGTTAGAATTAGAAAAAGAACAAGTCATATAACTATCGTAGTTAGAGAAGCAGAATAGGAAAGGAGGATTCTAGAAAATGGGACAAAAAGTACATCCAACAGGTGTTAGAGTTGGAATCATAAAAGATTGGAATGCTAAATGGTATGCAGATTCTAAGAATTTTGCAGATTACTTAGTAGAAGATCAAAAAATTCGTAAATTTTTAAAGAAAAAATTATATACAGCTGGAATTTCAAAAATTGAAATTGAAAGAACAGCAAAATTTGTTAAAGTTAATGTTTATGCAGCTAAACCAGGAATTATAATCGGAAAAGGTGGAGCTGGAGCAGAAAGCTTAAAAGCAGATGTAACAAAATTAATCGGTAAAGATGTAAATATCAATATAGTTGAGGTAAAAGCAATATCAACAGATGCACAATTAGTTGCAGAAGATATAGCTAGCCAACTAGAAAGAAGAATTTCATTCAGAAAAGCCATGAAACAATGTATGCAAAAAGCTATGAAATCAGGAGCTTTAGGTATCAAAACAGCTGTATCTGGAAGATTAGGTGGAGCTGATATGGCAAGAACTGAATTCTATAAAGAGGGAACAGTTCCTCTACAAACTTTAAGAGCTGATATTGACTATGGATTTGCTGAAGCAGATACAACATACGGAAAAATCGGTGTTAAAGTATGGATTTATAAAGGTGAAGTTCTTCCAACTAAAAAAGTGGAAGGAGGAGACAAATAATGCCATTAATGCCAAAAAAATCTAAATTTAGAAAAATGCAAAAAGGTAGAAATAGAGGAAAAGCAACAAGAGGAAATAAAGTTACAGACGGAGAATACGGATTACAAGCAGTTGAAGCTGGATTAATTAAGGGAAACCAAATTGAAGCAGCTCGTATTGCTATGACACGTTATACAAAAAGAGGTGGAAAAGTTTGGATTAAAATATTTCCAGACAAGCCAATAACACAAAAACCAGCTGGAACTCGTGGTGGTAAAGGTAAAGGTAATGTTGAATATTGGGTAGCTGTTGTAAAACCAGGAAGAGTTATGTTCGAAATGGCAGGAATTCCTGAAGAAACAGCTAGAGAAGCCTTGAGATTAGCTATGAACAAATTACCAATCAAATGTAAGTTCGTAGTAAAAGAAACTGAGAACAAGGTGGGTGATAGTGATGAAGATAAGTAAGATTAGAGAAATGTCTTCACCAGAATTAGAAAAAGAATTAGGTGAACTAAAATCAGAATTATTCAAATTAAAATTTAGTTTAGCTACACATGGATTAGATAACCCAATGAAAATCAAAGAGGTTAAAAAAGATATAGCTAAAATAAATACAGTATTAACAGAAAGAAAAATAGCAGAAGCTAAAGCATAAGTAAAATAGAAAGATAGGAGGAAAATGACCTATGGAAGAAAGAAATCTTCGTAAAGTTATGGTTGGAACTGTTACATCTGACAAAATGGATAAAACAGTAGTTGTTTCAGTAGCAACAAGTGTAAGCCATAAAACATATGGAAAAACAGTTAAAAGAACATATAAATTAAAAGCACATGATGAAAACAATAGCTGTGAAATAGGAGATAAAGTAAAAGTAATGGAAACAAGACCACTTTCTAAAGATAAGAGATGGAGAGTAGTTGAGATTCTTGAAAAAGGAGGAAAATAAGTCATGATACAACAACAAACAATATTAAAAGTTGCTGACAATACAGGTGCAAAAGAATTAATGTGTATCAGATGTATGGGTGGATCATATATGAAAACAGCTAACATCGGTGATGTTATAGTTGCCTCTGTTAAAACAGCAACACCAGGTGGCGTTGTTAAAAAAGGTGATGTAGTAAAAGCTGTTATAGTAAGAAGCAAAAAAGGTTTAAGAAGACCAGATGGTTCTTATGTTAAATTTGATGAAAATGCAGCAGTATTAATAAAAGATGACAAAACACCAAGAGGAACACGTATATTTGGCCCAGTTGCAAGAGAATTAAGAGAAAAGGATTATATGAAAATATTATCATTAGCACCTGAGGTTCTATAATTATTATTGAAGAAGGAGGTTAAACTCAATGAGAATAAAAAAAGGAGATACAGTCCTAGTTTTATCTGGAAATGATAAAGATAAAAAAGGAGAAGTATTAGAAGTTATGCCTAAAGACTCAAAAGTAGTTGTAAAAGGTGTAAATGTAAGAAAAAAACACATCAAACCTAGAAAACAAGGTGAAGAGGGTGGAATAATCCCAGTTGAATGTGCTATCAATAGTTCAAAAGTTAATGTAGTATGTCCAAAATGCGGAAAAGCTACAAGAATTGAATATAAAGTAGAAGATGGAAAAAAAGTTCGTATTTGTAAAAAATGTGGAGCTATAATCAAATAGTGAAAGGAGGAAACAAATAAAATGGAAAAACTTAGAGAACAATATGAAAAAGAAGTTGTACCAGCTTTAATGAAAAAATTTCAATACAAATCTATAATGCAAGTTCCAAAGCTTGACAAAGTAGTTATAAATATAGGTTTAGGTGACACAAAAGAAAATCCTAAATCATTAGAAAATGCAATGAATGATTTAACACAAATCACAGGTCAAAGACCTATGATAACAAAAGCAAAGAAATCAATTGCTGCATTTAAGTTAAGAGAAGGAGCAAATGTTGGATGTAAAGTAACATTAAGATCAGACAAAATGTATGATTTTGTTTACAAATTATTCAATGTAGCACTTCCAAGAGTAAGAGATTTTAGAGGTGTTTCTGCTGATTCTTTTGATGGAAGAGGAAACTACTCTATGGGTATTAAAGAACAATTAATATTCCCAGAAATCGAATATGATAAAATTGATAGATTAAGAGGAATGGATATCATATTTGTAACAACTGCTGAAACAGACGAAGAGGCAAAAGAATTACTAACATTATTAGGAATGCCTTTTAAAGCATAATTTTAAGGAGGAGTAAATAACAATGGCTAAAAAATCATTGAAAGTAAAACAAGCTAGACCACAAAAATATGCAACAAGAGAATATAACAGATGCAAAATTTGTGGAAGACCACATGCTTATATAAGAAAATATGGAATTTGCCGTGTATGTTTCAGAGAATTAGCACACAAGGGTGAAATTCCAGGTGTAAAAAAAGCAAGTTGGTAGAATGCTGAGGCTGTTTAGGCTTAAGCTAATTACGGTCATCAGTATGTGAATGATAAACATTTACAACACATATAAAATAATAGAAAAAAGGAGGAAAGTAAATTGAATACTACAGATCCAATAGCAGATATGTTAACAAGAATAAGAAATGCTAACAGTGCTAAACATAAAACAGTTGATGTACCAGCATCTAAAATGAAGACAGCAATAGCTGAAATCTTATTTAGAGAAGGTTATATTAAATCATTTGAAGTTATTAGTAATGAAAACCAAGGAATCATAAGAATAACTTTAAAATATGATGAAAAAGGTACAAGAGTAATCGATGGAATTAAGAGAATAAGTAAACCAGGATTAAGAGTATATGCAGGTAAAGAAGAATTACCAAAAGTACTTAATGGTTTAGGTATAGCAATAATTTCTACATCAAAAGGATTAAAAACAGATAAAGAAGCTAGAGAAGCAGGAATGGGTGGAGAAGTTTTAGCTTATGTTTGGTAATTAATAATAATTATCAAAGGGAAAAATTAACCTAAATGCGAAAAAGTATAAACTAATTAACGTTAGGCGAACGCCCTACAAAAAAGGAGGAAAATAAAAATGTCAAGAATAGGTAAAAAAGCTATTACAGTACCAGCTGGTGTTGAAGTAACTGTTAATGATCATAAAGTAACAGTAAAAGGACCAAAAGGTACATTAGAAAGAGAAATACATAAAAATATTTCTGTAACAGTTGAAAATAATGAAGTTAAAGTTACAAGACCAAATGACGAAGCTTTAAATAGAAGTTTACATGGATTAACAAGAACTTTAATTAATAATATGATTCATGGTGTTGAACATGAATTTACAAGAGAATTACAAATAAATGGTGTTGGTTACAGAGCTGCAAAACAAGGTGCAGACTTAAACTTAACATTAGGATATTCTCATCCAGTAATATTCAAAGCACCAGAAGGAATATCTTTTGATGTTCCAAATCCAAATACTATCATAGTAAAAGGAATTGATAAAGAATTAGTTGGTCAAACAGCAGCTGATATCAGAACAAAGAGACCACCAGAAGTATATAGAGGAAAAGGTATCAAATATGCTGAAGAAGTTATTAGACGTAAAGAAGGAAAAACAGGTAAATAATAAATAAAAAGTTATATTCCTTGAAGATATAAGGAAAGGAGTTAGAAAATGGTTAGTAAAACAAATAGACAATTAGAAAGAGCAAGAAGACATGCAAGAGTAAGAAATAAAATTTCTGGAACAGCAGAAAGACCAAGATTATGCGTATTTAGAAGTAATACAAATATATATGCACAAATCATTGATGATGTTGCTGGAAATACAATAGTTTCTGCTTCAACATTAGATAAAGAAGTAAAAACAAAAAAATCAAATGTAGAAGCAGCTAAAGAAGTTGGAACTTTAATTGCTAAAAGAGCAGCTGATAAAAAAATAACAACAGTTGTATTTGATCGTAGTGGATACATTTACCATGGTGTTGTAAAATCATTAGCAGAAGCTGCAAGAGAAGGTGGACTTGAGTTCTAATTCTATAATATATATAAAGGTTTAAAGATACATTAACCTAAACTAAAAAGGAGGGAAAAACAAAACCTATGGAAGAAAACAAAATGCCAGAGTTAAAAGAAAAAGTAGTAGCTATAAACAGAGTAGCAAAAGTTGTAAAAGGTGGTAGAACATTCAGATTTAGTGCTGTTGTTATCGTAGGAGATGGAGCAGGACATGTAGGAATTGGAAATGGTAAAGCTGCTGAAGTACCAGATGCTATTAAAAAAGCTATTCAAGAAGCAAAGAAAAATTTAATAGAAGTTCCTATCGTTGGAACAACAATACCTCATGAATTCGTTGGAGAATTTGGTAGTGCCAAAGTTATCTTAAAACCAGCTGCTGTTGGTACAGGACTTATTACTGGAGGAAGTGTAAGACCAGTACTTGAACTTGCAGGATACAGAGATGTTCGTACAAAAGTTCTTGGAACAAACAATCCAAGAAATGTTGTATATGCAACACTTGAAGGTTTAAAAAACATGAGAACTATTGAACAAGTTGCTAAAAAGAGAAATAAAAAAGTAGAAGATATTTTATAATTGTTGGTATAGCAAACTTGTTAAAATCAAACTAGCAGGTTTGACTATAAATCAACACTAAAGTTAAAAACAGGGAGGTGCAAAAAATGAAGCTAGGAGAATTAAGACCAGCTGCTGAAAAAGTTGCAAGAAAGAGAGTTGGACGTGGAATTGGTTCTGGAACTGGAAAAACATCAGGAAAAGGACATAAAGGACAAAAAGCAAGAAGTGGTGGAGGAGTAAGACGTGGATTTGAAGGTGGACAAACACCATTATATAGACGTTTACCAAAAAGAGGATTCACAAACATTCATGCTAACAACTACACAGAAGTAACATTAACAATGTTAAATAAATCTAAAGCTACAGATGTAACAGCAGAAAGCTTATTAGAAGAAGGAATAATAGGAAAAATAAATGATGGTATAGTAGTTTTAGCTACAGGTAAATTAGACAAAAAGCTTAATGTAAAAGCTGTAAGATTTACTGCTAAAGCAAAAGAAACAATAGAAGCCCTAGGCGGAAAGACAGAGGTGATTTAGTTGTTTAAAACGATAAAAAACGCTTTAAAAACACCAGATGTAAGAAAAAGATTATGGTACACTTTAGTATTAATAATATTATTTAGACTAGGATGTTATATAACTGTACCAGGAGTTAATACTATAGTATTAAATGAAGCTATGACTTCAAATAATGGTTTTGCAGGATTTATAGATATAATTTCAGGAGGAGCATTTTCTAGATTTTCAATTTTTGCTATGTCAATAAGTCCTTACATAACTTCATCAATCGTTGTTCAATTATTGGCAATGGTAATACCTTCATTAGAGAGAATGGCTAAAGAAGGTGGAGAAGAAGGAAGAAAAGTAATGAATAGATTAACTAAAATAATAACAATTATTTTAGCATTAATTGAAGCAATTGGAATCTATTTAGGATACAAATCTTCTGGAGTATTTATAAATGCAGGATGGTTAACTGGAATACTAGTTGTATCATCATTAGTTGCAGGAACATCTTTACTAATGTGGTTAGGAGAACAAATCACAAGTAAAGGAATTGGAAATGGAATATCAATAATAATCTTTATAGGAATTATTTCAGGTCTTCCATCTGGAATAACAACTATTTGGAAAATGATATTCACAAGCACAGGATTTAGTACTACAGGATTAATTACAGCATTAGGAATTATAATTGGAGCATTATTGTTAGTTGCAGGAGTTGTATTTGTACAAGATGCTGAAAGAAGAGTTCCAGTGCAATATTCAAAGAAAGTAGTTGGAAGAAAAATGGTAGGAGCTCAAGGAACACATATTCCTTTGAAACTTGCTATGGCAGGTGTAATGCCAGTAATTTTCGCTTCATCATTTATGACATTTCCAGCAATGATAATATCTATATTTGTAAAAGATGTATCAACATTAACAGGATTTTGGTCAGGGGTATATAAATTTTCTATTGCCACATCATCATCAAGTGTTGGATGGGGATATTCATTAGCAAATGCAATAGTATATTTATTATTAATAATGGGATTCACATATTTTTATACTTATGCTACATTCAATCCAGCAGAAGTATCAAACAATATTAAGAAAAATGGTGGATTCATTCCAGGAATAAGAGCTGGAAAACCAACAACAGATTATTTATCTTCAATAATATCAAAATTAACATTATTTGGAGGATTATTCTTGGCAGTAATTGCTATACTTCCAATGTTATTGAGATTTACAAACTTAAATGTTTCATTTGGTGGAACATCAATACTAATCGTTGTAGGTGTTGCTCTTGAAACAGTACAACAATTAGAATCTCAATTAGTAATGAGACATTATAAAGGTTTCTTGGAATAAAATAAAAGTAAATGAGACGGAATAATTAAATTCTGTCTCAAGAGATATAAAATTTAGGAGGGATTAAGATGGCACAACCAAAAAGAAGATGGTCAAAAGCTAGAACACACTCAAAAAGATCAACATGGAAAGTAGAAGCACCAAAATTTGCTACTTGCCCACATTGTCATGAACCAGTAATGCCACATAGAGTATGCCCAAATTGTGGATATTATGATGGAAAAGAAGTAGTTGCAAAAAAAGAAGAGAATTAGTAAATAGGCAGAACACCATTTAGGTGTTTTTGTCGTGTAGAAAAAATGAATTAAAATTTATACTTTACGACATACTAATTAAAGGAGGATATTAAAGTGAAAAGTTTAAGAAAAACTAAAATAGTAGGAACAATAGGACCTGCAAGTGAAAATAAATTAGAAGAATTATTTGATGCTGGATTAAACGTATGCAGAATAAATTATTCTCATGGTAGTTGGGATGAACAATCTGAAAAATCTCTAAAAATTGCTGAATTAAGAGAAAAATTAGATTTACCAATTGCTTTATTACTAGATATGAAAGGACCTGAAATAAGAACAGGTATGTTATATACTGGTAAAAATACAAAAATTCAATTAAAAGACGGACAAAAATTCACATTAGTTAATGAAGACATTACTGGTGATGAAGAAAAAGTTTCTGTAACATACAAAGAATTATATAAAGATGTAAAACCAGGAACAAAGATTTTAATTGATGATGGTGCAATAGAATTAAAAGTTGACGAAGTTGTTGGAAAAGACATAGTTACAACAGTTGTTCATGGAAATGGATTAGGAAGCAGAAAAACTATGAATTTACCTGGAACAGTAATTAGATTACCAGGTCTAGCTGAAAAAGATATCGCAGACTTAAAAGCAGCTTGTGAACATGATTATGATTTTGTTGCAATTTCATTTGCAAGAAACTTAGAAGATATAAGAAATGTTAGAAAAGTATTAGACGAAAATGGTGGAAAAGATATCCAAATAATAACAAAAATCGAAAATGTTGAAGGTTTATCAAACTTAGATGCTATTCTTGAAGAAGCAGATGCTCAAATGATAGCTCGTGGTGATATGGCTACAGAAACAGACTTTACAGAGCCACCAGTTGTTCAAAAGAGAATAATAAGAACATCTAATAAATTATGCAAACCAGCAATAACAGCTACTCAAATGTTAGAATCAATGACACATCAACCATTACCAACAAGAGCTGAAGCAAGTGACGTAGCAAATGCTATTTATGATAGAACAAGTGCTATAATGCTTTCAGGAGAATGTGCTCAAGGTGATTACCCAGTTGAATGTGTTAAAACAATGGTTAAAATTGCTAACAGAGTTGAACCAGAAATACATTACTGGAAGAGATTCTCAAACAATGAAGATCTTGACTTATCAAATGATGTAACAAAAATTGCATATTCAGCATGTGTTACAGCTAAAAATATGAATGCAGACGCTATTGTGACATATACACATACAGGTGATTCTGTAAGAAAATTAGCAGGATTAGGAGCAGGATGCCCAATCTTAGCTATAACAGATAATAAGAGAACATTCCATCAATTAGCATTAGCTTGGAATGTAACACCAATCTATGTAGAAGCAGGTGCTACAATCGAAGAAACAATTGATAAAGGAATTGAAAAATTAAAGAACAAAGAAATACTTGAAAAAGGTGATGTTGTTGTTCTATCAGGTGGAGCAAAAACATTTTCAAGTGGAATTACAAAAAAAGTGATTGGTGGAATTTTAAGAATTGACTAATCATATAAAAAAGGTTACATTATTGTAGCCTTTTTTTTATATAATAGGAAAGTGATACTTTCCTATTATATAAAAAGCTATAATCGCTAGCCCTTTGAGATTTCATCGCTTCGCTTAGAAACTCAAATCGGGCGAGAACAAATCAAAGAAAAATTGAAAATTTTTCTTATTTGTTCTTTAGCTATTGCTATTTTTTTCTAAAAATAGTAAAATATAAGAGGCTAAAAATATAATAACAAGGAGGCAAAAACGTGGCAAAACCAACAGTAGCAATAATAGGAAAACCAAATGTAGGAAAATCAACATTTTTTAACTACATAGTAGGAAGTAGAATATCAATTGTTGAAGATACACCAGGTGTTACAAGAGATAGAGTATATGCAGAAACAAACTGGAGAGGAAGAAACTTTACAGTAGTAGATACAGCTGGAATTGAACCAGAAAGTGATGACACAATAATATCACAAATGAGAGAACAAGCAAAAATAGCAATAGATATAGCAGATGTAATACTATTTTTAACAGATGTAAAACAAGGAGTAACAGCAGCAGATCAAGAAATAGCAATTATGTTAAAAAAATCAAAAAAACCAGTAGTACTTGTATGTAATAAAGCAGATAATATGAGTAGAGACAGAAATGAAATATATGAATTTTACAATTTAGGAATGGGAGAACCATATCCAGTATCTGCAGCAAATGCATTAGGAATTGGTGATGTTTTAGATGCACTATATGAAAATTTCCCGGAAAAAAGTGATGATGAAGATGACGATGGAAGAATAAAAGTAGCAGTTATAGGAAAGCCAAATGTAGGAAAATCATCATTAATAAACAAAATTCTAGGAGAAAATAGAACAATTGTAAGTAATATAGCAGGAACAACAAGAGATGCAATAGATACAGAATATGAAAATGAGTATGGAAAATATGTACTTATAGATACAGCTGGAATAAGAAGAAAAAGTAAAGTGTCTGAATCAATAGAAAAATTCAGTATAATGAGAACATTACTTGCAATTGAAAGAGCAGATGTATGTTTAATGATGATAGATGCAAATGAAGGAGTAACAGATCAAGATGCAAAAATTGCAGGTGAAGCACATGAAGCTGGAAAAGGAATAATAATTGTTGTAAACAAATGGGATGAATATGAGAAAGAAACAGGAACATTAGAAAAATACAAAAAAGACATATATGCCAAATTATCATATTTATCTTATGCGCCAGTAATCTTTATATCAGCAAAAACAGGACAAAGAGTTGACAAATTATTTAACATGATAAACAATGTTGCAGAACAAAATGCAATGAGAGTATCAACAGCAACATTAAATCAAGTAATAAATGAAGCAATTGCAATTGTACAACCACCAACAGATAAAGGAAAAAGATTAAAAATCCTTTATGGTACACAAGTTAGTACAAAACCACCAACATTTGTAATATTTGTAAATAATAAAGAACTATTCCATTTTTCATATGAAAGATATTTAGTAAATCAAATTAGAAAAGAATTTGGATTAGAGGGGACACCAGTTAGGATTATTGCAAGAGAAAAAGGTGAAAACTTTGAAAAATAAAAAAGATAAGAGTTAAGAAAGAATTGTAATTATTTTTTAACTAAAAGGAGGAATAAAAATGTCAGCATACATAATAGTAACACTAGTAGCATATTTATTAGGAAGCATAAGTTTTTCAGTAATAATAAGCAAAAAAATGGCAGGATTTGATGTAAGAGAAAAAGGAAGTGGAAATGCAGGAGCAACAAACATGTTGCGTTCTGTAGGAAAAAAAGGAGCAATATTTACATTAATTGGAGACTGTCTAAAAGGAGTTGTTGCAATATTATTTGCAATAATAGTAGGAAAAATAGCAAAAAATACAGATAAAGCTTTATTGGTACAACTTGCAGGAATAGCAGTTGTTTTAGGACATACATTTCCAATATTTTTTGGATTTAAAGGTGGAAAAGGTGTAGCAACATCTTTAGGAGTACTTTTAATGACAAATTGGCAAATAGGATTAATATGTTTAGTATTTGCACTAGTATTAATGGCACTAAGTAAAATGGTATCATTAGGATCTGTAGGTGCAGCAATACTTTTCCCTGTATTAGTATTATTCATACATACAAACTTTACAGTAAGTGAAGGAAGTAGTTATTTAATATATAGTATAATACTTGCAGTTATAGTAGCATTTAACCATAGAAGCAACATCAAAAGAATATTAAATGGAACTGAAAATAAATTAAGTTTCAAGAAATAATGCAAAAGAAAGGAGAAAATGCTAGAATTTTTATTCTAGCATTTATTAATAAAAATGAAAAATATAGCAATAATAGGAAGTGGAAGCTGGGGAGTTGCTTTAGCAATACACTTAGCAAAATTAGGTAACAAAGTTAAAATTTGGTCATTTTCTGAAGAAGAAAGAGACATAATAAATAATGAAAAAAGATGCAAATTTTTACCAAATGTAGTATTACCAGAAGGAATAGAATGTAGTACATCATATGAAGAAGTAATAAATGGTTCAGACTTTATAATACATGTAACACCATCAAAATTTACAAGAAATACAGTAAAACAATATAAACAATATGTAACAAATCAACCAATAGTAATATGTTCAAAAGGATTTGAAGAAGCAACATTAATGACATTAGATGAAGTAATACAAGAAGAAATACCAAATGCCAAAATAGCAGTTTTATCAGGACCAAGCCATGCAGAAGAAGTATCAATAGCAATTCCAACAGTATTAGTATTAGCTTCAAAATATGATGCAGTATTAAAACTAGTTCAAGACACATTTATGTCTGATAAAATGAGAATTTATACATCAAGAGATGTAAAAGGTGTTGAACTTGGAGGAGCACTAAAAAATATTATAGCATTTTGTTCAGGTGTCGCAGCAGGAATAGGTTTAGGTGATAATACATTTGCAGCATTAATAACAAGAGGATTAGCAGAATTATCAAGACTTGGAGTTGAATTAGGAGGACAAAAAGAAACTTTATATGGACTAAGTGGACTTGGAGATTTAATTGTAACATGTTTAAGTGAACATAGTAGAAACAGAAAAGCAGGAAAATTAATAGGACAAGGAAAAACATTAGAAGAAACAAAAAAAGAAGTTGGAATGACAATAGAAAGTATAGACAATATTTTAGTTGCACATGAATTAGGAAAAATTCATAATATAGAAATGCCAATAGTAGAAGCAGTTTATGGAATTTTGTATAATGGATTAAAGCCAGAAGAAGCAGTAAATATGTTAATGAATAGAGCAAGAAAAAACGAAGACTAAATATAAAAAAAGTGTCAATAATATTTAATATATATTGAAATATGGCATAAAGCCAAAGAAAGGATGATGTGTTATGGGATTTTTTGATACATTAGGAAAAAAAGCAACTGAAGCTTATAATGTAACAACAAAAAAGACAGGAGAACTTGCAAAAGAAGCAAAATTAAGAATGAAAATTAATGAAAACAAATCAAATATAAATGATTTGTATAAAGAGATTGGAAAAAAAGTTTATGAAAAACATGTAAGACAAGAAAATATAGATATAAAAGCAGATTTAGAAGAAGAATGTGCAAAAATAGATATATTATCAAGTGAAATAGAATCATGTTTAACATCAATATTAGAATTAAAAGATAAAAAACAATGTATAAAGTGTCATGCAGAAATCGATGAAAATGCAGTATTTTGTCCAAAATGTGGTGAAAAACAACCTGAAATTGAAGTCAAAGAAGCAGAAGTTGTTACAGAAAATTTAGAAAATTCAGATGTAAAGCCAGAAAATGAGACGGAAGCAGAAATTGTAGAAGAAAAAGTATCTGGAGAAGATAATACAGAAAGAGAAAAAGCAAGTGAAGAAAGTAATTCAGATCAACAATAAATATAGCAAATGAAAGGAATAGCAAAATGAAACTAGTAGTTCAAAGAGTCAAAAAAGCAGAAGTAAAAGTAGATGGAAACATAGTCGGAAAAATAGATAAAGGCTTTTTAGTACTAATAGGAATAAAAGTAGGAGATACAAAAGAACAAGCAGATTATTTAGTTAAAAAATTATGCAATTTAAGAGTATTTTCAGATGAAAATGATAAAATGAATTTAAGCATAAAAGACGTAAAAGGAAAATTGCTAATAGTATCTCAATTTACTTTATATGGAGATTGTTCTCAAGGAAATAGGCCATCATTTATTGAGGCTGCGAGACCAGAAGAAGCAAATCCACTATATGAATATTTTTGTAATCAATGTGAATTAAACAATATAGAAGTACAAAAAGGAATATTTGGAGCAGATATGAAAGTAGAACTAATCAATGATGGACCAGTTACAATTATAATAGAAAAATAATTTTAAAGGAGGTCTTTCTATGGAAAGAAAAGTTAAAGTTGTTCAATATGGTGTAGGCAAAATGAGTTTATATACAATGAGATATGTGTATGAAAAAGGTGGAGAAATAGTAGGAGCAATTGATATAAATCCAAAAGTAATAGGAAAAGATATAGGCGAAATACTAGGAACAGAAAATAAAGGTGTAAAAGTTGTTAATGCAGAAGATGCAAGAAAAATGTTAGAAGAAACAAGACCTGATATAGTAATAGTAACAACAATGAGCCTAATAAAAGACTTAGAAAATCCATTAATGTTATGTGCAGAATTAGGATTAAATGCAATAACAACATGTGAAGAAGCATTTTATCCAGAAAATTCAAATCCAACATTAACAAAGAAAATTGATGAACTTGCAAAGAAAAATAATTGTACAATAACAGGAAGTGGATATCAAGATATTTATTGGGGACAATTAATTTCATCAATAGCAGGATCAACTCAAAAAATAACAAAAATAAAAGGAAGCTCAAGCTATAATGTAGAAGAATATGGAATAGCATTAGCAAAGGCACATGGAGCTGGGCTTACATTAGAAGACTTTGACAAAGAAGTAGCATCTGTTGATAGAATATCAGATGAAGAAAGACAAAAAATAGTTGAAAGTGGAGATTATTTGCCATCATATATGTGGAATGTAAATGGTTGGTTATGTGAAAAGTTAGGATTAACAGTAAAATCACAAAGACAAAAATGTGTACCACAAACATATAAAGAAGATTTATACTCATCAACATTAGGAATGACGGTAAAAGCAGGAGATGCAACAGGAATGAGTGCTGTTGTTACAACAGAAACAGAAGAAGGAATTACAATTGAAAGTGAATGTATAGGAAAAGTGTATGCACCAGATGAATATGACAAAAATGAATGGACAATTTATGGTGAACCAGAAACAACAATAGTTGTTGCAAAACCAGCAACAGTAGAACTTACATGTGCATCAATTGTAAATAGAATTCCAGATGTTATAAATTCAAAACCAGGATATGTTCCAACATGTGAATTTGGAGAATTGAATTTTAAAATAAAACCATTAAATGAATATGTAAAATAAAAAATATGAAGAGAGTACAGAGAAATCTGTACTTTCTTTTTTATATAATACGAAAGTGATACTTTCTTATTTTTTAAAAATTATGCAACATTTTCTTGAAAAAAGACATTATATAAGTGTAAGATATCTTATGAAAGACAAAGGAGAGAAAAATTGAAACAATATAAAATATTAGAAGATTATGTAGAAAATGAACAATTAAATATAGAACAAGTAATAAAAGATTATAGTGGATATGTATATACGGCAATAATCAATATTTCAGAAAATTTAAGTGATGAAGATATAGAAGAAATTTTATCAGATGTATTTTTTATCTTTTGGAAGAAAAAAGATACATTAAAAAAAGATGATAAAATAAGTTTTTATTTAGTAGGAATAGCCAAAAACCTTATAAAAGAAAAATATAGAAAGCAAAAAGGTAATTTAAATATAGATGATTTTGAAAATAATATATCAACTAATGATGATATATATGAATATTATGAAGAAAAATGTCGAATAGAACAGATACAAAAAATAGTAAATAATTTAGATGACATAGATAAAGCAATATTTAGAATGTTTTACTATAATAATCAAAAATCAAAAGAAATATCACGAAAACTAAAGATGAATGAAATTACAATAAGATCACGATTGCATAGAATTAGAAAGCAAATAAAAGAAAATATAGATTTTTAGGTGAAAGGAAAATAAATTATGAGTAATGAAGAATTGCAAAATAAAATAATTGAAAATGTAAAAGATAAAATAGCAATATATGAATTAGAAAAAGAAAATAAAAATGATAAATTTAGTATGAAAAAATTCAGGAATGTGGCAGCTGTGGCAGTTTTAACAATAGGATTATCAATAGGTACAGCATATGGTGCAAATATTATATATGAAAAGATTTGGAAAGAACCAACAAAAATCATTGGAGGAGGCCAAACAGAAGAGATTACAGAAGAATCAATTAAAGAAAATATAACAGAAGATGAAGCAAGAGAAATTGCTAAAAATAAATTAAATAAAATAGGAATTGATGGTGGAGAACTTTCTAAGACAAGAAATTATAAAGATAGTTATAGTGAAGGGATAGAATATATATTTACTACTGATGATGGAAAATGGGAAATAACAATAAATGGAATGAGTAAAGAATTTGAAAGTTTAAAATCATGTGAATATAATAAAAGTTATGAAAAATATACAATGACAAGAGATGAAGCAATAGAAGTAGCAAAACAATATTATGAGCAATTTGGATATAAAGAAGGAGAATATGAATTTGCAGAAATAGTTAAATTATGGAATAGTAACCCAGATGAAGATAAGAGTGGATATTATAGTGCAAGATTTTATAAAAAATATGGAGATTTATATAATAAATGTGAGGCTATTTGGATTGGCTTTTATGCTAAAGATCATAAATTAAGTGATTATAGTGTATCAAATGGAAAATATGACAATAATCCATTAGAAATAACAAAAGAACAAGCAATAGAATTAGCAATTGAAGCAGATAAAAAAGTAGAAGAAAGACCAATTATAGAAACAAAAGCAGAACAAAATATAAAAGCCATGAATGGAACTGCATATTCAAGATTAAAAGATACAGATGCATTTTATAAGCCTATGATGGAAGTTGATGTACCAAATGAAGATATAGTATATTATAAAACAGAAGAAAGAGTTAGAAGAGTTTGGGTAGTTGGTTTAACATATGGAGATACAGAAAATACAGGTATTGTAAATAAAGTTGCAAGAGGACAATTTACATATTATGTTGATGCAACAACTGGCGAAATTATTGGTGGAAGTACTAGTGATGAAATTTATTGGGAAAATTTCCATTTTAATGAAAATAAAATAAATAGATAAAATAAAAGCAGATAATTATTGAAAAACATTGATAATTATCTGCTTTTTTGCTAATATATAGTAAATTGTAAAAGAGGAGGACACTGTATGAAATATTTCAAAAAATTAGTAGGGGAAAGAATATATCTATCACCAAGAAATAGTGAAGATGTAGAGAAATTTACAGAATGGTTAAATGACTTTAACACAACAGATTATATTGGAAGAAGTGGAGCAAGTGTAACATTAGATATGGAAAAAGAATATTTATCAAGACCAAATAAAGATAATGTTTCATTTGTAATAGTCACATTAGAAGATGATAAAGTGATAGGAACAATATCATTAGAACAAATAGATGATATAAACAGGAATGCAACACTAGGAATATTTATAGGAGATAAAGATTATAGAGATAATGGATATGGAACAGAAGCTATAAGACTTATATTAGAATATGGATTTAGATATTTAAATTTGCATAATATAAAGTTAGATTTAATGGAATTTAATGAAAGAGCATTAAAATGTTACAAAAAATGCGGCTTCCAAGAAAACGGAAGAAGAAGAAAATGTAAGTTTATTAATGGAAAATATTATGATAGTATAAGTATGGACATATTAGCTGAAGAATTTGGAGGAGATTTTATAAAGAATAAAAATATATAAAATACATATTATGATATAGTGAAATGAAGGAGGAAAAATGGATTATAAAATTATAGGAGAAACAGTACCAGTAGTTGAAATAAGATTGAAAGCCGGAGAAACAGTTTATACACAATCAGGTGGAATGGCATATCAATCAGATGGAATATCAATGTCAACAAATGCTCGTGGTGGAATAATGCAAAGTTTAGGAAGAATGTTTACAGGAGAATCAATATTTATGGCTAATTATACAGCTCAAAAAGAAGGGGCAATGGTAGCATTTGCATCAACAGTACCAGGAGGAATTATTGATTTGGATTTAGC
Organism: Clostridium sp. 26_21; assembly: GCA_001915995.1. Taxonomy (GTDB): domain Bacteria; phylum Bacillota; class Clostridia; order TANB77; family CAG-508; genus CAG-269. The sequence continues at coordinate 120,110 of MNRO01000022.1, forward strand.
AACATTGCAAGGTGGAATGATAATTCAAAAAGGAGCATTCTTATGTGCTGAAGCAAATGTAGAGACCAGTATTGCATTTACAAAGAAATTTTCAGCTGGATTATTTGGAGGAGAAGGTTTTATACTTCAAAAAGCAACAGGAAATGGAAAAATTTTTTTGGAGGTTGATGGAGATGTAATACAAAAAGAACTAGCAGCAGGAGAAGTATTAAAAGTTAATACTGGAAATGTTGTTGCATTTGAGCCAAGTGTATCATATGGGATTGAAACAATAAAAGGATTGGGAAATATTTTTTTAGGAGGAGAAGGTTTATTTTTAACAAAATTAGTTGGACCAGGAAAAGTAATCTTACAATCTCAAAATTTTAGAGATTTTGCTGGTAGATTAATTCCATATATGCCAAAAACAAATAATGATTAAAGCAAAGAGTATCAAACTGATACTCTTTTTATATAATCAGGTAATAACAAATATTGATTTGTTTTATATAAATTAAATAATTGCACCTAAAACCAAAATTCCCAAATTATCAGAATAAATTTTATCAAATTGGGAAAGAGGAAGTGGATTAGTACCAAGACCAACTTCAATAGTATATCCAGGTCTATTGTGATTTTGAATAAACCAATCTTTATAACCAGCAAAACTAGAATTATAAGGAGTCGATTCTAAAGAATATCCACTAACTTTAGCAAATTGAGTACCAATTTCAAAACTGTAAGGAGGATTATAATTCTGAAATTGCCAATAAATTACTTCACCTTGAGAATGATATGCAAGAATAAGCCTAAAATTATGTTGAAGAGTAAAATTATAAACTGCAAGTGATTCTGGTTCTGTAAGAGGACCATATCCGACGAAATCACGAGGAGCTGGACCGAGTAAAACCTTGAGAATATTTTATTTCACGAGCTTGTTGCCAACCTGCTGGAAACTGTAAATTTAAATCCACACCTCTAATATTTGCTTTCCAACCATTTGGAAAAGGAATAGTGGCAAAGCTATAAGCAATTTTTGAAGCTTGAGTATATGATGGAGAATTTGTAGGAAGAGCACCTGTAACCAAATCAACACCATCAGGATTAACCATAGAAACAATATAAATAGTAGAAACATTAAAAAGCCAACGAGCAGGATATCCGAAAATAGTTAAATTATTAGAATAGCAATAACAATAATCAGCTAAAAATTTCATTAAAATAATACTTGTAATCCATTCATTTGCATGATAAGAAGCGGAATAAAAAACTTCATTAGAACCATTACCAATTTTTATAAAAGGAATATCCTTTCCCATAATAGATTTTCCAATACTACCAACAGAAATAAATGGATATAAATTTGTCAATTGGTGCAAATCTTTAATAAAAACATTGTAACTATAATTAACATTTGTAGAAATGATAGAATCTTGTCTAAAATAATTCATAAAACCCCCATTCTGATTATATATACTTATAATATGAAAACAATTAAAATTAGTGACAAATAGGTAAAAATATGATATAAAAATAATGAGAAATTAGCTAAAAGAAAGGAAAATAAAATTATGAATAAATTTATGAAAATAGCAAAAGAAAGATCAATAAATGGATGTAGAAATCATGAAGGTGGACCATTTGGAGCAGTAATAGTAGATAAAGAGGGAAATGTTATAGCAGAAGGAAATAATAGGGTTTTATGTGATTTAGACCCAACAGCACATGCTGAAGTAACAACAATAAGAGAAGCTTGTAAAAAGTTAAAAACATATGATTTATCAAATTATATTTTATATACATCATGTGAACCATGTCCAATGTGTTTATCTGCAATAATTTGGGCAAATATAAAAGAGGTGTATTATGGATGCACTAAAGAAGATGCTGGAAATATTGGATTTAGAGATGATATAATTTATAAATATCTTGAAGGAAAAAATAAAGATTTAATAAATTTGAAACAAATGGATAGAGATGAATGTATAGAAGCATTTAATGAATATAGCAAAAATAATGGAACAATATATTAAAAATAAAAGATGAAGTTGATAGTTATCAACTTCATCTTTTAAAACTTAAGGATTTTTACTATTTTGCCAAATATAATAGCTAACAGCAAAATTGATAATCCAAATTAGTAAAGAAATAAGTTCTTCAGGTTTGAATTTATTCGAAAAATAGTGAATAGCTATAAAGAATAATTCAGAAAAAATTAATATACTATTTGAAACCAAACGAACAACTTGCCAATTTGAATTTTTGAATTTTAATTGACAAAAAAGTGTAAAAATAAATGTTGCTAATGCTAATACATACAGCAAAGCAATCAAACTTACAAAAGCTTTAAACATAATTTCCTCCTTATAACTTTTATTGGTGTAAATAATTATATATGTAAAACTAAAAAGTCAGAGAAAAACCTCTTACTAATTAGTGAAAACTTAGTTCACATAGCTAGTATTATATTGTGTATTAGTGAAAAAATCAAGGAAAAAAATAAATATTTTAAATTATATAATGAAATTGAAAATTTATATAGATTTTATAAATGATCATTTTTAGTCGAAATGATCCATGAAAATTAATAAAAAAGTGTTGACTTTTTGCTAAAATATTCATATAATTTAATAAACAATCATATGTTAATCCATATGAAAATAACTTATATAAAGGAGGAGTTTATTATGTATGGAGATTGGATGAAAGATATGCCTATTGTTGTTGGAAGTGAAAGTAAGGACAAGAAGATAAAATAAATAGATTTTTTTTTACTGAATATTTAATACCTAAAAAGACAGTCGTTTAGACTGTCTTTAATTTTGGCTCTAAAATCTTATTAACTTTTTTCTTTTGCTTTTTTTCTTTTTCTAGTTGTTTTATATATAAAGAAGTCCATTCATTATATACATTAATTATACTTGTATAATATTTATCAGTATAACAATTTTCATTAGAAATAGAAATCTCTAAACTCAAAGTTCGTATTGTTCTTAGGAAAACTTGATGTAAAGATTGATATACATATTTTGAACCTGCAGCTTGACTTGATAAACTCATACATAGATATTCAAGTTCATTTAATACATCAGTAGCTAAAGCAGAAAATTTAAAAGGAAAATTTGAATTGTTTAGAGTAAAGAGTTCCTGAGCTTCTTTTTCAGAATATATTCTATTATTTTCTGTTAATAATTTAAATGAATTGAAAGATATTCTCGAATCTAGTATTCTATAATATATTTGATTTAAATCTGCTTCTTTTAATTTTTGCCTATATTTTTCAATAAAATTATCGTCATTATAAATACTTCTTATTTCATTAGTATTAAAAAAGCAGAAGCTTTCATAATCTTTAGTATCTAATTTTAAGAATGTACCAAGTTCACTATTTTTAAAGACTTCACAAATTATAGAACATTTTATTGTTAATTCTTCAGAAAATGATTTTGCTATTTCAGATGCTTTTTCTTGTTGTCTTAATTTTGTGGTTCTGTCATATTGAATCAAAGCCCACATTGCACCAATTATCATTCCTACTAATGTTAGTAGTGTTAAGCAATTATTTAATGAAATAAAATTAAAAAACACAATTTGCTGTTCTTCTTCTGAATAATAAATTCTGATACAGTCAATGCCAAATACTTGTTTTAAAATAATATAAAAAATAATAAATAATATTGATGCTATAAACAAAATAGTAGCAACCTTTGTTCGAGTTGGATGTCTCTTTATTGCATCTATCATTAAAATCCCCTCCATATGAAGGTATTATACATAGGTATGACAATAAAGTCAAGAAAAAATCCTAAAAAATGTAAATTAAAAGATAAATTTCGACAGAAAATCAATATGAATATTTACAAATAAAAAATACTCTTAAATAAGAGTATTTTTTTGGTGGAGATGAGGGGAGTTGAACCCCTGTCCACTATAAAATTCACACAAACTTCTCCGAGTGCAGTTTATTTTTAATATTCATTTAATAACCACAAACAAACAAGCAATTAATAAATATATCTATTAAATACCCACTATTTCCATAGAAAAAATAGTTTTGTTTCCCACTAAATGACACCAACTAAAAATATGTGGGGATATTTCTAGAGGCGACGTTGCAACTAAGCAGCGTATGCTAATTCTGTATTATCAGCGTTTATATTTAATTTCCCGTTTTTATAGTGGCAAACGAGAATCCACTACTCGCTATTTATGTTTCAGATATAATGTCGAAACCATTACATCCCCATGTACATAAATATTATAATATATTTAGATGAGAAATTCAACTAGGCAAGCAAAAATTGTTAAATAAATACATCATATAATTTGTCGAAAAGGGTTGAAAAAATTTAATAAGAATGATATATTAAAAAAAGCATAAAAATATTAGAATGTTTTTTTATAGGGGGAATTTTTAAGTGAATATAGAATTTGCTAATGAAAATGCGATAGAAAATAGTTTGAAAATAAAAGAAACGCAAAATTCAGAAAAAGCTCGAAGATATATAAAAGTAAAAAGGATATTAGATTGTATATTAGCAACAATAGCATTAATAATATTATCACCAATATATTTAATAATAGCAATAGCAGTGAAAATCGATTCAAAAGGACCAATATTTTTTGGACATACAAGAATAGGTAAAAATGGTAAAATAATAAAAATATATAAATATAGAACAATGGTTACAAATGCAGAAGAATTAATAAAACAATTTACTCCAGAACAAATGAAAGAATATAAAGAAAACTTTAAATTAGAAAATGATCCAAGAATAACAAAAGTTGGAAAATTTCTGAGAAAAACAAGCTTAGATGAACTACCACAATTATTGAATATTATTCAAGGAGATTTAGCATTAATAGGACCAAGACCAGTAGTAAAAAAAGAACTTGAAAAGTACGGGGAAAATGCAGGAAAGTTTTTAAGTGTTACACCAGGACTTACAGGAAATTGGGCAGCAAGTGGTAGAAGCAATACAACATATGAAGAACGTATGAAAATGGAATTGTGGTATGTTGATAATATATCATTCATAACAGATGTAAAAATTTTCTTTAAAACAATAATAGCTGTAATAAAAAAAGAAGGGGCAAAATAGAGGATTAAAAGTAAATGGAGGAATACTTATGAAATTAAAGAAAAGAAATTTTACTTTTGATTTATTATATGTTTTAGCAATTATTATGGTTGTTGATGATCATACGAAAGCTCAACTTGGAATATTAAAAGCTATTTTTCCATATGATTCGTTTTTTATGCCATTATTTGTATTTATTTCAGGCTATTTTTATAAAAAACAAAATGTTATAAAAAACATAAAACATAAAACAGAAAAAATTTTTATACCATATATGATTTGGAATGTTATAATGCTTGGAATAACAATTATCATTGATAGAATATTAAAGACAAATTGGGCTATAGGGATTAATAAAGTAAAAGTTTTGAATTCTATTTTTTTAGGTCCATTAGTGACTACAAATGGACCTAGTTGGTTTGTAATTATGCTTTTTTGGGTTTCCATATTATATAATTTAATAAGGAATGTAATAAAACCTAATAAAATTAATGATTGTATTTTAACAATTATTAGTATTATTGCTGGTTTAATTTCAGTATATTTATGTGTTAAAGGGTGGAATAAAAAAAGTTCCTTAATGTTATTTGTATTAAGAACATTATTTTATATTCAATTCTATCATTTGGGATATATTTTCAAAGAGCATATTGAAGATAGGATAAAAAAAGCTAATAAGTATATTATTTGTTCTATATGTGTAATTATAAATGTAATATTAATTGCAATATATGGAGATAAAGTTAATTTTTATGCAACATCGAATATGAGAGGATTTTCATATTGGTATCTTCCAATAATTACATCGATAACTGGAATAACATTTTGGTATATAATAATGGATTATGTTGCTAATAAAATTAAAGAAAGTAAAATTATAACATATATAGCACAAAATACTTTTTTTATAATGAAAACACATCTATTATTTGCAAATATCATAAATATTTTATTTTATATATTTAATAAAATGGGAATAAAATATTTTTTGAAATTTGATACGAAAAGTTTTATTCAAAGTGCATGGAGTGGTTCTGCTTGGAATATGAATAGTCGTTTTGGAATAATAGGATTTTTATTAGGAATAACATTAAGTATAGCATTGGTTACATTAATAAATAAAAGCAAAGAAAAAATTAGAACAAAAATAGATAAAACAAATAAAAGTATAGATGAAGGTGAAAAAATATGAAATATGATTATTTAGTAGTAGGCTCAGGACTATTTGGAGCAATATTTGCAAATGAGGCAAATAAAAAAGGAAAGAAATGTTTAGTAATAGATAAAAGACCTAATGTAGGAGGAAATATTTATACAGAAAACATAGATGGAATAAATGTACACAAATATGGAGCACATATATTCCATACAAGCAATAAAGAAATATGGGGATACATAAATCAATTTGCAGAATTTAATAGATATACAAACTCACCAGTGGCAAGATATAAAAATGAATTATATAATATGCCATTTAATATGAACACATTTAATAAATTATGGGGAGTAGTAACACCTGAACAAGCAAAAGCTAAAATAGAAGAAGAGAAAAAAGAAGCAGGAATAAAAGAACCAAAAAATCTTGAAGAACAAGCAATAAGTCTAGTAGGAAAAACAATATATGAAAAACTAGTAAAAGGATATACAGAAAAACAATGGTGGAAAAGAGCAACAGAATTACCAAGTTTCATAATAAAAAGATTACCAGTAAGATTTATATATGACAATAATTATTTTAATGACATATATCAAGGAATCCCAGTGGGAGGATATACATCAATAATAGAAAAAATGTTAGAAGGAATAGAAGTAAGACTAAATTGTGATTTCTTTGAAAATAGAGAAGAGTTAGAAAGAATAGCAGATAAAATAATATTTACAGGACCAATAGATAAATATTATAATTATCAATTTGGAGAATTAGAATATAGAAGTTTAAGATTTGAAACAGAAGAATTAGAAGAAGAAAATTATCAAGGAAATGCAGTAGTAAATTATACAGAATATGAAATACCATATACAAGAATAATAGAACATAAACACTTTGAATATGGACCAAGTCTAGGAAAAATAGCAGAAGGAGAAACAGCAAGAAAAACAATAATAACAAGAGAATATCCAGATAAATGGGTACAAGGAAAAGAGCCATATTACACAATGAATGATGAAAAAAATACAAAATTATATGAAAAATATAAAGAATTAGCAGACAAAGATAAAAAAGTAATATTTGGTGGAAGATTAGGACAATATAAATATTTTGATATGGACAAAGTTATAGCAGAAGCATTAAAAATATCTAATGAAGAATTACATTAATAAGAAAAGAGGTATGAGAATATGGGAGCACACAGTCAAGAAAATAAAAAAGTAGGAGCTGGAAATGTATTTTTAAGAATATTACTTGTTTGGCTAATTGTTATAGTTGTAATTGCAGGAATATTAGCAGGAGTAGCAGCTTTTTATGTTGGTGACAAGCTTGGAAAAATTGAAGTAGAAGAAGTAGATGAAGGAGAAGTAGGAATTGCAGAAGAAACCAAAAAAGACTTAGCTGAATACAGAAATATTGCTATATTTGGAATTGATAGTAGAGCAGATAATTATAATAAAGGAAATAGAAGTGATTGTATTATAATTGCAAGTATCAATCAAAAAACAAAAGATATCAAACTAATATCTGTATATAGAGATACATATCTATTATTAGAAGAAAATGGAAAACAAGTATTAGATAAAGTTACACATGCATATGCATATGGAGGAGCACAAGGAGCAATGAAAGCTCTAAATACAAATTTAGACTTAAATATAACAGAATGTATAACAGTAAATTTCGATGCAGTAATAGCAGCTATTGATGCTATTGGAGGAGTAACAATAGACTTAGATGATGCTGAAGTAAAATATGCTAACAAATATATAACAGATTTAGCAGAAGAAACAAATAATAGAACAGAAGCAAATCTTATAAAAAACTCAGGAAAACAAACATTAACAGGAGCACAAGCATTAGCATATTCAAGAATAAGATATACTAGTGGTGGAGAACATAAAAGAACAGAAAGAATGAGAGTTGTAATTGAAGCAATGTTATCAAAAGCTAAAACATTAAGTGTAGGAAAATTAAACAATTTAATAGATACAATATTTCCTAAAGTAAAAACAACAAACTTAACATCTGGAGAAATAATATCATTAGTACCAAGTTTAGCATCATATAATATAACAGAGAGTGTTGGATGGCCATATAATTCAAAAGGAACACCAACAGGAATATATTATGGTGTACCAGTAACACTTGAAAGCAATGTATTACAATTACATCAAGAAGTATTTGGACAAGAAGACTATGTAGTAAATGACACAATAAAAGGCATAAGCAATCAAATAATCAAAAAAACAGGATATAAATAAAAAATGGGGAGAACTAAAGTGGAAGATATAAAAATAATTATAGCATCACATAAAAAATATAAAACAGCTGATGAAGAAATGTATATACCAATACAAGTTGGAGCAGAAGGAAAGGAAAAAATTGAAGGATATATTCAAGATAATACAGGAGAAAACATTTCTTTAAAAAATCCATATTTTTGTGAATTAACAGGACTTTATTGGGCTTGGAAAAACTTAGATGCAGATTATGTTGGATTAGTACATTATAGAAGATATTTTACAAATAAAAAGAAATTGCCAAAAACAGAAGATGAAAAATTTGAAATAGTTCTAACTGAAAAAGAATTAAGAGACAAATTAAAAAATGTAGATATAATTTTACCTAAAAAAAGAAATTATTATATAGAAAGTATATATTCTCATTATAAGCACACAATGTATGTAGAGCCACTTGATGAAACAAGAAAGATACTAGAAGAAAAGTATCCAGAGTACTTAGAAGAATTTGATAAAATATATAAAAAGACATCTGCACATTTATTCAATATGTTTGTAATGAAAAAAGAAATATTAAATGAATATTGTGAATGGTTATTTGACATATTATTTGAGCTAGAAAAAAGAATTGATCCAAGCCAATATGATAGTTTCCATGCAAGATATTTGGGAAGAATATCTGAACGTTTATTAGATGTTTGGATAGACAAAAATAATTTAAAATATGAAGAAGTAAAAATTATGGATATGCAAAAAATAAATTGGTTTAAAAAGGGAAAATCATTTTTAGTAGCTAAATTAACAGGAAAAAGATATCAAAAAAGTTTTTAATGTAGAGGTTATATGGAAAAAGAAGATCTAATAAGTATAGTTATACCAGTATATAAAGTAGAGAAATATTTAGAAAAATGTATAGAAAGTATAATAAATCAAACATATAAAAATTTAGAAATTATAATAGTAGATGATGGGTCACCAGATAATTGTCCACAGATGTGTGATGAATTTGCAAAAAGTGATAAAAGAATAAAAGTAATTCACAAGGAAAATGGTGGCTTGTCAGATGCTAGAAATGCTGGAATTGACATAGCAACAGGAAAATATATAACATTTGTAGATTCAGATGATTATATAACAAATGATTATGTAGAATATATGTATAATTTAATAAAAAAACATAATACAAAAATAGCCACATGTGAAACACAAGTTGTACACATAGAAAGTGATGAAGAAAATCAAGAACAATTTATAGAAAATATAGAAATTTTAACAGCAAGAGACTTATTTTATAAGATCTTATTTGCTCAAAAAAGTGATGTGTCAGCATATTCAAAATTATATGAAACAGCTTTATTTAGAGATATTAGATATCCAAAAGGAGTTGTATATGAAGATACGGCTACAACATATAAGTTAATTGAAAAATGTGATAAAATTGCAACAGGAAACAAAAAATGTTATTTTTATTTTTCGAGACCCAATTCAATTTCGAAGATGTGTGGATTCAATAAAAATGAAATAGACTATATAAAGAACACAGATGAAATGTTAAATTATTTACAAAATAAATATCCAGATTTAGAGCAAGCAATAAATAGATTTGATTTATATGCGAATTTTAGAATATTAAGATTATTATTATTCACAACTCCAAGAGATAAGAAAAAAGAACAAGAAGTATTTAAAAAAATAAAGTCAAAAAGAATGGAAGTATTAAAATATAAAGATACTCCAAAAAGAGATAAAATAGCAATAATTTTATCATTTTTTGGTTTATCAATATTTAAATTTTCATGGTATATATATAGTAAAAAAACTAACAGAATAGTATAAAATAAAGGAGAAAATAAAAATGTACATATATATAATTACATTTTTAATTACAATATTATTGGTATGGCTAGCAGAAAATAAAGCAAAATCACGAAAAAATAAAATAATATTATTAATATTGGCAGTAGTTCCAATGTTTTTTATATCAGCTATTAGATATAATGTAGGAACAGATTATGAAAAGAGATATGTAGCAGATTATTATACATTATTAGAAGGAAAAAACGTAGGAAACCTTGAAATAGGGTTTAAGGCAATAGATTATCTATGTCTATTTTTTACAAAAGAACCATATTTATTATTTGTAATTACATCATTGATAATATTAGCAATTATATTTGAAGTAATATATAAGAAATCATCAAATAGAATATTAAGTATAATAGTATTTTTCTTAGGAGGATATTTCTTTGCAACATTAAATATCATAAGACAATATATTTCAGTAGCATTTATATTATTAGGATATCAATTTTTAATGAGTGAAAATAAAAAGAAAGCATATATAGGATTTGTAATATGCGCGATTTTGGCATTTTTTATGCATTCATCAAGTATAATATGTTTTATAATAATATTGTTAACAAAGAAAAATATAATGGATGCTAGATGGGTAATACCATTAAGTATATTAATATTAATTTTAAACAAAAATATTATGGTAATTTTGACACCGATAATAAAAAATACAAGATTTAATGTATATTTAACAGGAAAATTTACAACAGGAGAATTATCAATTCTACAAATTGTGGAAAATTTAATTATATATTTAGCAATGTATTTCAGCTATTATTTTGAAAAAAAACAAGGAAAAGAACTTGATAAGCAAGGAATAACTTTGCTTAATATTCAAGGTTTAGCATTATTACTTACTGTATCTGGGGTTATTCATACTTTATTTATAAGAATGGCAATATATTTTGTAGCATTCCAAATAATATCAATTCCGTACTTTTTCAGTATATTACAATTTAATACAATAACAGATAAGATAAATAAGAAATTAAAAAAGAATTTAAAAACTAAAACAGTAGAAATAATAATATATTCTGGTATTGTTTTAGGATTTAGTGCGATGTTTATATATACTAATATTCTAAATAATGATAATGAAGTACTACCATATAAAACAATATTTTCAATTCAAAAATAAATAGAAAAGGAACAGAAAATGGAGAAAAAAAGATATGCAAATATTGATTTGTTAAAAACAATAGCTATATTTATGGTGATTTGTTTGCATTCTCAAGTATTTAACACAGATTTTATAGGAAATCCCAAAATATCTTCATATGTACAATATGGAATAAGATTATTGTGTGAAGGTGTTGCAATATTTATATTAGTTAATGGATTTCTATTAATAAATAAAAAAGAATTTTGCTTAAAAAAACATTTGCAAAAAACATTAAAAATTTTTATGCTATTAATAATATGGTCTTTAATATTAACAATATCAATAAAAATTATATATAAAGAGCCATTAAAAATCTCAGAAGTATTAAAAAATGTATTTGTTACAGATATTACAAATAAATATACAGGAGTATTGTGGTTTTTGCAAAATTTAATAATGTTATATTTAATATATCCAATATTAAAAACAGTACATGACAATGATAAGAAAATATATAACTATTTATTTATATTATTATTGATTAGTACAAGTTTTATTAACATATTAGATTTAATATCACAATTAATAAATACTAAGTATAAATTTGAACCAATAAGATTGATTATGTCATATATAAGCAAATTTCAAGTTTTATATAATAGGAATTTTTTAGTATTTTTTATGTTAGGAGGATATTTGTTTGAAAATAAAGAAAAATTTGAAATGATTCAAATAAGAAAAAAATGGATATTAATAGGAAGTGGAACATGGTTAATATCATATTTGTTTGCAATTGTAATTTCAAATTTACAAAATAAAACATATTCTGAAACATTTAATTATGCAAGTGCATTTATGCCAGTAATACTTATAGGAATGTTTGCAATAACATATACATATCAAAATAGAGAAAAATGGTATGACAAATTAATTGAAAATATTTCAAAAAATTCATTAGGAATTTATTTAATACATATTATTGTAGTAAGAATATTAAATTTACTATTTGTAGGAAATGTATCATTAGTATTAAGAGTAATAAAAGTTATTTTAGTATTTACTATAAGTTATATTTTTACATTAATAATAAAGAAAATTCCAAAATTAAATAAATTGATAGAATTATAAATGAAAGGGACAAATTATGAATAAAATTTCAATAATATTACCAACATATAATTCAGATAATGTTTTAGAAAAAGCAATAAAATCTGTTGAAAAACAAACATATGAGAATTGGGAATTAATAATAATTGAAAATGGAAAAAAAGGACAAGCTGAACAAATAGTCCAAAGTTTTAAAGACAAAAGAATAATATATATATATCAAGAACAGCCAAATGTAAGTAATGCTAGAAATGTAGGCTTAGAAACAGCTACAGGAGAATATATAGCATTTATAGATTCAGATGATCAATATGAAATTGATTTTCTAGAAAAAATGCTTTCAAACTTGACAAAAAATGAAACACAATTAGTAACATGTGGATATAGAAGAGTATTTGAAAAAAATAAGATGTTAATAGAAAATAATGAAAAAATTCTAAATACAACAAATATAAAAGAATATTTAGAAACCACAAAAGAAAACTATTTATATAATGAACTTTGGAATAAAATGTATATTTCTGAAATTATTAAAGAACATAATATAAAATTTGATAAAAGTTATGAACTTGGAGAAGATTTTCTATTTAATTTAGACTATACTAAATACATAAAAAAAGCTAGTTTTATAAATGAACCATTATATATATATACAGATGGTGAATATGGATTAAAATTAAGATATAGACCTAATAAATTTGAAATAGAATATGATTTAACAAAATATTTAGAAAAATTTTATATAGAAAAAAGATGGAATATGGACTATATTTATAATAGATATGCAAGAGTTTATTATAATCAAATAATAGACATATATAAAGAGAATAATCCTGCAACAGATCAAGAAAAAGACGAGCAATTGAAGAAGATTGTGACAAATCCAAAATATAAAGAAAATTTAAACGAATTACAGAAGAAAGTAACAGATAAAAAAATGAAAATAGCCATAAAATATTTCTTCTTAAAAGGAAGAAATATGTCAAAATTATTTGTAAAATTAAACAATTTTAGAAAAAGGAATAAGTAATATGAAAATATATGTTGATGCATATTTTGCAAAAAATTTAGGAGATGATTTGTTTGTTGACATATTAACAAACAGATATCAAAATCATAAATTTTTTGCTATATCAAAAGGTGAAAAAGGATATAACAAAGAAAATTTAAAAGTATATAATAATAAATATTTTTTCAAAATCTTAAAAAGATTTCAATTAGAAAAATGTTTAGCAAATAGATATGATGCAGTTGTAACAATTGGCGGAAGTATGTTTATGGAGAATAATGATAACAATAGAGATTTTTCATTAGGAAAAAATAAAAGATATTTATTAGGAGTAAATTTTGGACCATATAAAACAGAAAAATATTATCAAAATATTCATAATATGATGAGTAAATTAGAAGATGTATGTTTTAGAGATAAATACTCATATAATCTATTCAAAGATTTGCCAAATACGAGATGTGCATCAGATATAATATTTTCAATGGATACCTCAAAAGTAAAAATTACAAATAGAAAAAGAGCTATAATTTCTATAATTTCACCCAAAGACAAAATTGATGAAAAATATCAAGAATCATATGAAAATAAAATGATTGAATTAATCAAATTTCTAGATGGTAAAGGATATGAAATATGTTTAATGTCATTTTGCAAATTTGAAAATGATGAACAAGAAATTGAAAATATAATAAATAAGTTACCAAAAACTTACAGAGACAGAGTAGAAAGATATTGTTATAATGGAAATATAGAGCAAGCATTAAATGTTTTAGGTGATTGCCAATTAATTGTAGGAGGAAGATTTCATGCCAACATTTTAGGTTTAGTTTTAGGAAAAAGCATATTGCCAGTGTTATATAGTGATAAAACATTACATGTATTACAAGACATGGAAATAAATGTTCCAATAATAGATATTAGAAAATTAGATGAGTTTGATGCTAAATCATTAACAGATGAACAATTAAATACACATTTTGATGTTGAAAAACAAAAGAAAGATGCACAAAGACATTTTGAAAAACTAGACATTCTTTTAGGAGGAAAAGAAGATGAGTAAAGGCAAAGATTTAGCAAAGAACACAGCAATAGTATCTATAGGAAAAATATGTACACAATTAATAACATTTTTCTTATTGCCAGTATATACAGCTGTATTAAGCAATGAAGAATATGGAGTAGTAGACTTATTAAATACATTAACAAGTCTATTATTACCAATAGTAACATTACAAATTGAACAAGGAATATTTAGATATTTAATTGATTGTAGAGAAAATAATGAAAAACAGATAAAATTAATAACAACAATAATAAGATTTATGATTATACAATCAATAGCTTGTATAGTCATTTTTTTATGTGTAAGCCCATTTATTCATAATGAATATAAATATTTTCTAATGGCAAATTTACTTATGGGAATCTTTTCGAGCTTATTATTACAAATATGTAGAGGACTTGGTGACAATGCAACATATGCTATTGGAAGTTTTATAACAGGAGCATTTACAGTTGTATTAAATGTAATATTTATAGTAGCATTTCGTTGGGGAGCTTATGGAATGCTTGGAGCAACAGCAATTTCTAACTTTATATGTGCAGTATACATATTTTTAAAAAGGAAAATTTATAAATACATAAAACCAAAACAATTTGATAAAAAAATTTTAAAAGAAATAATAAAATATTCTGTTCCATTAATACCAAATATGATTTCATGGTGGATAGTAAGTGCATCTGATAGAACAATAATATCTGCAGTAATAGGAATAGCACAAAATGGAATATATTCAGCAGCAAATAAATTTTCAGGGGTATTTACAACATTATACAGTGTTTTTAATTTAACATGGACAGAATCAGCCTCAATAAACATAAATTCAGAAGATAGAGATGAATTCTTTAGTAAAATATTAGATTTTGTAATAAGGTTTTTTGGTTGTTTATGTCTTGGAACAATAGCTGTAATGCCATTTGTATTTAATATATTAATAAATGAAAAATTTGCAGAAGCATATTATCAAATACCAATTTTAATATTAGGATCTGTATTTAATATATTAGTTAGTTTTGTAGGTTCAATATATGTTGCAAAAAAATTAACAAAAGAGATAGCAAAAACATCTATAATTTCGGCAGTAATTAATATATTTGTTAATATTGTTTTAATAAAATCAATAGGTTTGTATGCAGCTTCAATTTCTACAGTTATTGCATATGCTTTAATGTTTATTTATAGATGGATTGATGTGAAAAAATATGTAAAATTTAATGTTAATAAGATTTTAATGTTTGCTTTAACAATAATGTATGGTATAACAATTTTTACATATTATTTGAAAAATTCTATGATTTCTGTAATTGTACTTGTAATTGTAGTAGTATTTACAATTATTACAAATTTAAATAGTGTAAGTTATTTGAAACAAATTGTTAAAGATAAAATAAAAGAATAAAATTTATATAGTAAAATGGAAAAAATTATGTTATAATGCTGGTGAAAAAAGAGGAGATGTATGAAATGAAAAAATGTTTAAAAATATTTTTTATTTTAGCAATTACAATATTTGTAGTTTTAATATTTTCTAAGAAAGTTGAAGCTCTTGAAACTTATAATTCAGATATAGAGTATGAAGAAAATAGTGACGGAGAAATTGTTGTTTATTCAGCTAATTATAATATGAAAGATGTAGAGATTCCAAGTATGATTAATGGAAAAGTTGTTACAGAAATAGGAAAATTTGGATTTTCATCTTGCAGAAAACTAGAAAATATATCTTTGCCTAATACTATAAAAAAAATCAATATTTATGCATTTAGAGGATGTGAAAGTATTAAAAATATAAATATTCCAGATAGTGTAAAAATAATCGATTCAAATTCTTTTGAAGATTGCATATCATTGCGTACTATAACTGGAATGGAAAATGTAGAAACTATTTGGAATGGGGCATTCGATGGATGTACTTCATTGCAAAGTATTTCATTACCTAAAGTAAAAATAATAAGGGCAGAAGTATTTAACAAATGTTCAAATTTAAGTGAAGTAATATTGTCAAATAAACTATGGGAAATATGTGAAGAGGCATTTAAAGATTGTACATCTTTAAAAAGTATAAATTTACCTGAAAGTTTAACTGAGATTGATGATGGAGTCTTTTATAATACAGGACTTACAAATATTACAATACCATCTAATGTAACGTGGATAACTCAAAACTTATTTAGACACTGTACATCACTTGAAAGTATTACAATATCACCAAATGTTAAATGGATAGGAGATAGTGCATTTAAAGGTTGTACAAACTTAAAAAATATAACTATAGAAAATAAAGATGCTGAAATATATGATGATGAAGATGTATTTAGTGATAATATAATGATTACAGGATACGAAAATTCAAAAGCTTATTATTATGCAAGATATTATGGAAGAAAATTCAAAAATATTGAAACAGGTGAAATTTCGCAAATAAAAATAACACCACAATCATACTTAGATTATATGCCAACCAAAAATGTAAAAGCAATAGGAGTAGTATCAGTAGATAAAAAAGACATAGAAAATCAAACATATATATGTACACAAAAACCAGTAGAAGAGGAGTTTTATAAGAAATTAAAAGCAAAAGTATACGAACTTACACAAAATTGTAAGACAGATGAAGAAAAAGCTCAAAATATAACAAATTGGATATATTCCAATATGAGATATTATTCTTTTGTAAATGCAACTGCAAAGGTATACCAAATATGCAATACATTTATAAGATTAGAAGGTAATGATAATGCATATACAATGTTAGAAAATTATATGTTATATTTGTGCAAGATTCCAACAGCAACAGTAAATGGAGCAAATAATAGAACATATACATCAGCATATATAAATGGAAAATGGATATACATAGATGCAGTAAATGGAAAATATAATGTTACAGATTTAAAGGCATATTCAATAAATTATATATATGATGGAAAATTATATATGCTAGAAGATCCATCAAAAGGAGCGAAAATAATTAAAAAAATTAAAGAAATACCTTTTGTAGATGTTGAAATTGATAGCTGGGAATATACAGCAGTAAAATATATGTGGCAAAATGAATATATGACAAAAGGAGATACATCAGCATTTTTTTCACCAAATGGTTTACTTACAAGAGCAATGTTAGCAACAATATTACATAATATGGAGGGAAGACCATATGTATCTGGAGCAAGTAAATTTTCAGATGTACAAAATACAAATGAGTGGTATTATGTAGCAATAAAATGGGCTGAAAAAAATAATATAGTAAGTGGATATTCAGATGGAAAATTTGGACCAAACGATCCAATAACAAGGGAACAATTAGCAGTAATATTAAACCAATATTGCAAATATAAAGGAAAATACAAAGTAGTAAAAGCAGATTATAGTAAATTTAAAGATAGTAATAAAATAAGTGATTTTGCAAAATGGGGAATGAATTGGGCTGTTGGAACAGGAGTTATAAATGGTTCAAATGGAATATTAAATCCAAAAGGAACAGCAACAAGAGCAGAAACAGCATCAATGATATATAAATATTGTATAAATATAAACAAGCAAATTTAAAATACTACTAACTTATACAATAAATAATAAAAGTTTTAAATAATTATATTTTATGTAAAAGTGGAGAGTTGAAAATGAAAATAAGTAAAACAAAAAAATACCTAATTGCTTTTATAGTATTAGTAGCAACTATAATTTTTATGCCAAAATACGAATATGCAGGAAACTATTCTGCAGAACAGTTATCATCAAAATTTAATGAAATTAGAAATAAATCAGGATATAGAAGTGGGGAATACTATTTATGGAATGATGGAGGCTGGTTTTCAGACTATTGTACTTCCGGTCATGGAGGATATCAATGTCATGGGTATGGAATAAATCTATTTGATTGGTTATTTAATCAATGTGCAATGTGTTCAAGTAGAGTATATAATATGGATCAAATATGTGTAGGAGACCTAATTAGATATAATAATGCTCCATATGGTGAACACACAGTTATAGTACAAGATGTAGTAGGAGATACAGTATATTTTACAGATGCTAATGGAATTGGTGATGGAACAGTAAGATGG
The DNA here is from genome assembly GCA_001915995.1 of Clostridium sp. 26_21. Taxonomy (GTDB): domain Bacteria; phylum Bacillota; class Clostridia; order TANB77; family CAG-508; genus CAG-269. Next base: position 138,762 of record MNRO01000022.1, read on the forward strand.
GATAATTGTTTTTCTAAATCATATTTCCAAGAAAGATTGATTTATATAGCACATGCTTCTGGAAATGATGTAAAATCATTATCTAAAGATACAACAGCACCTACACTTTCAGACATACATGTACATTCACAAAGTATAGGATCAGATAGTATAAGAGTTCGTGTTTATGCTTCAGACAATGTTGGAGTAACAAAAGTAAAATTTTCAGCTTGGCAAACAGGAAATTCTGCAACAAGTGGAACAACAAAATGGGCAACTTCAATGGGAAATGGATATTGGGAAACAACATTTACAAAAGCTGAAGCAAAAATTGTTGGAGATAATTTAGGATGTATAAGAGCATGGGCATATGATGCTACAGGAAATGAATCAAATTATGATGGAATATATGATTTTGTATTTGGGCAAAAGGTTAATTTAGGAAATAGTTTTGTAGCAAGAATTGTTTCAAAAAGTTATTCTAATTATTGTATAGGATTAAGTGGAACAAATAATGGTGATGATTTAAAATTAAAAACCAAAAATCAAAGTGATGATTCACAATTATGGTCATTTATAAGAAATTCAGATGGAACATATCAAATAATAAATGTAAAAGCAAATAAATCATTTGATACAGATGGAGGAACAAGTGCAAAAGACAATGGAACAATAATGCAATTATGGTCATATACAGGTTCTGCTTCTCAAATGCAATATGTAATACAATCATATAATGGTGGATATAGATTTGTACCAGCAAATCAAGACAAAGTAAGAGGTGTTGATCTAAAAGATGGAAAAGCACAAGAAAATCAACCAATTATAGTATATCAAGTTGGTTCAAAAGACAACAAAGCCCAAACATGGACATTAGAAAAAGTAGCAACATCAATATCAATGAATGTTAGTAGTACATCTGTAAAAAAAGGAGAAACAAAACAATTATCAGTAAAATTTAATCCAACAGATGTAGCAACAAAATCAGTAAAATGGACAACAAGTAATTCAGCAATAGCAACAGTAAGTTCATCAGGAGTTGTAACAGGAATAAAAGAAGGAAATGTAACAATAACAGCAACAACAACAGATGGAAGTAATAAAAAAGCAACATGTAATGTAACAATAATAATGCCATTTAAAGATGTAGACACATCACATTGGGGATATAATGCAATAAAATATGTATATGACAGAAAATACATGTCAGGAACAAATTCAACAACATTTTTACCAGAAGCAAAAATAACAAGAGGAATGGTTGTAACAATATTACATAATATGGAAGGACAGCCATATGTATCAGGAAAATGTAAATTTTCAGATGTTCAAAATACAAATGAATGGTATTATTCAGCAATAAAATGGGCATCAGCAAATAATATAGTAAGTGGATATTCAAATGGAAAATTTGGACCAAATGATTTAGTAACAAGAGAACAACTAGCAGTAATATTAAATCAATATTGCAAATATAAAGGAAAGTACAAATCAGTAAAAGCAGATTATAGTAAGTTTGCTGATAGCAATAAAATAAGTAGTTTTGCAAAATGGGGAATGAATTGGGCTGTTGGAACAGGAATTATAAATGGTTCAAATAAAAAACTAAATCCACAAGGAAATGCAACAAGAGCAGAAATGGCTGCAATGATTTACAATTATTGTACAAAAATAAAATAGACAATTAAGATTAGGCTAGTCATATATGCGATTAGCCTAATTTGACAAGTAATATAATATGCAAATAATAGGGGAAAAATATTTATAAGAAATTGAGGTGAATAAATGAAGAAAAAATTTTTAAAATTAGTAATAATATTGAGTATAGTAGCTTTAATTACAAATTATTTTTCTTTAATTTCATTTGCAACAGATAATACATATAATCAAAAAATAATTAGTGCACAGCAAGTAAGAAATAATGGAATAAGTAATTTCCCAGAAAGTTATCAAATACTATTAAACAAATTAGTAGAAAAAAATGGATATGCAAATTGGAAATTTAAAGCATTTTATACAGACATAGATTGGAATGAATTAGTAGAAAATGAAACAACACACATGAAAAACACAATATATAAAAGTAAATATTCAGCATATCCAGATAGTTGGTATTGCAGTTGTGGTCAAGAAGGAGACAAAAACTATTATTGTGCATCAAAAGATATAATAGAATATTATTTAGACCCAAGAAACTTTTTAACAAATATTACAATATTTCAATTTTTAGATTTATCAAACAGTTCCAATATATCTATAAGCCAAATTGAAAGCATTGTAAAAGGAACATACTTAGATGGAAAAACAGACACAGGAGTAAGATATGCACAAGCAATAAAAGATGCATCAGAAGCATCTGGAGAAAGTGCATATAGTATTATAATAAGAATATTCCAAGAACTTGGAAAAGAGAGTACTAAACCAGTACAAATTTCTGGACAAGATCCAGATTATCCTAATGTATATAATTTTTACAATTATGGTGCAAATGATGGAGATAATAATATAAAAAATGCATTAGCATATGCGCAAAAAAAAGGATGGACAGATGAATATAAAGCAATTGTAGAAGGAGCTAAATTAGCATCATCATCATATTTAAAAAGAGGACAAAACACAAAATATTTATATAAATTTGATGTTGTAGGGAGTACAAAAAGTGATTTATATGAAATGCAATATATGACAAATGTAGAAGACCCAAATAGTCAAGCACAACAATTGCAAAAAGTATATTCAGAAAATGGATTATTAGATAATGAATTAACATTTATAATACCAATTTATAAAAATATGCCTACATATAAAAAGTTACCATCAACACAAACAGGAAACTTATATTATGTAAGTTCAAATTATACTAATGTGGCATTAAGAAGTGAGCCAAGCACAACAACAGGACATAGAATAGAGCCACTAAGAAAAGACACCATTATAAATGTATTACAAACAGGAATAAATGGATGGGCAAAAGTCCAAGTGGATGGACAAACTGGATATATTTCAGAAGAATACATAACAAAAGTAAATACAAAAAAAGATACATATAAAGTACCATCAGATACAGATTTACCATTTGAAGATGTAGATAGTGATGAATGGTATTATAATGCTATAAAATATGTATATGAGAAAAAAATAATGTCAGGGGTAAAAAATACAGAATTTTCACCTGAAACTACTGTAACTAGAGCTATGATAGTAACGATGCTACATAATATGGAAGGACAACCATATGTATCAGGAACAAGTAAATTTTCAGATGTACAAGATACAAAAGAATGGTATTATGTAGCAATAAAATGGGCTGAAAAAAATAAAATTGTAAGTGGATATTCAAATGGAAAATTTGGACCAGATGATTCAGTTACAAGAGAACAATTAGCAGTAATACTAAATCAATATTGTATATATAAAGGAAAATATAAATCAGTAAAAGCAGATTATAGTAAATTTACTGATAGTAAT
>MNRO01000008.1 GCA_001915995.1 Clostridium sp. 26_21
TGAAAAGGTTTTTATGTTTTGCCAAAAAACAGGCAAAACAAGCAAATACACTAAATATAAACGATTTTAAGAAACAAATAATTACGTTCCAATGATTTTACCAATAATCATGGAAGTATAAAAAAAGAGAGGGGCTTATTAAGAATAAGCTCTTTTTATTATTTTATAGAGGAGAGATGAAACAAAGATATTATTAATAATAAGAAAATTCAAAAAATATTAGACATTTTTTATCCACAAATGTGTGGAATATGTGAAAAAGAAAGCAGAAATTCACTTTGTTTTGAATGTAGAAAAAAAATACAAAGAGAATTTAAATTTATCACAATTTATTCAAAAAAACAAAATTTTTCAGAACAATATTATTTATTTCAATACAAAAATTTAATAAGAAACTTAATTTTACAAATAAAATTTCAAAGAAAACCATATATATACAAAACAATTGAATATTTTTTACAAAATAATAAAAAATATTTGGAAAAATTAAAAAAATATGATATAATTATTGTGGTGCCATTGAGTTGGAAGAGAAGTCTACAAAGAGGCTATAATCAAAGTTTGTTAATAGCCAAAATAATTTCAAATATTTTACAAATAAAAATAGAAAATAAAGTATTATATAAAAACAAAAACATTGTACCACAAAGCACACTGAGTAAAAGAGAAAGAGAAAAAAATATAAAAAGAGCATTTAAAATAAAAGATATAGAAAAAGTTAAAAACAAAAAAATTCTTATAATAGATGATATCTACACAACAGGAAGTACATTAAATGAATGTGCAAAGCTCTTATTAAAGAGTGGAATAAAAAAAGAAAATATAGGGGTACTAACTCTTGCAAAAGATTAAATAGAAAGGAAAAAGTCATGGAAGACTTAGTTGAAAGTATATTAGATTACATAAGAACAGATTATACAGATTATGCAATAATGATAAATGGTGAATGGGGATCTGGAAAAACATATTTTTGGAATAATAAAATTAGAAAAAAAATTGATTCTATGAAATTTAATGGAAAACAATATAAAACAATATATATGTCTTTATATGGAATTTCAAATCTTGAAGAAATAAGTAAAAAAATCTTTATAGAAACTACACAGTTAATGGATAAAAATTTAAAAAAATATATGAATCAACATGAAGAAGCGGTAATTCCAGAATATGCAAAATCAGGATTAGATATGGCAAATTTATTTGGAATATCTAATAATGATGGAAAAATAGATTACGAAGAATTCTTTTCGACAGATGATAAAATATTATGTTTTGATGATTTAGAAAGAGCAAATGTAGATGTTATAGATATATTAGGTTATATTAATAATTTTGTTGAACATGATCATATAAAAACAATAATAATATGTAACGAAAAAGAATTATCAACCAAAATAAAAAGTAGTAATCTTGAAATGAAAACTTTTATAGCAACATATATATTAGATAAAGAAGGCGAGTTACAAAATACAGACAAGCCAATGGTCGAAAAAATAAAGGATCAAATAGAAAGTGTATTTGATAAGGCTAATGAATATGAAAGAATAAAAGAGAAATTAATAGGTGAGACATTTGAATATGTTCCAAAGTTTGATTATATCGTAAATGGAATATTAATAAGATATGAAGATGATAGAGATTTGGTAAGATTTTTAAGGGAAAATACGAATCTAATAATTTCAACATTTAATAAGAGTGGAACAAGAAACCTAAGGATATTAAAACATTCATTAAAAGATTTTCAAAAAATATATCAAATTGTAACTCAAAAGTATCCAAATATAAGTAATAAAATAGTTCAAACAATGTTAATATTCACAATAGCTGTTTCTTTTGAAATAAAATCAGGAAAAGTAACAAAAGACAAATTTTTAGAGATAAAAAATAATGAAGAATATAAATCAATATTAGTATCTTCAAGAGTACTTATGGATAATAAACAATTTTATATAAAGGAATTTGACAATAATTATTATTATAACTTTAAAACAGATTATAGATTTTTTAAATTTATAGAATACTATGTAAGAACTAGAATATTTGATATGAAATTATTTAAAAAAGATATGGATGAAATACAAAATTCAGGAGAAAGTAAAACTATTCCAGCATATAGAAGATTACTTACTGAAGAATATTGGAAAATACCTGATGAAGAATTTTTAAAAGTTATAAATGAAATTATTAAAGAAATAAATGAAGGAGAGATTAACTTAGTTGATTTAGTGAAAATTTATACATATTTCAGTTATTTTTCTAATAAAGGATTAATTCCATATGAAATAGAAACATTGAAAAAGATTTTTAAAAATGGTATGGAATTAGCAGTACAAAAATCAAATTATTGTGAAAATATTGAAGAAGAATTAGATAAAATAGGAATAAATAAAGATTTTAAAGATGTCAAAGATATGTTAAATGTTTTTTATACATTAAATGAAAAAATAAAAGAAAAAAAATATAAACAAATAGCAGAAGAAATTATGAAATGTATACCAATGAAAATGGAAAGTTTTTATGAAAGATTTGATAAAGAATGTATGAATGTTCCAATATTTAAATATCAAGAACCAAGAATAATATTTCAAAGATTATTATATTCTAGCAATGAGGATTTAATAATTATAAGAGACAAATTAATAAAAAGAGCAAAGATTTATAAAGAAAAATTAATATCAGAAAAAGAAAATATGAAAAAGATAAAAGAAATAATAGATGAGTACATAAAAGATAAAAGCACATCAATAAAAACAGTTATGTTAGAAAAATTTTCAAGTGGAATTAGTGAAATAATAAAGATATATGATGAATAAATTGACAAATATGAAAAAATAGAGTTTAATATAAATAAGAAAGGATGTGATATTTATGCAAAATACAGCAACAAATGTAATTGCAATATGTTTAGCAGCAACATTATTATTTGTAGCACCATTAGTTGCTTTAACAGAAAGAAATGATAATGTTGTACAAGAAAATGTGGAATTAATAGTTGAACAATTTGTAACAGATGTGCAAAATACAGGAGTTTTAACAACATCTAAATATCAAGAATTAGAAAATTCATTAGCTGCAACAGGAAATACATATGATATTGAAATGGAAATACAACATTTAGACGAAAACCCTGGAAAGAAAACTACACAAGCTAATTATAAAAAAATAGGTGAAAATGTTTATTATTCAGAATATACAACACAAATTCAAGAACAATTAGGGGTTGGATATTCAACAGATAAATCTTCAGGAAAAATTTCATTAAAAGAAGGGGATAGAATAGTTGTAAATGTAAAAAATACAAATGAAACACAAGCACAAACATTAAAAGGTTCACTATTAAGCTTTTCAAATGCAGGACAATACAAAATAAAAGCAAGTAGTACAGGAATGATCAATGTAAATGGAAAATAAATTATGGAAGGAAAATACAATGGAAAAAAATAGAGGTTTTGAAATAGCTAAAGGATTTGAAGATAAAAACATAAATTTACCAGAAAGGAAAACTAAATATTCTGCTGGATATGATGTTGAAGCAGCAGAAGATGTTATAATACCAAGTTTTAAAAAAGGAATAAAACCAACATTAGTAAAGACAGGAATTAAAGCATATATGAAAGATGATGAATATCTAATGTTAGTAAATAGAAGTTCTAATCCAGGAAAAAAAGGATTAATATTAGCAAATAGTTTAGGGATTGTGGATAAAGATTATTATGGAAATGAAGATAATGATGGACATATAATGTTTGCATTTTTTAATATAAAAGATGAAGATGTTGAAATAAAAAAAGGTGATAGAATAGGACAAGCAATTTTTACACCATACCTAACAGTTGATAATGATAATGCAAAAGGAGATAGAACAGGAGGATTTGGTTCAACAAACAAATAAAAATAAAAAATAATAAAAAATGGCAAATGTTTTGACTTTTGCCATTTTTTATGGTATAATAAAGAAGGTTAAAAAAATCAAAAAAATAAATTTATGATTGAAATATGCCAAAAAAATTTACTGAGAGGAGATAATGACATGTATAATGTAGGAGACGAAGTTGTATACCCAATGCATGGAGCTGGAAGAATTGTAGCAATAGAAGAGAGAGAAGTAATGGAGGAAAAGCAATCATATTATATATTAGAAATGCCTGGAGAAGTAAAAGTAATGATCCCAACTGCAACTGCAGAAGAACATGGTATAAGAAGTGTAATAAATAAAGAAGAAGCTCAAAAAGTTATATCAGTTTTAGAACAAGATGAAACCGAAATGGAAAAAAACTGGAATAAACGTTATAGAGAAAATATGGACAAGATGAAGAGTGGAAACATTTATGAAATAGCAGATGTTGTTAGAAATTTAAGTTTTAAACAAAAAGAAAAAGGATTATCAACAGGTGAAAAAAAGATGTTGTATAATGCAAAACAAATATTAGTTAGTGAATTAGTTTTTGCAGAACAATCAACAAAAGATGAAGTAGAAGAATTGGTTGACAATAAAATAAATTCATCATATTCAATGTTTAGAACAGATGATGCAAATATAGGAACTGTATCAGCAGGAAGCATAGTAAATAAATTTATACCATTTAATGAATAAAAAAGTCGGAATCACAATTATAATGAAATATTGTGATTCTTTTTTGTATATAAAATTAGATAAAAACTATTGTAAAAAAAAATGTATTGTGATATTATCATGTTGAAAATGACTAAAGATGAAAGGATGTGAGTAAAATGATTTATACCATAACTTTTAATCCAGCATTAGATTATATAACAGAAGTAGAAGAATTTAAAACACAAAAAATTAATAGAACAAAAACAGAAAAAATTCTAGTAGGTGGAAAAGGATTAAATGTGTCAATAGTTTTAAAGAGACTTGGAAATAATAACACAGCACTTTCATTTATAGCAGGTTTTACTGGAAATGAATTAGAAAGACAAATGCAAAAATATAATATATCTACTGATTTTATTAGAGTAAAAAAAGGTTTCACAAGAATAAATGTAAAAATTAGTTCATTAAATAAAGAAACATTAGAACAAGAAAGTGAAACTGCATTAAATGGAAATGGACCAGAAATTAATGAAGAAGATATAAAGAAATTGTTAGAAAAAATAAAAAAAATAACTGAAAAAGATATTGTAATAATCTCTGGAAATGTTCCAAAAAATATAAATGAAAACATATATGAAGAAATTTGTAAAATATTAAATAAAAACAATGTAAAATTTGTAGTAGATTCATCACAAAAATTATTGACTAATTGTTTAAAATATAATCCGTTTTTTATAAAGCCAAACAAAGAAGAATTAGAAGAAACATTTAATACAAAAATGAAAAATAAAGAAGAAATAATAAAATATGCAATAAAGCTACAAGAAAAGGGAGCTCAAAATGTATTAATATCTCTTGGAGGTGAAGGAGCAATATTAATAACATCATCAAATAAAAAATATTATGCCAATACTCCAAATGGACAAGTAAAAAACACTGTTGGAGCTGGAGATTCAATGGTGGCAGGTTTTATAGATGGATATTTAAAAACACATGATTTTGGAAAAGCATTAGGAATGGGGATTGCAACAGGAAGTGCAAGTGCATTTTCGCAAGAACTGGCAACAAAAGAAGAAGTTGAAAAATTACTTTCACAAGTAATAGTAGAAGAAATACAATAGTTTATAATATTCTTTAAGTTATATAGAAATAATATTTTAACTTAAAGCAAAAATAATAGAAAAAACAAAAGAAAGGATGAATGTTATGAAAATTACAGATTTACTTAGCAAAAATGCCATAAAAATAAATGGTGTAGCAAGTAACAAAGAAGATGCTATTAATAAATTAATAGATTTAATGGCACAAAATGGTAATATAACAGACAAAGAAAAATACAGACAAGTTGTATTAAAAAGAGAAGAAGAAGGGTCAACAGGAATTGGAGAAGGAATTGCAATACCTCATGGAAAAACAGATGCAGTTTCAAAACCAGGATTATCAGCAATGGTAATAAATGATGGAGTAGAATTTGATTCATTAGATGGGCAACCAGCAAAATTATTATTTTTAATTGCTGCTCCAAATACAAAAGATAATGTACATTTAGATGTATTAAGTAGATTATCAACATTATTGATGGATACAGAATTTAGAAAATCTCTAATGGAAGCAAAAACTCCAGAAGAATTTTTAAGATGTATAGATATTGCAGAAAATGCAAAATTATCACAAACAAAGAAAAATGATGAATATGAAATATTAGCAATTACATCATGTCCTACAGGTATTGCTCATACATATATGGCAGCAGAAGCATTAGAAAAAATGGGAGAACAATTAGGACATAAAGTAAAAGTAGAAACACATGGTTCTTCAGGTGTAAAAAATAAATTTACAAAAGAAGAAATAAGAAATGCAAAAGCAGTAATAATTGCAGCAGATACAAAAATTGATTTGTCAAGATTTGATGGTAAAAAATTAATAAAAGCAAAAGTTGCAGATGGAATTAATAGACCACAAGAATTAATAGAACATGTATTATCAAGCGAAGCAAAAACATATCATTCAAGCAACAAATCTCAAAATAATGATTCTGATGAAAAAGAAGGAGTTGGAACAAAAATATACAAACATTTAATGAATGGTGTAACACATATGTTACCATTTGTTGTTGGTGGTGGAATTTTAATAGCAATAGCATTTTTATTAGATGATTATTCAATAAATCCATCTAATTTTGGTATGAATACGCCAATAGCTGCATTCTTTAAAACAGTTGGAGGAGCAGCATTTAATGTAATGCTATATGTATTGGCTGGATATATAGCAATGAGTATTGCAGATAGACCAGGTTTAGCAGTTGGATTTGTTGGAGGAATTTTAGCAGTTCAAGGAACAACATTTGCATCATTAACAGATAGTTCAGTTGTACTTGTAAGTTCAGGATTTTTAGGAGCTTTAATAGCAGGTTTTGTTGGTGGATATATTGTAATATTGTTAAAGAAAATCTGCAGTTATTTACCAGACAGTATAGAGGGAATAAAAACAATATTATTATATCCAGTATTTGGAATTTTACTTATGGGAGCATTTATGTTATTAATTAACCCATATGTTGGAGCAATTAATACAGCAATAAATAATTATTTGTCATCAATGGGAACAGCAAATAAAGTTGTTTTAGGAGCAATCTTAGGTGGAATGATGGCAATAGATTTGGGAGGACCAATAAATAAAGCAGCATATACATTTGGAACAGGAATGTTAGCATCAGGACAATATGAAATAATGGCAGCTGTAATGGCAGGAGGAATGGTGCCACCATTAGCGATAGCATTTTTAGCAACAGCATTTCCAAGAAAAGTACCTAAAAAAGATAAACAAGCAGCATATGTTAATTATATAATGGGACTTTCATTTATATCAGAAGGTGCGATACCATTTGCATCTGCAGACCCATTAAGAACATTACCAGCATTTGTTGTTGGTTCAGCAGTAACAGGAGCATTATCAATGATATTTAATTGTACATTGATGGCACCACATGGAGGAATATTTGTTATAGCAACAATAGGACATCCACTATTATATTTATTAGCAATTGCTGTAGGAACAATAGTTTCAACATTAATTATGGCAAAACTAAAGAAAAATTTACCAGAATATGATAAAAAATAGTGAAAGGATGTAGAATATGAAAACAGAGAAAATTACATTAAAAAATGAAACAGGTTTACATGCAAGACCTGCATCAGAAATAGTAAAAATCGCATCAAAATATCAAAGTACAATAAACTTAATTGTAGATGGAAAAACAATTAATGCAAAATCAATTTTAAATATTATGGCAGCTGGAATTAAATCAAGTACAGAAATTGAAATTCAATGTGATGGAGCAGATGAAGAATCTGCAATGAAAGAGCTTCTAAAAGCATTTGAGAATAATTTTGGAGAATAAAAATCATAAAAAAATGCCTATAATTTTATATTATAGGCATTTAAACTGTAAATAAATTGATTTTTATTTTATGTGAAAGGAATGTGATAAAAATGATAAAAGGAAAAGGAGTTTCAACAGGTATTGGATTTGGAAACATTGTTATTTTAAAAAATGAAATAAGAAAAATAGAAAAAAATATTGTAGAAGATTCAGATGAAGAATTAGAAAGATTTCATAAAGCTCTACAAGAGGTAATAGATGAAACTAGTAAAATTTTAGAAAAGGCAACAGGAACAGAAAAAGAAATTATGACAGCATATTTAATGATTATGCAAGATCCATCATTAACTGCAGAAACAGAAAGTCAAATTAAAAGTTCAAAAGTAAATGCAGAATATGCTACAGAAACAGGATTTAATTCTGTAATACAAATATTTGAAAATATGGATGATGAATATATGGCTGGAAGAGCTAGAGATATTGCAGATATAAAAGATAGAATAATAGGAAAATTATATAATGAAGAAAAAATAGATTTAAGTAAATTAAAACCTAATACTATAATAGTTGCAAAAGAATTGACAACATCAGATACAGCAAAATTAGATTTTAAAAATATATCAGGAATAATTACAGAAGTTGGTGGAGAAAATTCTCATACATCAATTATGGCAAGAACACATTTACTTCCAGCAGTAACAAAAGTAGAAAATGCGACAATGATATTAAAAAATGGAGAATATGTAGCTATAAATGGAGAAAATGGAGAAATTTTTGAAAATCCAACAGAAGAACAACAACAAAATTTAATAAAAATTCAAAAGAATTTTATTGAAAATAAAGTTGAATTAGAAAAATATAGAAATTCAGAAAGTAAAACAAAAGACGGATTTAAAGTTGAACTTGTATCAAATATAGGAACACCAGCAGATGTTGAATTAGTCTTAAAAAATACAGCAGAAGGAATTGGATTATTAAGAAGTGAATTTTTATATATGGATAGTGAAAAAATGCCAACAGAAGAAGAACAATTTAATTCATATAAAGAAGTCGCTGAAAAGATGCAAGGAAAACAAGTAATAATAAGAACATTAGATGTTGGAGGAGATAAAGAAATTAAATATTTAAAAATGGAAAAAGAAGCAAATCCATTTTTAGGGTATAGAGCAATTAGATTATGCTTAGATAATTCTCAAATATTTAAACCACAAATAAGAGCATTATTAAGAGCAAGTGCATATGGAAATATTGCAATAATGTTCCCAATGATTTCTTCAATAGAAGAATTGAGAAAAGCAAAAGTAGTTGTAGAAGAATGTAAGAAAGAATTAGATAATGAAGGAAAAGAATATAAAAAAGATATAAAAATAGGAATAATGGTAGAAATACCATCTGTAGCAATTATTGCTGAAGAAATTGCAAAAGAATGTGATTTTTTTAGCATAGGAACAAATGACTTAATTCAATATACAGTAGCAGTAGAAAGAGGAAATGAAAAAATATCAAATTTATATTCAAAATATCATCCAGCAGTTATAAAATTAATAAAATCATCAATAGATGGTGCGCATAAGGCTGGAATATTTTGTGGGATGTGTGGAGAAGCAGCTGGGGATGAATTATTAATACCATTATTAGTTGGTCTAGGATTAGACGAATTTTCAATGAATCCTAATAAAATATTAAATTCAAGAAAAATTATTAATATGTTAGATAAAAAAGAATGTGAAAAATTAGCAGAAGAAATATTAAAGTTAGGAACTACAAGTGAAGTTGAAGAAAAATTAAAAGAATTTAATAAAAAAATAGTTTAAAAATTAGTGATATGTGCTATAATTATAATGTTTAAAAACAAGTGGGAAAGGAATGTGATTTTTATGGATACAAATAAAAAAGTAGTATTAGTAGGAACAGGTTTTGTTGGAATGAGCATGGCATATGCAATGCTAAATCAAGGAGGAATAGATGAACTTGTACTAATAGATGTATTAAAAGATAAAGCAAAAGGTGAGGAAATGGATTTATCACATGGATTACCATATGCCCCACAAAAAATGACAATAAAAGCAGGGGATTATTCAGAATGTAAAGATGCTAATGTAGTTGTTATAACAGCTGGATTACCACAAAAACCAGGACAATCTAGATTAGAATTAGCAGTAGCAAACACAAAAATAGTGAAAGAAATAACAGAACAAGTAATGGCAAGTGGATTTAACGGAGTATTTATAATTGCAAGTAATCCTGTAGATTTAATGTCATATGTTGTTTCAAAAGTGTCAGGACTACCAACATCAAAGGTAATAGGATCTGGAACAGTATTAGATACAGCACGTTTAAGATATTTAATTGCAGAATACTTAGATGTTTCAAGTAAAAATGTACATGCATATATATTAGGAGAACATGGGGATTCATCATTCGTGCCATGGGAACATTGCTATGTTGGATGTAAAAAAATGGTTGATATTATGGAAGATAATAATTATCCAATGGAAGATTTAAAGAAAATCCATGATGGAGTATGGAAAGCAGCATATGAAATAATTGATAAAAAGAGAGCAACATATTATGGAATAGGTATGGCGTTAAATAGATTAGTAAAAGCAGTTTTAAATGATGAAAATGCAATATTAACAGTTTCAACATATCAAAATGGAGAATATGAACAAGAAGGCTTATATATAGGAGTTCCAGCAATAATAAATAAAAATGGTGTAAAAGAAATATTGAAATTAAAACTTAGCAAAGAAGACCAAGCAAAATTTGATCATAGTTGTGACATAATGAAAGAAAATATAAAAAATGAAATTGATCCAATGTTAAAATAAATAAAAAGCTCTATCATAGTTGGTAGAGCTTTTTTGCTGACAAAATAATAGAAAAATTTTATTAATACATACTATTTACAACTAAAATTCAATATGGTATAATTCAAATTGTAAAGAAAATTTAGAGGTGAAAATATGAATCAAATATTAGATACAGGTGATGAAAAATTTAAATCAAATAAAAATAGTTATGGAAAATATAATGAAACAAAAAGTAAAGCAACCAAAGAAAGTTCTGCAATAGAAATAAAAAAGATAGTAATATTTTTTTCGATAAGTCTAATATTATTAGGATCATGTTTTATTGTTGGAAGTATTTTTGCAAAAGAAAAAATAAATCAAGTTGTTGAAGAATCAGCAAGACCAACAATTGATTTTAGCTTTGATGAATATAACAGTTCTGTTGATATTCAAGTAAAACATGTAAAGGGAATAAAACAAGTATCATATATATTAAATGAACAAGAAGAAAAATTGATAAATGGAAATGATGAAAAAATAATAAATACTACTGTAAAATTAGATGGTGGAAAAAATAAGATTGTTGTAAAAGCAATTGATGAAAACGATCACATTGTAGAATATGAACATGAATATACTGTTGGAACATTAGCAGAGATAAAGTTAGAGAATGTTGATAATGGAGTTAAATTATCCGTAAAATCTGAAGAAAAAATAAAAAATATAACATATAAATGGGATGATGGAGATGAAAAAGATATTAATGTAAGTTCAACAGAATATGCAGGCACAATATCTGCTCCAAAAGGAAAACATACATTAAAAGTAGTTGTTGTAGATGAAAAAAATATAAAAACAGAAAAAACACAAGTTGTAATAGCAGCAACAATACCAGAGATAAAAGTTTCACTAGAATTGAAAGACAATGAATATTATTATGTAATAAATATTTCAGATGAAAATATGTTGAAAAATGTAAAGATAACATTAGAGGGAGAAGAAAAGATCAATACAGATGTTAATAATAAAACATATTCAACTGAAATAAAATTGCAAAACAATTCATCAAATAGAATTGTAATAGAAGCATCAAATGGAAATTTAACTGGATATTCAAAAAAACAGAGACCTTTACCACTAGATTAAAATTAAGAAATGAGGAAAAATATGGCACAAGAAATATATGTAATAGATGATGATGAATCATCTATTCCAATATTTAAAGAATTATTTAAAAATGATAAAGAATTTAAATTTATAGGAGTAAAAACAGAACAAATAGATATAACACTAAAAAATATACCTTTTTTGATAATAATAAATGAAGATTCAATTGATAGAGATATTGTTGATTTGTGTAAACAAATTAGAACAGATAAAGATAATCAAATTACCCCAATTATTGTAGTGTCATCAAATACAGATAGGTACCATAAGTTGAGTGTATTAGAAGAATCTGTTGAATATTATATAAAAAAACCAGTAGATACTGAATATTTGTATTATACAATAAAAAATTTAGATAGGTTATTAAATATGAATAGAAGAGTAAGTCCATTAACAGGATTGCCTGGAAATGTTCCAATTCATGCAGAATTGAAAAAAAGGATTTCTAATAAAGAAGCATTTTCAGTATTATATTTAGACTTAGATAATTTTAAAGCTTATAATGATGTTTATGGTTTTTTAAAAGGAGATCAAATAATAGAATATACAGCAAATGTAATTTTAAAATGTATTCATGAACAGTTTAATGAAAATTATTTTATTGGTCATATTGGTGGAGATGACTTTATTGCACTTGTACCAACATTAGAAGTTGATAATATTTGTCAATCAATAATTGCTAATTTTGATAGTGGAGTAAACAGATTTTTTACTGAAGAAGATATTGAAAAAGGATATATTGAAGTAGCTAATAGAAAAGGAATAATGGAACAATTTGCATTAACCTCTATATCAATTGGTGCAGTAATTGCAGATAAAGATAGATTTGCTAATATATTGGAAATTGGTGAAGTTGGGGCACAGGTAAAACATGTTGCAAAATCTATTATTGGAAGTAGTTATGCAATAGATAGAAGACATGAATAAAGTTAATATAATAAAATAAAGACCAAGTAGCGTACACGTTACTTGGTCTTTATTGGTTAGAGGTTAAGCAGTTTTTCGAGCTTAATGCTTACCGCCTCAAACACCTCGTCTGTGGACATCTGAGTAGTGTCCATATAGATGTTTTTGCTTTTGTTGAAGTGAGTAAGAGCGGGATTATTCCGGGCTTCGACTTCAGCATATGCACGACGAGTTTCCTGTTCCTGCTTTCCAATGTATTCAGGATACTCAAACTTGTCAGCATCAGGGTCATTGCAAATGCGTGCATATGCAGTACGAGCTTCTGCAACCATGTGAACCATAAGGTCACACTTGGGCAAATCACTGATGTGATTGAGCTCAGACACCCAAGAATAGGAATAGCCCTGAACTGCACCATGGACAAAACTGTCCAGGAAACAACGCTGCGTGACAACGAAATCATATTCGCCATTCTCAATGATGTCACGCAGGTGAGTACCCGCAATGCGATTGTCCAGTGCAAAGAGCAGACGATCAGTATAAGCGTCCTTGCTCTCATTCAAGAGAGTTTTGGTCAAATACTTATCGTGGGGGAAACGGTCCCGGTAAACTTTAAATCCCTTATCTTCAAGGAATTTAACGAGATTGTCAACCAAAGTGGTTTTTCCACTTCCGTCTAATCCGGTAACTGCGATCCAACGAGTAGTCATAATGCCATACCTCCAATTTTTTGAGTGTTTTACTATTTCGACTCTGAAACAGTAAAAACAACAGATTAATATATTAATTATATAACAAAAAATTATAAGTGTCAAATTTTATTTAAAAAATTTAACTTTATTTTTCCAAGAATCTAATATTTCATTAGGAATTTGCATATTTCCATAGCCGCAGCCTATGTCTACATCAGGTTTTATTGTACCATGGAAATCACTTCCTCCAGAAATGAATAAATTATGTTCTTTACAAATATTTAATAATCTTTCATGTTGATCTTCTGTGAATGTTGTGTAATAACATTCAATTCCGTCAATTTTATAATTTTGTAAAATATGTTCTAATATAGGTTCAGAATTTTTTTTGTATTCATATATATGAGGAATAAAAACTAAACCACCAGCCATTCTAACTAAATTACTAGCTGTTTCAAAGTCTGGAACAAAATCGTCCATTTCAACATATAATTTTGTCTTTGGATCAGACATATATTGTCTATAAAATATTTTACTAGAATTCCAAGCTTCTTCTGATAATATTTTTTTATTTTCCTCATGTTTTGTTATTTCTTTATGAAAAAATGTTGAGGCAAACATGTCTGGTGAGTAGTTTTCTAAACAATTCTTATCTAAAATAATTCCAGCATTAATACATTTATCATATAGTCTTTTTACTTCAATTTTATTTCTTTCTTCAGCAGGGATGTATACATTTTTTACAAGTTGATTCATTTTTTTATAATCAATACCATAACCTAAAATTTCGATAGGAATATTTAAAGCTTTTGTATTAAGCTCTATTCCTGGAATAATATGACCATTAAAAAGTGAAGAAATATTTTTATCTTCCAATTCTTCATAAACCAAAGCAGTATTATGATCTGTTATTGAAATAAAATCTAAATTTTTTTCTTTGCATTTTTTTAAAACTGTACTACAACTTTCAGTTCCATCTGAATAAGTTGTATGCATATGTAAATCTATCATATAAAAATCTCCTTTGAAAATATAATACCACTTTTATATTGATATGTAAACAAAAATGTAATATAATAATTGCAAATAAAAAATAATATATAAAAATTTAATATTTTTTAAAAGAAAGAGGAAAATAAAATGAAGAATGATGATAAAATAAAAGAAGCAAAAGAAGCAATAGAAAAAGCCAAAAAAAAACAAGGAAAATTTTTAAAAGAATTCAAAGAATTTGCCCTAAGAGGTAATGTATTAGATTTAGCAGTTGGAGTATTAATAGGAAGTGCATTTCAAAGTGTTGTAACATCATTTACTAATAATATAATATCTCCGATATTAGGTTGTTTTGGAGGAGTAAACTTTTCAGAATGGGTATTAGAAGTTGGAAAATTAAAATTAACATATGGTGCATTTTTAACAGACATAATAAACTTTTTAATAATGGCATTTGTAATATTTATGTTAGTAAAAGTTATGAATAAAATAGCAAAAATAGGAGAAAGAGCAGAAGAACCAAAAGAAGAAACAACCAAAATTTGTCCACATTGTTATAACAAAATAAATATTAAGGCAGATAGATGTCCATATTGCACATCAAAATTAGATGAAAACTTAGAAAATGTTAAAGATAATCTTAATAAATAAATGATTGATTTTATTATAATCTTGTGGTAGAATGTTTACGAAAAAGGGGAAGGAAGAAAAACAAAAATGAAAAAAATATCAATAGTAATACCAGTATATTATAATCATGATAATTTGTTACCACTATATGCAGATTTGAAAGAAAAAGTACTATCAAAATTAGATAGAGAATATGAATTAATATTTGTAGATGATGGATCAAAAGATGACTCATATTCTGTAATGAAAGAATTAGCCAAAATAGATTCAAATATAAAAACAATAAAATTATCAAGAAATTTCGGAGAACATTCTGCAATATTAGCCGGATTGTCACAGTGTACAGGAGATTGTGCAGTAAGAAAAGCAGCAGATTTACAAGAACCATCTGAAATGATATTAGATATGATAAAAAAATATGATGAAGGATATAAAGTTGTGTTAGCAACAAGGTCTGATAGGGAAGAACCAATTACACAAAAAATGTTTTCAAATTTATATGCTTTTTTAATGAGAAAATTAGCATTACATAATATGCCTAAAGGAGGATTTGATTCATTCTTAATAGATAGACAAGTTATAGATTTATTGGTAAAAATGCAAGAGAAAAACACCTCATTAATGAGTCAAATATTATGGGCTGGATTTGAAACAACAACAGTTCCATATGTAAGAAAAAAGAGAGAAATTGGAAAATCAAGATGGACATTATCTAAAAAAATAAAATTAGTGTATGATTCATTATTAAGTTTTTCATATTTCCCAGTAAAATTAATAACAACAACAGGTTTTTTAACATCGTTATTATCATTAATTCTATTAATTGTTATTATTTGCAAAAAAATAACTGGAAAAATAGATGTTGAAGGATATACTTCACTTATAATGATAATGCTTATGGGATTTGGAGTAATAATGCTTTCAATTGGAATTATTGGTGAATATTTATGGAGAACATATGATGCTGCAAGAATGAGACCTCCATATATTATTGATAAAGTTGAAAAAGGGGAAAAAGAAGATGATGACCAATGAAATAAAAAAATATAGGGTTAATAGTAATATTTTTTTTGAAAAATGTAGAAAACATAAATCAATAATATTATTTATATTTTTAGTATGTCTATTTTGTTATTATTTTATTTGGACAATATCTCAACCATATAATACATGTCCAGATGAAGGAATGAAATGGGATATATGTAAATATATATATGAAAATAACAAGTTACCACGAGGAGAAGAAGAATCGATAAGAAATCCAAACTGGGGAATATCTTATGCTTTTCAACCAATTTTTACATATACAATTGGAGCAGGATTTATGAAAATTGCTTCAATATTTACTAAAAATGAATTTGCATTAGTAGTTTCGGCGAGACTTGTAAGCACATTAAGTATGACATTATCAATTTATTTAGTAATAAAAATAGCAGATAAATTGTTTAAAAATAAAGGAATTTATAAATATTTATTTATTACATTTATTGCATTTCAACCTTTAACGGCGTTTTTAGCATCATACATAAATAATGATTCAACAGCAGTATTAGCAACAACAATGATAATATATTTGTGGATTCTAGGATTAGAAAGTAACTGGAAAACAAAACATTGCATTTTACTTGGATTAGCAATAGGATTTTGTGCATTGACTTATTATAATGCATATGGATATATATTATGTAGTATAATATTATGTTTGGTATCTGTAATTTCAGATAAAATGGATATTAAAGATATTGGAAAAAAAGTTTTAATAGTAGGATTTGTTGCATTTGCAGTTGCGGGATGGTGGTTTATTAGAAATGCAATATTATATAATGGAGACTTTTTAGGAATAAATGCTCAAAACGAATGTGGAGACAAATATGCATTAGATCAATTTAAACCATCAATAAGACTTACAGTACAAAAAAGAGGAGAAAACTTGTTAGATATGCTGTTTGGAGAAAGATGGTTGTTAACTACAGCATTAAGTTTTGTAGGAATATTTGGATATCATACAATTGTTATGTCTCAAAAAATTTATTATTGTTATTTTATAATATGGCTAATTGGAGGACTGGGTTGTTTATTAAATTTTAAACAATTATTTAAATTCAATAAAAATGAAAAAAATAAGTATTTTTTAAATTATATATTTGTACTTTCAATAATAATTCCAATAGCTTTAAGTATAATTTATTCATATACTAGTGATTTTCAGGCACAGGGAAGATATATAATGGGAATTATAATTCCTTTTACATATTTTGTAGTTAATGGAATTCAAACAATTTTAGATAAAATTATAAAATCAAAAAAGATAAGAAATATTATTATTATACTTATAATTACTCTAATTATTGCAATATCATTTAGAGCATTATTTGCATATGTAATACCAGCTTATAAAGTTAAATAGAAAGAAGAGGATAAAAATGATAGGGTTTAATGTACCAATTTATATGAAAGAATCAATAGATTGTATAAAAGAAGCTGCAGAGAGTAGAAAAATTTGTGGTGATGGAGCATTTACTAAAAAATGTAGTGAATGGATGGAAAAAAAATTTAATGCTCATAAAGTATTAATGACAACATCTTGTACATCAGCATTAGAAATGGCAGCAATATTATTAGATTTAAAACCAGGTGATGAAGTAATAATGCCATCATATACATTTGTATCAACTGCTGATGCATTTGTAATGGTAGGAGCAAAAGTTGTTTTTGTAGATGTAAATCCTAATACAATGAATATAGATGAAGAAAAAATAAAAGAAGCAATAACAGATAAAACAAAAGCAATTGCTGTTGTTCATTATGCAGGAATCTCACCAGATATGGATAAAGTAATGAAAATAGCTAAAGAACATAATTTAAAAGTTGTAGAAGATGCAGCACAAGGATTTATGGCAAAATATAAAGACAAATACCTTGGAACAATTGGAGATATTGGTTGTTATAGTTTCCATGAAACAAAAAATTATAGTATGGGCGAAGGTGGAGCAGTAGTAATAAATGATCCTGATTTAATTGAAAGAGCAGAGATAATAAGAGAAAAAGGAACAAATAGAAATAAATTCTTTAGAGGTGAAATTGACAAATATACATGGGTAGATTATGGTTCATCATATTTACCAAGTGAGCTAAATTGTGCATACTTATATCCACAATTAGATAAAGCAGAAGAAATTAATAATGCAAGATTAAGTTCATGGAATTATTATAAAAATAATTTAGAAGAATTAGAACAAAAAGGATTAATAAAAATACAAACAGTTCCAGAATATAGTACACATAATGCACACATGTTTTATATAAAAGCAAGAAGTTTAGATGAAAGAACAAGCCTAATAAAATATTTGAAAGACAATGGTATACAAGCAGTATTCCATTATATACCATTACATGATTCTCCAGCAGGAAAGAGATTTGGAAGATTTAATGGAAAAGATAAATTTACTACGATAGAAAGTGAAAAATTAATTAGACTTCCAATGTATTATGGACTAACAAAGCAAGAACAAGATGAAGTAATAAAAAGAATAAAAGAATTTTATCAAAAATAATTACAGAAGGTGAGATTTTTTAATGAAAAAAATTGTTATAATAGGGGCAAATAATTTTCAAATGCCATTAATAAAAAAAGCAAAACAATTAGGATATGAGACACATGTTTTCGCTTGGGCAGATGGAGCAGTTGGAGCAGAATTTGCAGACTATTTTTATCCAATTAGTATAATAGAAAAAGAAAAAATATTAGAAAAATGTAAAGAAATTAAGCCTGATGCAATTACATCTGTTGCATCAGACTTGGCAACATTAACAGTAAATTATTTGGCTGAAAAATTAGGACTTGCTGGAAATAGTTTAGAATGTACTAAAATTTCAACAAATAAATATGAAATGAGAAAAGCATTTCAAAAAAATGGAGTATCAGTACCTAAATTTTTTGAAATATCAGATGTTAATGATTTTTCAAAAATAAAAGAAATGAAAGCACCAATAATTGTAAAACCAACAGATAGATCTGGAAGTAGGTCAATTACTAAAATTGAAGACTTAAATGATGTTGAAAAATTAAAAGAAGCAATAAAAGAAGCAATAGAAGTATCATTTGAAAAAAAAGCAATTGTAGAAGAATATATTGATGGAGAAGAATTTAGTGCAGAAGGAATTACATATAAAGGAAAACATACTTTATTAACAATAACAAGAAAACAAACAACTGGTGCACCACATTTTATAGAAACAGGACATACTGAGCCAGCAGGATTAAGTGCTGAAATGCAAGAAAAAATAAAAAAAGAAGTATTTGCAGGTTTAAATAGTTTAAAAATAAAAAATAGTGCATCACATACAGAATTTAAAATAACACCAGAAGGTGAAGTAAAAATAATAGAAATAGGTGCAAGAATGGGTGGAGATTGTATAGGTTCAGATTTAGTACAGATTTCTACAGGCGAGGACTTCTTAAAAATGGTAATAGATGTAGCATTAGGAATTGCTCCCGATTTTACAAAAGTAACAGAACCTAAGAAAGCAGTAATAAAATTTATTTTTACAAAAGCTGATGTAGAAGAATTAGAAAAAATAAAAAGAGAACATCCAGAATATATTTATTATATTAGTCCTATTGATGAAATAAATTCTCATAAAATTATAGATAGTTCAACAAGATATGGATATTATATTTTAGCAATATAAAATATTATTTAAAAGGAAATAAAAATGGATAAAGAAGTAAAGAAAAAAACAAAAATTAGAGATATATGTATATTACAAGCAGTAATAGCAGTATATACATTATCAACAGTGTTTGCAAAATTTGCATCAGGACAAGAATTTTTATCATTTAAATTTATACTATTTTATGGAATAGAAATCCTTATATTAGGTGTATATGCAATAATTTGGCAACAATTAATAAAAAAATTTGATATATCTGTAGCTTATGCAAATAAAGCAATGGGATTGCTATGGTCAATTGTATGGGCAATTTTAATATTTAATGAAACAATAACAATAAAAAATGTAATAGGAGTAATAATTGTAATAGTAGGTACAATTATAGTAAATAGTGAAGATGAGTAAATATATAATTTTATTAGTATTATCAGTAGTTGTAAGTTCAATATCACAAATAATATTGAAAAAAAGTGCTTCCAAAACATATAGTTCAATAATTAAAGAATATTTAAATCCATATGTAATAATTGGTTATGGATTAATGGTATTATCAACAGTTTTAGTTGTTTTGGGATTAAAAGGAGTTCCATATAAAAATGAGCCAATAATAGAGTCATTGGGATATATTTTTGTAATGATTTTAAGTAACAGAATTTTAAAAGAAAAAATAACTAAAAAGAAATTAATAGGAAATTTATTAATTTTGATAGGAATTATAATTTATTACATATAAATAAAAAACTCGCATACAATTATAAAAAAATGTATGGGAGTTTTTGTTATGATCTTATTAAGAAAAAAAAGAATAATATTAATTACTTTGAGTGTATTTGTATCTATATTAACATTTGCACTTATAAAAGATAAAAGAGAAATAGTTCCAACAGTATCATTACCTGTTTCAGGAAAGACAATAGTAATAGATGCACGGACATGGAAAACCAGATGAGGGTGCACAGAGTAGCACAGGAACAACTGAAGCTGCAACAAATTTGAAAATTGCATTAAAGTTGCAAAATTTATTAGAACAAAGTGGAACAACAGTAATATTAACACGTTCAGATGAAAATGCTATATATGATATAGATGCTAAAACATTAAAACAGAAAAAGATATCAGATATCCATAATAGAGTAAAAATTGGAAATGAAAGTTCTGCAGATTTATTTGTATCAATACATTTGAACAAGATTCCACAGCAACAATATTATGGATGGCAGACATTTTATAAGCAAGGAAGTGAAGAAGGAAAAAGATTGGCAGAATCTATTCAAAATAATTTAAATGAAGCAATCCAAAAAGAAAATAATAGAATTGCCAAAACAATAGATAATATATATATAATAAAACATGTAGAAATTCCAATTACGATTGTAGAATGTGGATTTTTGTCAAATCCAACAGAAGAAAAAAAGCTTTTGGAAGATAATTATCAAAATAGATTAGCATGGGGAATCTATAATGGAATAATTGATTATTTTTATAATTAAATGCAATTAATAAAAATTGATTTAAAAATATTGACAAATATGTATAAATATGCTAAAATACTTAATTGTAATCCGCTTAGTCAAGGTAAGCAAATGTTATGAAAAAAATAACTACCTTTTTTAAGGATTAGCGAGTATACAAATAAGGGAGGTGCATTTTAAATGTACGCAGTAATTGAAAGTTGTGGAAAACAATACAAAGTAGCAGAAGGAGATGTAGTATTCTTCGAAAAATTAGATACAGCAGAAGGAAAAAAAGTTACTTTTGATAAAGTAATATTAGTATCTGATGATGGAAAAGTACAAGTTGGAAATCCTTATGTTAAAGGTGTAAAGGTTGAAGGAAAAGTTGTAGCACACGGAAAAGCTAAAAAAATCATAGTTTTCAAAATGAAAGCTAAGAAAAATGAAAGAACAAAACAAGGACATAGACAACCATACACTAAAGTTGAAATTACAGGAATAAAAACAGTTGCAAAGAAAACAGCAGCAAAAGCTGAAAAAACAGAAAAAGTTGAAGCTTAGTTATAAATAGTGATTTTAATAATAGTAATATAATGAAGAAATTCATATAAGGCAATCTGGAAGAGAAATCAGATTAGATTAAAAGCTGAAAGGAGTGAAAATCATGGCACATAAAAAAGGTCAAGGTAGTATCAAGAACGGTAGAGATAGTGAATCTAAGAGACTTGGTGTCAAGAGAGCTGATGGCCAATTCGTTTTAGCAGGAAATATCCTAATAAGACAAAGAGGAACAAAGGTACATCCAGGAATTAATGTTGGAAAAGGTAGTGATGATACACTATTTGCATTAGTTGATGGAACAGTAAAATTTGAAAGAAAAGGTAAAGACAAAAAACAAGTTAGTGTTTACCCTGTTGAAGAAACAACAGTAAATGAATAATTTTTACATAAAGAAGCATGAAAATTAAATTTCATGTTTCTTTTTTATTGATAAATTATATCTAATATGATATAGTTGTTCAAGAAAAAACATCAAACAGAAGAGAGGAAATGCCGATGGATAAATTAGTATTAATAGACGGAAATAGCATAATGAATAGAGCATTTTATGGAATAATGGGGAGCAAAATGCTAACAACAAAAGATGGAAAATACACAAATGCAGTATATGGATTTTTAGCAATATTGTTTAATATAATAGATGATATAAAACCAGAATATATAGCTGTTGCATTTGACCTAAAAGGAAAATTAAAAAGAAAAGAACTATTTGAAGGATATAAAGCAAATAGACATGGAATGCCAGATGAACTGGCAGAACAAATGCCAGTAATAAAAGATGTTTTAAGAGCAATGAATATAGATATTATTGAAAAAGAAGGATATGAAGGTGATGATATTTTAGGTACACTTGCAAAATATGGAGAAAAGCAAGGACTAGAAGTTACAATACTTTCAGGAGATAGAGATACATTTCAATTAGCAAGTGATAATATAACAATAAGAATTCCAAGAACAAAAGCAGGAAAAACAGAAACAGAAAATTATAATAGAAAAAAAGTTCTTGAAGAATATGGACTAGAACCTGTACAATTAATAGAAGTAAAAGCATTGCAAGGAGATACATCTGACAACATTCCAGGTGTTCCAGGAATAGGACCAAAAACAGCAATATCATTAATTCAAAAATATCATTCTGTAAAAGAATTATATGAAAAAATAGAAAAAGGTGAAGATGATTTAAAAGGAAAACAAAAAGAAAATATTGTTGCAAATAAAGATATGGCAGAACTTTCAAGAACACTTGGAAAAATAGATACAAATGTACCATTAGAAGATACATTAGAAAATTTAAAAGTAGAAGAATGGGATAAATCAAAAGTATTAGAAATTTTCGAAGAACTACGTTTTCAAAGATATATTGATAAATTTGGACTAAGAACTGCTGGAATAGTTGAACAGCCAGAAAAAGAAAATGTAAAAATAGAAGTTAAAGATATAATAGAAATACCAAATTTGAATGGAAAATTATATTATTATTTAGATGTACAAGACAATTCAAATGAAGAAGATATTATAAAAAAAGATATAATAGGAATTGCAATATATAATGAAAAAAATATATATTATATGAAAAGAACACAAGAATTTGAAGAAAAATTAAAAAAAGTTTTCGAAGATGAAAAAATAGAGAAATATGGATATAATTTAGCTCAAGACTATATTTTATTAAAACAAATTGGAATAACAATGAAAAACATAGTATATGATGCAAAAATTGCAGCATATATATTAGACCCAACAAGCAAATATGAAATAGATATAATTGTTAGAGATTATTTAGAAATAAATAATGATGAATTACTAGAAAAACAAGGAATACAAGAAAACAATAAACAAACATCATTGTTTGAAAATATAAGTGATGAAAACACAGATAATACTTCAAAAATAAAAGCAGGAATATATGCAAAAGAAATATTTGAATTATCAGAAGTTACAATAAATAAGTTAAAAGAAACAGATTGCTTAGAATTATTCAAAAACATAGATATGCCAACAGTAGAAGTGTTAGCTGAAATGCAATGGAATGGTATGTATTTAGATGTTGATGAATTAAATAAGTATGGTGATCAATTAAAGGAAAGATTAGAAATATTAACAAAAGAAATATATGAATTATGTGGTGGAGAGTTTAATATAAATTCAACAAAACAACTTGGAGAAATGTTATTCGAAAAATTAAAATTACCAGTAGTGAAAAAGACAAAAAGCGGATATTCAACAGATGTAGATGTACTAGAAAAATTAGTAGAAGAACATCCTGTAATAGAAAAAATATTAGAATATAGACAATTAATGAAACTAAATTCAACATATGTAGAAGGAATGAAACCATATATAAACCCAAAAACAAAAAGGATACATTCATTTTTCCATCAAACAATAACAGCAACAGGAAGAATAAGTTCAACAGAACCAAATCTTCAAAATATTCCAACAAGATTTGAATTAGGAAAACAATTAAGAAAAGTATTCAAACCAGCAGAAAATTATATTTATATAGATGCAGATTATTCGCAAATTGAATTAAGAGTATTAGCACATATTTCAAATGATGAACATATGGTACAAGCATTTATAAATGGAGAAGATATCCATAGACAAGCAGCATCAAAAGTATTTAATACACCAATAGATGAAGTAACAAAAGAACAAAGAAGTAATGCAAAAGCAGTAAACTTTGGAATTGTTTATGGAATAAGTGATTTTGGATTAGGAGAACAATTACATATATCAAGAAAAAAAGCAAAACAATATATAGATCAATATTTGGAAATGTATTCTGGAATAAAGAAATTTATGGAAGATATTGTAGAAAGTGCAAAGGAAAAAGGATATGTTGAAACAGAATTTAAAAGAAGAAGATATATACCAGAATTGAAATCAAATAATTATATGGTAAGACAATTTGGGCAAAGAGTAGCAATGAACACACCAATTCAAGGAACAGCAGCAGATATAATGAAAATAGCAATGATTAATGTTATGAAAGAATTAAAATTAAGAAATATGAAATCTAAAATAGTATTACAAGTACATGATGAAATGATGATAGAAACAGCATTAGAAGAAGTTGATGAAGTTAAAGACATTTTAAAAGAAAAGATGGAAAATGCAATAAAACTAAGAGTACCACTTATAGCAGAAGTTTCAGAAGCTACGAATTGGTATGATTGTAAATAAGAAAAAGGTGGCAGATGTCACCTTTTTTGTATTTGTTCTTCAGAAATACTTGAAAAAAATGCAAAAAAATAGTAAAATAAACTACATAAGGAAAAGAGGAAAATATGTATTTAATTGTAGGATTAGGAAACCCAGAAGAAGAATATAGTAAAACAAGACATAATATGGGATTTAACACAATAAATAAAATTTCACAACAATATAATATTGAGGTAAAACAGAATAAGTTTCAAGCATTATATGGAAGTGGAATAATAGAAAAAGAAAAAGTTATATTATTAAAACCACAAACATATATGAATTTGAGTGGAAATAGTGTTAAAGAAATAATGAATTTTTATAAAGTAGATAATGATAAAATATTGGTAATATATGATGATATGGATATAGAACCAGGAAAAATAAAAATAAGAAAAAAAGGTAGTGCTGGTGGACACAATGGAATGAAAAGTATTATTCAAATGATTGGAACAGATGAATTTCCAAGAATAAGAGTAGGAATAGGAAGGCCAATACACAAAGGTGATGAAATAAATTATGTAATAGGAGCAATACCAGAAGAAGAACAAAGAAAATTAGATGAAGGAACAAATATAGCCAAAAAAGCAATTGTAGAAATACTAAAAAACGGTATTGATTCTGCAATGAATAAATATAATTAACAACATTAAGTAAGGAGAAAAAACAAAATGATACAAATAATTATCAATAAAACAGAAAATACAAAAACAATAGCTGTCGTTGAAAATGGAAAGTTAATAGAAGTATATGAAGAAAATAAAGAACATATACATGAAAGAAATGAGGGAAACATATATGTAGGGATAATAAAAGATATAATTCCAGGAATGCAAGCAGCATTTATTGATATAGGAACGGAAAAAAATAGTTTTATACATGTTAGAGATATAATCCCACAAGTTGACGAGAAAGTAGAAAAAAAGATTGAACCAAAAATAAAAGATATTATAAAACCAAAGCAAAAATTACTTGTACAAGTCCAAAAAGATAGTAATGATAAAAAAGGAGCAAGAACTTCAACACATATAAAATTAACAGGAAAATATATAATATTATTGCCACAAACTACAATTGTAACAATATCACAAAAAATAATTGATGAAAAAGAAAAAGAAAGATTAATAAAAATTGTAAAAAATAATCTACCAAAGGGAATGGGGGCAATAATAAGAACAAGTGCAGAAAAAAAAGAAGAAAAAGTTATAATAGATAATATAAAACAATTAAAACAAAAATGGGATGAAATATATATAAAATTTCAAGAATGTGAAGATAAACCACAATTATTGTTTAGAAGTCCTAATATTGTTGAAAAAATAGTTTTAGATTTACCAGATGAAAAAATAGATTCAATAATTTCAAATAATAAAGAAGATATAGAAAATTTAAATGAAATAGTAAACAAAAATATAAAATTAACATTAGAAGAAAATATAAATTTGTTAAAAAAATATGAACTGGAAAATCAGATTGATAAGGTGAAACAACGTAAAGTATGGCTAAATTGTGGAGGTTTTATAACAATAGATCCAACAGAAGCATTAGTTGCAATTGATGTTAATTCAGGAAAATATACAGGAAAAACGACATTAGAAGAAACAGTTTATAAAGTAAATTATGAAGCAACAATAGAAATTGCAAAACAGCTAAGATTAAGAGATATTGGTGGAATAATAATAATTGATTATATAGATATGAAAAATTCAGATAATAAAGAAAAAATAGAAAAATTATTAAAAGAAACATTAAAACAAGATAGAGCTAAAACACAAGTAGAAGGATTTACTAAATTAAATTTAATGGAATTAACAAGGAAACATATTTGTGCACATAATAGTTAAAATATATTAGTCAATCATAAGTAATAAGCATTATAAATTATAAAAATGAAAGGATGTAAAAAGTGAAAGTAGGATTTGTATCACTTGGGTGTAGTAAAAATTTAATAGATACTGAAATAGCAATAGGACACTTTAAAGATAATAATTATGAGATAGAAAATGATCCTAATAAAGCAGATATAATAGTTATAAATACATGTGGATTTATAGCATCAGCAAAAGAAGAAGCAATAAATACAATATTAGAGATGGCAGAATATAAAAAGAAAAAATGTAAATATTTAATTGCAATGGGATGTTTAGTACAAAGATATTATGATGATTTAGTAAAATCATTGCCAGAAGTAGATTTATTTATAAAAATAGATGAATATGGTGATATGTGGAAAAAAATCCAAGACTTAGTAGAAAATAACAAAGTAGAAAAAAGTATAACAAAAACAGTAACAAAAGTATCTGAAATCGAACAATTACCAATGCCTAAATTTGATGAATTTTATGATAGAGTTATAACAACTGGAAAAAATTATGCATATTTAAAAATTGGAGAAGGTTGTAGTAATATGTGTACATACTGTGCTATTCCATATATTAGGGGAAAATTTATAAGTAGAAAAATAGAGGAAATATTAGATGAAGCAAAAATGTTAGCATCTAAAGGAATAAAAGAATTAATAGTTATAGCACAAGATACAACGAAATATGGTGTTGATATATATGGTAAGCCAAAACTTGCAGAATTATTACAAAAATTATCAGAAATAGATGGAATAAAATGGATTAGATTTTTATATTCATATCCAGAAGGAATAACAGATGAACTTATAGAAGTAGTAAAAAATAATAAAAAAATTTGTAAATATTTTGATATTCCAATACAACATATCTCAAATAAAATTTTAAAAAGAATGAATAGGAAAACAAACAAAGAGCAAATTGAAAGTATAATATCAAATATCAGAAAACAAATTCCAAATGTTGTATTAAGAACAAGTCTAATAGTTGGATTTCCAGGTGAAACAGAAGAAGATTTTAAAGAATTAGAACAATTTGTTGAAAAAACAAAATTTGATAAATTAGGAACTTTCATGTATTCTAAAGAAGATGGAACACCTGCTTCCAAGCTTCCAGAACAAATACATGGAAATACAAAAAAATCAAGATATAATAAAATAATGGCAATACAACAAAAAGTATCAAATGAAAATTTAAAAAATAAAATAGGACAAGATGTTGAAGTATTAATAGAAGATATTTCATTTGATGGAAAATATTTAATTGGTAGAACATCACAAGATGTTCCAGAAGAAGATGGAATAATATATATTGAAAACAATAATTTTGAAAGCAAAGTAAATAATTTTGTTAAAGCAATTATAACAGAAGTAAAAGAATATGATTTAATTGGAAAAATTATAGATTAATTAGTATTAGGAGTGAAATATATGGAAAAAGATGAAATTGATTTAAATTTCGAGAAAAAATTAAATGATGTATCTGAAAGTGTAAAGCAAACTATACAAGAAAATAATAAGAAATTAATTGAAACTAGATATTATAAAGAATTTGTATTAAATACAAAACAAGGTCAATTAGTTCTTAATGATGTATTTATCACATTAGAAAGAAATAAAGAAGGAGATATGGAATATCACTTTAGATGGGCAAAAGAAAATGAACAAGGAGAAATGACTATTGAAGAAAAAATGATGGCAGATAAAGATGGAAATGTTTATTCAATAGAAGCTCTAAGAGGATATTTTGAAAGTACAACATTAGATATGGATACAGTACTTTCAAAAAATGACAAAGAAAGAGGAAGGCTTCGTGCAATTTCAGAAGAACAAGAAGAAAATAAAAAAGGCAAAAAAGAGGAAGAAACAAAAGAGCCTCAGAATGAAGAACAAGAAGAAAAGAAAGCTAAAGAAGACCTAAAGAAAGATGATAAAGATATAGAAATTAGTAAATTTAGAAAAATTAAGGATAATCATTTACAAGAAAGAATGCCAAATGTATTTGATAATAATTCAGAATATGCAATTGCATATTCTACAACACTTGGAAGTTTTGTTGTATTAGAAGCAAAAGAAGGAATTGATGAGAATGGTAAATTAAGTAAACAATGGAAAGTAAATGAAAATGTTCAAACAGCAGGAGCAAATTATCGTTCTATAATAAGTATAAGTGAAAACGGAGATAAAGTTGAAAGAAAAGTTCCATATGCATTATTACGAACAAATAGAGCAGATAAAGAAATTGCAATAACATTAGAGGCTCAAAATTATGGAGAACTAGATATTGAGACTGTTGATGTAATGCCATGTCAAGAAAGAGTTTCAAGACAAGTAAGAACACAAGGAGATGGTATTGAGAAACAAGAAACACTTGAAACAAGAAGAGAATTTGAAAAATCTGGTACTCAAGATGGAGTAAATAAGAAAGCTCATGAAATTGCACATGGATTTGAAAGTGCAGAAGAAGATCAAAAAGAAGATGGTGAAGCAGTAGATCCAAGCGTAATTGATGCAAACACACCAATTCCAGATTCAGATATGACATGGGGAGAACTCTCAGAAGAAACTGGAGAAAATATATTAAAATTAGTAGAAAGATATAATAGAGAAAAAGCTGAAATACAAGAAAAAGGAGAAAAGCCAGAATCTGAAAATATAATTCAAATAATTATAAATGATTATAAAGCAATAAGTCATGAACATAGAAGAAATTAAAAAAGAGGAGAAAAAATATGTTATTAGAAACACTAATATTTTCAATAATAGCATTTATACTATTTGTGTATATTTTTTATAAATTAATAAAAGAAAATAATACCAAATATGTAACAATACTTGCAATTGAGGCAATTCGGAATAGCTATAAAATTTATAATGGTATATAATAATCCTCAAAAAATGTACATGTCTATAGAATTAATAGTATATTTTTTTGCAATTGTTGTACCAATAATAATTATTATAATTGGAAAAACAACTGGAAATTTACAAGAAATTTTTTCTATTAATTTTGTAAAATTATATTTAGTATTTGGAAATAACAAACAAGCAAAAAAATTACTAATAGAATTAATTGATAAAAATCCTGATAGCTATATGGCACACAAATTATTAGCAAATATATATGAAAATGAAGGAGGACAAAGAAAAGCAGTTGATGAGTATGCACAGGTAATTTCTATTAATCCACAAGAATATGAAGCATATTTTAAGGTTGCTACTTTATTAAGTGATTTAGACAAAAAGGATGAAGCAATAGATACATTAACAAATTTATTAAATAGAAAACCAGATTATCCTGAAGCAACTATTGCCCTTGGGGATTTATTAATTGAAAAAGAAGATTATAAAGAAGCGGCTAATTATTATAATGAAGCATTAAAATATAATCCAACAAGTTTTGAATTAAATTACAATTTAGGAATTGTTTACACAATGCTGAATGATTTTGCAAGTGCAAAATTGTATTATGAAAAAGCAGCAGAATTAAATACTATAATATGTAATACTAAATATAGTTTAGCGGAAATCGCAATAATGTATAAAGAATTAGATGAAGCAGAAAATTATTTATTGCAAATTGTGGATGATGAAGAATTAGGGGCAGATGCATATCTTGAATTAGCAAAAATATATATATTAAAAAATGATAAAGAAAAAGCAATACAATATGCAAATGTAGCAATACAAGATTCGCCAAGAAGAATTGTTGACAAAATTAAGAAAGATACAACTTTTGCAATAATAATAGCTAAATTATCAATACCATTTAATTTGGATTTTGAAGATGAAAAAGAGCATAAATTGACTAAAAAAGAAATAATAGCAAAACAACACCTAGAAGAAATGGTAGATATAACTAAAAAGATAGGTTTTGCAAATTTAAAAATTGAAAAAAAAGATCAAAAAAATAAAGTTGAAAAAATACAAGATATAGAAAAAGAAGATTACTAATATAAAATTCATAAAAAAACTCAAATTAAATATAATATGTATATATAAGTTTAATTTGGAGGTAATATGAAAAATAAATTAGCAATAATAGGTGGAGATTTAAGAATTGCCAAATTAGCAATAATGCTTGCTAATGATGGAAATGAAGTTTATGTATATGGATTAGAAAAATCAGAGGAAATAAAAAAGCAAAAAAATCTTATACAATGTGATACAATAAGAAAAACGATAGACAATGTAGAAATTGTAGTTGGTCCTATTCCATTTTCAAGTAATGGAAATACAATAAATATGCCATTTAGTGATAAAGGAATTACAATTAGAGAAATGATGCATAATATAAATGCAAAAGTTCTTATTGCAGGGGCTATTTCACCAGAAGTATATGAAATGGCAAATGATGAATATATAGAGATTATTGATATAATGAAAAGAGAAGAATTAGCAGTATTAAATACAATTGCAACAGCAGAAGGGACAATTCAAATAGCAATAGAAAACACAAATAGAATTTTACATGGAAGTGAAGTTTTAATATTAGGATTTGGAAGGATTGGAAAAGTCTTAGCAAGAAAACTTGCAGGACTATCTGTAAAGGTAACATGTGCAGCGAGAAAAGATGAGGATTTAGCATGGATAGAAGCATATGGACATAAATCATTAAACATTAATAATTTAGGTGAAAATTTAAGACCATTTGATATAATAATAAATACAGTTCCACATATTGTTTTAACAGAACAAAAATTAGAATATGTAAGAAAAGACACATTATTAATAGACCTAGCTTCAAATCCAGGTGGAATTGATAAAAAAGCAATTAAAGATAGAAATTTAAAATTTGTTTGGGCATTATCATTGCCAGGAAAAGTAGCACCAACAACATCAGCAGAATTTATAAAAAATACAATATATAATATATTAAGAGAAATATATAAAGTTTAAAAGAAGCAAAAGAAAGGAGAGTGTTAATCTAAAAAGATTAACATTATAAAAAATATGGAAATATATCAAGCAATAGTTTTAGGAATAGTTCAAGGATTAACAGAACTATTACCAGTATCAAGTTCAGCACATTTAAAATTAATACCATGGATGTTTAATTGGAACATTCCAGAAAGTTTTGATGTAGCATTACATTTAGGAACATTATTAGCAATAACATTATTTTTCTTCAAAGATTGGTTAGGTCTAATAAAGGGGGGATATAATCAAGTTGTAAAAAAGAAAAAATCAACAGAAGGTAAAATCTTCTGGTACATAGTAGCAGTAACAATTCCAACAGGAATTTTAAGTTTAGTATTAGACAAATTCTCAGGATATATTTGTGACAAATTTAACATAGAATCAATAATGATTGCAATTGCATTAATAGTATTAGGAATTGTACTTTATATTGTTGATAAAAAAGCACCATCAGAAACAAAATATGAAGATATGACATTTAAACAATCATTTTTAATAGGATTATCACAAGCAATAGCAGCAGCATTTCCGGGAACATCAAGATCTGGTATAACAATGACTGTTGCAAGAGCTTTAAAAGTAGACAGAGAAAGTGCTGCAAAATATTCATTTTTATTATCAACACCAATAGTATTAGCAGCAGTACTTGTAAGTATAAAAGACTTTGAATTTACACTTGCATTCTTTATGGGAGTATTATTCAGTTTCTTAGTAGGAATAATTGTAATTAAATTTTTATTAAACTACTTGAAAAAAGGAAGTTTCAAAGGATTTGCTATATATAGAGTAATACTTGGAATAATAGTAATTGTTATGACAATTATGAGATAGAAATTTGTAAAAGAAGCACAAAAGTGTTTCTTTTTTCATACTATAAAATATAGGAGGGATCAAATATGTTTTGTAGAAGATGTTATAAAAACAGAGGATATTGCAGAAATAATTATCAAAATGAAATAAGTTTTGAACAATTAAAAAATCTGGTATCTAAAGGAGCTATTTTGATAGATGTAAGAAGTCCACAAGAATTTAACGAAGGACATTTACCAGGCGCAATAAATATACCTGAATATGAGATAAAAAATATAAAAAATGAAATGCCAAAATTAAATCAACAAATAGTTGTATATTGTCAATATGGTGGAAGAAGTAGAGAAGCATATAATATGTTAAAAAAAATAGGATATACAAATGTATATTCATTAAAAGGAGGATTAGAAATGATTTAAAATATATTCGAAAAAAATATAAAAAAAGGTTGATATTTTAAAAAAAATAAAGTAAAATCTATACAGATTATTTTGACAATAAAAATTTAGAAAGAAGGAATTAAGTGATGAAGAAAGTGAAAATATTTACCATTATATTAGCAATTATATTAATAACAATGATTGCATTTGGAGGAATTTATGTTCAAAAACAAAATAGAATGGAAAATAAAGTAAAAGACTATGAATTAGGTAGAGAACTAAAAAGTCAAAGAGTGGTTGAATTAAAAATAAAAGAAGTTGAAAACGATTCTACTAATTCAGAAGAAGAAAAAAAAGAAACAGCAGAAACAACAGAAAGTTCAGAAAAAAATGTAGAAGAATTAAATGAAAGTGATTTTGAAAATGCAAAAAAAGTAATGGAAAAAAGATTACAATATTTAGGTGCAACAGATTATACAATATCATTAAATAAAGAAGATGGAACAGTAAGAGTTGAACTTCCAGAAAATAATAATACTGATATGTATATATATTATTTATATGCAAGTCAAAAAATCACAATAAAGGATGAAGAAGATAAAAAAATAATTTTAGATGATGATATGATAAAAAAGGCAAAATATTCATATGTGAGTGATGCTAAAGGGGCATATCAAGTTTATGAAGAAATTGAACTAACAAAAGATGGACAAGCCAAATTGAATGAATTATTAAATGATTATGCCTTATTATCAACAGAAGTAACAGAAATAGAAAATGCAAAATCAAGCGAATCAACAAGTACAACTGAATCAACAACAGAAAATACATCTGAGACAAATGAAAACTCAACAACAGAAACAACAGAAAATACAGAAATAACAACAACTACTACAATAGAAGAAGAAAGTAAAACATCAAAAAAAGTAGCAAAAGTATATGTTAATGATACAGCATATGATGTAAATGTAATATCTAAAGGAAAAATAACTTTAAAAATAGGATCTGCATCATCAAATACAACATCTGTAAATAATAATATTTCAAAAGCAGCAGAGATAGCTATGCTAGAAAATGCTGGAAAATTAAAATCAGATTATGAAGTAAATACAAATAGATATGAATATTCAAGTATAACACAAAGTGAAATTATGTATTTTGCTATGATAATATTGGCAATATTAGTAGTAGCATTAATAGTATTATGTATTATCTATAAAAAAGCTGGAATATTAGCAAGTATAGCTTTTATTGGCTTTTTATCAATATTTTCATTATTGCTAAGATATACAAATGTTGTAATATCATTAGATGGAATAAGTGCAATAATAATTATTATGATAATAAACTTTATAATAAATAAAGAAATATTAGCAAAAACAAAAAAAATAAATTTAGTAGACGAAGCTGTAAAAGCTACTTATAAAAATGTATATTTAAAATTAATACCTGTAGGAATAATAACAATAGTATTCTGTTTAGCAAAATGGGAAAGTTTAAGCAGTTTTGGAATGATAATGTTCTGGGGACTAATATTAACAGCAATATATAACTTTGTAATAACAAGAACATTATTAAAATTAAGAGAAAACAAATAGAATATAGAAAGGAGAGGGTACTAACAAATTAGTTAGTACCTGCTAGAGAAAATGAAGAAAAGAAATGTAATTATACTAGCAATAGCAATGATAATTATAATTGCAGGAGTTATAGTAACTTTTACAATTGGATTTAATAAACAACTAAGATATCAAGAAAGTCAAAAAATAGATATATATGTAGCAAGTGAAGTTGATGTAAAAAAGATTAAAGACATAGCAAACGAAGTACTTGGAAGAAATAATATGGTACAAACAATAGAAATATATCAAGATATGGTAACAATAAGAGCAAAATCAATATCTGATGAACAAAAAGACACAATTGTAAATAAAGTAAAAGAAAATTATGAATTTGAGCAAACAGCAGAAAATACAGAAATAAGTAATATACCAGCTACAAGAATAAGAGATATATTAAAAAAATATATTCTCCCAATGTCATTATCTTTTGTAATAATATTAGTTTATATGACTGTAAGATATCATGAAAAAGGAATGTTAAAAGTAATGCTACAAACAATAGTATTTCCAGCAATATGTGAGATAATATTATGTTGCTTGATAGCAATTACAAGGATGCCAGTTGGAGTATATACACCAACATTAATTTTGATTGTATATTTAGCTTCAATAACTTATACTGTTATAAGAATAGAAAATCAACCAGATGTAGCAAAAAAATAAACTTAATATGGATAGCGTTCAAATAAATATTTAATAATATCATTAGAATTTGCTGGTGAAACTTTGATGAATATATTCTTATCAAGGGTAATCCACATAATTAAATTAAAAGAATTAATATTGTCGATAAATGCGGCAACAATTTCAGAAATTTCAATAGGATTAGAAAAATCTTTTTGCCAAATATTAGATTTTTCTAGTTCTATTTTTGTATTTGAAAATTTATTTAAAAATTCTTCAATATCTCCATCTTTTTTTGATAATAAAATTACTCTTGCATTCATAATAAAATCCTTTCAATAAATATTATTTGATAAAAAAATAAAAATATTCATTAGAATAAAACTATAATAAAAGAGCATAATAAAAATGTTCTATTATTTATCAGGAGGTTATTATGGAAAAAAATCAAAGAATAAATTGTACTGTTCAAAGTTGTGCATATCAAGATGAAAATTCAAAATGCTGTACATTACATGCAATCAATGTAGTTCCTACACCAAATAATAATTCAATGAAATCTGATGAATCAAAATGTGGAAGTTATGAATGTAGCAATAATTAGTTGTGAAATAGGATATTTTGCGTAAAAAAAATCACCTAATAGGTGATTTTTTCTATATTATAAAGTTATTTAGCTATTATCTCTTATTTTTTGTCTCATGGCTTTTTGCATTCTTCTTTCAGCATCTTTT
This sequence comes from Clostridium sp. 26_21, assembly GCA_001915995.1. Lineage (GTDB taxonomy): Bacteria > Bacillota > Clostridia > TANB77 > CAG-508 > CAG-269. The sequence continues at coordinate 35,959 of MNRO01000008.1, forward strand.
TTTGCAATATCTTGACGCTTATCATAAAGCTTTTTACCTTTTCCAACACCTAATTCAAGTTTTACCAAACTACCTTTGAAATATAAAGAAATAGGTACTAAAGAATAACCATCAACTTTTACTTTTGAATATAATTTTAATAATTCTCTTTTATTTAATAATAATTTTCTATCACGTAGAGGATCTTTATTATAAATATTTCCATGTTCATATGGGCTTATATGCATAGAATATATATAACATTCTCCATCTTTAAAACCGGCATAACTATCTTTTAGGTTTACTTTCCCAGCTCTTATAGATTTTATTTCTGTTCCAGTTAAAACAATTCCAGCTTCATATTTATCTTCAATATTAAAATTGTGATATGCAACTGGATTTTTTGCTATTAATTTAGTATCCATAAATATAATTCCTTTCGAGAATATTGTACTCTAAAAAGTGGAAAAAATCAATATCAGTATTGATTTTATTAATACATTATTATAAAATATGATATATAAATAATAGGAGAAAAATAAATGAAAATAGGAATAGATATAGGTGGGAGCCATGTAGGAATAGGATTAGTAGACGAATTTGGAAATATACAACAGAAAAAAGAAAAATATATAGTAGAAAAAGTTGAAAACGAAAGTCAAATAAGTAAACGAAATCTAAAAGAAGAAATAACACAATTTATAATACAAACAATAAAAGAATATCAAAAAATGGACTTTGTAGAAAGTGTAGGAATAGCAGTACCAGGAACAGTAAATCAAACAACAATTATAAAAGCAGTAAACTTAGGAATAGAAAATTATGAAATAACACCAATAATAGAAAAAGAGACAGGAACAAAAATAAAATTAAAAAATGATGCCAAATGTTCAGCATTAGCAGAACAAAAATATGGAAATTTTAGCGAATGTAAAAATGGACTATTTCTATGTATTGGAACAGGAGTTGGCGGAGCAGTAATATATAATGAAAAAGTATTAGAAGCTAAGGATGTACCAGGATTTGAATTTAGTCATATGATAATACAAAAAAATGGATTACAATGTAATTGTGGAAAAAGAGGCTGTTTTGAAATATATGCAAGCCTAAAGAGATTTAAGGAAAAAATTGCATATGAATTTAATTTAACAACTCTTAGAAATGAAGAAATAATAAAAATTATATTAAACAATAAAGATGATGTAAGATTAAAATATTTATTAAATGAATATATAGAAAACTTAGCAATAGGAATATCAAATCTGATTAATATATTTGAACCAGAAAAGATATTAATAGGAGGAGGATTTTCGGATTATAAAGAAATATTACTAGAGCCATTAAAACAACAACTTTTAACAGGAAACTTGCTATTTAACAAAAGAGATGATATAATAATTCAGCTTGCAAAATTCAAAAACGATGCAGGAATTATAGGAGCAACTCTAATATAAAAAGGAATGAAATAAAATGAAAAAAAGAGTATCATTTATAACACTAGGATGTAAAGTAAACCAATATGAAACAAATGCTATGATGCAAAAATTCCAAGAAAATGGATATGAAATTGTAGAAATAGATGATGTATCAGATATATGTGTTGTAAATACATGTACAGTAACAAATATGTCTGATAGAAAGTCAAGACAAGCATTAAGAAAAGTAAAAGATAAAAATCAAAATGCAATAATAGTAGCAACAGGATGTTATGCTCAAAGCTCAAAAGAAGAACTTGAAAAAATGCCTGAAATTGATGTAGTACTTGGAAATGAAGAAAAAAGAGATATAGTAAAATATGTAGAAAAATATTTTGAACAAAATCAAAAACTAATATCAGTTCAAGATATATCAGCCCAAAAAGAATTTGAAGATATGGGACAAATTTCATATACTGAAAAAATAAGAGCAGTAATAAAAGTACAAGATGGATGTAATCAATTTTGCTCATATTGTATAATTCCATATGCAAGAGGAAGAGTGCGTAGTAGAAAAATAGAAAGTATAATAAAAGAAATAGAGCAGATTGCACAAAAAGGAATAAAAGAAGTTGTAATAACAGGAATACATCTTGCATCATATGGAAAAGACTTTGAGGAAAATATAGGGTTAATAGATTTGTTAGAAGAAATAAATAAAGTAGATGGAATAGTAAGAATAAGATTAGGATCATTAGAACCTAAAATAATAACAGAAGAATTTATGCAAAGACTAATAAAGCTTCAAAAAATATGTCATCATTTTCATTTATCATTACAAAGTGGATGTGATAATACATTAAAAAGAATGAATAGAAAATATACAACAGAAGAATTCAAAGAAATAGTGCAAAGATTAAGAAGATATTATGATGATGTAATATTAACAACAGATATAATAGTTGGTTTTCCAGGGGAAACTGATGAAGACTTTGAAACAACATATAATTATTTAGAAGAAATTAGTTTTTATAAAATGCACGTATTTCCATATTCACCAAGAAAAGGAACTGTTGCAGCAAAAATGCCAAATCAAATTCAAGGTGATATAAAGGAAAAAAGAAGTAAAAGATTAATAGAATTATCAAATGAAAATCAAAAAAAATACAATCAAAAAATAATTGGAAAAGATGTAGAAGTATTATTTGAAGAAAAAAATAAAGAAGGATATTATAAAGGACATACTCAAAATTACATATTAGTTGAATATAAAACAAATAAAGAATTAGAAAATCAAATAGTAAAAGTAAATATAAAAAAAGCAGAAATAGAATATGTTATTGGATAGATATGTTACAATTGTAATATTTTTGTAATAAAAACTTAATACAAAATATCTTGAAAAAAAAATATATATATTGTATAAATATTATAAGTAATAAAACACAAAGGAGGAAATAGCATGGCAAATATAGAAGAAGTTTCAGGAGTTTTTGGTGGAGTAAAAACAGATGAACCAATACAAAATTGTGAAAATAGTGGAATAGGAATTGAAAATGCAATAAGTATTAATGGTGAAAATGCAATTAATGCTGGTGGTGTTGAAACAAATGTTGGAACAAATTTACCAGCAAAAAATACTTTTTGGAATAAAGTAAAATCAGTATTATTTTATGAAATAAAAATAGAACTATCACCATATGAGCAAAAAGTAGAAAATGAAATTAATGAATTTTTACATCAAGAAGTTACTTGGAAAAAGGTAAAAGATTTCTTATTTCAAGAAGTAACATTTGGAAAAAAGAAGAATGTGTAGAATAAATTAATGAAAAAAGTAAAAAATAGCAAGAAAGACTTGCTATTTTTTTGATTTTAGAGTAAAATATAGTCGTCAAAAATAGGCATATAGCCTAAAAGAGAGGGAAAATAGTAATAAGAGCTAATAAAACCTCAAGAAAGGAAAGAAAAAATATGAATATAATTATGTTAGGAGCACAAGGAACAGGAAAAGGAACTGTTGCAGGATTAATCAGTGAACAAACAGGATTACCACAAATATCAACAGGAGATATATTCAGAAAAAATATAAGTGAGAAAACACCACTTGGAGTAGAAGCTGACAAATATATATCAAAAGGAAATTTAGTACCAGATGATATAACGGTACCAATGGTTGAAGACAGATTAACATGGGATGATGCTAAAAATGGTGTAATATTAGATGGATTTCCAAGAACAATAGAACAAGCAGAAAAACTAGATAAAATCTTAGCTAAGAAAGGTGAAAAAATAGATTTAGTAATAAATCTAGTAACACCAAAAGAAGAGATAATAGACAGAATGCTAACAAGAAGAGTTTGTACAAATCAAGATTGTAAAGCAACATATAATATAAAATTACATCCACCAGTAAAAGAAGGAATCTGTGACAAATGTGGTTCACCACTAAAACAAAGAGCAGATGACTCAGATCCAGAAGCAATAAAAAGAAGATTAGAAATTTATGAAGAAAAAACAAGCCCATTAGTAGAATATTATAAAGAAAAAGGTGTACTAAGAACAGAAACAGTTAGTATATCAATAAATAGAATGGGAAAAGATGTTGCAAATGATGTTGTAAGAGACATAAAAAAATAGTTTAAATAGCTTGCTTAAATATAAGCAAGCTACATATTAATATTAGTATTGTGCCTAAAGAAAAAGACGCAAGTTTGTTAATACGCATCTAGTTTTGAAATAAAAAATTTTTTCAAAACTACAAATTATGTATTTTGAAGGGAAGAATAAAAATGGTAACAATAAAATCAAAAAAAGAAATAGAATTAATGAGAGAAGCTGGAAGAGTAACAGCTTTAACACATAAAGCAATAGAAGAAGCAATAAAACCAGGAATGACAACAGCAGATATAGACAGAATAGCTGAAGAAACAATGAAAAAAAATGGAGCAATATCAGCAGAAAAAGGATATGATCCAGGAATAAGAGGAATACCACCATATCCAGCATCAACATGTATTTCAGTAAATGATGTAGTAATACATGGAATTCCATCAAACAAAACAATAATAAAAGATGGAGATATAGTAAGTGTAGACTTAGTAGCATTAAAAAACGGATATAATGGTGATGCAGCAAGAACATTTATGGTAGGAAATGTATCACCAGAAGCCAAAAGACTAGTAGAAGTAACAAAACAAGCATTTTTTGAAGGAATAAAATATGCTAGAAAAGGAAATAGAATTGGAGATATTTCACATGCAATTGGAGAATATGTAAAATCACAAGGATATTCTGTAGTAAGAGAATTTGAAGGACATGGAATAGGAAAAGAAATGCATGAAGAACCAGAAATACCAAATTACGGAAAAGCTGGAAGAGGAATAAGACTTGAACCTGGTATGACATTGGCAATAGAACCAATGGTAATTGCAGGAAAACCAGATATTTGGGAATTAGAAGATGGATGGACAATTGTAACACAAGATGGAAGTTTAGCAGCACATTATGAAAATACAATTTTAATTACAGAAAATGATCCAGAAATATTGACAATCATTTAAAAGTGTTATATAATAAATGAGTTAAAACCCAATTTCTACGAAAAATTGGCAAAAAAGTAAGAAAAATCTAAATACAATAACATGTTTTTAGAATTTTATTGCTCTTTAAGAAGGAGGAAAAAAACTTGGCAAAGGAAGATGTTATAGAAGTAGAAGGAGTAGTTGTTGAAACACTACCAAATACAACTTTTAAAGTAGAACTTGAAAATGGACACCAAATATTAGGCCATATTTCAGGAAAACTAAGAATGAACTATATAAAAATATTACCAGGAGACAAAGTAAAAGTTGAACTATCACCATATGACTTAACAAGAGGAAGAATTACTTGGAGAGCAAAATAAAATTTAAAAAACATATTGGAATTTATGAAGAATATTATAAAATAAATTTGAAACGTAAATTAACCCAATTATATAAAAATCAAGTTTGAAGACACAACTTAATTCACAAGGCGAAGGTCATTCCTTAGCCCAAGTGGAATGCGGCAAGCTAAGGAATGTCTGAAGACAATTTAAGGAGGTGCAAAGAAATGAAGGTTAGACCATCAGTAAAGAAAATGTGTGACAAATGCAAAGTAATAAAAAGAAAAGGTGTAATTAGAGTTATTTGTGAAAACCCTAAACACAAACAAAGACAAGGTTAATTCCTTAAGTTTATAACACAAATAAGGTAGCGGCTGTTTAACATATAGATGTTAACATATCAAATTTGTGTTTATATATATGTCCAATATTAATTTTTAAAGATCTATTAAATTAGATGCATTTCACCTTTAAAAAAAATAAGGACAAACAAATAAAAAATTTGGAGGTGCAAAGAAACATGGCTCGTATAGCAGGAGTAGACTTACCTAAAGAAAAAAGAGTAGAAATAGGACTTACATATATTTATGGTATAGGAGTAGCTAGCTCAAACAAAATATTAGCAAAAGCTGGAGTAAACCCAGACACAAGAGTTAAAGATTTAACTGATGAAGAAGTTAATAGCATAAGAAAAGTTATTGACGAATCATACAAAGTTGAAGGTGATTTAAGAAGAGAAGTAGCTCTTAATATAAAAAGATTAACTGAAATTGGATGCTACAGAGGATTAAGACATAGAAGAAGTCTTCCAGTAAGAGGACAAAGAACTAAAACTAATGCTCGTACAAGAAAAGGTCCAAGAAAATTAGTAAGTAGATCAAAGAAAGATGTAAAATAAGACTTTTAAAACAGTGTAAAACTGTTATATAAGGAGGGAAATAAGAACAATGGCTAACAAAAATGTTGCAAAAAAACCAGTAGCTAGAAGAAATAGAAAAAACATCGATAAAGGTGCTGCACATATTCATTCTAGTTTCAATAATACAATAGTAACAATAACAGATACAAACGGAAATACAATTTCATGGGGAAGTGCTGGAGGACAAGGTTTCAAAGGTTCAAGAAAAAGCACACCATTCGCAGCTGGAGAAGTTGCTGAAAAAGCAGCTAAAGAAGCTATGGAACATGGATTAAAAACAGTTGAAGTATATGTTAAAGGTCCAGGAGCAGGTAGAGAATCAGCAATAAGATCTTTACAAGCTGCAGGATTAGAAATCAGTAGCATCAAAGATGTTACACCAATCCCACATAACGGATGTAGACCACCAAAAAGAAGAAGAGTATAATTTTTTATACTTAGGTGGATTATAAAAAGAAATTTAAAATTAAGAATATAAATAAAATATAATGAAAGAGGTGTAAAAGATGGCACGTTATACAGACGAACAATGTCGTATTTGCCGTAGAGAAGGACAAAAATTGTTCTTAAAAGGTTCAAGATGTTATTCTGATAAATGCAGTATTTCTAGAAGAAATTATGCTCCAGGACAACACGGACAAAAAAGAGCTAAACTTTCTGAATACGGAACTCAATTAAGAGAAAAACAAAAAACAAAATCATACTATGGAGTTGGAGAAAAACAATTTAGAGGATATTTCGAAATGGCATCTAATAAAAAAGGAATCACAGGTGAAAACTTACTACAAATATTAGAAAGCAGATTAGATAATGTTGTATATAGATTAGGATTTGGAGCTTCAAGAGCTCAAGCAAGACAACTTGTAAACCATGGACAATTTGCAGTTAATGGACAAAGAGTTGATATACCATCTTACTTAGTTAAAGCAGGAGATGTTATAACAGTAAGAGAAAACAAAAAAGAAAATGGAGCTATAAAAGCAAATATTGAAGCAAATTCAGCAAGACCAGTTCCAGCTTGGTTGGAATTAAATAACGAAACTTTAAGTGGTAAAGTAGTAAGATTAGCATCAAGAGAAGATGTTGATATTCCAGTTGAAGAGCATTTAATAGTAGAGCTTTACTCTAAATAATAGTTTTTAATTAGAAAAATATTAGGAGGTAGAAATGATAGAATTTGAAAAGCCAAATATTGAATGTCTAGAGGTTGATGATAATAACAATTATGCAAAATTTGTATGTGAACCATTAGAAAGAGGATATGGCGTTACAATTGGAAATTCTTTAAGACGTATATTACTTTCATCTTTAACAGGATGTGCATTAACAAGTGTTAAAATTGAAGGTGTTTTACATGAATTTTCAAGCATACCAAATGTTGTAGAAGATGTTCCAGAAATTATAGTAAACTTAAAAAATGTTAGACTAAAATTTACTGAAAACGAAGAAAAAGTTATGAGAATTAACTTTAAAGGAGAGGGAGAAGTAACTGCAGGAGATATCATTACAGATGGAACTGTAGAAATATTAAATCCAGACTTACATATAGCAACTGTTGCTGAGGGTGGACAATTGATTATGGAATTAACAGCAGATATGGGAAGAGGATATTCCCCTTCTGAAAAGAATAAAAAACCAAACCAAGACATATCTGTGCTTCCAATAGATTCAATTTATACACCAGTAAAAAAAGTAAATTATCAAGTAAAAAACACTAGAGTAGGCCAAATGGTTGATTATTTATGATAAATTAATTATAGAAGTATGGACAGATGGAAGCTTAAAAGCTCATGAAGCATTAAGTTTAGCTGCCAAAGTTATGACAGGACATCTAGAACTATTTATAGATTTATCAGAAGCAACAAAAAATACACAAGTTATGATTGAAAAAGAAGAATCTAAGAAAGAGAAAGTATTAGAAACTTCAATTGAAGAATTAGAATTATCTGTACGTTCATTCAATTGCTTAAAGAGAGCAGGAATATCTACAGTAGAAGATTTAACAAATAGATCTGAAAATGATATGATGAAAGTTAGAAATTTAGGAAAGAAATCTTTAGATGAAGTAATTGCCAAATTACATTCATTAGGACTAAATTTCAGACAAGAAGATGAATAAAATTTAATAAAGAGGTGAAAGAAGTGGCTACAAATAGAAAATTAGGTAGAACAACTGATATAAGAAATGCTATGTTAAAAACTTTAACAACAGATTTAATCTTAAAAGGTAAAGTTGAAACAACAGAAGCTAGAGCAAAAGAAGTAAAAGCTATAGCAGATAGCATAATAGCATTAGCAATAAAAGAAAAAGATAACTTTGAAACAGTAGATGCTAAAGTAGTAAAAGCTAAATTAGATTCTAAAGGTAACAAAGTTACAGAATTAGTAAAAAGCAAAAATGGTAATGAATATCTAAAAGTTGTTAAAGAAGAAACAACTGAAAAAAGACAAAAAGATATGCCATCAAGATTAAATGCTAGAAGAAAAATAATGACAAAATTAAACAAAGTTGAAGGCGAAGATGTAATGGCAAAATTATTCAACGAAATTGCTCCAAAATACGAAGGTAGAGTTGGTGGATATACAAGAATAGTTAAAGCTGGTCCTCGTAGAGGAGATGCTGCTGAAGTAGCTATATTACAATTAGTTTAATTATAAAATTGAATATATATTATCAAGAGTGGAGTAGAGAACGGCTCGTTAATCCCACAGCAACCTGCAGTATGTAAGGTGCTAATACCGGCAAAGCAAAAGCTTTGAGTGATGATTTTTTTGAAAAAGACTCATAGCAAGCGCTAAGAGTTCTTTTTTTGTTATATTAGAAAGGTTCTATTTTAGACAGAGCAAATATAAAAATTTATTATAACTCAAAGTAGAATAATAAATATGAAAGGAAACGAAGAAATATGAGTAAAAAATGGTATTTTACATCAGAAAGTGTAACAGAAGGACATCCAGATAAATTATGTGATTATATATCAGATACAATATTAGATGAAGCATTAAAACAAGATAAATATTCGAGAGTTGCAATAGAAACATTTGCATCTGCAAATCAAATAACAATAGCAGGACAATTAACAACAAATGCAACATTAGATATAGAAAAAATAGTAAGAGATAGAATAAAAGAAATAGGATATGACAGAGCAGACTTAGACATAGATTATAGAACATGTAAGATAGATATAAACATAACAAAGCAAAGCTCAGATATAGCACAAGGTGTAGACATTGGTGGGGCTGGAGACCAAGGGATAATGTTTGGATATGCTTCAGATGAAACAGAAGAATATATGCCATTTGCAATTTCAATGGCACACAAATTGGCAAAAAGACTTACAGAAGTTCGTAAAAACGGAATAATACCATATCTTAGACCAGATGGAAAAACACAAGTAACAGTTGAATATGAAGATGGAATTGTAAAAAGAATAGATACAATACTTATATCAAATCAACATGAAGAATCAGCAGATATGGAAACATTAAAGAAAGACATTATGGATAAAGTAATAAAGGCAGTTATTCCAGAAAAATATTTAGACGAAAATACAAAATATTTTATAAATCCAACAGGAAGATTTGTTATAGGAGGACCTTTAGGAGATACAGGATTAACAGGAAGAAAAATAATTGTAGACACATATGGTGGATATGCTCGTCATGGCGGAGGAGCTTTTTCAGGAAAAGATGCAACAAAAGTTGACAGAAGTGCAGCATATATGATGAGACATATTGCTAAAAATATAGTTGCAAATGGATTTGCCAAAAAATGTGAATTACAAGTAGCTTATGCAATAGGTGTTGAACAACCAATGTCAATATTTGTAGATACATTTGGAACAAATACAATACCAGAAGAAAGAATTGAAGAAATAATAAAAAATAATTTTGATTTAACACCAAAAGGAATTATTGAATATCTTGGATTAAGAGAACCAATTTATACTAAAACAACAAATTATGGACATTTTGGAAAGCCAGAATTACCTTGGGAGAAAATTGTAAAGTTAGAAATTTAATAAAAAATATCTTGACTTTTTCAAGATATTTTTTATTTTGGGGTTGAATAATATTTTTTATATTGATATAATAAAAATGTAAAAAGTTTATTAGATACATATGAAAAAAGGGGTGAAAAAAGTGAAAGAAAATATGCAGAAGATAAATTTTTTTGAAAATAAGGAGGATAAAAGAATAATGAAAAAAACAAATAAGATAATAATGATGCTAATTATAGCATTAATGATAAGTATTTTACCTGTTGTATCAAATGCAGATACAACAGCAACAAAAGATAATGCAACAGAATCAACAAAGGATCCAACAACAGAAACAACAACTCCTCTAACATTAGAAGGAGTTTATATTACATCAAAAGCAGGTGAATATAAAATTGGTGATGTAATAACATTTGAAGTAAGATTTTCAGATAAAATTCAAGAATATACAAAACCAAGTCTAGAAATAAAAATAGGTGAAAGAAAAAAGACAATATATACTTCAGAACAAATTAAGTATTTAGATAAAGCAATACAATATTCATATACAATAACAAGAGAAGATATGGGAAAAGTAACTTTTAGTAAATTTTATAATGGAAATGAAGAGATTCTTTTAAAAAATTCAAAAGGTGAGAGTATATATGTTAAAAATACTGCAAAGAATTTTGCAAACTCTGTAGATATCAATATTGAACCTTCATGGACAAAAATAGAAAAAATAGAAACTAAATTAGATGAAGTAAGTTATTCATTAACACTTTCAGAATTACAAGAGAATCCATTTCATGATTATTACATGTTTTTTACATATGATAATGAAGAAGTAAAAATAGAAAAAGGCACAGATGGAAAAATTTCTAATGCATATTCTAAGTACTCTAAACAAAAAACGATTAAAGATGTTTTAGAAAAAAAAGGCGATATATATATGTCAATTGTTGAAGAACAGAGAGATTATAGTAAAGAGAATGATGAATATATATATAAAATAATTTCAAATAAAACAAAAATTGAAAGACCAGCAGAGAAAACAATAACTCAAAGAATATATGGAATTTTTTATGACTTAAAAGATGGAAGTGATAATCTAGTTTTTTGTACAGAAGCACATTCAGAAAAAAGAAAACTAAATATTCATATTGGAAAAATAACAGATATATCAATTTTGAAATCAATAAAAAATAAAGAGCATGATGGTATGAGTAAATTATTAAAATATGCTAAAAATAACAGCAATTCAGATAAAGCAATAGTATTAGAAGAACAAAATTCAATAGGACTTTTTAAAGCATCTCAAATATCAACTGCACTAAAATATGAGCCAGGTGAATATTATTATATGTATTTTTCATTAGATAATGAAAATGGAGAATATGTTGATGTAGAAGACATTGGATTATTTGGATGCTTTAACAGTGATTCAGCTTATTGGCTAGCAACTGAAAGTGATTCAACTTTTAAATGGACAATAAGTGATGAAAATCCAGTAACAGATACAACAAAGCCTGCAGAAGATAATAAACAAGAACAAACAAAAGATGATACAGTATCAAAAGAAGATAAATTACCATTTACAGGAGTTGGAATTGGATTAATATTGTCAATTTCAGTAGTAACAATAGCAGGAATAATTATGTACAAAAAAGTTAAATATTATAAAGGTATATAAAAATAAAAAAATTGAGAAAATCAAAAATTTCTCAATTTTTTTATTTGTTCTTATATTCAAATATCCTTGAAACAAACATATTTTTGTGATAAAATCACACTATCAAAATACGAAAAGAGGACGGAAATTGGAAGAAAAAGAAGGAATACTAGCAGAGATAATATATCAAAATGAAGTAAATAGCTATACTGTAGGAATATTTGAAACAGAAGAAGAACAATTTACAGTAGTTGGATATTTACCATTTACATGTAAAGGAGATTCATTAAAAATAATCGGAAAATTTATAGAACACAAAGATTATGGAGAACAATTTAAAATAGAAACGTTTGAAAAATTAATGCCACAAACATTATCTGCACTAGAAAAATATCTTGCAAATGGAAATATAAAAGGAGTTGGACCAGCAACAGCAAGTAAAATAATAAAATTATTTGGAGATGAAACCATACATGTATTAAAATACGAACCATCAAAATTAGTACAAATAAAAGGAATAACAAAAGATAAAGCAAAAGAAATATCTGAAAGTTTTATTGAAAATTGGGAAGTATGGCAAATTGTTGGCTTTTTAGAAAGATTTGGATTAGGAGCAGAAAGTGCCAAAAAAGTATATGATCTACTAGGAATAAATGCAATATCAGAAATAGAAAATGATCCATATATTTTAATAGATATTGCAAGAGGTGTAGAATTTTCACAAATAGATAAAATGGCAATAGAACTTGGAATAGAACGAGAAAATCAAAAAAGAGTGAAAAGTGGAATAAAATATGCATTAATAAAAATTACATATAATGGACATTGTTGTACATTGAAAGAAAATTTAATAGAATATGTAAAACAGATATTAGGAGTATCTGAAGAAATAATTGAAGAAGGACTAATAAATTTAAAAGCAAATGAAGATATAGTTATTGAAAAAAGAGATGAAGAAAAATGGGTATACTTATATTCATTTTATAAAACAGAAAATGAAATTGCAGAAAGAATAATAAAATTAAAAAATACTAAAAATGTAAAAAAAGTAGGTAATATCGAAAAAGAATTAAAAAAAGTAGAAGAAAAAACAGATATGATTTTATCTGAAAAACAAAAAGAAGCAATAAGGACTATTAATGATAATAATGTAACAATTATTACAGGTGGCCCGGGAACAGGAAAAACAACAATAATAAAAAGTATTATAGAAATTTATAAAACAAAAAAATATAAGATTGTATTATGTGCTCCTACTGGAAGAGCTGCAAAGAGGATGACAGAAACAACAGGAGAAGAAGCACAAACATTACATAGATTATTAGAAATAGGAAAAGTTGATGATGATGCATTTTTTAAGAAAGACAAAGACTTCGAAGGAGCACCAATAGATGCAGATATAATAATAGTTGATGAGATGTCAATGGTAGATATGTTTGTAATGAGTTATTTGTTAGATTGTATATATTTAGGAACAAAGTTAATTCTTGTAGGAGATACAGATCAACTTCCATCAGTAGGACCTGGAAGTGTTTTAAAAGATATAATATCATCTGAAAAAATTTCAACAGTACATTTAGATAAAATATTTAGACAGGCAGCAAGAAGTAAAATAATAGTAAATGCACATAGAGTAAACAATGGTCAAAAATTTATACAAAAAGATGATTCAGAACTATCTGAAAATGCAAAAGAAGATTTTTTCTTTATAAAAGAAAATAATCAAGAAAAAATATTAGAACAAGTTTTATCATTATGTAATGGGAGATTAAAAAAGTTCGGAGACTATGACTTTTTTGAAAATATTCAAGTATTAACACCAACTAAAAAAGGAATGTTAGGAACAAAAGAATTAAATAAATCATTACAACAAGAATTAAATCCGCCAAGAGAAGGTGAACCAGAAAAAGCAAATATGGGAGTAATATTCAGAATTGGTGATAGAATAATGCAAACCAAAAATAATTATGATATGTATTGGGAAAGAAGAGAAGGAGACTCTATAGAAACTGGAAATGGTGTATTTAATGGTGAGATTGGAACAATAACAAATATAAATGAAAAAGAAAAAAATATAAGAATAAAATTCGATGATGATAAAGTTTGTTGGTATGAATTCAATGATTTAGAACAAATAGATCATAGTTATTGTATAACAATACACAAAGCACAAGGAAGTGAATTTGATGTTGTTATAATGATTGTACCACAAGCTGCACCAATGCTTTTAACACGAAATTTATTATATACAGGATTAACAAGAGCTAAAAAATTATTGATTGTAATTGGAAATGATAGAGTTGTAGACTTTATGATAAATAATGTAGATAGTAAAAAAAGGAATACCGGATTGGAATATAAATTACGAAATATGTAGAAAAATAGAAAATGAAAAGCGAAAAAAAGTTCGTAAAACTATTGACAAAAATCAAAGAAAAACATATAATACTTTTCGAACAGATATTTGATATCTAGCTTAAGAAAAGTATTATTATTTTTTTGGAGGGATTGCCATGATTACAAATTTACATATAAAAAATATAGGAATAATAGATGATTTAGAAATAAATTTAAACAAAGGAATGAATGTATTAACAGGAGAAACAGGAGCTGGTAAAACATTAATAATAGATTCATTAGGAGTAATTTGTGGTGGACGATTCTCAAAAGAAATGATAAGAAAAGGTGAAAGCCATTCATATGTAGAAATATGTATGTATGAGCCACAAGATATAAATTCAGTAGATGGAAACATAATTGTAACAAGAGAGATATATAGTAATGGAAGAAATACTTGTAAAATAAATGGAAGACTTGTAACAGTATCAGAATTAAAAGACTTTATGAGTAAATATATAGAAATACATGGTCAAAACCAAAATCAACAATTATTTGATAGTTCAACACATATAAAATATCTTGACAATTTTATAGGAGAAGAATTATTAACATTAAAAAGTGAATATAGCTCAAAATTTATAAGATATAATGAAGTAAAAAGAGAACTAAGAAATAATTATGGAGATGAAAAAGAAAAACAAAGAAAATTAGATTTATTAAAATATCAATTAAATGAAATACAAGAAGCAAAATTAAAAAAAGATGAAGAAGAAAAATTAGAAGAAAAAAGAAAAATAATGTTAAACTCAGAAAAAATAGCTAAAAACTTATCAGAAGCAAGTCAAGCAGTTGGAGAAAATACAATAGATGTAATAAATAGTGCAGTAAGAGCATTAGAAAAAATAGAAGAAATAGATTCAAAATATAGTTCAACAATAGAAAGTTTAAGAAACATATATTATGAAATGCAAGAAATATCAAGAGATATAGAAACATATTGTGAAGATGTTGACTTTGATGAACAACAAAGAGAAGAAGTTGAAACAAGATTAGATATTATATATGATTTAAAAAGAAAATATGGAAATAATATTGAAGAAATATTAGAATATGGAAAAGAAGTTGCAGATGAGATAAATAAAATAGAAAATGCAGAAGAAATAAATGCTAAATTAAGAAAAGAAAAATCTGAATTAGAAACAGAGCTAAATGTAATAGCAATGAAAATAAGTGAAATTAGAAAAAAATATGCAACAGAATTAAATCAAAGAATTAATAAAGAATTATTAGAATTAGAAATGAAAAATGCAACAATTAATGTAAAAGTTGAATATAAAGCAAATGAATATTTTGAAAATGGTAAAGATTCTGTTCAAATTTATATTAGAACAAATATTGGCGAAAATGAAAGTGAATTAGTAAAAATTGCATCAGGAGGAGAAATGTCAAGAATAATGCTAGCTATAAAAAAAGTAATAGCAGAAGCGGATGAAGTACCTGTTATGATATTTGATGAAATTGATACTGGAATAAGTGGAAAAGCTGCTAATGCAGTAGCAGACAAAATGAAAAGCATTTCAAAAAATCATCAAGTTTTGTGCATATCACATTTGGCTGCAATTGCTGCAAGTGCAAATTATAACTATTTCATAAGTAAAAAAGTAGAAAATGAAAGAACAGCTACAAAAGTAAAATTATTAAATGAAGAAGAAGTTTTATGTGAAATTGCAAGAATCTCTTCAGGTGAAGTAAATGAAGTTACATTACAATATGCAAATGAGCTAAGAAAAAAAGTATCTTAAAAAGTAAAAAATTATAGTAAAATAAAAAATAAAATGATATAATGCTTAATATAAAATTATATCATTTTTGGTATATGAAAATATCTATCAGAAATTTGATATATTAAAATGTATTTTTTTATGGAGGAATAAAACAAAATGCCAGAAAGACCAGAAGTAATAAAAATGAGAGAAAATGCGCATGATAGGCAATACGTATTAGAAAATGTATCAAAAGAAGGTGGACTATTAGATTATGCAGGAGAAGAAATGAAAGATGATAGAGAAATTGCTTTAGCAGCAGTACATAATAATCCAGAGGCATTAGAATATGTTAGTGATAGATTAAAAGCAGATAGAGAAATAGTATATGACTCAGTAAGTGAAGTTGGGTGGACATATTGCTATGCAAAAGAAAATTTATTAAATGATAAAGAATTATTAATGGCTGGATTGAAAAAAACAGGACAAATTTTGTATTTTGCATCACCAGAAATGAGAGATGATAAAGAAGTAGTAATGTTAGCTGCAACAAATAAACCAATTATAATAAAGTTCGCAAGTGGAAGGCTGAGAGAAGATAAAGAAATAGGATTATCAGCAATGAAATCTAATAAAAATTGTTATGAATTTTTAGGACCAAGCTTAAAACAAGATGAAGATATATTAGCAATAAAAAATGGATAAAAATATATTTAACCTAAATTAGTGAAATTGCTTGATTTTTTTGGTAAAATATAGTACAATAGTTATGTTGAAAAAATATTCCTTTAACTTAGCCTAATAAAAGACACCTATTATTAGAGCTCGGTATAAGGAGAAAAAAGAAATAGGAGGTGTTAATAACATGACAGTAGAAAGAAAACAAGAAATCATTAATCAATATAGAAGAGATGAAAAAGATACAGGATCATCTGAAGTTCAAATCGCTCTTTTAACAGAAAGAATTAATGAATTAACAGAGCATTTAAAAGTTCATAAAAAAGACAATCATTCAAGAAGAGGAATGCTTAAAATGGTTGGTAAAAGAAGAAATTTATTAAACTACTTAGCAAAGAAAGATGAAGAATCATATAAAGCACTAGTTGAAAAATTAGGACTAAGAAAATAGTTTAAGATTTGTAAAAGGACGTGTGCGATAAAAGCCTACGTCCTTTTGTTTTATATAATAGGAAAGTTATACTTTCCTATTATATAAAATGCTACAATCGCTAGCCCTTTGAGATTTCATCGCTTCGTTCAGAAACTCAAATCGGGCGAGAACAAATCAAAGAAAAATTGAAAAATTTTCTTATTTGTTCTTAAAGTAAGTCAAATGTATTTGGAAAAGTAGCTTGTATAATGTGCTTTAAACAAATAAAACATATTATAGAGGTTACAATCTAATTACAAGTTTGACTTACTTAAATAGGTGTAAAGAATAAAAGAAAGGAGTTTATGGATTATATAAATAAACCATAAAAGAGAAAAAGTATATGTTTAAAAGTTATGAAACAGAATTAGCAGGTAGAAAACTTGTAATAGAAACAGGAAAATTAGCAGGATTAGCAAATGGAAATGTTGTAGTAAAATATGGAGATACAGTTGTAATGGTAAATGTTACAGCATCAAAAGAACCAAAAGAAGGAATAGACTTTTTTCCATTATCAGTAGATTTTGAAGAAAAAATGTATTCAGTTGGAAAAATACCAGGATCTTATACAAAAAGAGAAGGAAAACCAAGTGATAAAGCAATATTAGTATCAAGAGCTATAGATAGACCTTTAAGACCATTATTCCCAAAAGATTTCAGAAATGATGTAGTAGTTGTTGCAACAGTATTATGTGTTGAACAAGATAATTCACCAGAAGTAGCAGCAATGATTGGTGCATCTGCAGCATTATCAATATCTGATATACCATTTGGAGGACCAACAGCAGCAGTAAATGTAGGATTAGTAAATGGAGAAATAGTAATAAATCCAACAGAAGCACAAAGAAAAATAAGTGACTTAAATTTAACAGTTGCAGGAACAGCTGAAAAAGTAGCAATGATTGAAGCAGGAGCAAATGAAGTTCCAGATGATGTAATGTTAGAAGCAATTAAAAAAGGACATGAAGAAATTAAAAAAGTATGTCAATTTATTCAAAAAATGAAAGACGAAATAGGAAAGCCAAAATTTGCATACAAATCATTTGCAGTAGATCATGATTTATATGAAGAATTAGAAAAAGATTATACAGAAAAAATGAAAACAGCTGTACAAGAAATAGACAAAGACACAAGAGACAATAATGTTGCAGCGTTAACAGAAGAAATTGAAAAAGCTCTTGCTGAAAAATTAGGAGAAGAAGAATTCGATAAAAGAAAGCAAGAAATTGGTGAAGCAGTTTATAAATTAGAGAAAAAATGTGTAAGAGATATGATATTCTATGAACATAAAAGAGTTGATGGAAGAGCAATTGATGAAATAAGACCATTATCATGTGAAGTAGGATTATTACCACGTACACATGGAAGTGCATTATTTACAAGAGGACAAACTCAAGTAATGTCAATAGTAACACTTGGAATGAAGAGTGAAGAACAAGAATTAGATGGAATAGATACAGAAACATCAAAAAGATATATGCATCAATATAACTTCCCTGGATATAGTGTTGGTGAAGCAAAAACATCAAGAGGACCTGGAAGAAGAGAAATTGGACATGGTGCATTAGCAGAAAAAGCATTAGTTCCAGTATTACCACCAGTAGAAGAATTCCCATATGCAATAAGAGTTGTATCAGAAGTATTATCTTCAAATGGTTCAACATCACAAGCAAGTATATGTGGAAGTACATTAGCATTAATGGATGCAGGTGTTCCAATTAAGAGACCAGTTGCAGGTATCTCAACAGGACTTGTAACAAATCCAGAAAATCCAGATGATTATGTAATGTTAACAGACATTCAAGGATTAGAAGACTTTTTCGGAGATATGGACTTCAAAGTTGGCGGAACAGAAAAAGGTATTACAGCAATACAAGTAGATATTAAAGTAGATGGATTATCATATAAGATAATAGAAGAAGCATTTGCAAGAACAAAAAAAGCAAGACAATATATATTAGATGATATAATGAAACCAGTTATTTCAGAACCAAGAGAAGAAATATCAAAATATGCACCACATATAATTACAACACAAATTAAAGTTGAAAAAATTAAAGATGTAATTGGAAAAGGTGGAGAAACAATTAATAAAATAATTGATGAAACAGGTGTAAAAATAGATATTGAAGAAGATGGACAAGTATTCATATATTCAACAGATGCTGAAATGGGAGAAAAAGCATTAGATATAATAGAAAATATAGCAAGAGTAGTTGAAGTTGGACAAATATATTATGGAACAGTAACAAGAACAACATCATTTGGAGCATTTGTAGATATTGGTGGAGGAAAAGAAGGATTAGTTCATATATCAAAAATAGCTAAAGAACATATTAAAAATGTTACAGACTATGTAAATGTTGGAGATAAAGTTCCAGTAAAAGTTATTGAAATAGATGACCAAGGTAGAATTAATTTAACAATGAAAGATTTAGTTGAAAATAATTCAGAAGAAAATAAAGATGAAAATTCTTCAGAGGAAAACACAGAAGCACTTTCAAGTGAAGAGAAAATAGAAGAATAATATAATAAAAAGATTCTTAGTAGTAGATTTGTACTATATAAGAATCTTCTTTTCTATTTTATAAGTGCTTTTAATTTATTTCTTAAATTATCAGAACATTTTATAAGAGGTAAACGTGGTTCTCCAAAATTAAAGCCTAATAAATTTAATGCTTCTTTGACTGGAATAGGATTTGTTTCTTCAAATAAGGCATTAATTATAGGTAAAGCTTTTAATTGATATTTTAAAGAATTTGCAAGATCTCCATCAAAAAAGGAATTTGTAATATCAAGAGTAAGAGAAGGATTTATATTTGAAAGAACAGATATAACTCCTTGACCACCTAATGATAAAATAGGCAAAATTTGATCATCATTTCCAGAATATATTAGTAGATTATCACCACATAAACTAGCTATTCTAGTAATTTGACTTATATTACCACTAGCCTCTTTAATCCCAACGATATTTTCGATTTTTGATAATTCTAAACAAGTTTCAGGAGAAATATTCATTCCTGTACGACTTGGAACATTATATAAAATAATAGGAATAGAAACAGAATTACTAATTGATTTATAATGTTCAATTAAACCATTTTGAGTAGTTTTATTATAATAAGGAGTAACAACAAGTAATCCATTTGCTCCAAGTTTTTCAGCTATTTTAGACATTTCAATTGCTGATAAAGTATTATTTGAACCAGTACCAACAATTATAGGAACTCTTTTATTAGTAACAGAAATTGCACATTTTATTAAATCAATTTTCTCATTTTGAGACATTGTTGAAGCTTCTCCAGTAGTACCACATACAACTAAAGCATTTATTCCAGAGTTTATTTGTAACTCGATAAATTCTTCAAATACTTTAAAATTGATTTTTTCATCTATAAAAGGAGTTGCAAGAGCAGTTGCTACACCTGTAAATAATTTATTTTTCATAAGTTTCCTCCATCTTTAAAAGTTTTTCAACAATTTGAATAGCATTACTAGCAGCACCTTTTCTTAAATTATCAGCAACAACCCATAAATTAAGAGAATTTTGCTTGCTAAAATCTCTTCTAATTCTTCCAACTAATACATCATCATGACCATTAGCTATTGAATTTATAGGATATGAATCATTTTTATCATCATTTAAAACAAGAATCCCAGGTGAAGTTTTTAAAGTTGTAATAACATCAGAAATTTCAAAGCTTTTTTCAAATTCAACATTTATACTTTCTCCATGACAATTTGAAACTGGAACACGCACGCAAGTAGATGTTATAGGTAAATAAGGATGACCTAAAATTTTTCTTGTTTCATTAATCATTTTCATTTCTTCTTTTGTATAACCATTTACAAGAAATACATCTATTTTGGGTAAACAATTATCAAAAATAGGGTGAGAAAATTTTAATAATGGTGAATATGTTTTTGCACGACCATTTTCTAAATCTTGTAATCCAAGTTTCCCAGCACCAGAAACAGCCTGATATGTAGAATAAACGATTCTTTTTATCTTATATTTATCATCTAATGGCTTTAAAGCAACAACAGCTTGAATTGTAGAACAATTAGGATTTGCTATAATATTTTTATGATTTATAATATCATTAAAATTTACTTCTGGAACAATTAAAGGGACATCATCATCCATTCTAAAAGCACTACTATTATCAATTACAACACAACCCTTTGAGGCTGCAATATGGGCAAAATGTCTTGAAGTTTCTGCACCAGCAGAAAAGATTGCAAAATCGAAATGTTCATCAAAAGAGAAATCTTTTAATTCATGAACAAGATATCTTGTATTCATAAACTTTAATTCTGTACCAGCAGATTTTTTGGAAGAAAAAAGAGTATATTCTAAATTTTGAATATTTTTTTCTTCTAATATTTTTAATGCAGTTCTTCCAACTAACCCTGTTGCACCAACAATTGCTAATTTATATTTTTTCATAAAATAAAATCCTTTCTAAGTTATAAGAAAATATATTCAATAACAATAAAAAAATTACTTAAAAACTAATTTGACAAATTATATTTTAGATGTTATATATAATATATTAATTTTTGGAATAGTAACATTGTTTAATATGAATGGAGGTTTTTGTATGCAATTGAAAATTCCTGACTATGAAAGAGTATTTAGGAGAGACCCAGAATATAAGGAATACCCAGGAATGGATCCAAAAGTTGTAGAAGCTTTAAAAAAAGACCATGTACTAACTTTATATGTTCCAGATACAGCCCGTTGGTTTGTAAGTGAGCAAAAAGAGTAAAGAAAAATAAACGATGTTAAATTTGAGGAAATATTTCCTCAAAAAAGAGCGTAAATATATGCCCGAATTCGAGTAATATTTGCGTTCTTTTTTATATAATTTAACTTAATCAATTGCCTTGACGAACAAGCCAGAAAATGGTAAAATAAAACACGAAGTAAAAAAATAAAACTTTTAGAAAGAAGGTTAAATATGAGAATATTAGCAGTAGGTGATATAGTTGGAGAATCAGGAGTTCGAAAACTAAAAGAAGAATTACCAAGAATAAAAAGAGAAGAAAATATAGATTTTGTAATAACAAACGGAGAAAATTCAGCAGGTGGAATGGGAATAAATGAAAGAAACTTTAATGATATGTTAAGTGCTGGAACAAATGTAGTAACAATGGGAAATCATACATGGGGAAAGAAAGACATATTTAAATTTATAGATCATCCACAATTATTAAGACCAGCAAATTACCCAAAAGGAGTTGTAGGAAAAGGTCTTGGAATTTATGAATGCAATGGAAAGAAAATAGCTGTAATGAATTTTATGGGAAGAGTTGATATAAATATATTAACAGAAAATCCATTTATTATGGCAAAAGATATGGTAGAAGAAATAAAAGAACAAGTAGATATAATAATAATAGACTTTCATGCAGAAGCAACAGCAGAG
This sequence comes from Clostridium sp. 26_21, assembly GCA_001915995.1. Classification (GTDB taxonomy): domain Bacteria; phylum Bacillota; class Clostridia; order TANB77; family CAG-508; genus CAG-269. The sequence goes on from MNRO01000008.1 coordinate 58,480, forward strand.
AAAATTGCTATGGCAAGATATTTAGATGGAAAAATAACCGCAATATTTGGTACACATACACATGTACAAACAGCAGATGAACAAATCTTACCAAATGGAACAGGTTATATAACAGATATAGGAATGACAGGACCAAAGAATTCTGTAATTGGAATGGATGCCCAAGCATCAATAAAAAGATTTGAAACAACACTTCCAGAAAAATATAAATTAGCTGAAGGAGAATGTATACTAAATGCAGTAATATTTAACATAGATGATACAACATCAAAAGTAACAGATATAAAGAGGATATATATTAGATAAATCTGTCGAAACTTGTAATAAAGATTTCTAAAAATTTCCAAAAACTACTAGACATGACCTCCTAAATAATGTAAAATACAAAATGTAAAAGTTGCAACAAAAAAATAATTATAGGAGGCAAAAGAGAAATGGAAATCTTAAAAATTTCATCAAAATCTAATCCGAATTCAGTAGCAGGAGCTATAGCAGGATTAGTAAAAGAATCAAACAAAGCAGAAATGCAAGCAATCGGAGCAGGAGCTCTAAATCAAGCAGTAAAGGCAGTAGCGATAGCAAGAGGATTTGTAGCACCATCAGGAGTTGACTTAGTTTGCATACCAGCTTTTGCTGAAGTAGAGGTTGAAGGGGAAGACAGAACAGGAATAAAACTGATTGTAGAATCAAGAAAATAAATATAAATTAAATGGGGGCTATATTATTATATATGGTTCCTATTTTTATATGTGGAAAATGAATTAAAATACTTGAAAAAACGCACTTTATAATGTATTATAATTATACATAATAAAATTTATAAAAAGGGATGATAAAAAAGTGAAAAGCAATTTTGCAAAATATATATTTATAATATTTATAATTGGAATTACTTTATTTGTAGCATATAAGTTAAATGAAGAAAAGAAAAATACAACAAACGATGAGCAAACAAATATCGTAAAAGAAGATGATATAGGCAAAGAAATAAAATTAGGAATTGCAGAATTTGATACAATAAATCCATTATTAAGTAAAAATAAACAGGTTCAAGAAATTACAAAAATAATATATGAACCTATGCTACAATTAACAAGTGAATATAAATTAGAAAAATGTTTAGCAAAAGATTGGGCAAAAACAGCAGAAAATAAATATTTAGTAAAACTTGATGATACAATAAAATGGTCTGATGGAAATAGTTTATCAGCAGATGATGTTGTATTTACAATAGATCAATTAAAAAAAGTAGATTCAATATATTCAGAAAATGTAAAGAATATAACAGAAGTTAATAAAATAGATGATAATACAATAAGAATAATATTAGACCATGAAATACCTTTTTTTGAATATAACTTGATATTTCCTATATTGAGCAGAAAAAATTATGAAGGACAGGATTTTGTTTATGGTTCAAGTAATAATGCTCCAATTGGAACTGGAAAGTATAAAATTATACTTAATAGTGGAGAAAATATAATATTAGAAAAAAATGAGAATTATAAGAGATCAGATTTGACACTTGAAAAAATTACAATAATTAAATATTCCAATATTGGAGAAATGTATAATGCTTTTAAATTAGGGAAGATAGATGTAATAACTACCAATAATACATTAATAGAAAATTATATAGGAACAATAGGATACAACAAATCTGAAATAAATGGAAGAAATTTTGATTTTTTAGCAATTAATACTCAAAATTCGATTTTAGCTAATAAAGAAGTAAGACAAGCAATCTCAAGAGCCATAAATAGAGAAAGTATAATATCACAAGTATATGGTGGAAAATATAGAACTCAAGACTATTTTTTAGATTATGGAAATTGGTTACAGGGAGAAAAAACTGACATGTCATATAATATTGATATTGCAAATGAAATATTAGTTAATAATGGTTGGGAGTATAAATATAATAGATGGCAAAGATATATTAATTATACTACTCAAATAATAAATTTAAAACTTGTTGTTCAAGCATCAAATGATGCAAGAGTAGCAGTCGCAGATATGATAAAAGAAAATTTAGAAGAATTAGGAATGAAGATAACAATTATAAAAGCAACAGATAATCAATATCAATCATATTTAGACAATAAAAATTATGATATGATATTAACAGGTGTAACACTATCATTAAGTCCAAATTTAGAAACATTTTTTGGAAATGGAAATTTAGCAAATTTTTCAAATGAAGAATTAAATTCAATAATGAATGAAGTAAAAAATATAACTAAAGAAGATTTATTAAAAGAAAAATATATAAGAATTAGACAAATATATAATGATGAAGTACCTTATATAGGATTATTTAGTAATTATTATGAAGTTGCAAGTAACTGGACTTTAAAAGGCAGTATACCAGCTAATTGGTATAATATATTTATTAATATAGATAATTGGTATAAAAATTAATTATAAAAGTTTGAAATATAAGTTTTGCATGAAATGACGAATGTGCATGAAGAAATTTTAGAAATTCTTTGCAATTTTATGGAAAAAGTTCACTTTAGTGGAAGGGTGCCATAAAATAAGTTAGAATTTCTTAAATTTCGTAATAAGCTGAGGAATGTTTCAATACTTATAATATGCAATTAAAAAATTATGAAAAAATTTCATAAAATTGCTTGACAAAAAAACAAAAAAAGATATAATATAGATATCGAACAAAGGTTTAGAAAAAGAGACACAGAAAATAGTCTCAAGAAAGGAAAGATACAAACATGGGAGAAAATGCAGAAAAAAGAAAAGCACTAGAAGTAGCAATGAGCCAAATAGAAAAACAATTTGGAAAAGGATCAGTAATGAAATTAGGAGAATATAAAGCAATGGAGGTAGAAGCAATACCAACAGGAGCTTTAAGTTTAGATATAGCATTAGGAATTGGAGGAGTACCAAGAGGAAGAATTATTGAAGTATTTGGACCAGAATCTTCAGGAAAAACAACATTAGCATTACATATTATAGCAGAAGCACAAAAAATGGGAGGAGAAGCAGCATTTATTGATGCAGAGCATGCTTTAGACCCAGTATATGCAAGAAAATTAGGAGTAGATATAGATAATTTAATAGTATCACAACCAGATACAGGAGAGCAAGCCCTAGAAATAACAGAAGCATTAGTAAGAAGTGGTGCATTAGATGTAGTTGTAGTAGACTCTGTTGCAGCATTAGTACCAAAGGCTGAAATAGATGGTGAAATGGGAGATTCACATATGGGGCTTCAAGCAAGATTAATGTCACAAGCATTAAGAAAATTAGCTGGAGCAATAAATAAATCAAAAACAGTACTTATATTTATTAACCAATTAAGAGAAAAAATAGGAGTAATGTTTGGAAACCCAGAAACAACAACAGGTGGTAGAGCATTAAAATTCTATGCATCAGTAAGAATGGATATAAGAAAAACAGAAATGATGAAACAAGATGGACAAGTTATAGGAAACAGAGTAAGAGTAAAAGTTATAAAAAACAAAGTAGCTCCACCATTCAGAGAAGCAGAATTTGATGTATTATATGGAAAAGGAATATCAAAAGTTGGAAATATACTAGATATGGCAGTCAATTTAGACATTGTAGAAAAGAGTGGCGCATGGTTTAGTTATAATGGTCAAAGAATTAGTCAAGGTAGAGAAAATGCAAAAAGATATTTAGAAGAACATCCTGATATAATGGACGAAATAGAGAAAAAAGTTAGAGATAATTTTGCAAAAGCATTTGAACAAAGTTTAGGAGAAGAACTTCCATCTGATGATGAAGAAGATACAGAACCAATAGATGAAGAGTAATTTTTGAATTATAAAAATCCAGAAAAATAGCAAGAATTTTCTTGCTATTTTTATTATTATAGAATAAAATAAGGCTAGAATTTTTACTATAGAGAAAGGAACAAAATTTATAATGATTAAGAAATGGGAAATATACCAAACTAATGAAGAGAAAGTTGAAGAATTACAAAAAAAATACAAATTAAATAAATTATTATCAACATTACTTACAAATAGAGGAATAATAGAAGAAGCAGAAATAACAAAATTTTTAAATCCAAAAAGAAGTGATTTTTATGATCCATTTGGAATGCCAGATATGGAAAAAGCTGTTGAAAGAATATTAAAAGCAATAAAAGATAAAGAACAAATAATAATATATGGTGATTATGATGTTGATGGAATTACAAGTGTAACAGTATTAAAAAGTTTTCTTGAAGAAAGAGGAATACAAGTAAATGTTTATATTCCAAACAGATTAAATGAAGGATATGGATTAAATAAGACTGCAATGGAAGAAATAGCAAAACAAGGAAACAAATTAATGATAACAGTAGATTGTGGAATAACAGCAGTAGAAGAAGTGGAATATGCAAAAAAATTTGGTATTGAAACAATTATAACAGATCATCATGAGCCTGCAGAAGAATTACCAAAGGCAATAGCAGTAGTAGATGCAAAGAGAAAAGATAATAAATATGAATGCAGAAATTTAGCTGGTGTTGGAGTAGTATTTAAATTAATACAAGCATTAAGCATAAAATTAGGATTAGATCAAAAAGAATATTTAAAATATTTAGATATAGTTTGTGTTGGAACAATATCTGATATAGTACCATTAACAGATGAAAATAGAGTAATTGTAAAACTAGGATTAAAATTAGTAGAACAAACAAAAAATTTAGGATTAAAAGAAATATTGCAAAGTTGTGGTTATTCAAAAATAAATTCAACAACAATATCATTTGGAGTAGCACCAAGAATTAATGCATGTGGAAGAATGGGACATCAAGAAGATGCGTTAAATTTATTATTATCAAAAGAAGAAAATGAAGTAAAAGAATTAACACAAAAAATTAATGAATACAATAAAACAAGACAAGAAATAGAGAAAAATATTTATAATGAAGCTATAGAACAAATAGAAAAAGAAGAAAATGATAATAAAAATACAATAGTAGTATTTGGAAAAGGATGGCATCATGGTGTTATAGGAATAGTTTCATCAAAAATAACAGAACTATATTTTAAGCCAAGTATTTTATTATGTGAAGAAGATGGAGAATGTAAAGGTTCTGGAAGAAGTATACCTGGATTTGATTTACACGAAGCATTAATGGAATGTAATGACACAATAGATAAATTTGGTGGACATGCTATGGCAGTAGGAATAAATATAAATAAAGAAAAAATTGAGGAATTTAAAGAAAAATTTGAAAAAATAGCAAAAGAAAAAGAAATTGATAAAATAATTCCAATTTTAAATCTTGATGCAGAAATAAAACTTGATGATGTAAATAAAGAAATGGTAGACAGTCTAAAAGAACTTGAACCTTTTGGAGAAGCTAATAAAATGCCAATATTTGCATTTAAAAACTTAAAAATAGATTCAATAAGATCTCTATCAGAGGGAAAACATTTAAGATTATCTGTAAAAGATAATAAAAATATAATTAATGCAATAGGTTTTAATATGGGGGCACTAGCAGATATTTATCGAATTGGTGATAGAGTTGATATTGCAGGAAATTTAGAAATAAATTCATTTAATGGTGTTGATAGTATTCAAATTAATATTAAAGATATTATGAAATCAATATAAAAACTAAAAAATATAAGCTTTGCATGAAATGACGAATGCGCATGAAAAAATTTTAGAAATTCTATGTAATTTTATGGAAAGAGTTCACTTTAGTGGAAGGGTGCCATAAAATAAATTAGAATTTCTTAAATTTTGTAATAAGTTGAGGAATGTAATAAAAAGCTTATATTTTTAGTTATTAATTTAGAATTATATATAAAATTTTTATAAAAGGCTTTAAATTTAAAACAAAAAGATGTAAAATGTGAAAGAAAAAAAATAAATCAATGGGGGGATTTATATGGCAGAAAATCATACAATAAAAGAGATTATTGAAAGAGTAAAAAAGAACAAAAGATGGCCAGATGTAAAACTAATACAAAAAGCATATAACTATGCTTTAGAAAAACATGGAACACAACTAAGAAAATCAGGTGAACCATATATAATACACCCAACAAATGTAGCATATACGATTGCTGAACTTGGACTAGATGAACAAACAATATGTGCAGCACTCTTGCATGATGTAGTAGAAGATACAGAGGTAACATATGAAGATATAGAAAGAGAATTTGGAAAAGAAATTGCAGATATGGTTGATGGTGTTACAAAATTAAAACAAATAGGACATGCATCAATTGAAGAAAATCAAGTAGAAAATTATAGAAAAATGTTCTTAGCAATGGGAAAAGACATAAGAGTAATAATCATAAAGTTAGCAGATAGATTACACAATATGAGAACATTAGAATTTTTAAGAAGAGATAGACAAATAGCAATATCAACAGAAACAATGCAATTATATGCACCATTAGCAAACAGACTTGGTCTATATTCAATGAAATGGGAATTAGAAGATTTAAGCTTTAAATATTTATATCCAAAAGAATATGAAGAGTTAATAAAAGGAATAGAGCAAAAAAGAGAAGAAAGACTAAGATTTATTGAGAAAATAATGGATGACATAAGACAACAATTGAAAAAGGAACATATTGAGGCAGAAGTTACAGGAAGAGCAAAACATTTATATAGTATATATAGAAAAATGCAAAGAGACAATAAAACATTAGATCAAATATATGACCTATTTGCATTAAGAATAATAGTAAATTCTGTAAAAGACTGTTATGCGGCATTAGGTGTAGTACATGAAATGTATAGTCCAATGCCAGGAAGATTTAAAGATTATATAGCAGTTCCAAAAACAAATATGTATCAATCAATACATACAACATTATTAGGAGAAAAAGGAACACCATTTGAAGTACAAATACGTACATGGGATATGCATAGAATTGCTGAATATGGTATTGCTGCACATTGGGCATATAAAGAAGCAAATTATGGAAGTAGAAAAGGACAAAAAGTAGTAAAAGTACAAGATGATAAATTAGCATGGCTTAGAGAAACACTAGAATGGCAACAAGAAATGCAAGATCCACAACAATTCTTAGAAACACTAAAAACAGAATTATTTGAAGACGAAGTATATGTATTCACACCAAAGGGAGCAATAAAAGTATTACCAAGAGGTGCAACACCAATAGATTTTGCATATAATATTCATGCTGAAATTGGAAATAAAATGGTTGGAGCCAAAATCAACAGTAAAATGGTTCCAATAATAACACCAATAAAAAATGGAGATATCGTAGAAATTTTAACATCAGATAATTCTAAAGGTCCAAGTATGGATTGGTTAAAATTTGTAAAAAGTACATCTGCAAAAAGCAAAATAAATTCTTGGTTTAAAAAAGAAAAAAGAGAAGAAAATATAGAAAAAGGAAAAGACTTAATTGAAAAAGAATTAAAAAGAATTGGAATTTCATATGCAGAACTTTTCAAAACAGATTATATAAATCCAATGTTAGAAAGATATAAATATAAAAATTTAGATGAAATGTATTTAGCAGTTGGATTTGGAGCAATTACAGCAAACAGAATAATTGCAAGAATGTTAATAGAATATAGAAAAGAACATAAAGAAGAGCCAAAAATAGAAGAAAAAATAGAAGAACTTGCAAAAAATAAAATAGATAATACAAAAGTATCTGATTCAGGTGTTATTGTAAAAGGAATTGATAATTGTTTAGTAAAATTATCAAAATGTTGTAATCCATTACCAGGAGACGAAATAATAGGATATATAACAAAAGGTAGAGGAGTATCTGTTCATAGAAAAGATTGTCCAAATGTTGCAGATTTATTAAAAGAGCAAAACAGAATAATAGATGTAAAATGGTATAATGATGAGAAAAAGAGTTCATATACTGTTGAAATTGAGATATTTGCAAATGATAGAAATGGATTATTAGGAGATATAGTACAAAAATTAAATGACTCAAAAGTAAGATTAATAAGTGTAAATGCAAAAGCAACAAAAGAAAGAATTGCTATAACAGAAGTTACACTAGAAGTAGATAGTGTAGAAAGTTTAAATAAAGTAATAAGAGAATTACGTAAAATAGATAGTGTATATGAAGTAAGTAGAAAAAACAAAATGAAGGAATAAGGGGAGAAAAAAATGATATTAAAAGAACTAAGGATAGACTCATGGGTTGGAGATGTAACAAATTGTTATATTGTACAAGACGAGAAATCAAAAGAAACAATGGTAATAGATCCTGCGGGAGATGTTGACAAAATTGTAGAAATGTTAGATATATTAAATGCCAATTTAAAATATATTTATTTAACACATTGTCATGGAGACCATATTGGAGGAGTAAAAGAATTAAAAGAAAGAAAAGGTGGAAAAATATTAGCACATAGAAATACAGCAGAAAATTTATTAGATCCTAACATAAGTTTAACAACATATATAGGACTTGATGGATTAGTTATTAAAGTTGATTCAAGAGTTGATGATGGAGATTTAATACATTTAGGAAATCTTGAATTTAGAGTAATACACACACCAGGGCATACTTCAGGAGGTTCTTGTTTATATTGTGAAGAAGAAAAATTATTATTTTCAGGAGACACATTATTTAGAGGAACTTGGGGAAGAACAGATGTACCAACAGGAAATTTTGAAGATGTTATAAATTCAATTACCAAAAAACTAATGATATTACCAGATGAAACAATTGTATATCCAGGGCATGGTAAAAGTACAATGATAAGAGAAGAAAAGCCAATTTATTTAGAACTAAAACCAAGATTATTATAGTTCTAAAATACTTGTAACAAACATATAATATATATAAGAGAAATTCAAAAGAAGGGTATGTTATATGTTTAATGTTACAATAATAAATGCAAAAAGTTCAATTAAAAAAGTAGCAATATTAATAATAACTTTAATATTGCTTTTTATTATTACAAAGTTTATGCAAAATTTAAAATCAAAAGAAATCTTTAGAATAAATATATCTAATAAATTAGTAAAATGTTTAAATAATGAAATACCTGCTATAAATGAAATTGTTTCAAAATCAAATACAACAATAAAAGAGGAAAATGAGGAAGATACAAAAGATTTTTCAGAAAGAATATTAGGTGTTGAACTTTCTAAATTAAAAGAAAGTGAAAAAATAGAAGAAAATTTAGTAGAAACACCAAGTGAAAATATAGAAAATAAGCCTGTTGAAGAAGAAAAAGATGATAATGAATCAAATGTAGATGTAAGTAATATACTAGAAAATGTAGAAACACAAATAGTAACCCAAAATTCAATATCAGAAAGCTTTAACAATGAAATAAATGGTGTAAAAATAAAAAATGAAACATCATTTGATATAACAGATGATATTGTGAATACAGAATTAGACATAAACAAAAATAATATATTAATATTTCACACACACACATGTGAAAGTTATACACCAAGTGAAACATATCCATATGAACAAACAGGAAATTTTAGAACAACAGATTTAAATTATACTGTTGCAAGATTAGGAGATGAACTTACAAATTATTTACTTGGATTTGGATTTAATGTAAATCATGACAAAACATATCATGATTATCCTGCATATACAGGCTCATATACTAGATCATTAGAAAGTGTAAAAAAAGATTTGCAAGAAAATCCGAGTGATATAATAATAGATTTACATAGAGATGCAATTGGAAGTAAAAGTAATTATGATCCAAGTGTTAAAATAGGTGATGATGTTGCATCACAATTAATGTTTGTAATAGGAACAAATGGAGGAGGATTATATCATCCCAATTGGCAAAACAATCTTAGATTTGCAATAAAAGTTCAAGAAATTGCAAATGAAATGTATCCAGGATTATTTAAACCAATGATAGTAAGAAATTCAAGATATAATCAACATTTAGGAAAAGCAGCAGTAATAATAGAAGTTGGTTCAACAGGAAATACATTAGAACAAAGTTTAACAAGTATGAAATATTTAGCAAAAGTATTTGAAAAAATAAAGAGTCCCAATTAAAGCAAATTTAGTTGGGACTTTTATAATATGCACATTCAGAATTAGAGCATATTATTATATTAGAAATAATATCATAAGAACATTTTCCATCTTTTTGATAAACACAATCTAAACAACAATTGATATTTGTCAAAGATATCACCTCTTACTAAAATAGTATAAACAAAAGTGAAAAAAATATTCAAAAAAGTAATAAAATAAATTAAATGTCCATATAAATTAATAAACAAAAATATATAGGAGGTTATTCATATGGATATAACAAAAGAAACTATAAAAATTAATAAGATAATTTGTGAGAAAAAAGAACAAATAGTGGTTCAAGGAGATATGATAGTTCCAGACTCAAAACCAGATATATTAAATACAATTAATACAGATGGAAATATCTGTATATATAAAAAAGAAGTTATGGACGGAAAATTAAGATTAGAAGGAAATATTGTTTCATATATAATGTATTTAGCAGATGGAGATAAAAATAATTTAAGAGGATTAAATACAACACTTGATTTTTCAGAAACAATAGTTGTTCCAGAATTACAAATAGGAATGATTGTTGATATTGAACCAAATATAAAAAATTTTGAATGTAAAGTAATAAATGGAAGAAAAATAGGAATAAAGGCAAATGTGGAAATTTCAATAAGAATACGTTTACCTGAAGAAGCGGAAATAACAACAAATGTAAATGATGTTAATATGCAAATTTTAAGTAAAAAAGAAAAAATAAATTCATTATTATGTGAAGGAAATAATAAAACATATGTAAAAGAAAATGTAGCAATTCCAAACACAGACAATTTAGCAGAGATATTAAATGCAACAATAAGTTTAATTGATAAAGATATAAAAATAAGTTATAACAAAATACTTGCAAAATCAGAAATAGAATTAAAACTTGTGTATTTAACAGATGATGGAAGAATTTGTAAAACAATAGGCAGAGTTCCATTAGTTGGTTTTATAGATATGCCAGATATCAAAGAAGAAAATATATGTGATACAACATATTTAATAAAAAATTTAATAATAAAACCAAATTCAATAGAAGAACATACAGTTTATTTAGAGGTCGAAGTTGAGATAAATTGTATTTCATATGAAGAAAAAGAAATACAAGTAATACAAGATTTATATTGCCCAGGCGAAAAAGTAAATTATGATTTAAAAACATTAAAAACAACATCAGATAGAAAAACATTGAAAAATATATGTCAAATAAGAGAAAAAGTAAATATGACTGAAATTGGAAATGGAGAAATTATAAATACATCAATACGAACATCTATAAACAAAGAAAATAGATTAAGTGGAAAAATAGTTTTAGAAGGAGAGATGGAAGTAAATTTAATATATACAGATACATCAACAATAGGAGTAAATAGTAAAACAATAACAATACCATTTACTCAAACAATAGAAGGAGTAGAAAACAATTGTAATATAACTACAAGAATAGAAGTTGGAACACAAGAATTTATAAATCAGAGTGGAATAATTGATGCAAATGTAGATTTAAATTTTGAAACATTGACATATAGAAATGTTGAGATACCAGCAATTAATAATATAACAGAAGAAATTGAAGATGATTTAGAAGATTATAGTGTTATAATATATGTTGTAAAAGATGGAGATACATTATGGAAAATTGCTAAAAAACATGGAAGTACAGTTGATGACATAGTTAGAGTAAATGGAATTGAAAATCCTGATAAAATTAATATTGGAGAAAAAATATATATACCTAAATATGTACTAAAAAGAGCAAAAGATCCAATAGTAATATAATATGGATAAAATTTATTCAAGAAAAAGGTTTATAATAAAGCCTATTGGCAGATTTCGTGGAAAAAATGCCAATTTTAAAAATATAAAATTAGCAAAAAAGATTATAAAATTCATATCAATAATTTTAATTGGGGTATATGGATTTAAAATTGGATTTGATTATTTAGAGCCAGTATATGAAGCAATGTGTAATGAAAAAGTTAAATATACAGCAACAATTATAACAAATCAACAATCAACAATAGTAATGAAACAATATAAATATGAAGAATTATATACAATTGAAAAAGATTCAAATGGAAATGTATCTGCTATAAAATCAAATGTAGCAGTAGTAAATAATATTATTTCAGACTTAACAGAAAAAATACAACAAGAATTTGAAAAAATACCAACAGAAAAAATTTATATAACATTAGGAAATTTGACAGGAAACTATCTATTATCAGGATTTGGACCAAGAATACCTATAAAAATTTCTATGACAGGAAGTGTTGATACAGAAATAAAAAGTGAATTTATTTCACAAGGAATAAACCAAACATTGCATAGGGTATATGTTAATTTTAATTGTGACATGGCTGTTGTAACACCAATGAAAAGATATAATCAAAATGTGGTAAATCAATTTATTATTGCAGAACATGTTATTGTTGGAAATATTCCAAATGCGTATTATAATTTAGAAGGAATTGAAAAACCATCAAATACAATAAATCTAATGAAATAAATATTGACTAAAGCCTAAAATTGTTATATTATCAAAATAATAAAAAGCAAAGGAGGGCTTTTGATGATTATCGAAGTTCCAAAAGGCTATACATTCGTAAAGGATGGAGATATTATTGCATTTGAAGAAAAAGCTGTTTTAAAGATGAAAGGACGGCAAGGAAAATTTCAAGATATAATGTATGATATAACTTATAGGTTGAAAGGAAGTAATAGATGTTATTATTGTGGAGAAGAGGTAAAACCAAATAAAATAACATTAGATCATGTTTATCCACAAGCATTAGGCGGACCAACTATTCCACAAAACATGGTACCATCTTGCAGAAATTGCAATGGAAAAAAAGAAGATATGACACCAAATCAATTTAGAGCATACCTTAATTTAAAAGATCCAGGTTTGCAAGCACAATTTAGGAGAGAGTATTTCCAAACTAAGACATTTCAAACAAGATGGGTACATATTTTGCCAGAAGGTTGGATTAGTGAAACACCTATATCTGATTTAATTGTAACAATTGATTTATCAGATACAAGTACAAATAAGTATAAAAAGATCAAAGAATATTATGCTAGATGTAGGCAGTTTCCAAAACCAATTATAGTTGATTGTCACAACTTTGTACTTGATGGTTTTACAGCAGTTCTTTATGCAAAAAATAATCGGATAAAAGAAATACCAACTATTGTTCTTGAAAATGTTGAAGTAATATTTTAAATAGCTTAGTGCCATGAGTTATAATAAATATAGCTTGTGGTACTTTTTGTTTGGAAAGAAAAATACAAAAAACAATTGACGAATTAAAATAAATATGATATAAATAATAAGTATTGTAAATATGGCCCGTTGGTCAAGCGGCTAAGACGCCACCCTCTCAAGGTGGAATCATGAGTTCGATTCTCGTACGGGTCACCAGAATTTTATATTTAAGAGGGAGTAGTTTTAAATTGTTAATCAACAACCGCGATTCAAAAAATCTGGTTAACAAGCTTCAAAAAAAGTAAACGAGACTTTTAAAGAAAGGATATAATAAATTAATTATATTTTTTCTTTAAAAGTCTTTATTTGTTCTAAAATACATAAATAAGAATAAATATTATATGTATAACTTTAGAACTAAAGTAAAAAGGCTAAAATACAATTAGAAAAGAGAGGTAATTAGTATGGAAAAAAGTTGGTTTAATAAGACAAGCCAAGAAGTAGAACAAGAATTAAAAACAGATTATCAAAAAGGTTTAAGTAGTAGTCAAGTCCAAGAAAACATGAAAAAATATGGACTAAATGAATTACAAGAAAAGAAAAAAGATTCATTACTAAAAAAATTTTTAGAACAATTTAAAGATTTTTCAATAATTGTATTAATAATAGCAGCAATAGTATCAGGAGTAGTTGGAGTAGCACAAGGAGAAGGATTTACAGATACAATAATAATATTAATAGTAGTAATATTAAATGCTGTAATAGGAGTAGCACAAGAAAGTAAAGCAGAAAAATCATTAGAAGCATTAAAAAAATTAAGCAGTCATGCATCAAAAGTAATAAGAAATGGAAAAGAGCAAGTGATACCAGCAAGAGAATTAGTACCAGGAGATCTTGTTATAATAGAAACAGGAGATTATATTGCAGCAGACTTAAGAATAATAGAAGCAGTAAATTTAAAATCACAAGAAGCATCACTTACAGGTGAATCAGTTCCAGTAGAAAAAATAACAGAGAAAATAGATGGAAACGAAATTGGAATTGGAGACAGAAAAAATATGTTATTTTCATCAAGTTTAATAACATATGGTAGAGGAAAAGCAATTGTAGTAAATACAGGAATGAATACAGAAGTAGGAAAAATTGCAGGAATGTTAGATAATGCAGAAAAGCAAGAAACACCACTTCAACAAAAATTAAATGATTTGGGAAAAACTTTAGGAATAGCTTGTTTAGCAATATGTGCAGTAATATTTGTTATTGGATTATTACAAGGAAAAGAAATAATAGATATGTTTATGACAGCTGTATCACTTGCAGTTGCAGTAATACCAGAAGGACTTGTTGCAGTATCAACAATTGTATTAGCAATTGGTGTTCAAAAAATGGTAAAAAAACATGCAATAGTAAAAAAATTACCAGCAGTTGAAACATTAGGAAGCAGTACAGTTATATGTTCTGACAAAACAGGAACATTAACACAAAATAAAATGACAGTAGAAAAAGTATTTTGTGATGATGAATTGCAAGATGTAAAAAAAGTAAATACAACAGAAGATTTCAAAAAATTAGTATATAATTGTATGTTATGTAATGATTCACGATTGCTAGAAGATGGACAATTAGCAGGAGATCCAACAGAAACAGCATTAGTTGATATGGCATTTAAACTAGATTATGAACAATCTATATATAGAGAAAATCCAAGAGTTGAAGAAGTTCCATTTGATTCAGAAAGAAAATTAATGACAACAGTTAATAAGAAAAATGGAAAATATATAGTATATACAAAAGGTGGAGTTGATGAATTATTAAAATGTTGTAACTCATTCTTATATAAAGGTGAAATAAGAACAAGTATAAACAATTATGCAAAATGGATAAGAGAAAACAATGAAAGAATGGCCAAAGATGCTTTAAGAGTTTTAGCATTTGCATATAAGGAATTAGATTATATGCCATCAAAAACAGAAATGAAAACAATAGAAAGTGATTTAACATTTATTGGAATGGTTGGAATGATAGATCCACCAAGAATTGAAGCAAAAAAAGCAGTAGAAAAGTGTAAAAAAGCAGGAATAAAAACAGTAATGATTACAGGCGATCATAAAGTTACAGCAGTTGCAATAGCTAAAAAACTAGGAATATTAAAAGATGAAAGTGAAGCTTTAACAGGAACAGAATTAGAAAAAATGACTGATGAAGAATTAACAAAAAATGTTAGAAAATATTCTGTATATGCAAGAGTATCACCAGAACACAAAGTTAGAATAGTAAAAGCATGGCAAGCAAATGGAGAAGTTGTAGCAATGACAGGTGATGGAGTAAATGATAGTCCAGCATTAAAAACAGCAGATATTGGATGTGCAATGGGAAAAGTAGGAACAGAAGTTGCAAAAGAAGCAGCAGATGTAATATTAACAGATGACAATTTTGCTACAATAGTATCAGCAGTTGAAGAAGGAAGGCGTATATATGACAATATATTAAAAGTAATTCAATTTTTACTTTCATGTAATGTTGGAGAAGTTATCGTATTATTGTTAGCAACATTATTTGCACCACAAATAGGACAATGGTTTGGAATATCTGATATAACAATGATTCAAGTTTTATTACCAATACATATTTTATGGATAAACCTTGTAACAGACACATTTCCAGCATTAGCATTAGCATTTGATCCAGCAAATAAAGATATAATGGATAGAAAACCAGTAAAAAGAAATGAAGGAATATTTACAAAAGGAAGAACATTTAGAATTATTTATCAAGGATTAATGATAGGATTACTTACACTTGCAGCATATTTGATAGGGTTAGGAACAACACACAAAGCAATAGATGGATTAACACTAGAACAAACAAAAATAGAAGTTGGTCAAACAATGGCATTTATAGTTTTAGCATTTTCAGAATTAATACATGTATTTAATATAAGAGATAATAAAAATTCAATATTTAAAACAGGAATATTAGGAAATGGAGCTTTAATATTAGCAATATTAGCATCAGCATTATTAATGGTTGTAATATTATTTATACCACAATTAAGAACAATATTTAGTATTCCAATACTTCCAAGTGATAATATAATTGAAACAATTGTATTAGTGTTATCACCAATAATTATTGTTGAAATTATGAAATTATTTAAAGTAAATACAACAAGAGATGAATAAAATTAAAAAGATAAGAAACTTTTCTTTGAAAAGTTTCTTATCTTTTTATTATTATATATTGTAATTATAATTAATAATAACTTTATTTGAAGGATATATTGGATCATCTATCATTATTCTTGACCAATCATTTTGTGAACTTTTATAATTTAAGGTTGAAATTTCATTATCATTTAATAGACCTTTTTCTTTTGATTATAAATTTATTTTAATAGATAATTAAATATATATCAATAATGATTAAAAATTTTTTTCATATCTTCAGGTAATTCACAATAAATATCTATATTTTTATTTGAAATAGGGTGAACAAAAGAAATGTGATAACTATGTAATGCATGTCTGTTAATCAAATCAGATTTAGAACCATACAAAAAATCACCAATAAGTGGATGACCAATTGAGCTAAAATGAACTCTTATTTGATGAGTACGACCTGTTTGTAATACACATTTTACAATAGACATATTATCTAATTCTTTAATAACAGAATAGTCTGTAATTGCTATTTGACCATCTTGTGAAACACATCTTTCAATAATACTTCCAGCTTTACGAGAAATAGGAAGATTAATGGTCCCAGATTTCTCATTTAAAATTCCAGAAACAATTGCTATATATTCTTTTTTTAATATGTGTGAATTCATCTGTTTTATCAAACATTCTTGAATATATTCATTTTTTGCAAAAATTATAATTCCAGAGGTATCTAAATCGAGTCTATTAACAGGTCTAATTTTCTTTTTTAAACTAATAGAATCAAAATAAAATCTAACACCATTTGATAAGCTATCTGAAAAATGTAAAATAGATGGATGAACTGCAATTCCAGCAGGCTTGTTCAAAATTAATAGACCATCATCTTCGTATAAAATGTTAAGTTCCATTTTTGTTGGAACAATATTGTCATTTTCTTCTTCATAATTTAAATCAACTTTTATGATATCTCCATTGGTAGGTGTTATACGTGTATCTATTGGAATATTGTTTAATAACACAAATCTATTACTAATTACTTTGTGCATTAATCTTGCTGAAAGATTGAATTCTTGCTTTAAAATTTGATTTATATTTGTATATTTATTATCTATAACTTTATATTCTAAGTACATATTATCCTCCACAATTATTTTACAAAATCTTTTATAAATAGTCAAATTTATTGCAAAACTCCAAATACAAATTGACTATCTTGATAAAACTTGATATAATAACACATGGAAAAAAAGAAGGGAAAAAAATAATGAACATAGTAGAAAAAATATTTAAACACATAAAACTAGTATCAAAACACAAATGGGTAGTATTCAAATTAGCATGTAAAGTAGGAATACCATGGAGAGGATTCATGCATGATTGGTCAAAATTCTCACCAGAAGAATTTTTTGAAAGCATAAAATATTATAATGGTAAAAAAAGTCCTATAATAGTATGCAAGCAAAAAAATGGATATTCAAAAGCATGGCTACACCACAAAGGAAGAAATAAACATCATCCAGAATATTGGGTAGATTGGGCATTACCACAAAAAGCAATAATAATGCCATATAAATATGCAGCAGAAATGGTATGTGACAAAATGGCAGCAGGAATAGTATATAATGGTAAAGATTGGAAACAAGATACACAAATAAAATATTATATGAAAGAAAGAGAAACATCAATAGTACATCCACAAATAGACAAATTTTTATTAGAAATATTTACACAAGTAAGTGAGCAAGGAATAGAAAAAACACTTACCAAAAAGAATGTTAGAGAAGTATATGACAAATATTGTGTAAGAATGGAGAAATTAGATGAGAATAAGGTTTAAACCATGGGCAAGACCAGAACTAGAATCAAGTGAATTTTATAGAGATAATCCAGAAGAATTAAAAGGAAAATGGATACAAGAATTTAAAAATAAAGAAAATCCAATACATTTAGAATTAGGATGTGGAAAAGGACAATTTATATCACAAATAGCATTCCAAAATCCAGAAATAAATTATATTGCAATAGATTTAGTAGATGCAATGTTAGGACTAGCCAAAAGAACAGTTGAACAAACATATAATGAAGCAAATAAAGAAATAGATAATGTATTATTAACAAGGTTTGACATAGAAAGAATAGGATTAATACTATCTAAAGAAGACAATATTAAAAGAATATATATAAATTTCTGTAATCCTTGGCCAAAGGGAAAACACAGAAAAAAGAGATTAACACATACAAGACAATTAGAAAAATATAAAGAATTTTTAGCAAATGATGCAGAGATTTACTTCAAAACAGATGATGATGATTTATTTAGAGCAAGTTTAGGATATTTTGAAGAAGCAGGTTTTGAAATAATAAATAAAACATATGATTTACATAGTGAACCAATATGGAAAAACAACATAGAAACAGAACATGAAAAAATGTTTTCAGAACAAGGAATAAAAATAAAAGCATTAATAGCAAAAATAAAAAATTAAATGAACAAAGGAGTCTTGATAAAAATGAAGAAAAAAAGAGTATTATTTATATCAAGTACAGGTGGACATTTTAATGAATTACAACAATTACAACCATTATTTGAAAAATATGATTATCATATAATAACAGAAAAGGATAAATCAACAGAAAAATTAACAGAAAAATATGGTGATAAAATAATGTATTTACCATATGGAACAAGACAAAAATTATTTAGATATATTTTTATTTACACTTTTCTATGTTTTAAAACAATATATTTATACTTTAAATTAAGACCACAATATATAGTAACAACAGGAACACATACAGCAGGACCAATGTGTTATTTAGGAAAAATATTTGGAAGTAAAATAATATATATAGAAACATTTGCAAATAGAAATAGAAAAACTGCAACAGGAAGACTAGTTTACCCAATAGCAGATTTATTTATTGTACAATGGGAAGAATTATTAAAAATATATCCTAAAGCTGTATATGGAGGTGCAATATATTGATATTAGTAACATTAGGAACACAGAATAATAGTTTCCATAGATTATTAGAAGAAGTTCAAAAAAATATAGATAATGGAAAAATAAAAGAAGAAGTTGTTGTACAAAGTGGATATACAAAATTTAATTCACCTAATATGAAAATACTAGATGAGGTACCACAAGATGAGTTTGCAAAATTAGTAGATAAAGCAGATTTAATTATTACACATGGAGGAGTAGGATCAATAATAACAGCTATAACAAAAGGAAAAAAAGTAATAGCAGTTCCAAGATTAGGAAAATATAATGAACATGTTAATGACCATCAAGTAGAAATAATAGAATCATTTAATGAAAAAGGATATATAATAGGATTACATGATGTAAGTGAATTGAGCGAAGCATTAGACAAAGTAAAAAATTTTATTCCTCAAAAATATGTAAAAAATACAGGAAAAATATTAAAAATTGTCGAAGATTTTATTGGATAGAAGAGACTATTTTAAAAAAGTTACAAAGAATTTACAAATAAGAGATAAATAGAGAAAAAAGGACAAAATTTCGTAAAAATTTTGTCCTTTAGCTATTGCAAAAAAAGTATATTATTGTTATGATATGTAAGAGTAAAAATGTATAAAATACTTCGAAAGGGAAAGAAAAATGATAGAATTTAAGAATGTTTGTAAAAAATATAGTACAGGAACAGAAGCGGTAAAAAATGCAAGTTTTAAAATTGAAAAGGGTGAATTTGCATTTTTAGTAGGAAGTTCAGGTAGTGGAAAATCAACATTAATTAAATTAATATTAAAAGAAGAAGAACCAACAAGTGGAAACATAATAATAAATGGAAAAGATACAACATTTTTAAAAAAAAGCAGAGTACCATATTTAAGAAGAAGTATGGGAATAGTATTCCAAGACTTCAGATTATTACCTGATAAAACAGTATATGAAAATGTAGCTTTTGCAATGTATATAGTAAAAGCTACGCCAAGACATATTCGTAGACAAGTGCCAATGGTATTATCACTAGTAGGATTAAGTGGAAAAGCTAAAATGTATCCAAATGAATTATCTGGTGGAGAGCAACAGAGAGTAGCACTAGCAAGAGCATTGGTAAACAATCCATCAATGATAATTGCAGATGAACCTACAGGAAATTTAGATCCTGATACAGCATGGGATATAATGAACTTATTAAATGAAATAAATTTAAGAGGAACAACAGTTATTGTTGCAACACATGCAAAAGATATAGTTGATCAAATGAGAAAAAGAGTAATACATATACACAAGGGTGTAATCGTAAAAGATGATAAAAAAGGTGGGTATGACTGTGAGATTTAATGTTATAAGTTATTTATTAAAAGAAGGAATTAGGAATGTATTTAAAAATAAAAAGTCAACAATATCATGTTTAATGATAATGTGTGCAACAATGCTTATATTTGGATTATTTTTAGTTATAGGAGAAAATATTAATGCATTTGTTAAAAGTGTAGCAGATGCACAAGGAATAATGGTGTATCTAAAAACAGGAGCAACAGATGAAGAAATTGAACAAGTTGGAAAAGATATATTACAAATAGATGGTGTAAGAGATGCAAAATATATTTCAAATACAGAAGGACTTGAATCAATGAGAGAAACATTGGGAGATAAAATGATTGAAGGGTATACCACAGATAATATATTACCAGCAAGTTATGAAGTAACACTTACTGATTTGGAATTGAGCTCAGATGTACAGGAAAGTTTAAAACAGATCCCCAATGTAGATGATATACGTTCAAGCAATATTATAATTGAACAAATAATAAGATTAGCAAAAGGAATAAAAATTGTTACATGGGTAATTTTAATATTACTTATAATAATTTCTACTGCAATAATATCAAATACAATAAAATTAACAGTACATGCAAGAAGAAAAGAAATATCAATAATGAAATATGTAGGAGCAACAAATAGTTTTATCAGATGGCCATTTTTAGTAGAAGGTGTTATTATAGGAGTTATAGCAGGAGCAATATCTGTTGGAATTATAGGTTTAGCATATACATATATAGTTGGAAAAGTTTCAGGGACATCGTTCTTTGAAATTGCTAATATAAATTTTATAGATTTTTCAAGTATGAGTGAATTATTAATATTAGTATATTTAGGATTAGGAATAGGAGTTGGAGCAATAGGAAGTACAATATCTATGAAAAAATATTTAGAAGTTTAGGAGGTTAAAATATGCGCAAATATATAATTATTATCTCAATGATTGTAACTATAACTTTCTCAAATATTTGCGTATATGCAGAAAATATTACAGAATTACAAGAAAAGTCAAATCAAATAAATGAAAATATTACAGAGACAACCAATAGACTTCAAGCAGTGCAAGAAGAAGTATCTGAAAATATGAAACAATTACAAGAATTAGATGTACAATTGGCCCAATCAGAAGAAGAATTAAATAAAATAAACATAGAAGTTAGTAATTTAACAAGTCAAATTGCAGAAAATGAACAAAAATTATCAAAAGTACAATCTCAATATGATAAAATAAAAAATGTTTTAGATGCAAGAGTAATAGAAATGTATAAGTCAGATAATTTACAGTTTTTAGGAGTGTTATTGGCAGCTAAAAATGTAAAAGAACTAATAAAAACATATGAAAAATTAATTTTACTAAGCAAATATGATAAAGGACTATTAGATAATGCAGAACAACAAATAGAAGAAATTCAGACAACCAAAAAAATATTAGACGAAAAAAAGAAACAAGTAGTTGAAAGTAAGCAATTGCAACAAAGGAAAACACAAGTAGTACAAAACTCAAAAACAAGAAGAGAATATTATTTAAGTAAATTAACAAAACAGGAGCAGGAACTTCAAGCACAAATTGATGAATATAATACACAAGTAACTCAAATAGAAAATGAAATAAAAATATTAGCTTTAGGAAGTATAAGCGAAGATTATATAGGAGGAGTTTTTGTATGGCCTGTTCCTGGAAGAACATCATTAACATCTCTTTATGGAATGAGAGTACATCCAATAACAGGAGCATATAAGTTACATACAGGAATAGATATAAGTGCACCACTAGGAACAAATTTTGTAGCTGCTGCGAATGGAGTTGTTTCTAAAGCAACATATAATACTGCATATGGTAATATGGTAATAATTGATCATGGTGGAGGAGTACAAACATTATATGCACATGGAAATTCAATTTTAGTACAAGTTGGAGATGAAGTTAAGGCAGGAACACCAATTTTGGAAGTAGGCTCAACAGGATATTCAACAGGACCACATGCACATTTTGAAATAAGAATAAATGGTCAAACAGTAAATCCATTAGATTATTATCAGAATAAAAATAATATAACATCAAGTACTAAAGAAAAAAATGAAACAAAAAATACGGTAGAAAGTACAGAAAACAATTAGAATTCTTGAAAATACAAGAAAGGAAAAATGTTATGAAAAACAAAATGGTAGAGATTTTTGGAATAATGGTAGCATTTGTTATAATTTTTCAGAATATATCTTATGCTACAAATTCTAAATCTAGTTTAAAAAATCAACAATCTGAAATTGATGATAAAATTGACAGTTTAAAAAATGAACAGAAAGAAATACAAGCAAATAAATCTGAAACGATGCAGTCTGTAGAAAATTTAATATATCAAATCTCAACAGTTGAAAATGAGATCAATGATTTAAAGAGCCAAGTTAAAGATTTACAAGCACAAATTTATGCAACAGAAAAAGACATAGAACAGAAAGAAGAAGAATATAATAAACAAAAAGAATTGTTAGATGCTAGAGTAATAGCTTTATATAAAAATGGAGATAATTCATATTTAGAAATATTTTTGTCATCATCTAATTTGAAAGATTTTTTATCAAAATATTATTATGCAGAAGCACTTATGAATGCAGATAAAGAATTTATGAGTAAGGTAACTGACGAAAAAAATCAAATTGAAGAGAGAAAAAAAGAACTAGAAAAAAGTAAAAATGATTTAAATGATGCGCTTTCTGCACAACAATCAAAACAAAATTCATTAGAGAGATTAAAATCTGAAAAAGAATCTTATGCAGCAAAATTAACAGCAGATGAAAAAGAAAAGCAAAAGGAAATAGAAAGATTTGAAGAAGATAAAAGACAAATACAAGCAGAGCTAGAGCGAATTGCAAAAGAAGAAGAAGAAAAAAATAGACAAAATATAATTTCACAACCAAGTGCAAGTGGATATATTTTTCCAGTTCAAGGATTATCAAAATCAAATATAAATAATAAAAATTATCCATCATATGCAGGGCATACAGGTGTTGATGTAAATATTGGAGTTGTTGGAAAAAATGTAGTTGCAGTAAAGTCAGGTACAGTTGTTATATCAACAGCACGTATAAGTAATGGAAGATATTATAGTTATGGTGAATATATTGTTATAAGTCACGGAGATGGGACGATGACATTATATGGACACATGTTAGCTGGTTCAAGAAAGGTACAAAGAGGAGAACATGTTTCACAAGGTCAAGTTATAGGAACAGTTGGATCAACAGGAAATTCAACAGGAACACATCTACATTTTGAAGTTAGAGTTGGAGGAAAACCTGTAAATCCATTACCATATTTACCATAGATTTACAAATGTAAAATATATTTAAAGGAGTTTTTTAAAATGGAAGATAACAATAAGTACATAAAGAGACAAAGAATTTACAAAACAATAATGTTAATAGTTTTAACAGCATTTGTTACAAGTATATTAACAACAATATATGTAACAGATAGAAATAATACAACAACAGGTGAAAACAATAATTCTATATTAAGTAATTTAACTAGTGATACTAATTTATCTAAATCATTAAAAAGTATAGAAAGGACTATTAAAAGTAAATATTTAAATGCAACAGATATTGATGAAACAAAAGCAATAGATGGAGCAATAGAAGGATATGTTAATTCATTAGGAGATGAATATACTGAATATATACCAGCAGATAAAATGAAAGAATATACTGAAACAATAATGGGAAATTTTGTTGGGATAGGTATATACATGATAAAAAATACTGAACAAAATTTAGTTCAAGTACTTTCACCAATAAGAGAAAGCCCTGCTGAAAAAGCAGGAATAAAAGCAGGAGATTTAATAAAAAAAGTAAATGGTGTTGAATATACAGCAGATCAAATGACAGAAATGGCAAATACAATAAAAGGTGAAGAAGGAACTAAAGTATCTCTTGAAATATTAAGAGATGATCAAACTTTAACATTTGAAGTAGAAAGAGCAAAAGTAAATACAAATCCAGTGTATTCATATAAATTTGACAATGATATGGGATATTTAGGAATATCAAGTTTTGATGAAGGTGTAGCAGAGGATTTTAAAGCAAAATATTTATCATTAAAAGAACAAGGAATAACAGGATTGATTATAGATTTAAGAGATAATGGTGGAGGTCTTGTAGACGAAGCTCTTAAAATTGTTGATTACATTGTTCCAAAAAATCAAACAGTACTAATAACAGTTGATAAAGATGGAAAAGAAGAAATTACAAAATCAAAAGAAGATAAATTAATTGATGAGCCAGTAGTAGTATTAGTAAATGCAAGTTCTGCAAGTGCTTCTGAAATAATGGCAGGAGCTTTAAAAGATTTAAATGCAGCAAAAATTGTAGGAACAAAAACATATGGAAAAGGTGTAATTCAACAACTTTTAACATTAACTAATGGAGCAGGATTAAAAATAACAATTGAAGAATACTATACACCAAATAAAACTAAAATAAATAAAGTAGGAATAACTCCTGATTATGAAATATTATTAGAAACAAGTGTAACAGGGTTACCAACAGACACAAATGATACTCAATTAAATAAAGCAAAAGAAGTGTTAAATAAAGAAATAGAAAGTATGAAACAATAAAAGATATAAGCTACATTTTATTGTAGCTTATATTTAATTGAAAGGATATGTAAATATGAAAATGAATTTGGCTAATAAATTAACAATATTTAGAATAATACTAGTACCAATTATGATGTTAATCCCTATAATTGATAATATATGTGGAATTTCAGGAGAATTTTTGGGAATATCTACATCATTTTGGATAATGAATGTAATATTTATTATAGCATCAATAACAGATAAACTAGATGGTTATATTGCAAGAAGCAGAAATCAAGTAACAACATTTGGAAAGTTTTTAGACCCATTAGCAGATAAAATTTTAGTATTATCAGCATTGATAATACTGGTAGAATATGGAAAAATACCATCATGGATTCCAATCATAGTATTAGCTAGAGAATTCATAGTATCTGGTTATAGATTACTAGCTGTAGAAAAAGGTGGAAAGGTTATCGCAGCATCAATATGGGGAAAATTAAAGACAGTTACACAAATGGTGGGAATAATATGTGCATTTGTAGATAAATTTAAATTTGGAGATTTTATATTTAGAGTTGCAACTCCAGAGAAAGCACAAATTTATTCTGCAAGCATATATATGACATCTGGACAATTTATAGTAAACATATTATCAACAGTAATATTAACATTAGCTGTGATAGCAACAATATTTTCAGGAATCAATTATTTAAAAGATGGAAAAGATTTATTTAAAGACTAAAAACTGGAAAAACTATTGACAAAATGCAAAAAATAATGTAATATACTACATAAACTAAAAACATTATAAAATGTTTTAACAATATAAAAATATATTTATGCATAAGAAAGGATTGCGATTTTTATGGAAGAAAAAGAAGTAATATTAACACAAGAAGGATATGATAAAATAGAAAAAGAATTAGAGTTTTTAAGAACAGAAAAAAGAACTGAAATAGCTGAAAGAATAAAAGTTGCATTAGGATTCGGAGACTTATCAGAAAATTCAGAATATGATGAAGCAAAAACAGCACAGGCAGAGAATGAAGGAAAGATAGCAGAACTAGAAAATAAAATTAGACATGCAAGAATAATTGATGAAAAAGAAATTGATACAAAAACAGTTCAAATAGGAAATACAGTTAAATTATATGATGTAGAATTTGAAGAAGAAGTTGAATATACAATAGTTGGTTCAACAGAAGTAAATTTAGCAGAAAATAAAATATCAAATGAATCACCAATTGGAAAAGCATTATTAGGAGCCAAAAAAGGAAGTACAGTAGAAGTTAATGCACCAGCAGGAGTTATTAAATATCAAATATTATCAATAACAAAATAATTTTAAAAATGTCAAATATTTGTTTGACATTTTTTTTTATTTATGATAATATTAAGGCGTAAAAAGCAGAATAAATGTTTTGAAAGGAAGAAGTGATAAAATGGGAACAAGAGCTGAAACTACAAAAAAGGAAAAAGCAATATTAAAATTTATAGAAACACAAGTATTAGAAAATGGTTATCCACCATCAGTAAGAGAAATAGGAAAAGCAATAGGATTAAGCTCAACTGCAACAGTACATGCATATCTTGAAAAATTAGAAAAAGATGGGTACATAAAAAAAGAAGATAAAAAAGGAAGAACACTAAAAATTATTAAAGGAGCAAATGGAGAACCATATGTAAAGTCAACAAAAGATTTTTATGTACAAAAAGAATTAGTTGATGTACCAGTTATAGGAAGAATAACAGCAGGTCAACCAATATTAGCAGTAGAAAATGTAACAGATACATTTCCAATTCCAATTGATTTTGTAGGAAACAGTGAAAGCTTTATGTTGACAGTAAGAGGAGAAAGTATGATAGAGGCTGGAATTTTAGATGGTGACTATATATTAGTAAAAAAACAAAGTAATGCAGATAATGGTGAAATAGTAGTTGCACTAATAGGAGATGAAGCAACAGTAAAAACTTTTTATAAAGAAAAAGATTATATACGTTTACAACCAGAAAACCATACAATGGATCCAATAATAGTTCCAGATTGCAAAATATTAGGAAAGGTAGCTGGAGTTTTTAGAAAAATGTAATAAGAAAAAATTAATATAAAATAGCAGGAAAAATCTTGCTATTTTATTGTTGATATAATATAATTAAGAAAAAAATTAAGGAGAGAGCAAATAAATGAAGCACAGAAATGATCTAAAAATCAAAATAGATAAAGAGCCAAAAAAAGAAAGCCTCTTAAAAAGAGTTATTATAATAGCAATATTACTAATTATAATAATTTTTGTTTTAAATAAAGCTGAGAACTATTTAAGAGAAAAAACAGCAAATGAAATTAACTTAGTTTTAAATAATAAAAATGTAACAGCAAATTTAAAACATGAGATAATAGAAGAAAATGGAAATATATATATGTCATTAGAAGATGTAAAAAATTATTTTGATAAATACATATATATAGAAGATGAAATAAATGAAATCATAACTACTTATGATAAACAAATTGCAAGCATAGGATTTGACACAAATAAACTTACATTAAATGGATCAACGAAAAAAATATATGCACATGCAATAAAAAAAGAAGATATAATATATATGCCAATTGTTGAAATGAAAGATGTGTATAATTTAGAAACAACAGTTATTGAAAAAAATGTAATATTAGATTCATTAACAAGAAAACAAGTTAAAGCATATGCAAAATCAAAAGTATCAGTTAAATGGAAAGCAGATTTCTTCTCAAAAACAGTTGATAAAATTGAAAAAGGAGATATGATAATAATAATAGAAGAAAAAGATGGATGGACTAAAATTAGAACTGAAAATGGAAATGTAGGATATGTAAAAACAAATAAACTTGCAAATTATACAACAGTAAGAGATGATTGGGAAGAAGAAAAACAAATAACAGGAAAAGTAAATATGTTTTGGGATTATTACTCAAAATATGTACAAGCACCAGATAGAATAGGTCAAGTAATAGAAGGCGTAAATGTAGTATCACCAACTTTTTTCTATATAGATTCTAATGGGAATTTAAAAAATAAAATAGGAGAATCAGGAAAAAAATATATAGAATGGGCCCATTCAAATGGATATAAAGTTTGGCCAGCTATACAAAATGATGAAGCTGGAATAAAAGTAACATCAACAATATTAAATAGTTATACTAAAAGACAAGAATTAATTGAAAATATAGTTGAAGCATGTGTAGAATATCAATTAGATGGAATAAATATAGATTTTGAAAATATGTATCAAGCAGATAAAGATAAATTTTCAAGATTTATAATAGAACTAGATCCAAGAATGAAAGAATTAGGAGTAGTATTATCTGTTGATGTAACTGCACCAGATGGAGATGCTAATTGGTCATTATGTTATGACAGAAATGTAATTGGACATGTTGCAGATTATTTAATATTTATGGCATATGATCAGTATGGGGCTTCAAGTACAAAAGCTGGTACTACAGCAGGATATAATTGGGTAGAAACAAATTTAAAGAAAATTATTGAATATGATGAAGTAAAATCAGAAAAAATTATTTTAGCATTACCATTTTACACAAGACAATGGAAAGTAAATTCAAGTGGAGAATTAGTAGGAAAGCCATCTGTAGTAAGTATGTTAAATGTAAAAATTCCAAATGGAGTTGAAAAACAATGGAATGAAGATTTGCAACAATATTATATTGAATATGCAGATGGAAAAGATACTGTAAAAATGTGGATTGAAGATGGAACATCAATTACAGCCAAAGTTTCATTAGTTTCAAAATATGGATTAGGTGGAACATCTGGCTGGAGAAAAGATATGGAAACATCTAATGTATGGACAATAATTAATACAGAATTACAAAAAACTTCAAAATAAAAGAAACGGAAAATTTCCGTTTCTTTTATTGTTGGTTTTGGTGTAAATTTTCTATGAAAAGCCTTGTCAAAAAGCAATAAAAAAGATATAATGAAGATGAACTAGGTGTCAACAATAAAAGAAAAGAGAGGAGCGATTTTTTATGAAAATAAAAATTACAGGAAAAGAACTTAAGATAACAGATGCAATAAACGATTATGCAGAAAAGAAAATGGAAAGGATAGAAAAATACTTTGAAAATGCTGAAGCTGAAATAATAGCAAAAGTTGAAAAAAATTATCAAATAGCAGAAATCAAAGTAATTGCTAATGGAGAAACATTTAGAGCAGTTGCTGAAGAAAAAGACTTATATGCATCTATAGATAAAGATATAGATATAATAGAAGGACAAATTAGAAAAGCAAAAACCAAAAGAGAAAAAATGCAAAAAGATTCAAGCTTAAAAGACTTAAATGCACAAACAATAGTACATGAAGTAGAAGATGAAATTTTAAAAGTAGAATACTATGAAATAAAACCAATGACACCAGAAGATGCAAAATTAAAATTAGAAGAAAGACCAAGTCAAATGTTCTTAACATTTGTTAACCAAGAAAGTGGTAAAGTAAATGTTATCCATAGATTAAAAGATGGTAAAAACTTTGGTTTAATAGAACCAGAAGCATAAATAATAAAGTAGACCTCTATTTAAGGTCTACTTTATTATTTATTTTAGAGCATATATGAATAATAAAAATATCTGTTTTTTGATGTGATATAGAATTCATACTAAAAGTTATATTTAGGGAGTTACAAATATTGTTTTATTATTTGTAAAAATAACCATTCCTGGTTTTGCATTATTTGGCTTTTTTATAAATTGAACTTTACAATAGTCTACAGGTACATTTGAAGAAAATTTTGCTTTACTATGTTGAACAGCAATTTTAGCACATTTTACTAAAGTATCATCAGAAACATTAGAGCCAGATGATTTTATAATAACATGGCCTCCTTGAATATCTTTAGTATGAAGCCATATATCAGATTTATTTGCAAATACAAATGTAAGCCAATCATTTTCTTTGTTATTTTTTCCAACATATACATCAAAATTATCAATTTTTAAATGAAGAGGTGAATAGTTTTTTGTTTTCTTCTTTGATATTTTCTCTTTTTTCTTCTTATTGGAAGATTTATTTTTTAAAATACCATTTTCAGATATTTCTTCAAATATATCTTGAATTTCATCTATATTTGATGCTGATTCTAATTCATATATAATGCTTTCAATATAATTTAGTTCACTTTCTGTTTCTATTTTTTGATTATAAACTATTTGAGAGGCATTTTTTAATTTATTATATTTTTTAAAATACATTTTTGCATTTATATTAGGAGAATATCTAATATCTAAAGGAATAGAAATTAAATTATTATTATCATAATAATTTTCTAATTCAATTGAAGTTTTATGAATATTTGATAGTTTATATAAATTAGATGTAATTAATTCTCCATATAATCTGTATTTATCTTTTTCATTACAATCTTTTAGCTTATTATTAATACTAATTAATCGATTATTATATTTTTTTTGCTGTTCTAAAATTAATTTTAAAATATTATTCTTATAATTAGAAAATGTTTCAAATTTTTCTCTATTAAAATAAAAATTGTCTATAAAATCATTTAATTCAAACTTATGAGTAATATCAGTATTTAATGTTAATACATAATCTGAAAGTTTTTCATTTTTATAAATTTCTTTAAATTTTAAATTAGAAGAAGATAATATATTTTCTAAATTTTTTTGAAAAACTTCGATATTTTTATTTGAAATAGTTGTTATTGAGCAATCTTCTAATATATTTTTTATAAAAGAAGTACTAAAACCAGTAAAAGTATTAGCAAATAATTTTGAAAATTCATTTGCTGGAAGTGGAAGAGTGTTTGAAAATATATCACATAAACTAGTAAGTTGAGTATAATCTAATTTGTTAGATGTTGGAAATGTATAGAGTCTAGAAGGTAATATATCTCTATAAGAAGAATCTATTGCTACAATATGTCTTAAAGAGTCAATTATAATTTTTTTATTATTTACCAAAATTATATTGCTATGTTTTCCCATAAGCTCTATAATTAAACTTTTAGTTTCAATTTCATTAAAATCATTTATTATATCAATATCTATTTTTATTAATCTTTCGAAACCAAAAGTTTCAATATTTGATATTTTACCACTAATTAAATGTTTCCTAAGTAACATACAAAAATTAGGTGCTATAAGTGGATTGTTTTTTTGCTTTGTTGTTAGATTAATTCTACAATTATGTGCATCTATACAAATATTCAAATTGAAATGTGTAAAATTAGAATAAATTCCTAGAATAATAGTGTTTTTATCAGGTTGATATATTTTATCTATTTTTCCATTAATTAAATCAAATTTAAATTCTTTTGTTAATACATGTGCAACAATTCCATCAAATGCCATTTCTATCATTCCTTATAAAATAAATTTAGATTAAAAAATCTATGATATCTATAATATCATAAATATTAGTTATTGTAAATTAAAATAATAATACTTATTTTAAATAATCTAAAGGATTTTCGTATTTGTCATTAATTCTGAAACCAATATGAAGATGGCAACCTGTTGTAGCACCATTTGTAGGTTTTCCATTAGCGGAATCAAAATAGTTATTTCCAACAACACCATATACATATTTAGGTCCTACATTTCCAATTATTTGTCCTTTTTTTACATGGTCTCCAACAGAAACTATAAAAATAGGTGAAACATGACAATATGAAATTTTTATATTATTATTAGTTAATGTTATTGTATAACCACCTCCACCAAGAAAACCTGTAAATGTTATAATTCCATCACAAACAGCTAATAGTCTTGTTCCTTCAGGGGCTGGAATGTCAGTTCCTTTATGAAATGAAGATGCTCCAGCCGTAGGAGAAATTCTTTTGCCAAAAGGAGAGGAAATAATTGTATATCCAGGAATTGGCCATATATATTCTGAAGTATTTAATGAAATCGAAGGAGTTTCAGAAATCGAATTAAATAATATTGGAATAAATAAAATAGATATTAAAAATAAATAAGATATAAGAAAAAATACTATTTTTTTCAATAAAAAAGTTCCTTTCTAAAAATATAGAATAAAAATAAAAAGAGAATAGAAAAATTACTATTCTCTTCAAGATGATATGTTTATTGGCAGGGGTACTAGGATTCGAACCCAGACAAGCGGTTTTGGAGACCGATGTGCTACCATTGACACTATGCCCCTAAGTCAATTTACTTAAATATATTAACACATATTAAAAAAAATTACAAGGGATTTTTGAAAAAAAAATAAAAAGGTCATTTTATTGACCTTTTATTTAAAAACTAGATTTTTTAGATTTATAAGCAAATATAATAGTAGAAAAAGTTGTAATTGCAAAAAGTCCAATTAATATAGGAGTACCTGTTTTTGGTAATTCTTCAGATGATTTTGTATCATCTTTTTTTGGCTCAACAGGTTTTGTTTCTGATTGCTCAATTTTTGTGAGTTTTATTTTTGGAGAAACATTAGAAGTTT
This sequence comes from Clostridium sp. 26_21, assembly GCA_001915995.1. Lineage (GTDB taxonomy): Bacteria > Bacillota > Clostridia > TANB77 > CAG-508 > CAG-269. Next base: position 91,197 of record MNRO01000008.1, read on the forward strand.
TTGTTTGTTTATTACTATCAAAATCTTTAAAATCTATATCAACTTTTTGATTTGTATTTAAAATTTCTCCGATTATCTTTTCATTAAATTCATTTTTTAAAGTTAATGTATATTGTATACTTATTGATTTTCCAGCCTCTAATTTTGGAATAGTCCAAGTTATACTATTTGTTTCTTTATCAATTGATGTTGAAATCTTTGAAGTATCAGTTCCTTGAACATATGCCATATTAAAATTTTCTATAATTTCTTTAGGAAAATAATCTACAACAGTTATATCAGTTAATGTTTTAGAAATAGGAACTAAATTAGAATAAATTTCTTCTTTGATAGTTTTTTCTATTTCATTATCATGTATTTTATAAAATTTGCCAACTGTAGGTTTTTCTTCTGTTCCAAAAACACCTTCAATAACTTGACCATATGTATAAGAATTTGTACCATCTGTTCTAACAGTAGCTTTTTCATCATCTATACCAGTTAAAAGTGAAATTACATTAATATTTTTTAATGATAATAATGTTTCTTTTGTTGTAGAAATTACTTTTTCTAAAGCTTCAATTTTAACTAAATCTGAATTTCCAACATTCATATTTGGTACACCATCTGTTAAAACAATTATGTATTTATTATTTTTTTCAGCTGTGAAAGTCTTTTGAGCTAATTTTAAACCAGCATCTAAATCAGTATAAGCTCCAGTTCCTTCAATTGCAGAAATTTTTGTTTTTAAAGTTTTTAAATCATTTGTAAATGTAGTTACTAGTTGAGCATCTTTTTCAGTTCCCATTTCTGATTGTTCTTGACTTGCAGAAAATGTTACAACACCAATTTTTAGAGTAGAAGAGTTAATTGATAATAGATTTTCAACAAGTTTATTAGCTGAATTTAAGACTAATTCTTTTCTTGTTGTTGTATCAGTTACTTTTGTATTCATACTATCAGAACTATCTATAACTAGCATTAATTCTCCTTCTGGCAATTCATTAATTGCATTATTATTAATTTGTAATTGTAGTGTTACTTGTTTTTTATCTAATTCTGAACTTATAATTTTTTTTTCAAACTTTGAGTTTTCATTTAGTTCAATATTACATATATTATTTTCAACAATTTCCATTTTTACTGGTGTTGAGGCAAAAACAGTTGTTGAAATTAATATTAATAGCAAACATGATGCTATTGAAATTTTCTTTTTCATAAAAAATCTTCCTTTCTTCTTAATGTATCAGTAATATTTTAATATATTAAAAAGAAAAATGCAATAGAAATATAAGGTTTTATATAGCCAAAAAGGTCCATTTAGGACCTTTTTTATATGTCTAAAGGATTAGCAACATCCACCTCTGTTACCACCACAGCAGCAACAAATTAAAAGTATAAGAATTATTATCCAGCAGCAGTCATCTCCAAAACCAAAGCCACATCCACAACCTCTATTTTCTGGCATACAAAACACCTCCTTTATAATTAAGATAAGATTTGCTAAAGAATTTTAAGTAATTCTTTAATTTTTTTCTTTTGATAATATATAATATGGAAATCAATAAAAAGTGTTACACAATAAAAAAATGAAAGAGAATTTTATCTCTTTCATTTAAATTTCTTTATTAAAGTTTCCATTAGTATATTGATTTCCTTCAAGCTTTTTACCAGTTAAAACAGTTTTTATGATATCATTAATTTCAGAAATGCTTTCATCTAAAATATCAATTCTTGCAAAGTCAATAGGAAGTCCATTATATTCAATTGATGTTATTTTACTATTGTAAATAGTTGTAATTGTTTGGATATTATCTGGTATTATTCTAAATAAAAATCCAAGTCTGTCTTTTAAATAATATTTATTTATTGAATTACATTTATGGTCACATTCTGAATAACATTTATTTGATTTTCCTAATAAACAATAATTTGAATTCATCAATGGAGTTCTTCCATAGACAATTAATTCTGTTTTTTTATTTGTATTGAAGTTTTCTAAATTAGTTTTGTTAAGTTCAGGTGATAGTGTCATTGTATTTACAGGCAATTCATTGATAGTTAAATTGTTAAATATATTGAATGTATAATTACATATAAATTCATAATCTTTGTAATCTTTTAAAAGTTCAAAATTTCCTATATTTGATAAAACAAATCCTTTTATTTTATATTTTTCTAAAATAGTTGGTAAATTATTTTTTATTAATTTATTGTAATTTTTTCTAATTATTGTTGGCATATAAATATATGTATCAAATTTTTTACAAACATCTAAAAGTAGGTGAGAAAAGTTTTTATTTATAAAATATTTGAATGGTATATATATTTTAGATATATTTTTTAATTCTAAATAATCATAATTTAAATTTAATGTATTTAATAATAAACTTATTTTTGTTTCTTTATGTGATGAACTTGGATTGTTTTCTATATAATTAGCATTAGATAATCTTCTAAAACTTGAAATAAGTTTTTCTTCATATTGAGCTAATGCTTGTCTTCTAAGTTCATTAATTCCACTAATACTTGGAACATAAAGATTTTCTCCTAATTCAATATATATATTTTCAAAATTATAAGGTGTATTATTAGTTTTACAAATTTGAGAAATAAGTCTTTCTTTTGTCATAGGTGATTTTTGAGCAGGTTCAGGAATTATATTAGAGTCAATTTTAACAGATATATTGTCATCAAATATTTTTAAAGAAATAGGGGAGTTTAAGATAACTTTCATTTCACAAGACAAGTTTCTTTTTCTAGACTCTTTTTCAATAGTTTCTAATGCAGAAGTTGTTAATTCTTTATCAGAAATTTTGAATAATTTGTCACCTATAAAAATATCACCTTTCATTCTACCGATTTTTATTTTATCACCAATATGTGCTTCTGTAATGTTTTTATCATTTTTCATTAATTCAGAAATAGTATAAAGATTTGTTTCATGTTTTTTATTTTCAACACAAATTTTATCTCCAACATGTAGAATTTCATTAGTTTTAAATGAAATATGTCCATGATTTTTATTGAAATTTGAAATAGTTCCTAAATATATTCCCATATTATTAGATTTTTGAGGATATATTAATTTTCTATTTTCAGTAGAAGATAGATGTCCATTTGAAAATCCACCTCTATTAAATACTTGTAATAAGTCTTTTTTATCTTTCTCATCAATTTTAAAATCATTTTTTGACATTGCTAAATCAAGATATTTTCTATAAATTCTAGTAACAGTTGCAACATATTCAGGAGTTTTCATTCTGCCTTCAATTTTTAGACAAGTCACTCCAGCATTTACTAGTTGTGGTAAATATTCTAATCCACATAAATCTCTAGGACTTAATAAATAACCCTTATCAATAGTTGTATCATTTTCTAATAATTCATAAGGTAATCTACAAGGCTGAGCACATTTACCACGATTTCCAGAACGACCACCAACCATACTTGAAAATAAACATTGACCTGAATATGAAATACAAAGAGCACCATGTACAAATGCTTCAATTTCAACATTTGAGTTTTTGCATATATGATCAATTTCTTGAAGAGAAAGCTCTCTAGAAAGTACAACACGAGAAAAGCCCATATTTTGAAGAGTAAGAACACCTTCTAAATTATGTACAGACATTTGTGTACTTGCATGAACAGCAAGACCAGGAAAATTTTTTATCATATAACGAGCAAGACCTAAGTCTTGAACAATTATTGCATCAATACCATATTCATAAGCTTTTTTTGCTAAAGCTATTGCATTATACATTTCATCATTTTTTATAAGAGTATTTAAAGTTAAATTTGTTTTAACCCCTCTTATTTTTGCATAATTTATAGCTTTGGCAAGTGTATCATCATCAAAATTTGAAGCAAAAGCCCTTGCACTAAAACTATTTGCTCCAAAATATACAGCATCTGCACCATTTTGTACAGCAGCTTTTAAACAATCAAAATCACCAACAGGTGAAAGTAATTCCATCATAAATCCTCCAATCATTATAAAAAATATTATATCATAAAAAAGATAGAAACTACAAGAAAAATTAAGGAATTTGTAATATAAATGTAATATAAATGTAATATAAAAGACATAGCGTCAAGGTTGACTTTAAGAATGCAAAAATGATATACTATTATCGAAAGAAAATGAAAAAAATAACAAAAGTAGAGAATATATAAAATACTGTAAGAAGAGGAGAAAAAATGAAAAAAAAGGTAATTTTTATCTTAATAATGATAATTTTAATATTGCAATATTTTTGCTTTTTTACTAAAACATTTGCAGTAAATCAAACAATTAGTCAAGATATAGAAAATATAGATTCAAATACATGTCCACAAATAAAAGAAATGATACAAAATCTAAAAAAAGAACATTCAAATTGGAATTTTAAAATATTATATACAGATTTAGATTGGAATGAGGTAATTGAAAATGAATATGTAGGACATGGTTCATCACCAAGAAACTTAGTACCAACAAGTAGTTCATATGCAGGAGAATGGATATGTCCTATTTGTGGTGATACAACATATGATTCTGGAAAATGGCATTGTGCATCACAATCTGCATTAAAATATATGATGGATCCAAGAAACTCATTAAATTCGTCAGATATTTTTCAATTTTTAGAATTAACATATACAGATTATAAAATTGAGACAATACAAGCAATGTTAAAAAAATATGATTTTTGGAATAATGAATCATACATAAATGCAATTATAGAGGCATCAAAAAAATATAATGTAAATGTTTATTATGTAATAGCAAGAATATTACAAGAACAAGGAAATGGAACATCACCATTAGTAAAAGGTGAAGGATATAATGATCAATATATTGGGGTATATAATGTATTTAATATAGGAGCTAGTGGAAGTGGAAAAGACAATGTTATATTAAATGGACTTGCTAGGGCAGAACAAGAAGATTGGACATCAATTGAATTATCAATAGATGGAGGTGTTGAATTTATTTCAAAAGGATATATTAATAGAGGACAAAATACAATGTATCTTCAAAAATTTGATGTTGATAGTTCAGAAACTGGATTATATTGGCATCAATATCAACAAAATATAATGGCACCACAAAATGAAGGAACAAAATTAAGAGTAGCATTTGAAGAATGTGGATCAATAGATATGGATTATACATTTATAATTCCAGTATATAAAAATATGCCAGATAATATATGTACAAAACCAAATTTAGATGAAAATAAAATAACAGAGATAGATAGTAATCTAGTTAAGTGTAATGCGGACCCAAGTTTAAGATTAAGAGATAAACCAAATGGAACATATATTGGAGAAAAAATATATTTAAATGAAGTTGTAACAGTATTAGAAAAGGCTACAGAAAAAGTAGGTGGAACATATTGGGACTTAATAAAAAAATCTAATGGAATAGAAGGATATGCAGCAAGAGAAACTTATGAATATGAAGAAAATTATAAATTATATTTAGTCTCTATAAAAAATATAGATGATCAGAAAAAAGATGAATCAGATAATGATGACACAAAAGAAATAATTGAAAATGATAAAATAAGAATAAATAATAAAACCACACAGATAACATCAATTCCAAATTGTACAGTTAAAGATTTGAAAGAAATTTTAGGAGAAGAAATAATTGTAAAAGATATAAATGGAGAAAAAATTCAAGATGATTTAAACATTGCTACAGGTTATAAAGTTGATGAAAAATATACAATTTCAGTTTTAGGAGATGTTAATGGTGATGGAAAAATGAATTCAGCAGACTTATTAGTAATTCAAAAAGATTTATTAAAAGTAAAAAAAATTAATAATGAATATAAAAAAATATCTGCAGATGTAAATCAAGATGGAATAATAAATTCAGCTGATTTACTGAAAATCCAAAAACAATTGTTAGGTGTTTCAAAAATAGAAATATAAAGGAGAAAGACAATGCCAAAAAAGTTAAAAAAATATTTTATAATACTAGTTTTTTGTGCTAGTTTACTAGGGTTTAATAATTTTGTTGAAGCAGCTAGTGCAAAATTAACAGCTAGCTCAAATGAAGTAAATGTAGGTGAAGAGGTTACAGTAACAGCTAATATTGTTGCTGGTAGTTGGAATTTAACACTTACAGGTGCTGGAAAGTCAGAAGGAATAGTTGGTCAAACTAGTGAGACTGCAAATGAAACAAAAAGTGTAAATATAACATTTACACCACAAGAAGCAAATGAATATAAATTTCTGTTGAAAGGTGATATTACTGATTTTTCAACAGAAGTTACTGAAATGATCTCAGAAGAAATTGTAGTAAAGGCAATAGAGAAAGAAGATACAAACCAAAATACAGATGATAATAAAATAGACAATACAAATCAAAATAATAATTCAAATATAAATAATAATACAAATAATAATACAAAAAAATCATCAGAAGCTAGATTAAGGGATTTGGGGTTAAATCCAAAACAATATGATTTTAAAGGATTTAAATCAGATATATATGAATATAATATAGAAGTTCCAAATGAAGCAGAAAAAGTATATATATATGCAACAACAAAAGACAAAAATGCAAAAGTAAAATCAGGAGATGGTAATATTGCATTAAATGAAGGAGAAAATAAAATTGAAATTGTAGTTGTTGCAGAAGATGGAAAAACAAAGAAAACATATACATTAAATATTACAAGAAAAGCAGTTGAACAAACAACTGCACCAGAAGAACCAGTAATAGATGAGCAACCACAAACTGAATCAACAACAATTTCAACAGCAGAAGAAACTTCTTCAACAATAGTTTCAGAAAATACAAAAATAACAACTTCAACAACTAAAACAGAAAGCATATCAACTAAGGATAAAAGTCAACAAATTGTTGGAAAAGTAAATTGGATTAAACCAGAAACTTGGGGAAAAGAACAATATATTTTAATTGCAATTTTGGCATTTTTAGTATTAACAATAATAGTTTCAATAATATTAAAAATAAAAATTAGAAAAGATGAAGAGGAAGAAATTGAATTTCCAGGTGCAGAAGAATTGGATAGAGCAATGTTTGAACATCAAGAATTATCAGATAATGAAAATTATAAAAATATGAATGATGAAAATCCATATAATACTAATTTTAATGATGAATATTATGTATCAGATAATAATCAAGTATATGATGAACAAATAAATAATCAATTAAAAAAAGAGGAAAACAAAGACGAAAATATTTCTAATGATAATGTATCAGAAAAAAATGATGATGAAATAGAAAGAAAGAGAATGCTTGAAGAGTATTTTTCAAACCAAAATGGAAAAAATACTGAAGAAAAAAGAGTTAAATCTAAAGGTAAACATTTTGCTTAAAGAAAAAATTACTATAAAATGGAAGAAAATGGAAGACAAATAAATGAATAATATTATTAAAAAAGATGGGATAACATTAATAGCTTTAACGGTAACAATAGTAGTGCTGTTAATAATATCTGGAGTTACAGTATCACAAATCATTGGAAGTGGAGTAATAAAACAAGTAACAACAGCAAAAGATAATACTAATAAAGCAGAAGAAAAAGAAATATTAAGAACATCAGTTATTACTGCTCTTGGAAAAAGTAGTAGAGCAAAAGTAGAAGAAGCACATTTAAAGGTTAATTTTGAAAAGAACATAGGAGAAGAAGGAAAAGATTATACAATAACAAAAGTTCAAGAAGAAGATGGATCAAAACATTTTAATATTGAATTTTTGAAATCAAAAAATCAATATACAATCTTAGAAGATGGAACTGTTTTAGATAGAAATGATTATGAAGGAGATATAACAACAGATTCAGAAGAGTTATTAGTAATAGAAGTAGGAGAGACTACAACAATAACAGTAGAAACAAATTCAAATGATCCTGTAACTTGGAAATCAACAAATGAATCAGCAGCTGAAGTAAAGGTTGAAGATATAAGAAATACACATACTGCAACAATAAGAGGGGTAGCAAATTGTGATGAATTAACAATAGTAGCATCATTATCAAATGGTAAAAAAATAGAAAGAAAAGTAAAAGTACAAACAAGTCCTAAAAGTATAACAATAACTAACAAAAATAAGGTAACAATAAATTTGGGCTCAGGAGTTGATTTTGTACAATTACAGACAAAAATTGAACCTGATACTGTTAATGTAAATCAAAATTTAACATGGAAAAGTAGTGATAACAAAATTGCTAAAGTAGATCAAAATGGTAGAGTAGTAGGATTGGCAAATGGAACAGTAATAATTACTGTAACAACACAAAATGGAAAAGAGGACTCTTGTTCAGTATTAGTACAAACAAGTCCAAAATCAATAAAGCTAAATCCAGAAACAATAACATTAGATAAAAGTGGAACAAATACTCAAATTTTGTCTGTTAGTTTTGAACCTAGTTATTCAAATATAGAAAATGCAATAAGTTGGAGTTGTTCAGATACAAGCAAAGTTGCTATAACAGAAGTAAAAGATGAAAAAGGATCTACAAATGGAAAAATTATGGTAACTGGAAAAGCAAATGGAACAGTAAAAATAACAGCTACTACAGCAAATAAAAAATCAACAACTGCTACAGTAATAGTACAGACAACTCCCAAATCTATATCTTTAGTTCCTAATAGTTTAAACTTAGATATGAGTGGAACTGCAAGCAAAAAGCTTGAGGTAAGTTTTGTTCCTCAGGATTCTAATACTAAAAATGGTATAACTTGGACAAGTAGTAATCCAAGTATTGCTACTGTTGACAATTATGGAAATGTAACAGCAAAAGCAAATGGAGATACGGTAATAAAAGGAAGAACGGAAAATGGAAAAGAAGCAAGTTGTAATGTGCATGTCCAAACTAGTTTAAAAACAATATCTTTAAATAAGACAAAATTATCATTTGACATGAGTAGTGGAAGTAAGTCAGAAAGATTAAATGTTAGATTAAATCCTTCAACAGCAAATGTAAATACAGGAATAACATGGTCAAGCAGTAATACTAATGTAGCAACTGTTGATGGAAATGGTAATGTTACGGCAGTAGGAAATGGAGGAGCAACGATTACAGCAAAAGCACAAAACGGAAGTACAGCAACATGTTCAGTTGGTGTAATAAGATCTATAGTTAGTTTATCAGTAAGTCCATCAAGTTCAAAAATATTTGTTAATGGAACAGTGCAATTAAGTAAAAGTATAAACCCATCTAATACAACAGAAGGAACTATCTGGACAAGTAGTAATACTAATGTTGCAACTGTAAATAGTAATGGACTGGTTACTGGTAAGAATGAAGGAACAGCTACAATTACATTAAAGAATTCTAATGGAAATAAATATGCAACATGCCAAATAAAAGTAATTGGATATAGAACATTTAGTATATCTAGAAGTTTTTGGACAACTGGAGAGGTAAATGCTGGTTGGCATGTATGTCAAGGTGAAGTAAGTTTTGGAGAAGCAAGAAATATAGTATCAATATCTGGATGGGGAAAAGTAGGTGAAACCGGAATGTGGGATGAAGTAAAGTTTGGACTAAGAATAAGAGCCTACAATGGAAGTAGCTGGGAAACATTATGGGAAGATTATGAATCAATATACCGTTGGTGGGGAGAAAGAGGCGAAATGTATAGAGATATTTCTCTTTCATTAAACAAAAAATATACAATGTTATCATGTGATTTCTATAATGATAAGTGGATTAATAAAAATTGGTGGGCCGACGATCCTAGAGATTCAAGTTTTGGATTGACAGTAACATATTATAATGATTAAAATACTAAAAAGCGACTTAATGAAATGAGTCGCTTTTTTCTATTATTATACAAAAAAAGAAAACATTTTAAAATGTTTTCTTTTTTATGCAAGACCATATTTTTTCTTAAATTTATCTGCTCTACCACCTTTAGTATCAAGTCTTAAGTTACCTGTCCAATATGGATGACATTTTGAGCAAACATCTACTTTTAAATCTTTTTTTGTAGAACCAACTTCTATAACATTACCACATGCACATGTGATTGTTGTTTGATTATATGCTGGATGTATTCCTTCTTTCATTTGCAAATTCACCTCTTTCTTACAATAGTAATTTTTGCCTTTTATTATATTACCATATCTTTATACTTTTTTCAAGCTTATTTGTTTAAATTTTTATTTTCTTCTTTATTGTTTTGATTTACATATGTTGCAGAAGCTTCTAACTCAGTATTTAGAGATACTTTTTTTACAAGTTTACTTGTAATATTAAAAAGACAAGCAATTATTAAAATAAATAAACCTATTTTTTTCCAATACTTAGCTAACATAATAAAAACTCCTTAAAAATTTAATACATATCAATTATATGTTTTTTTTATTGATTTGTCAATATTTTTTGAATTTTTGGACAAAATAAAGTAAAGAAAATATACATAAAAAAGAAAGGAATAAAAAATGAAAAGGTTTTTGCTAATTATTGGAGTAATTATAAGTGTAATAGGAATCGAAAGTTTGATAATAAATTCAAATAATGCAAATAATTCAAATTATCAAACTCAAAGAAATAATACGGATACTAATAATGTGTCAACTAAGACTATAGAGAAAGACAATTATATTTCAAACATTCAACAATCCAAACCAACTGAAATAGAAATTGCTAGTTTTTCTACAAAAATTCATAACAAAGAAAATGCAAGACAAAATAATATAAAAATAACATGTAATGCTTTAACAAATACAGAAATAAAATCAGGAGAAGTATTTTCATTTTGTAATACAGTTGGAAAAGCAACAGAGGAAAAAGGATATCAAGAAGCAGATATATTTGTTGATGGAAAAAAGCAAAAAGGATTTGGAGGAGGAAATTGTCAAGTAAGTACAACATTATATAATGCAGTAGCTAATGTTGATGGAATTGAAATAATAGAAAGACATGAACATAGTAATGATGTACCATATATAGAAAAAGGAAAAGATGCGGCAGTTTCATATGGAAGTTATGATTTAAAATTTAAAAATAATACTCCAAATACAATAAAAATTATTGTCGAATTTGATGAAGAAAATATAACTGCAAAAATAATAAAAAAATAAAAGATCAGAATTTTATTAATTTCTGATCTTTTTGAGTGTAAAAATTATGATGAGCGAGTTAAATTAAACCAATTATTAAATATAGATTTTATCATATTTATAAAAGTAATTTTTGGAATAGATTTTTCAGCAATAAGGTTTATTTCACCAATTTTTTCATTATTTAGATAGTATGAAATAGTACCAAGTTGTTGATTTTGAATTATTGGAGCAGAGATACTTTCAGGAAGGGTAATTTCATAAGTAATATTAGATTCTTCGCCTTTTTTTATTAAAAAAGATGGAGAGGTTTCAAAAATTACATTTACTGTTTCAAAAGTTCCTTTTGTTATATTAATAGATTTTAATATTTCGCCTTGCATTGCAAAAGACTTATAAGAAAAAGTGTTAAAACCATAATCCAATAGAGCAGAAGCATTGGAAAATCTAATTGCAGATGTAGGAGCTTTCATAACTACAGCAATTAGTGATAAATCATTACGAGTTGCAGATGCTGATAAATTAAATAATGCTTTAGATGTAGAACCAGTTTTTAAACCAGTACATCCAGAATAATTACGAACAAGTTTATTGGTATTTGACAAAGCAGATTTACCATCTCTAAGAGTATCTGTCCAAATTGTTGTATATTTAGTGATTTGAGGATGTTTAGTTAAAAGTTCTCTGGACATTAATGCAATATCATATGCAGAAGTTAAATGATTATCTTCATCAAGTCCATGGCAATTAACAAAATTTGTATCATTCATTCCAAGTTCTTTAGCTTTTTCATTCATCATTTTTACAAAATTTTCTGTAGAACCACCAAGATATTCTGCCATAGCGGTAACACAATCATTAGCACTAACAACAGAAATTGCTTTTAACATATCATTAACACTTAAACTTTCTCTAGGATCAAGCCAAATTTGAGAACCACCCATATTGGCAGCATTTTCACTACAAGGAATTTGAGTATCTAAAGTTATTTTCCCTGAATCAAGAGCTTCCATAATTAGAAGTAAACTCATGACTTTTGTAACACTGGCAGGATGTAATTTTTCGTGAATATTATGATTATATAAAATTTTGCCAGAATTCTGTTCAATCAAAATAGCACTCTCAGCATCTAAATTAAGAAAATTATCATTTTGAATAGAATTAGAAGATTTTGCAGAAGTTTCAAGTGATTTATCTAGAACAGACCAAGTATAAATTGAGGAATATGCAAAAGTAATAGGAGATAAAATAATAATTAATAAAATAAAAAAACATAAAAATTTAGATTTCATAATAAGTCCTTTCATAGATATTTTATTATAATCAATAAAAAATATACCACAAAATGAATATTTTAGTTGAACAAAATGTATTTATTTGGTATAATTAATATAAGAGAGAACTAAAGATAATCCAATTAAAAAGGAGAAAGATACTATGGCTAAAAATATAAAAAATAAAGGTATAACTTTAATTGCATTAGCGATAACTGTTGTTGTATTGTTGATATTGGTAGGAGTAACAATATCTCAAGTTACTGAAAATGGAATGTTTAATATTTCAAACATAGCGAAAGATAATGCTAATAAAAGTGAAGAAAAAGAAATATTAAATACATCTGCTATTTCTGCAATTTCGAAAAGTAGCAAAGCAAAAGTAGAAGAAACACATTTGAAAACATATTTAGATAAAAATGTTGGTGAAGAAGGAAAAGATTATACAATAAAAAGAGCAGATGATAATTCTAAAAATTTTGAAATAAAATTTATAAAAACAGAACATGAATATGTTATTTTGGAGGATGGTACTGTTCTAGAGAAAGATGAGTATCAAGGTACAATAACAACAGATTCTAATGAAGTGATAATAATAGAAGTAGGGACTTCAAAAGAGATTACAGTAGATACTTCTGGAACAAAAGAACCAGTAACATGGAGTTCAAGTAATGATGCTGTAGCAAAAGTTAGAGTTGAAGATGTAACAAATACAAAAACAGCAAAAATAGATGGAATATCAAATGGTGAAAATATAATAATAACTGCAAAATTGTCTAATGGACAATCAATAGAAAGAAAAGTTACAGTTCAAACAAGTCCATCAGCAGTAAAAATAAATGATGTTGAAGTAGATATAGGTGATGGACAGAAAACTAAGAAAATAGAAGCAAAAATAGAACCAGAAACAGCAAATGTAAATAGAGAATTAACATGGACAAGTAGTGATCCAAATATAGTTACAGTAGACGATTCTGGAAATGTAACAGGAAAAGCAATGGGATCAGCTATTATAACAGTAGTAACAAAAAATGGAAAAAAAGATACATGTACAGTATCTGTACATGCAACACCAAAGTCAATAAAAATAAATCCAGCAACAGTTATATTAGATAGAAGTGAAACAAATACACAAAAATTAACAGTTAGTTATGAGCCATCATATTCAGATAGACAAACTTCAATAACATGGAGGAGTTATGATACAAATATAGTTACTGTAGATGCTTCAGGAAATATAACTGGAAAAGCAAATGGAGAAACTAAAATAGAAGCTAAAACAGCAAATGGAAAAATAGCAACATGTATAGTAACAGTACATACAACACCAAAATCAATATCTTTAGATCCAAATAATTTAATATTAGATATGAGTGGAACTACAACTAGAAAGTTAACAGTAAAATTTGATCCAACAGATGTTGATCAACAAAATACAATAACATGGTCAAGTAATAGAGAAAGTGTAGCAACAGTAGATAACTTTGGAAATGTTACAGCAAAATCAAATGGAGATGCAATAATAACAGCTAAAACAGCAAATGGAAAAATAGCAACATGTAATGTACATGTACAAACAAGTTTAAAATCAATTGCATTAAATAGAACAAGTCTTGGATTAGATTTAAGTGGAACAAAAACAGGAAAATTAACAGTAAGCTATAATCCAACAGGAGCAAATGTAAATACAGGAATAACATGGTCAAGTAGTAACAACAATGTAGCAACAGTAGATAATTCTGGAAATGTTACAGCAAAAGCAAATGGTGGAGCAATAATAACAGCCAAAGCACAAAATGGAAGTACAGCAACATGTTCTGTTGGAGTTCAAACAACAATAACAAGTATATCAATAAATGAGCAAAATAAATCAATTAATTTAAATCAAACATTACAATTAACAGCAAATGTAAATCCAAGTTCAACATCAGAAAAATTGCAATGGATAAGTAGTAATACAAATGTAGCAACAGTAGATTCAAATGGTTTAGTAAGACCAAAAACTGGAGGAACAGTAACAATAACTGTAAAAGGTTCAACAAGTGGTAAATCAGCAACATGCCAAGTGACAGTAATTAATTATATGATAGTAAATTTGGACCAACATTATCATGATGGAGCAGGAACAATGAGTCCTTGGTCTGGAACAATAGCCGCAGGAGCAACTAGAGCAGAAGTAAGTATGTGGGGAAAATTAATAAATGGTTGGAGAGATAAAGACTTTGTATGGACATATTCTGGAAATGGTAGTGCAAGTTGGAAAAAGAGATTAGATGGAAGTTTTGGAAATAACCCATCATATTCATCAACACAATATATTACTTTAAATGGTGGAACATCATGGAATATTACATTAGTAATAAAAAAGGTTGGTATTTTTAATGGTTCACCAGATTGCTATAGTGCTGGTTCAATTAAGTTTTATTATTAAAAAATGAAAATAAAAGGAGATGATAGTATGAAAAAAATGAAAGAAAATAAGGGAATAACATTAATAGCACTAGCAGTAACAGTTGTTGTATTGTTAATATTGGTAGGAGTAACAATATCTCAAGTTACTGGAAATGGTATATTTAATAAATCTTCTGCTGCTAAAGATAATACGAATAAAGTTGAAGAAAAATCGATACTTAATACTTCAGTAGTTGCAGCTATAGGAAAAAGTAATAGAGCAAAGGTTGAAGAAGTATATCTAAGAAATAATATTGAAAAAAATATAGGACAAGAAGGAGAAAAGTATACATTAAATACTGTTCAAGATGGAAATGATTCGAAACACTATGAAGTTAAATTTCTACCAACTCAAAATGAATATGTAATATTAGAGAATGGAACAGTTTTAAGTAAAGATGAATATAATGGACAAATATCAACAGATTCCAATGATTTATTAATAATAGAAGTTGGAGAGTCAAAAGAAATAAGTGTAGAAACAGATTCAAATGATCCTGTAACCTGGAGATCTTCAAATGAAAATGTTGCATATGTTAGAAATGAAGATGTAACAAATACAAAGGTAGCAACAATATATGGAAAATCAAATGGTGAAAATATAGAAATAACGGCAACATTAACAAATGGAAAAAAAGTTACAAGAAAAGTAAAAGTTCAAACAAATCCTAAAAGTGTAACAATAACAAATAAGGATAATTTATTGATAGACTTAGGTTTAGAAAATAAAACATTGCAATTACAAGCAAAAATTGAACCATCAACAGCAAATGTAAATACAAATTTAACTTGGACAAGTAATGATCCAGGAAAGGCCACAGTAGATAGAAATGGAAAAGTAACAGGAAAGGCAAATGGAAATGTTACAATAACTGTTGTAACAGGAAATGGCAAGAAAGATACTTGTCAAGTTTTAGTAAGAACAAGTCCAATATCAATAGCTTTAGAACCTAATAATGTAACATTAGACTTAAATGGAACTAAAACTAAAAAACTAACAGTAAAATATAATCCAGACACAGCTGATACTAATAGAAGTGTAACATGGTCAAGTAATAATTCGAATATTGTATCAGTTGATAGAGATGGAAATATAACAGCTAAAGCACTTGGGACTGCAACAATTACAGCAAAAACACCAAATCAAAAGACAGCTACATGTACTGTAAATGTAAAAATAAGTCCAACATCAATATCAATCAATCCTAATGGATTGGCATTAGATTTGAGTGGAACATCTACTGGAAACTTAGGGGTAAAATATAATCCAGAAACTTCAAATTTAAAGACAGGTATAACATGGACAAGTAGTAAGACTGAAATTGCAACTATAGATGGTTCAGGTAAAGTAATAGGAAAATCAAATGGAACAACAACAATAACAGCAAAAACAGAAAATGGAAAAACAGCTACATGTAATGTAACAGTATATACAAGTCCAACATCAATATATGTAAATCCAAATAACTTAACATTAGATATGAGTGGAACGAAAACTAGAAAATTAACTGTAAGTTATAATCCAACAAGCTCAGATTCTAAAAAACAAATAACTTGGTCAAGTAGTAATAATAATATTGCAACAGTTGATGCATCTGGAAATGTAACAGGAAGGTCAAATGGTAATGTTACAATAACAGCAAAAACAGAAAATGGAAAAATAGCTACATGTAATGTAAAAGTACAAACAAGTTTGAATTCAATATCATTAAATAAAACAAGTACAGTATTAGATATAAATACGAAGAAAACAGAAAGACTAACTGTAAATTATAATCCATCAACAGCAAATGTAAATACAGGAATTTCATGGAGTAGTAGTAATCCATCTGCTGTAACAGTGGATGGAAGTGGAAATATAACAGCAGTTGCAACAACTGGATCTGCTATAATAACAGCTAGAGCTCAAAATGGTAGTACAGCAACATGTACAGTAACATTAAAAACATTAGTAACAACTATTTCTTTAAGTTCAAGTGTTACAGTAGAAACAGGAGCAACTACAACAATATCTGCTAGAGCGGCTGAAGATAATCCTACTGAAAATTTAACATGGATAAGTACAAATCCTAATATAGTTTCTGTAAGTCCAGATGGTACTTGGTCAAAATCATTTTGGGACATCTTCTTGGGATTTAAAAATAAGAAAAATGCTTGGTTTGCTACATTAACTGGTAAGGCACAAGGAACAGCACAGATTATTGTTAAAGGAGAAGATGGAAGAATATTAGGAACATGTAATGTAACAGTAATTAAAATAGTAAGAGTAAATCTTGATGAACATCATCGTAATGGAGAAGGATGGTTTTCAGATTGGAGTGGAACAATTGATGCAGGAGCAAAAAGAGTAGAAATAGAAACATCAAGTAGATTAGTTGATGCTTGGAGAGATAGAAGAATAACATTTACTTATTCAGGAAATGGTTCACATACATGGCAAGATTATTTAGATGGAAGTTTTGGAAATGATCCTTCTGAAAGTAGTAGTGAAACAGTTACACTTAATGGTGGTACTAGATGGAATATAAGTATATATATGAGTACAGGACTTGGGAATGGTTTTACAAGTGCTGGTACATCAGCATATGTAAGTGGAAGTCTAAAGTTTTATTATTAATAAAAAGTAGTTGAATAAAAAAATATGATTTGATATAATCAAAAAGAACATAAGAAAAATAAGGAGGAGTTAAAAAATGTCAAAAAACAAAGGAATTTCACTGATAGCTTTAGTTGTAACAATAATTGTTTTAATGATTTTAGCTGGGATTTCAATTCAAATGTTGAGAGGAGATACTGGAATAATAAATCAAACACATAATGCTAATAAGACAAAAAATGCAAGTGAAGAAAAAGAAGCAGTAGAATGGGCTGCAGCACAAGCAACAGGAGATGAAGAAAATAAAACAGGAATACTAATAAGTGGAGAAGGAAAAACATTAATTGACAAATATTTGAAACAATATATTGGAAATGAAACAAATTCTTTAGATCAATTTGAGTATACAATATATGAGCCAGGAGAAAATGTAGAAGGAGAAAATGTTAAATTAACGAAAGATGAATTTGTTGTTAAATTTAAAGAAACAGAAAATATTTATGTAATAGATCAAAATGGAGTTGTACACAAAGACCCAACAAGTGGAAACAACAATAATAAAAATAATGGAAATGGAAATCAAAATGGAAACCAAGGTAGTGAG
>MNRO01000004.1 GCA_001915995.1 Clostridium sp. 26_21
TATAAAAACAGGTTTATATAATATTCAAACAGCATATTATGCTGTAATAAGAAAAGATGAGCCAGAAAATAGTGATGCTAGAAAATTATTAAATGCAATGATATCAACATATGGTCAAAAAGTTGCTAAGGAGGCAGGATATGTTCAAAACTATTAAAGGAAAATTGATCTTTGTTGTTATATTTTCTGTTATTTGTATAATAATAACATCAATATTAGTTATGTATAAAAGAATTGATATAAAATATGATAATTCAGAAGAAATATCAAAAATAGAAGAAACAAAAGCCAATGAGTCAACAAATGAAAAAGGAATTGATTTAAAAGGAAAATATAATCAAAATGATTTAAAAATTATAGAAAAAAGAGTAACAAAAGAAAGAGTTGAAATAACATACTTTCAGATAGATGGTTTAAAAGATCAAAAAATTCAAGATAAGATAAATAAAGAAATTGAGATTGAAGCTTTAAATGGATATAAAGAAAACATTGATTTAGATAAAGTTGTAAATGCTTCAATAAGTTTATATGTGACAGCTAATTTTAGTAACATACTTTCTTTTTCTTCATATTCTTGGGGAAAAATAAATGATGATAGTGATGATTTGATAAATGTTCAAAAAGGATTTACATATGACCTAAATACAGGAAATTTAATAAAATTAGAAGATTTATTTACAACAAATGCTCCAATAACTGAAATATTAAGAAAATCAGCATATTATGGATTTGTGTCAAATAGAGCTGAGATGAATTTAAGTGGAGATTTACAAGTTAATGATTATGGAAATATAGAAGAAGATGTTGCAGATTTTATAGAACAATATAAAAATGGAAAAATAACAGACTTTTATTGTACGCCATCAGCAATTATGATAGTATATGATGAAATATATATACCAGTTTCATTTGAAGAATGGGCTGACTATATAAATATTTATAATAAGTATTTATCAAGTGAATCATTATATAAATCAAATAACATAGGATATAAAAATTTATATACATTAACAGATAGAACTTTAAACGATTTTTACTATTATACAAATTATCAAAATGAGAAAAATTATTTTATAGAAATTTCAGTTTTATGGGATGAAGATAATAGTAGTGATTTCGAAAAACAATTAGTATCAAATAAAATAAAAGATATAGAAAGAGAAGTTTCAGATTTAAAAGTAAAAGCAAATCAAGATACAAATAATTTTTATATTTTAAATTATTATATTGAAATAAATGGATTTTTTGAACAATCACTGGATGAAAATTTAGTATCTGTAACAGAGTGGGGAAATTATTATGATATGACAATACATGATTTTGAGACAACAATTGAACCTATAATAATAAAATATGATAGAAGTGCAAATGAAGGTGGCGGAATTCCAGAATATGTATATAACTTTACAGATGTCTTAAAAATTGAACCACAAAGATTAACAGAATATTATAATATTGAAACAGGTGAAAAAGTGGTTGTCTAATATAATATGTATAAAAAACTATATATTACAAATAATTGTAATATATAGTTTTTTTGTAAAGGAGATGTTTGTGAAAAGTGGAGTAAAACAAGCTATTCTAGATGGAAGTGGAACAGTAATAGGTGCAATGATAATGGCATTTGGAACATCATTATTTTTATTACCAAATCAATTATCAACAGGAGGATTTTCTGGAATAGCAACAATAACATATTATTTATTTAATATTCCTATGGGCTTAATGAATTTAATATTAAATATTCCAATGTTTATATTTTCAAATTATAGAATAGGAAAAAAGTTTCTAGTGAAATCTATAGTTGGAACAGCAAGTTTGTCAGTTTTTATAGATATATTTGATAAAATTGAACCAATAACAACAGACAGATTTTTAGCATCAGTATATGGGGGAACAATAATTGGAATAGGAACAGCAATAATTTTAAAAGTAGGAGCATCTACTGGTGGAACAGAATTAATTGCAAATTTAATAAAATCATATAAACCTAATATTACTATAAGTAGATATTTAGCAATAATAGATATTATAATTGTAATTGCAAATGTATTTGTATTTAAACATATTGAAATAGGATTATATTCTGCAATTGCAATATATTTATATGGAAAATTAATTGACACTATATTTGAAGGAGTTTATTATACTAAGATAATGTTTATAATTTCAGATAAAAGTGAGAAAATTTCAAAACAGATAGAAGAAAATGTAAAAAGAGGAGTAACAGGACTTTATGGAAAAGGAATGTATAGTGGAAATGACAAATTAGTATTAATATGTGCAGCAAATATAGGAGATATACCTAAAATAAAAAGTATTGCTCGAAACATTGATGAAAAAAGTTTTATTGTAGTTGCAAATGCAAGAGAAGTATTAGGAAAAGGATTTAAAGAATCAAATTAAAAGTGCAAATGTTAAAATACATTTGCACTTATGTTTTGGTTATAAGTAATGAAGAAATGATATTCACATGTGTATTACAATTAAAGTTGGCATTTTTTAATTTTTCTTTATAATTAAAATCATCAAAGTTTTTTTGATAAGGAAAATATTTTAGAATACTTAAATAATATTTATCAATATCAACATTATACTTTCTTGCTGTTTTATCAAAATATTTATTTAATTCGTCATTTAAACGATTTTGAGTAGCTGCGGATATCTTATTTATAGTATCTGTATCTTCATAGTTTATATTTGAATTTAACGAGATTATATTAGCAATTAAATTTAGTTCAATATTTATATTTATAGCTCCATTTTCGATAGTAGATGTTATTTTTGATTTTTTATTAGGAGAAAGTTGAATTTCTAATTGTTTATTTTCAACTAAAGGATCTTCAGCAGATATTATACAGGTATCAATAGAATTTGTGATAAGAGAATGACAAATTGATTCCCAAACAGTTAATTCTCCAATATATTTATCACCAGAAAAAATAGCAAGACCAAGGTTTTCTGTACCTCTTCCACCAACAATTGAACTTTTTCCAGCAACTAAATTATTCTGATTAGTTTCAATTTCTTGTTTTTCCTGCTCCTCAACATCTTGTGATGATGAATTAGAATTTGAGGTTTCACCATTTATATTGTCTGAATTGCCACTATTTGAAGATGAAGAACTTTCTTCAGAAGAATTTGAAGATGATTTATCTTCTTCAGAACGTGCTGTTGAATTTAATCCACCTAAAACTGCTATTGGGTCTGAATTACTTTCAGATAGATTATTAAAAAAATCACCAAGTGTTATATTTGAAAAATATCCAGTTAATTTACTTGTAATATCAAATGTATCAAAATATTTACTTGTTAGATTTTCTAAATTAGGTTTACTATTATTAATATAATCATATGCTTTACAATTAGTAACAACAATATTAGCAGAAGAACGAATTTCTTCATTATTTATTAAACTATATATCTCTGATGAAATGCCCTCTTTGGCAATTTCTTCTGAAAAAACGACAACACTACAATGTGCAAGATTAATTTCTTTACCTATATAACTATTTAAAAGGTTTAATCCACTAAACATAGAATTAGCTTCGCAAGATGTTAATACAATTTGCGAAGAATCAGAAGATGCACCACTCGATGAAGAAGAAAGATTTATAAATTGAGTAGAAATTTTTAATCTTGCTTTTTCACCTTTATCAATTCCAAGCACAAGAACATATGCAAGATGTTCTATACGACGATAAATGTAAGAATTAGAAAATCCCGCAATAAATGTAATAAAGACAACAAATAATATTAAAATAATTATAAATTTTTTCTTCATCTTAACCACCTTTTAATTTTTTTTTTATAAATGCTAATAGTAAAACTAAAATAGCAATTACGAATACTAATATAAAAAAGAAATAACTTAAAAAATTTTCAGTAAACATCAAAGATGTATTATAATTTTTCTGCCATCCAGATGTTATAAATAATAGAAATGCAGAAATAAATATAAAGAAAAAGTTAGATTTGGAATATGTTAATTTTTTTAAAATATTTGCTGAAAATTTTAGTGTTAAACTTAAGTAACTTACAAAACTGATAATCCAAATTAGAAAAAATATAGAATCCATTTTTCGAAAAAATTCACCATATTCTATATGCTTTACTGCTGAGTATAAAGGTAGTAGTTCATCTATTTCTGTAAAACCATCAAATGTAAACAAAACTGTTGCAACACATAATAAGTTTAAAATACAAGATATTACAATAGATGTTATTACAATTTTTTTTATGTTTTGAGTATTTTTTAATAATGGTGGCAAGAAAAAGATATATGCTAAACTTTGAAATACAATCATATTATTTAAGCCACCAACAAAAGTGTAAAAGAGACTATCTCCAAACATAGGGTACACATTTTCAATATTAAAATATTTCATATCAGAGAAAAACATAAAAATAGTAGTAATTATAATTAAAGGAAAAACAATAAAATTGCTTCTATATAAGGCATTATTTTTGAATAGGCAAGTAATAGTAGCACCTATTATTAAAAAAGATCTTATAAAAATCAGTAGAGTTAAAGGAAAATATATTATTTCTAAACATGAAGAAAACAGATGAAGTGAATTCCCTGCAAAAATAATAAAATATATAAAAAATAAAATTCCAACACTCCATTTTAATATTTTTCCACCAAGATAATCAGATATATCAAGTAAATCAAATGATGGAAATTTATTTAATAAATAACATATTAAAATTGTGAAAATTAATATAATAATACTTAAATATAGTAGATTAAGTAAAGAAGCAGATGAAGTATTGTTTATTATAGATTTTACTCCAAATATAATTATTTGATTAAATGAGATTGTTGTTAAAAGGGCAATTGCTTCTTTATTTCCAATTTTAGTATTTTCCATAATGATCCTTTCTTGTAAAAAATATTATAATGCTATTATTTACAAGAAAATGGAATTTATACAATTGACAATTATATAAAAATATGCTAAAATATCAAATGTGTTGTCAAGAGATTGATTTGATTTTATCGTATGAAATGATAAAAGTAGTAAATAATTATGAGAGATAATTAAATAAAAAATATTCAAGAACAAATCAAAGAAAAATTTTAAATTTTTCTTATTTGTTCTATTTGATACAGATAAAATTAAAAGAGAAAGGAGAATAGATAAATAAATGTCAGAAGAAAAAAATATATTGGAAGAAACAGCAAGTACTGTTGCAGAAAAAGTAAGAAAGACAAGAAGAAATTATCATAAAAAAGAAAATTATAAACAAGAAGAAGGAACAAAAACAAAGAGAAATTATAAAACAAGAACACCAAAAATAATGCAAGAAGTAAAAGATGGAGAATTAGTAGAAACTAGCATTGCAAAAGAAGTATTCAAAAAATCAAGTTTAAAAATAATCCCATTAGGAGGATTACATGAAATCGGAAAAAATATTACAGTATTTGAATATGAAGATGAAATGATTGTTGTAGATTGTGGTTTATCATTTCCAGAAGATGATATGTTAGGAGTTGACTTAGTAATTCCAGATATAACATATTTAGTAAAAAATCAAGAAAAATTAAAAGGAATGGTTATAACACATGGTCATGAAGACCATATAGGAGGAATACCATATTTCTTAAAACAAATAAATACACCAATATATGCAACAAGATTAGCAGCAGGACTAATAAGCAATAAATTAGAAGAACATAAATTATTAAGAAGTACAGAAATGCATATAGTAACACAAGGTGAAACAATTCAATTAGGAAAGAACTTTAAAGTAGAATTTATAAGAAGTTCACACAGTATACCA
Source organism: Clostridium sp. 26_21 (assembly GCA_001915995.1). Taxonomy (GTDB): domain Bacteria; phylum Bacillota; class Clostridia; order TANB77; family CAG-508; genus CAG-269. The sequence continues at coordinate 5,788 of MNRO01000004.1, forward strand.
GATTCTGTAATGTTAGCAATCACAACACCAGCAGGAACAATATTACATACAGGAGACTTTAAAGTAGATTACACACCAATAGATGGACAACTTATGGATTTTGGAAGAATTGCAGAATTAGGAAATAAAGGAATATTAGCATTAATGTCAGATAGTACAAATGCAGAAAGAAAAGGCTTTACAATGTCAGAAAGTTCTGTAGGAGAACTATTTGATACAGTATTTCAAAATTGTTCAAAAAGAATAGTTGTAGCAACATTTGCATCAAATGTACACAGAATACAACAAATAGTAAATTCAGCTATTAAATATAACAGAAAAATAGCTGTATGTGGAAGAAGTATGATAAATATTATAAATACATCAATAGAATTAGGATATATCAAATGTCCAGACAACATATTTATTGATATTGATATGATAGGAACATATACAGATGAACAATTAGTTATTATAACAACAGGAAGCCAAGGAGAACCAATGTCAGCATTAACAAGAATGGCAGCAGGTGATCATAGAAAAATAACAATAACACCAAATGATTTAATAATAATATCAGCAACACCAATTCCAGGAAATGAAAAATATGTATCAAAAGTAATAGATGATTTAATGCAATTAGGTGCAGAAGTTGTATATAGTGCATTAGCAAATGTACATGTTTCAGGACATGCGTGTCAAGAAGAACAAAAATTAATAATGGCATTAGCAAAACCAAAATATTTTATACCAGTACATGGTGAATATAGACAATTAAGAGCACATGCAGATACAGCGAAATTAATGGGAATAAGTGAATCAAACATTTTTATGCTTACAAATGGTAGAGTATTAGAAATGAATGAAGATGAATGCAAATTTAATGGAAGTGTACCAAGTGGAAGAGTATTAGTTGATGGATTAGGTGTTGGAGATGTTGGAAATATTGTATTAAGAGATAGACAACATTTAGCACAAGATGGGCTAATAGTAATAGTATTAACAATGGATTCACAAACAGGGGAAGTTGTAGCTGGTCCAGATGTAATATCAAGAGGATTTGTATATGTAAGAGAATCTGAGAATTTGATGGATGATGTAAAAAGTGTTGTAAGACATGAAGTTACAAAATGTGAAGAAAGAGGAATACGTGATTGGACAACAATAAAATCAACGATTAAAGAAAATTTAAGAGATTACTTATTTATAAAAACAAAAAGAAATCCAATGATTATACCAATTATAATGGAAGTATAGATAAAAGCAGTAATATCAAGCCTTTTATGACTTGGTATTACTGCTTTGTTGATAATAAGTTGATAACCAAATGAGTTT
>MNRO01000009.1 GCA_001915995.1 Clostridium sp. 26_21
ACTGCAACAATAGAGCCATCAACAACAAATCGTGATACAGATATTACATGGACAAGTAGTAATTCAAATGTAGCAGAAGTAAGTTCAAGTGGAAATCCAGATGGACAATTAAAATCTATAGGGACAATAACAGCAAAATCAAATGGAACAGCTGTGATAACAGCATCAACCAAGAATGGTACAAAAGCAACATGCCAAGTAACAGTACATACAAGTCCAACAAAAATAACATTGAATAAAAACAATATTTTATTAGATATAAGTGGATTAAATGCAAGGAAAGAAGAAACATTAAAAGTAACATATACACCATCAACATCAGATATTAAGAAAAAAATAACATGGACAAGTAGTGATCCAAATGTTGCAATAATAAGTCCAAGTGGAACATTTAATGAAACAGCAACAATAAAATCAAAAGCAAGTGGAAGAACAACAATAATAGCAAAAACAGAAAATGGATTTTCAGCTCAATGTGAAGTAGTGGTTCAATCATCAATTACAAAAATAACATTAAGCAGAACTAGTGCAACACTTGATTTGGCAGAAATAGAAGCTAAAAAAGTTATTCAATTAAGCGCTACAATTACACCAAGTATAGTAACAGAAAGATATACATGGACAAGTAGTAATACAAATGTTGCTACAGTTAGCAACACTGGTTATGTAACTGGAAAAAAAGATGGAACGGTAACAATTACAGCCAAAAGTTCTAGTGGTAAGACTTCTGCAACTTGTACAATAACAGTAAAAACATCTGTTATGGTACAGAGTGGTAGTACTAGGTCATCATATTCATTACAAGGAGGATATAGTTCAACTACATGTCACGAATATGAAGAACATTGTACACGAGGAAATTGTATTGCATGGGATAGAACATGTGTTGATTGGGATGAGGATCTTCTTGGAGCCGCTAAATGTCATTTTTGGGATCAAAAATGTACAGAATATGAAACGGTATGTCATGATGACTGTGTAGATGAAGAAGACATATGGCATAGTGGATATACTACAATTTCTTTCAATTTAAATACATCAATAGATACGAGTAAACTTAAATTGTCTTGGAGTGGATCAAGTTCAGTTTCAATAGGAAGTTTATCAAGAAGTGGTACTAGATATACATTTACACTATATAATGATTCAACTAGCTATGCTAAAGGAACAGTTACTTTAATATATAAAGATTCAAATAAGACATTATATACATGGACAATAAAATAAAAAAGGAGAAATTCAAATGAAAAAAAGTAAAATAATAATTACCATATTAACTATATTACTAATTATAAGTATAATTTTAATAATATTTCTAATTTTAAAAATGAATAAAAATAATAAAATTAATTCAAATCTAGAATTTTCTAAAGATGCTTTTCAATTTAAATATGATTATGAAGATTTAAATGAAATTCAAAATTCAGCAGGAAACACATATAATACAGTAAATATAGATATAAATAATCCAATTCAATATGTTAAGTTAGATGAATTAGTTAATGTTATAGAAACAAAAAATGCAATTATTTATATAAGTAGTCCTACCTGCCCATATTGTAGAGCAACAGTAGAAACTTTACTAGAAGTAGCAAAAAAATTAAATATAGAAAAAATATATTATTATGATGCATTTAAAGAGAAAAATATTGCAAATTATGATGAATTAATGAAAAAACTAGAAAATAAAGGAATTGTAAGTTTTGGTGAAGATATGAAATATTCATGGGGAGTGCCATTACTTATAGAGACTAGAGATGGAGAAATTGTTTCAAAAGTTAGTGGTATAACATATAAATTGAATGAAGGACAATCAAAATATGATTCTTTAACTGATGAACAAAAAAAGATAGTATATGACAGATATTATCAAAATTTAGAGAGTTACTTAAATGAGAACTGATTTATAAAAAGGACTTTTAGTCCTTTTTTATTATGTCTTTATCAGACTACATTAAATTTTGTGGAATGTTTAAAAAGAAAAAGTTCATGCCATGTGTTTTTCATATAGTTATAATGTATGCTTTTCTATACAAAGAAAAAATCACAAAAATTTCATTGACAATTCAAATTATTATCCTTATAATTAGTATGGCAAAAGAATAAAAATGTAATACAATAAACAAATATGGAAAAAATAAAAATGGAGGTAATAAAAATGGATTTTGAACAATGGAAAGGCTTTGAAAAAGGCGAATGGAAAAGAAAAATCGATGTAAGAAATTTCATTCAAAAAAATTATACACCATATGAAGGAAATGCAACATTTTTAACAGGAACAACAGAAAAAACAAAAAAATTATGGGATGAAGTATTAAAACTATATGAAAAAGAAAGAAATTCAAATGGTTCAGTATTAGATATAGATACAAAAACAATATCAACAGTATCAGCACATGAAGCTGGATATATAGATAAAGACTTAGAAGAAATAGTAGGATTACAAACAGATGCACCATTAAAAAGAGCAATAATGCCTTATGGTGGAATCAAAATAGTAGAAAAATCATGTGAAGCTTATGGAAGAGAAGTAGATCCAGAAGTTGATAAAATTTTCCATACAGTAAGAAAAACACACAATGATGGAGTATTTAGTGTATATACACCAGATATAAGAGCTGCAAGAAGTGCACACTTAATTACAGGACTTCCAGATGGATATGGAAGAGGAAGAATAATTGGAGATTACAGAAGAGTAGCATTATATGGTGTTGATGAGTTAATTAGAGAAAAACAATTAGACCTAGAAGAATTAGATGTAGATGAATTCACAGAAGATGTAATAAGAGAAAGAGAAGAAATCTATGAACAAATAAAAGCATTAAATGAATTAAAAGTAATGGCAGCAAAATATGGATTTGATATATCAAGACCAGCTGGAAATGCAAAAGAAGCAATACAATGGTTATATTTTGGATATTTAGGAGCAATAAAAGACCAAAATGGTGCTGCAATGAGTATTGGTAGAACATCAACATTCTTAGATATATATATAGAAAGAGATTTCAAGAATGGAACATTAACAGAAGAACAAGCACAGGAATTAATGGATCATTTTGTAATGAAATTAAGATTAGTAAGATTCTTAAGAACACCAGAATACAATGAATTATTCAGTGGAGATCCAGTTTGGGTAACAGAAAGTATTGGTGGTATGGGAGTTGATGGAAGAACATTAGTAACAAAGAACTCATTCAGAATTTTACACACACTAGAAAATTTAGGACCTGCTCCAGAACCAAATTTAACAGTATTATGGTCAACAAGATTACCAGAAGGATTTAAACGTTATACAGCAAACTTATCAATCAAAACATCTTCAATCCAATATGAAAATGATGATGTAATGAGAACAACATTAGGTGATGATTATGGAATAGCTTGTTGTGTATCACCAATGAAGATAGGAAAACAAATGCAATTCTTTGGAGCAAGAGCAAATTTAGCAAAAACATTATTATATGCAATAAATGGTGGAAAAGACGAAAAATCAGGAAAACAAGTAGCTCCAAGATTTGAACCAATAACATCTGAATATCTAGATTATGATGAAGTTATGGTAAAATTTGATCAAATGATGGATTATGTAGCAAAGATTTATATAAAAGCATTAAATGCAATACACTATATGCATGATAAATATTCTTATGAAGCAATAGAAATGGCTTTACATGATAAAGATGTAATAAGAACAATGGCATGTGGTATAGCTGGACTTTCAGTAGTTGCAGACTCATTATCAGCAATTAAATATGCAAAGGTTAAAGTAATAAGAGATGAAAACGGATTAGCAGTTGACTATGAAATTGAAGGAGATTATCCAAAATTCGGAAATGATGATGATAGAGTTGATCAAATAGCTGTTGATGTTGTAACACAATTCTTAAGAAAATTAAAGAAACATCCTGCATATAGAGGAGCAAAACAAACATTATCAATATTAACAATAACATCAAATGTTGTATATGGAAAAGCAACAGGAAATACACCTGATGGAAGAAGAGCAGGAGCTCCATTTGGACCAGGTGCAAATCCATTACATGGAAGAGATACAAATGGTGCATTAGCTGTAATGAACTCAATCGCAAAATTACCATTTGAAGAATCAGAAGATGGTATTTCATTCACATTTGCAATTACACCTTCAACATTAGGTCAAGATATGTGGACAAAAGAAACAAATCTTGTAAGTATGTTAGATGGATATTTTGCAGAAACAGGACATCATATTAATGTTAATGTATTTGATAGAGCTTTACTTGAAGATGCTATGGAACATCCAGAAAAATATCCTCAACTTACAATTAGAGTTTCAGGATATGCTGTAAACTTTACAAAATTAACAAGAGAACAACAATTAGATGTAATTAACAGAACAATTCATGAAAGAATTTAAGAAAAAATAAGATAGAAAATTAATTTTTCTATCTTATTTTTTTATAAAAACATTTCACTTTTTTTAGTTGCTGACATTGAGATATTCCTTAAAATCTTAAAAGATAATAGTAATATTAATTATACTATTATCTGAGATAAGTAATTCGTAATTCTTTAACAAAAAACTATTGAAAAAATTAATAAGTTACGATAAAATACAAACATAAAAACGAAAAAAATAAAGGTGAAAAAAATGTATTTAAAAAGACTAGAAATGCAAGGATTTAAATCATTTGCAGATAAAACAATATTAGAATTTAGACCTGGAATAACAGGAGTAATAGGACCAAATGGATCAGGAAAAAGTAATATATCTGATGCTATAAGATGGATACTTGGTGAGCAAAGTATGAAATCATTAAGAGGAAATAAAACACAAGATATAATATTTGCTGGAACACAAAATAGAAAATCATTAGGATTTGCAGAAGCATCATTAGTATTTGACAATACTGATGGAACACTACCAATTGAATTCTCAGAAGTAACAATTACAAGAAAAATCTACAGAAGTGGAGAAACAGGATATTATATAAACAAGGCACCATGTAGATTAAAAGATGTTGTTGAATTATTTATGGATACAGGAATAGGAAGAGATGGATATTCAATAATAGGTCAAGGAAAAGTTGATGAAATATTAAGTAATAAATCAGAAGACAGAAGACATATATTCGAAGAAGCAGCTGGAATAGTAAAATATAGAGCAAGAAAAGAAGAAACAGAAAAAAAGTTAGAGCAAACAAAACTTAATTTATTAAGAATAAATGATATTATAATAGAAATAGAAGGAAATTTAGAACCATTACAACTTCAATCAGATAAGGCAAAAAAATACTTAAATTTAAAAGAAGAATTAAAAAATATAGAAATTGGACTATTTTTATATAATATTGATAAATACAAAAAAGATTTAGAAGAAATTATTCAAAATGAAGATATAATGAAATCAACATTAAATCAAGAAGAAGGAAAACTCGAAAAAATAAAGATTTTAAAAGAAGAATTAAAAGATGAAATTGATGAAATAACAACAAAAATAGAAGAAATGCAAAATATCGGATTTGAGAGTCAAAAACAAATAGAACAATGTAATTCTAATATTAATGTAGCAGAAGCAAAAATTCAAAATAATAAAGAAATCGCAGAAAGAAATAAAATAGAAATATCTGAATTACAAGAGAAAATCGCTAGTTTAAAAAATGATATAGAACAAAAAGAATCAAAGAAAAGCAATTTAAAAGAAAATAAAGCAAAATTTGAAAATGAATTAAAAGAAAAAGAAGAAGAATTAGCAAAGTTAACTGCAAGTTTAAGTTCTAAAGAACTTGAAATGGAAGAAATTAAAAAGATTATAGAAAAAAATACAGATAGAAAATATGAATTACAAGCAGAAATAAGTAAAAAACAAGCTAATATAGAGAATTTGGGAAAAAGAAAAAGTCAGTTAAATCAAGAAATATCATCACAAACATTTGAAATAGATAGAATTAGAATAAAAAAAGAAGATATTGCAAAAGAATTTAATGAAACAGAATCAAATAGAAATAATATTTTGAAAAAGCTTGAAGAAATAAGAAAACAAAAAAATGAAATTACAACAAAAATTAAAGAGTTCGAAATTCAAATTGCTAATTTAACAAATGAAATGAGAATGAAAACATCAAGATATAATTTCCTTGTAGAAACAGAAAAAGAAAAGGAAGGTTATGCAAAGAGTGTAAAATCATTATTAATTGATTGTGAAAAAGCAAAAGAACTTGGAAAAGGTATGCATGGTGTTTTAGCCAATATTATAGATGTGCCAAAAGAATATCAAACAGCAATTGAAATGTGTTTAGGAGCAAGCTTACAAAATATTGTTACAGAAACAGAAGAAGATGCAAAAAAACTAATTGAGCATTTGAGAACAAATAATTTAGGAAGAGCATCATTTTTACCAATTACATCTGTAAAAGGAAAAAAATTAGATACTATAAAAGGAAAAAAAGATGGAGTAATAGGTATTGCTTGTGATTTAATAAAATTTGATAAAAAATATGAGCAAATTATATTAAATTTATTAGGAAGAACAGTTATTGTTGATAATATGCAAAATGCAATAAAACTTTCAAAAGAAAATAATTATTCATTCAGAATAATTACATTAGAAGGTGATGTAATAAATCCATCTGGAGCAATAACTGGTGGATCAGTAACTAAAAAAACAGTTAATATTTTAGGCAGGAGCAAAGAAATTGAAGAATTAAATACACAAATTACTGAAATAAAAGAAAAAATTTCTAAATTAGAAAAATCAAAAGAAGAATATGATAATTCATCAGAAAATGTATTAGAAGAGGCAGAAAATTTAGAAAAACAATTACAAGAAATTGAAATTTCTTATGCAACAGAAAAACAAAGAGTTGAGTCAATTGATGAAAATATCCAAACTATAAAAGATAGAATAAACAAACAAAAAGAAGAGATTTCAAAGTCAGAAGAAAATAAAAAAGAACTATTAAAATCAAAAGAATTAGATGAACAAGAGATGGCTAAAATTTCTAAGGAAAATGAAGAAAAACAAGCAATTATAGATGAATTTGCAAGTTCAAACAAAGATAGTCAAACATATATAGATAATTTAAATGAAGATATTACAGATTTAAAAATATCTGTATCATCATTTAATGAAAGTGAAATGTCAATTCAAGAAATGTCAGAAATGATTAATAAAGAAATTGAAACACATACAAAAAATGTTGAAATTAAAAAAGCTCAAATTGAAAAAGATGAAAAAGAAAATATTGAACTAGAAAAACAAATAGAAGATATTAAAAAACAAATAGAAGAAATAAAATCTCAAGTTTCTAATAGTGGTGAAAATATCGAAAAATTGAAAAAAGATAGAGTTTCAAAAAATGAAAAGCTAACTAGAAAAGAAGATGAACAAACTGATGAATTTAAAGTAATTGAAGATTTGAAAGCACAAGTTACAAAATTAGAAGTAAAAAAATCAAAAATAGAAGAAGATATAACAGAAATTATAAATAAGATGTGGGAAGAATATGAATTAACTCCTAATAATGCAGGAAATTATCCAATGCCAGAAAATGTACAATTAATTCAAAGAAAAGTAAATAATTTGCGTACAGATATAAGAGAATTAGGTAGTGTAAATGTTGATTCTATTGAAGAATATAAGAATCTAAAACAAAGATATGATTTTATGTGTGAACAAAGATTAGATTTAGAAAGTACAATGGCAAAACTTAATAATGTAATTGCTGAAATGCTAGATGTTATGAAAACACAGTTTAAAGAAAAATTTGAAATTATTAATAAAAACTTTGGAGAAGTATTCAAAGAATTATTTGGTGGAGGAATGGCAGAAGTATCATTAACAGATGAAAATAATATTCTTGAAAGTGGAATAGAAATAAATGTACAACCACCAGGAAAGAAACTTCAAAGTATGTTATTACTTTCAGGTGGAGAAAGAGCATTTACGGCTATTGCATTATTATTTGCAATATTAAAAATAAATCCAGCACCATTCTGTGTACTTGATGAAATTGAAGCAGCTTTAGATGATGTTAATGTTTATAGATATGCTGAATATTTAAAGAAATTTGCTAAAGATACTCAATTTTTAATAATTACACATAGAAAAGGAACAATGGAAGCAGCAGATACTATTTATGGTGTTACAATGGAAGAAAAGGGTATTTCAAAATTATTATCAATGAAATTAAAGGAATCTTAAAACAAAAGAAGCTACAATCAGTAGCTTCTTTTATAATCTTATTAATCCTATTAAAATCAAAACAATTCCTGAAAAAATTGATAAATATTTATCAGAAATATTTATTTTTTTACTAGCTGAATATGCAATAATATTACCACAATTTATGAATATGGTATGAAATAATGCTGCAAATAGTGGATAAATAAATCCTGTAATACCAATTATACCACAGCTAAGTCCAACGCAACTTGCATCAGTAGAAACAGCTAATGCTAATAAAACAGCCTCATTTTTATCAATAGAATTTGAATGATCTAAATCATAATCTTCTATATTTTTATTGAAACTTTTATAAATAGAATATATTCCAAGTAAAATTAATAAAGCAGAACCAATAATGGTTGCAACAAATGGTGAAAATAATCTTGAAATATGTTTTCCAAGGAAAATTGCAATTGACGTTGAAACAAATGCAATTGAAAAAACAATTAAGTTGCTAATTTTAGTAATTCGAGAATGCTTTATACCATATGTAATTCCTAATGTCAAAGCATCTATACTAACAGATATAGCAAGTAATATACAACTCATCATAATATAAAATAGAATCCTTTCTGATAATTGATTGTCTACTTTATAATATGTATATTTTGATAAATTGTGACAAATTAAAACAAAATTTTTAATATACCTAAAAAAATAAGTGCAAAAGAAGATATATAAGAAAGTATATTATCAGAAATATTAAATTTTAATAATAATAAATTTGCAATATTTGCACTACAATTTATAAAAAATAATTGGAATACAGAAACAAAAATAGGTAACAAAAGGTCATTGAAACCAATTATTCCACTTCCAAGGCCTACACAAAATGAGTCAATAGATAAAGCTAATCCTAAAAAAATAGCTTCTTTTTTATCAATTTCATTTGAATTGTTGAAATCATAATTAGAAGATTTGTTTGAAATGTTTTTGTGAATTCCATAAAACCCTAAAAGCATTAAAAAGGCTGAACCAAGTAACACAGAAAATTTTTCTGATAATATGGAAGAAATGGTATTTCCAATAATTATAGAAATACTTGTTACTATAAATGAAATTGAAAATAATATAAAATTACTTGTTTTTGAAATCTTTGTATGTTTTATTCCATAAGAAATTCCAATTCCAAGAGAATCTATACTAACTGAAAGAGCTAATAAAATACAATTTAATAACATAAAAATATCTCCAATCTAAAAGTATTTTTATATTATAATATGTAAACATAATAAAAAAGCATCATTTTTGATGCTTAAAATTAATTTTGTTTTTTTGATTTTTTCTTAAGTAAAATAGATGCAAGAATAATTATTAAAATAACAGCTATAATAGCAATTACTCCAGACCATCCTAAAATTGCAACAATTTTACTTCCTAATGACATAATAATTCCTGCTAATATAACACCTAAAGCTACAGCTGTGACACTTGTTTTAAAATCAAGTTTCAAAAAACTTGCTGCAAGAGTTCCAGTCCAAGCACCTGTTCCAGGTAAAGGAACACCTACGAATAAAAGTAAAGCCCAAAATATTCCACTATTTCCAGCAGAAGCTTTTAATTTTTCTCCACCTTTTTCACCTTTTTCTAAACACCAAGTGAAAAATTTACCTATGAATTTTTTATCTTTTCCCCATTCGAGTACTTTTCTTGCAAATAAATATATAATTGGAACTGGTAGCATATTTCCTATTACTGCTATTGGGTAATATAATGCTATACTCAATTTTAAACTTTCAGCAATAGGAATAGCACCTCTTAATTCTACAATTGGTACCATTGAGATGAAAAAAACTATTAAATATTTTATAACTATTGGTAAACTTGCCATTATTAAATCTCCTTTGTTAATAATATTTTTATTACTAAATTTTAATACTATATCATTTTACTATAAAAAAGAAAAATGTCAATAAAATATTCTTAAATAGAAAATATATTGATATATTTGCTCAAATAGTGTATTATTATAGAAAGGAGAATGAGAAGAAAAAAGGAGAATAAGAGTGTTTAATATAGAAGAACAACTAAAAATGTTACCAAATAAACCTGGAGTATATATAATGCATGATGCAGATGACAAAATAATATATGTAGGAAAAGCTGTTAATCTAAAAAGAAGAGTAAAATCTTATTTTAGAAAAACAGATAAAACTGAAAGAATAAAAAGAATGGTATCATTAATAGACCATTTTGAATACATAGTTGTTGATAATGAAGCAGAAGCATTAATATTAGAATGTAATTTAATAAAGAAAAATAGACCTAAATTTAATGTATTATTAAAAGATGATAAAACATATCCATATATAAAGATAGATATAAAATCAGATTATCCAAATGTAACAATAACCAGAAAAATAATAAATGATGGTTCAAAATATTTTGGACCATATGCAAATCCTGGAGCAGCAAAAGAAATGCTTGATTTTATAAAACAAAAATATAAAATTAGACAATGTAAAAATTTCAGGTCTGAAACAAGAGCTTGTTTAAATTATCATATAAATAGATGTTTAGGTCCATGTATGGGATATGTTTCAAAAGAAGATTACAGAAAACAAATTGATGAAATAATAGACATTCTTGATGGAAAAGTTGATAAAGTATTAAAAGAACTTGAAAAACAAATGATTGAAGAGTCAAGTAAAATGAACTTTGAACAAGCAGCATATATAAGAGACAGAATGCTTGCAATTCAAAGGGTTAATGAAAAACAAAAAGTATCAAATATAACAGAAAATAATATAGATGTAATAGGAATTGCAAAATCTGAAATTGAGGTATGTGTTGAAATATTTTTTGTTAGAGGAAGCAAAATGGTAGGAAGAGAACATTATTTTTTCCAAGACATAAGAGAAATGGAAGACAAAGAAATAATTTCAGGTTTTATAAAACAATATTATATAGATAGCCAAAATTTGCCTAATAAAATAATGGTAAGGGAAGAACTAGAAGATCAACAAGCAATAGAACAATGGTTAAGTAAAGAAGCTGGAAGAAAAGTAGAAATAAAATCACCAAAAAAAGGTGAAAAATTAAGATTTGTGGAAATGGCTGATAATAATGCCAAAATTACTCTTGAAAATAAAGAAAGAGATAGGAGCGAAATTTTAGTTGAATTAAAAGAAATATTGGGATTAGACAAATTACCAAGAAAAATTGAAACATTTGATATATCAAACATTTCAGGAGAATATATGGTAGCTGGAATGTGTGTAATGGTTGATGGAACAATAAAAAGAAATATGTCAAGAAGATTTAAGATAAAAACAGTTTTAACACAAGATGATCCAAAATGTATGCAAGAAGTAGTAACACGTAGGTTAAAACACTCAATTGACAATAGTAATTCATCAGGTTTTGGTAAGCTACCAGATGCGATATTTGCAGATGGAGGAATTACACAAATAAGAGCAATAAAACAGGCTGTGAAATCATTAGAATTAGATATTCCTGTATTTGGTATGGTAAAAAATGATAAACACCAAACAAGAGCATTAATAAATGAGCAAAGACAAGAATTTGAAATATCAGAAAATTTAATGAACTTAATTACAAAATTTCAAGATGAAGTACATGATACAGCAATTTCTTACCATAGAAAATTAAGAGATGAATCAATAACAAAATCAGAATTAGATGATATAAAAGGAATTGGTGAAACAAAGAAAAAAGCATTATTAAAATATTTTGGAAGTGTTGAAAAAATTAAAAATTCTTCAATAGAAGAACTTTTAAAAGTAAATGGAATTAATGAAGAATTAGCAAAAAATATATTACAACAATTAAATTAATAAAAATTTGTAACATATTGCGATAAAAATAGAAAGTAGATTATGAATATTTTGAAAAGTTTTACATATATATATTAAGGACAAGTATTTTGGGAGGTTTGTATATGAAATTTTTAAAAAAACATAAGATGCTTTCTTTTTTTATGGCTACATTTATTGCACTATCAATTGCTAATTTTGTTATGATTTATGAATTGGTAAAAGTTGGAGTAAAATTAGCAACAATATAAAAATTAGATTGACATAGAAATAGAAAAGTGATAAATTAAATATGTGAGTTGGAAGTTCCACAAAGTCTTTGAAGGGGGTAACTTATATGACTTTACAAGAACTGCAAAAAGAAATTTTTGAAAACAAAAAACGGCATGGTTTTAACACGACAGATATGAATGAAGAATTTTGTCATCTTATTGCAGAAGTTGGAGAAGCATATGATGCTTGGTTCAGAGGAAAAGACACATTTGCAGAAGAACTTGCAGATGTAGCAATTTTCCTGTTGGGAATTGCTGAGATGAAAGGTATTGATCTTCAAAAAGAAATTGAAAGAAAAGAAAAAATCAATGAAAACAGAGAATGTGTTACCAATGAATTAGGCCACCGTGTACACAAAACATAAATATAAGAGCATTATTTTTTGATAAAAATTTATCGAAAAATAGTGCTCACTTTATTTTTATTAAGGCATAAAATATTTTAGGAGGATAAAGTTGAAAATGAGAGGGTTATGTTTTTGCGGAGGAGGAATAAAAGCTGCAGCACACATAGGGGCACTTAAGGCATTAGAAGAAAAAAATATAAAATTTGATTGTGTATCTGGTGCATCATCTGGAAGTATTATAGCAACATTATATGCACTTGGATATAATAGTGATGAAATGTGGAAAATGTTTCAAAAATATTATAAAAAAATAAAATATGCAGAATGGAAGCAAATATTCAAATTAATTTTTGGATTATTATTTAAAGGTGAATTAGTAATTGATGGTTTAAATAGTGGAAAAAGTATTGAAAAAATTATGAATGAAATATGTAGAAAGAGTCATATTGAAAATATAAATCAAATAAAAATGCCATTATTTATTTCTATGGTAGATTTACAAACAGGAACTGTATATATTGCATCATCTAATGAAAATAGAACACAATTATTAGATGATACTCAATATATAACAGATATACCTATAAGTACAGCTGTAAGAGCAAGTTGTAGTTTTCCAGTAGTATTTTCTCCCTGTAAGTTTGAAAATATACAATTAATAGATGGGGGAACACGTGAAAATTTGCCTTGGAAATGTTTGAGAGATATTGGAGCAAATGAAGTTATAGGAATATGTTTTGAAACAATTCATAAAAAAGAATGTTGTAAAAATATTATAGAAGTTGCAATTAGAGCAATGGAATTACAAGGGAGAGAATTATCGTCATATGAAAAAGATGGGATTGATAAATTGATAACAATCAATTTAGAAAAAACATCTTTGCTAGATTCTGAGAATGTTTATGAATTGTATAAACAAGGATACAATCAGGCTAAAAAGTATATTTCCAACAATTAGATTATTTACAAATTAATTACCATATGATATATTAAAAAAGAATAAAACTAAGGAGAAAAAAATGGAAGATATAGAAAAGCCACTAATAAAAAATATATTATTAAAAAATTATATAGAAGTAATATTAAATAAAGAAAATATTACAAAAAAAGACTTAGGTGAAGTTAAAGAAATAGTATTAAATAGTGAAAATATATTAGGTGAATATAATAAAGTATATATAGAAGAAATATCCCTATTTCCAAATTTAGAAGAAATAACAATAAAAAATTTAGGATTAAAATCAGAAGATATTCAACTATTAAGAAAAGTAAAAAAAGTTAGTTTTAATAATTGTGAAGTAAATGGAATAAAATATTTAGAAAATGTAAAAGAATTAACAATAAATAATACTGAAATTATTGATTTTGAAGATATAACTAAATTAATTAATATAGAATCATTAAAATTAATTAATATAAATTTAAATAAGTTTGATTTTATAGAAGAATTAAAAAATTTAAAAGAATTATCAATTGAAAATGTAAATGGATTTGAAATGGAGAAAATAGATAAAACATTAAAAATAGAAAAATTATCGCTTATGGGAATTGATAAGTTAGATTTAAATATATTGTCAAAATATAAAAATTTAAATGAAATATCAGTTTGTGATAATGATGTTGATAAAATTGAAAAAAGTTTAAAAGAATTGAAAAATAGAAAAATAAAAATAATGCTAAATGGTATATATGAATATAAGGAGTAAAAAATGATTGTAGTCGCAAATACAAAAGAATTAGAAGAAAACTTTGATTTGAGTAGAATAAGAGATGATGAGTTAATAAGAGTTGAGGGAGGATTAAAGGGAAAAAGTAAGTATAATAATAATCATTATGCATCAAGAACAACATATACTGCCAAAACTTTAAAACAAATTATTCAGCAAATGAAAAAAATAGAAAGTAAAATTAATCCAAAGTGGGATGATATACAAAAATCTAAATATATATTTATGGTACTTGGAAAGAGTATGGAATATGAATATGACAAATCTAAGTATGTAAGTGGAAATTATTCGAATTTAACAGGGCTAATAACAGGAAAAGCAATATGTGCAGGATATTCCTTAATTTTTAAAGAAATGATGGATAGACAAGGAATCCAATGTGATTATATGAGAGGGATTGCAGGAAATCCTGGAGATATAGAAAAACATGCATGGAATGTTTTAAAATTGTATGATAAGATTATTCCAATTGATTTAACATGGTATTCTGCTAATTTGCAAATAGGAACACAAGATTTTAAATATTTTGGTGCAGATTCTAATTTTTTTAAATCTCATTTAACAGATAATGATGAAATTAAGTATAATTATAATTTACTAAGAAAACAAGATATTGAAGCAGTAGATATATCAAACGAAAAAAGAGATAAGAGCCAAATTTCGGAGTGGGAAAAAAGAAATGCAATGGATTTTGCATTTGAGAAAACTTTTAAAAAAGGTCAACAAATGTTTGGAACAGAAAAGACAATTGAATACATGAAGAATTGTTTAAAAAGATATATAACAGAAGGAAATGTGAGAGTGTTTACAAGAGACGAAGGAGCGAGAGACAACATAGTTGAAAAAATTACAGTTGATGATATGATTAAATATATGTCTGAAAATTATGTTTCAAATTGTACTTTGGGAAAAATACATAATGTATTAGGAGATTCAACTTTAAAGACAGTATGTAAATATGGAAGTATACATGCTGAAGAGGCAGTTACAAGATATGTAAAAACAGGAATTGCTAGAAATTTTACAAGAGATGGAAATGCAAGAGATAATATATTGCAAAATTTAAATTCAGAGATGGCATTAGATAGTATTATTTCAGAATTTGTAAACGAACGAGTAAGACAAATGCAAAGAACAATAGATCAAGAAGCTACTATTGCTAGAGATAATCGCAGATTTTTTAAAGCTAGTGATTTAGTTGCAGTTCAGTTACCAGAACAAGAGAAAACAAGTATTTTAAAAAAAGCAATTGAATGGATAAAAGAAAAAACTAGAAATTTATCACATAAAAATCAAATTGAAGAGCCAAACAATAAAAAACAAAAGGATAATAATTTAGAGAATAACTCAAGATAAAGGAGAAAAGAGAATGGAATTTGCTGAAGCATGTTCAGAAGTAGACTTTATATTAGAAAATTTACAACCATCAGATAAAGAAAAAATACCACAATCTGTATTTGAATTTTTTAAAAATAATAAATCATTATTTTATAAAGTAAATCTTACAACTGATAAAAGCTTAGTTGAGCAAGATTTGAAAAATGAAACAAAGGCTTTTTTACAAATAATTAATTATAAATATTTTTCAAATAAAGAACAACAGAAACAATTTAGAGATATGCTTGAAAATGATAATAATTATGAAAAAATTGAAAATGAAAATAATATAGAAGAAGTAAAAAATCCTCAAATTGAAAATCAATTAGTTATTTATAAAGAAAATAAGGTATTAAATTTTATAAAGAAAATATTGGGATTTTTTAGAAGAAAACACACTAATTAGTTGTGTGTTTTTTCTTTTTGTTGAAAAAAATATAGAAATGTTGTATAATAATTCGTGTGAAAAGGAGAAAAGATATGAATATAGCAAATAATTGGAATGATTATAAAATATTAGACATGGCAGATGGACAAAAATTAGAAAAATGGGGAGATGTAATATTATCAAGACCAGACCCACAAATAATATGGAAAGATAAATCATACCCAGAAAAATGGAAAAATATAAATGCAACATATCATAGAAGTAAAACAGGTGGAGGAACTTGGGAATACAATAAAAAAATGCCACAACAATGGCAAATAAAATATAAAGATTTAACATTTAATATAAAGCCAATGGGATTTAAACATACAGGATTATTCCCAGAACAAGCGGTAAATTGGGATTGGATGATAGATAAAATCAAAAATGCGAAAAGAGAAATAAAAGTATTAAACTTATTTGCATATACTGGAGGAGCAACAGTAGCATGTGCATCTGCTGGTGCATCAGTTTGTCATGTTGATAGTTCAAAAGGAATGGTAACATGGGCAAAAGAAAATATAGCATCATCAGGTTTAGCAGAAAGACCAGTAAGATATATAATAGATGATGTTGTAAAATTTGTTAATCGTGAAATACGTAGAGGCAATAAATATGATGCAATAATAATGGATCCACCATCATATGGAAGAGGTGCAAATGGAGAAGTTTGGCAATTTGAAAATAATATTTATAATTTAGTAGAATTATGTACAAATGTATTATCAGATAATCCATTATTTTTCTTGATAAATTCATATACTACAGGAATTTCAAGTAAAGTTCTAGAAAATATATTAAATTTAACTGTTAATAAAGAACATAATGGAAAAATTTCTTCAGGAGAAATTGGATTGCCAATGGAAAATTCAAAATTGGTGTTACCTTGTGGAATATACGGACGCTGGGAGAATTAATATGAATAAATTAAATGTAATATATGAAGATAATCACATAATAGTTGTAGAAAAACAACCCAATATTCCATCACAAGCAGACAAAACTGAAGATATAGATATGCTTACAATTATAAAAGAATATATAAAAGAAAAATATAATAAACCAGGAAATGTTTACTTAGGATTAGTTCATAGGCTAGATAGACCTGTTGGTGGAGTCATGGTATTTGCGAAAACATCAAAAGCAGCATCAAGACTAAGTGATCAAGTAAGAGAAAAAATATTTAAAAAGAAATATTTAGCTGTTGTAGATGGAAGATTTGAACAAAGCAAAGGTATTTTAGAAGATTATTTATATAAAGATGAAAGAAATAATATAAGTAAAGTTGTAAATAAAGATAAGAAAAATGCTAAATTAGCTAAATTAGACTATGAAGTTTTAGCATATAATGAAGTGAAAAATTTATCATTAGTAAGAGTAAATTTACATACAGGCAGACATCACCAAATAAGAGTACAGTTATCACATGCAGGACATAGCATATTTGGAGATCAAAAATATGGAACAAGAGGGCAAGGAAAACAAATAGCATTATGGGCTTATGAACTTACAATAGAACATCCAATAACAAAGGAAGAAATGACATTTAAATGTTTGCCAGAAAGTAATGGAACTTGGTGTATTTTAAGAGATGTTAATATATAATAGATAGAATGATAAAATAGAATCAAAGTATTGATTTTTCACACTTTTTAGAGTATAATAAAATCCGTAAAAAGTGGAATTAGATAGGAGAAAAATAAAATGAAAGCAATAGAAATAAGAAATAAATATTTAAACTTTTTTAAAAAACATGGACATGTTGTAATACCATCAGCACCATTAATACCAGAAAATGATCCATCAGTATTATTTACAACAGCTGGAATGCAACCATTAGTACCATATCTATTAGGAGAACCACATCCGGCAGGAACAAGACTTACAGATTATCAAAAATGTGTAAGAACAAATGATATTGATGAAGTTGGAGATAATAGACATTTAACATATTTTGAAATGCTAGGAAATTGGTCATTAGGAGATTATTTTAAAGAAGAATCAATCCAAATGAGTTATGATTTCTTAACAAAAGAATTAGGAATACCAGTTGAAAAATTATCAGTAACATGTTTTGCTGGAGATGAAGACTGTGCAAGAGATGAAGTAACAGCATCATGTTGGAAAAAGGCAGGAATTCCAGAAGAAAGAATATATTATTTTGGAAAAGATGACAACTGGTGGATAGCAGGTGAAACAGGACCATGTGGACCAGATACAGAAATGTTTTATGATACAGGAAAGCCAAAATGTTCACCAGAATGTAATCCATCATGTGGATGTGGTAAATATGTTGAAATTTGGAATAATGTATTTATGGAATTCTATAAAGATGAAAATGGTAAATATTCAAAACTAAAACAACACAATGTTGATACAGGTTTAGGATTAGAAAGAATGACAATGTTATTAGAAGGAAAAGAAACACCATTTGAAACAGAATTATTTGCACCAATTATGGATAAACTAGTTGAACTACAAAAAGTAGATAATATAGCAAGTAGAAGAATTGTAGCAGAACATTTACGTTCAAGTATGATGATAATATGTGATGGTGGAAGACCAAGTAATGTTGACAGAGGATATATATTAAGAAGATTAATTCGTAGAATGGTAAGACATATGAATAAACTTCAAATATCATTAGATGAATTATCAACACTAATAGATATAAATGTTGAGAATTTAAAAGAAATGTATCCAGCACTTGAAGCAAATAAAGAAATAATAAAAAATGTAATCTTAGAAGAAAAAGATAAATTTGTAAAAACACTTGAAAAAGGTGAAAAAGAATTTGCAAAAGAAGTTGGACAAGTTAAAGAACAAGGTGAAAACATAGTACCAGGTAAAGTTGTATTTAGATTATATGATACTTATGGATTTCCACCAGAAGTTACAGAAGAACTAGCTACAGAAAATGGAATGAAAATAGATAAAGAAGGATTTGATAAACTATTCAAAGAACATCAAGAAAAATCAAGAGCTGGTTCAGAACAAAAATTCAAAGGTGGATTAGCATCAACAGGAGAAATGGAAACAAAATATCATACTGCAACACATTTATTAAATGCAGCATTAAAACAAGTATTAGGCTCACATGTACATCAAAGAGGAAGTAATATAACAGCTGAAAGAATGAGATTTGACTTTTCACATCCAGCAAAAATGACAGATGAAGAAAAACAAAAAACAGAAGATTTAGTAAATGAATGGATAAAAGAAGCAATTCCAGTAGAACATTTAGAAATGAAAAAAGATGATGCAATAAAAATGGGAGCAGAAGCAATGTTTATTGAGAAATATGGTGATATAGTTTCTGTTTATAAAATAGGTGATGTTTCAATTGAATTATGTGGAGGACCTCATGTTTCTAATACATCTGAATTAGGACACTTCAAAATAAAGAAAGAAGAATCAAGTTCTTCAGGAATTAGAAGAATTAAGGCTATATTAGATTAAATAAATATATATTTTGAAAATATAACCATTTCATAGCAAAAATATAGCTAGGGTCATACCTACAGGTCTTTGCTTTATTCAATAGTTATATTTTTCAAAATAATAAAATTTAATTAGAAGGAGATTAATATGGAGGAAAATTGTTTATTTTGCAAAATTATAAAAGGAGAAATACCATCAAGTAAAATATATGAAGATGAAGATGTATTAGCATTTAAAGATATAAATCCAGCAGCACCAATACATGTATTAGTAATACCAAAAAAACATATAACATCACTTGCAACAATGGAAGATGGGGATGAAAAAGTAATTTCAAAAATATATAAAGTTATTAATGAAATTGCGGAAAAACAAGGATTTAAAGAAAAAGGATATAGAGTAATTGTAAATTGTGGTGAAGATGGTGGACAAGAAGTAGGACATTTACATTTCCATTTATTAGCAGGGAAAAAACTTGGAGAAAAAATAGTATAAATTTGCTAAAATAACTATCTTTTTTTTAGAAAATATGATATAATTAAAATAGGGTTTATTGAGATTTCCAAAATATAAATTATTATTGAAAGGGATGGTAATTATGAATAGTAAATATAGTACTTTTTTAACAATCTTATTAGTAGTTATAATAATAGCAATTGTTGGAATAATAGGATTTTTAGGATATAAATTTATATCAAGTGAAAATAGTAAAAAACAAGCAGAAGATTTTGCAGATTCATGGACTGAAATAAAAAAAGACGATAAAAAAGATGAAACAAGTTCAACAGTAACAGATACAACAATTGATGTAACAGAACCAGAAATAACAGATTCTACGAAAACAGAATCAACAGCAACTTCAACATCTGAAAAAAAATATAATAACTTTTTAGTAGCAGGAACAATAGAAATTCCAAGAACAGGTTACAAAGGACCAATAATATCATTTTCTGAATATTCAAAATCATCATTAGAAACAGCTGTATGTGTAGTATATTCAACAACAGGAGAAGAGAGTACACCTGGAAGTGGTATAAATAAAGTAGGAAATACAACAATAGCAGGTCATAATTATAGAAATGGTAACTTTTTCTCAAATAACAAAAAGATAAATGTTGGTGACAAAATATATATTACAGATTTAGATGGGAAGAGAATGACATATACTGTATATAATAAATATGAAACAGATGATACAGATGCAGATTATATGACAAGAGATACACAAGGGGCAGTTGAAATTTCATTAACAACATGTACAGATGACAGTAAACAACGTTTAATAATTTGGGCAAAAGCAGATGCATAAAATAATAAGTAAAATAAGATAGAAAAAATTCTATCTTATTTTTTTGTACTAATATAGAATTTTTTTATTAACAATGATATAATCAAAAAGAAATTATACATTAGGAGGAAATTATAAACATGGATAAAAAACAAGCAAAAGAAAGAATAGAAGAACTTAGAAAAAAAACAGAATATTATGCGAAAAAATATTATGATGATGATAACCCAGAAATAACTGATTTTGAATATGATATGATGATGTTAGAATTAAGAACATTAGAAAGTCAAAATCCAGAATTTATAACAAAAGATTCATTAACACAAAAAGTAGGTGGACATGTAAAAGAAGGATTTGCTAAGGTAGAACATGAAGTACCACTTCAAAGCTTACAAGATGTATTTAATTTTGAAGAAATTGAAGCATTTGATGAAAGAGTAAAAAAAGTAGCAAGTGAAAATGGAATAGATGAAGTAAAATATGTTGTTGAAACAAAAATAGATGGTTTATCATCAGCATTAGAATATAAAGATGGAAAACTTGTAAGAGGAGCAACTAGAGGAAATGGACTGGTTGGAGAAGATGTAACTGAAAACTTAAAAACCATAAAAACAATACCTCAAGAATTACCAGAAAAAATAAATATAATTGTTAGGGGAGAAGTATTTATATCTAAAAAAGAATTTGAAAAAATGAATCAAGAAAGAGAAGAAAATGAAGAAGAATTATTTGCAAATGCAAGAAATGCAGCAGCAGGTTCATTAAGACAATTAGATAGTAATATAACCAAAAAAAGACCATTAAATATTTATATATTTAATGTTCAAAAAATAGAAGGAAAAGAATTTAATTCACACTTTGAAGAATTGGAATATTTAGAAAAATTAGGATTTAATGTAAATCCTGTTCGTATACCATGTTCAAATATTGAAGAAGTAAAAAAAGCAATAAATAAAATAGGAGAAGATAGAGAAAATTTAACATTTGGAATAGATGGGGCAGTTGTTAAAGTAGATAATCTAAAATTAAGAACAATTTTAGGAACAACATCCAAAGTTCCAAAATGGGCAATTGCATATAAATATCCACCAGAACAAAAAGAAACAATTTTAAAAGATATAGAATTTCAAGTAGGAAGAACAGGAGTAATAACACCACTTGCAATATTAGAACCAGTAAGAGTTGCTGGATCACTTATATCTAAAACAACATTACACAATGAAGATTTTGTTAAAGAAAAAGGATTAAAAATAGGTGATAGAGTTATAATACAAAAAGCAGGTGATGTAATACCAGAAATAGTACGAGCAGTTGTAGAAAAAAGAGATGGAACAGAAAAAGAATTTGTCATGCCAACACATTGCCCAGTATGTGGTGCAGAAACAGTAAGAGAAGAAGGAGAGTCTGCAGTAAGATGTACAGGAATAGAATGTCCAGCAAAATTATATAGAAATTTAGTGCATTTCGTATCAAGAGAAGCAATGAATATAGATGGACTAGGTGAAAATATTATAGGAATATTACTTGAAAAGAAAATGATTTCAAATATTGCAGATATATATGATTTGAAATTTGAAGATATAGCATCATTAAAGAAAAATGGCAAAAAGTTCGCTCAAAATCTAATAGATAGTATAAATATAAGCAAGCAAAATGATTTATATAGATTAATAACAGCATTGGGTATAAGGCATGTAGGAGTAAAAGCTGCTAAAGTATTAGCAAAAACATATGAAAATATGGATAATTTAGCAAATGCATCAATTGAAGATTTAAGTCAAGTAGATGAAGTTGGATCAATTGTAGCAAATAGCATAAATGAATTTTTCTCTCAAGAACAAACAAAAGACTTGTTGAAAAGATTAAAAAATGCAGGTGTAAACATGGAAAGACAAAAAGAAGAAAATGAAGATGACAGATTTGCAGGAAAAACTTTTGTATTAACAGGTTCACTTGAAAAATATTCAAGAGAAGAAGCATCAAATATTATAGAAAAATTTGGAGGAAAAACATCAAGTTCTGTATCTAAAAAAACAACTTATTTATTGGCAGGAGAAGATGCAGGAAGTAAACTTACAAAAGCACAAAGTTTAGGAGTACAAATTATTAGTGAAAATGAATTTGAAGAAATGTGTAAATAACAAGGAGGAAAATTAGTGGAAAATTATACATTTGAGGATATGTGGTTAGATTTAAAAAATGGGTATCAAATTTATTATACATATGTACGAAATCGATATGTATTATTTAGAACTGCCAAAAATTGCTATACACAAAAATTGTTGTCAGATGACCCTAAAAATCCACAACCTAAAATGACAATGCTTACATTAAAAAGAGTAAAAGAAATATTCCCACATATGGAAGACATTGAATATAAAGTTGGAATACTGGATGAATTTAACTCGTAAAAACATTAATAAGAATTTCTATGTGATGAAAATTATATAGAAATTCTTATTTTTTCTATAAATAAAACTTAAATTTAATAAAAAGTTTGAAATATGTGAACCAAATAATGTAGAAAAACATCTAAAGAGTATAAAGATATAGAAGGGAGAAAATATGGATACCGAAAAAGTAGAAAAAGCCAGGAATGGCAATGTAGATGAAATTGGTAATCTTTTAATGGAAAATATGAAATCTATGTATAGAGTAGCATTCAGTATTTTAAAAACAGAAGAAGAAATATCTGATGCAATTTCAAATACAACAGTAATTGTTTTTGAAAAAATACATACATTGAAAAATGCAGAATTTTTTAAAACATGGCTTATTAGAATTTTAATTAATGAATGTAATAAAATTCATAGACAAAACAAAAAAATTATATATTTAGAAAATTACAATCAAACAGATTTAGTTTATAATGATAAATATGATGATTTTGGAATAAGACAAGCCATAAAAAAATTAGATGAAGATTTAAAAACAATGGTTATATTATACTATTTTGAAGATTTTAACATAAAAGAGATTTCAGAAATTCAAAAATTACCAGAAGGAACAGTAAAATCAAGATTATCAAGAGCAAGAAAAAAATTAGAAAGTATTTTCTTAGATGAAAATACAAGAAAGGAGGATTTGAATGGATAGAGATGATGAAATAGATAAAATATTAAAGCAAAAATTTGAAAATAAAATTTTACCTTCCACAGAATTTGAAAATAATATGAAAAAAATAATAAATGAACAAAAAAGTGAAAAGAATAAGAAGTATAAAAAGATAATAACTATTACATCTATTGCAGCAGTATTTGTGATTATATTCGCATTAGGAATGAATTTTATGAAATTTGATTCTACTCAAATTCAAACAATATCAATAACCAAAATAGAACCAACGAAAATATCTGATCAAATTTTATCAGAAGATTCAGAATTTATAATATATACAGATAAAAATGCAAATATAGAAAGTGTAAAGAAAAGTTTGTATATAGAACCAGCATTAGAATATTCTATAGAAAAAACAGGTAAAGATGGACAATATAAATTAAAATTTAAACAAAATATACCAGATAATACAATTTTAAAATTACAATATGTAAAAGATAAAATAACAAAAGATAGTTGGGCATATCAAACATCAAACAAATTAAGTGTAACAAATACATATCCAACAAATAGAGCAGATAGGGTGTTAACAAGTTCTAATATAGAAATTGAAATGTCTTATTCAAATATAGAAAATTTTGAAAAATATGTTCAAATAGTACCAGAAGTTGAAGGAACATGGGAACAAAAAGGAAAAGTTTACAGATTTATACCAAGTAATGGATTAGTAGACCAAACTCAATATACTGTAACAGTAAAAAAAGGCTTAAAAATATATGATCAAGAATTAGAAGATAATTATACATTTTCGTTTAGTGTAAATAATGATACAGGAATTACAGAAACATATGAAAATATATCAAATTCAATTGATAATATAAATACTTATAATTCAAATGAAAATATATCATTATATTATCAAACAAATGGAAATATTGAAATTACAAATGTTGAAATTGGCAAATTTGATAGTTCAGATAGTTTTATAGAATATTTACAAACTAAAGATTATTCAAAAGCAACAGATTTACAAAAAGTAGATTTTAATTTAATAGAAAATGGAATAAAATTACCAAGAACATTACAAGATGGATATTATGTTGCAATAATAAAAAATAAAAATGGTTCAGAATTATTTAATACTCCAATTCAAATAAATAATTTGAATGCATATGTTACAAATACAGAAAATGACATTCTTATATGGGTAGCAGATGAAAACGGAATTGCTTCAAATATTAATGTAAAATATGAAAGCGAAGAAAAAGTAACAAATTTAGAAGGAATTGCAAAATTTACTTCTGATAAAACAGAAACAACAAAATATTTGAAAATTGGTAATACAGAAAACAAGTTAATTGTAGGTGTATATAATTATAATAAAGAATTATATTATTCAAATTCTTATATTTATACAGATAGAACATTATATAAAAGTACAGATACAATAAATATATGGGGATTTGTTCCAAAAGCAATATATGGTAATGATTTACAAGATGAGTTTTATATATCATTTAATGGTGAAAGCAAAGAAAAAATAAATGTTGGAAAAGATGGAAATTATAATTATAAAATAGAATTACAAAATCATTATGATGTAGAATATGCAATGATTTCATTATACTATAAAGATAAAGAAATTGCAGGAAGATATGTAACAATTGAAAATTATGAGCTTCAAAATTATACATATGAAATCATAGCAAATAAGAATTATGTGTATAATAATGAAAAATATGATTTTGATGTTAAAGTAACACATATAACAGGACTTGTTGTACCAAATAAAAAAGTTCTTGTAAGATTTAATGGACAAGAATTACTTGAAAAAACAGATGAAAATGGTATTGCACATTTTTCAGTAGATATAGAAAAAGATGATGAAAAAACATATATAACAACATATATGTATATGGAAGTATATAATGGAGATTTAGAAGAATATAATGATACAGCTACAACAAAAGATGTAGAATTAATTTATAGAGATATATATACAACAGTTAATAATACAGGAAGTAATTATGAATTAAGTGCATATAAATTACAAAAAGATAAAGAAATGGAAGTAAGTTATGATCTAAAAGAATTATATGATGGTGAATATAATACAACAGTTGAGATAGACTTAAAAGAAAGTAGAAGTGAAAAGAAAATTGTAGGATATGAACTTGATAAATATACAAAAACAAATAAACCAGTATATGATTATGTAATAACAGAAAATACACAAAAAATTACTGAAATAAACATGCAAAATGGCAAAATGAATTATGATATAAATTCTTTAAAAATGAAAGATAATACAGAAATTTATAGTTATACATATACTTTAATATTCAAATTACAAGATAGAAGTGGAAAAGAAATAGAAATTAAAGAAATCATATATAGAGATGAAAAAGATGTAGAATTAGGATATTCATATGGATTTTTCTCAAATTTGGGAAAATTAGCATATAAACAAAAAATTTCACAATACTATGATGTATTTAGATATTTCTTAAAGGCAGATGTGACAAACTTCAATATAGGAGATTCAGCTAAATTTACATTATCTGAAAGTATAGCAAATAAAGGAAATCAAGAAATAGATAATAATGGAAAATTATTATTAATATCAGCACAAGGAAATATTTTAACTACAAAGATAACAGATAAGAGTGAAATTGAATACAAATTTGAAGAAAAAGATTTTCCTGGATGTAAAATAACATCAGCATATTACTATAATGGTAAATTTTATAGAATGCCAATATATTATTATGATTTTAATGAAGAAACAAAAAAAGTTGATATAGATATAAAATCAGATAAAACAGAATATAAACCTGGTGATGAAGTAAATTTAACAATAAAAACAACAAATAATAATAAACCTATAAAGACATTTGTAAATATAAGTGTTGTTAATGAAGCAGTATTTGCAGTACAAGAAGATTCAACAGAAATACTTTCATCAATATACAAAGATCCAGAATATCCAATTTATACATATTCAAGTTATTTTGATTATATAAATAAAGATGCAGATGGATTTGGAGGGGGAGATGGAGATACAAGAGGAAATTTCGGAGATACAGCATATTTTGATACAGTATATACAGATTCAAATGGAGTTGCGAATGTAAAATTTAAGCTACCAGATAATGTTACAACATATAGAGTAACAGTTCACTCAGCAAATGAAGATGTATATGTTGGTGTTAATAAAATTGATATAACATCAAAATTAGATTTCTTTATTCAAAGTACAGAGCCAAGAAATGTAAAAACAACAGATGATTTAGTTTTAAATGCAACAAGTATAGCTTCAGAACAATATAATGTAAAATATCAATTTACAATAGAAGAATTAAATAAAACATTAGAAGCAGAAGGAACAACAAATTCAATTACAACAGTAAACTTTGGAAAATTAGATTATGGAACATATCATGTTGTAATAAGAGGAAATGGAAATAATCAGGAAGATGCAATAACATATCCAATTAATATTATAGAATCAGCACAAGAAGTAAAGAAATATACAAAAATAAATATTAATGAAACTCCTGAAATAAAGCCAACAAAAAATCCAGTAGTATTAGAAATTTATAATAAAAATATGGAAAAATATATTGACTATATTGATTTTATAGAAAATACATTAACAGATAGATTAGATACACAAATATCATATAATGAAGTTCAAAGAATAAGAACAAAATATTATGGAAGTTCAAATAATCAAGTTAATATAAATATGACTAAATATAAAGATACTCAAAATTATACAGATTATTTAAAAAATCTAGAAAATGCAAATACAGATATTGTATTAACAGCATTAATTCAATATTATGCAAAAGATTATATCTCAGGCTTAAATATAGATCCATTTATAAATGATGATAATAATTTATTTGAACAATATTTATTAGCATCTGCTAACCAAAAAACTGTATTAACAGATTTATTACAATTAAAAGAAGAAAAAGATATTGAAAATTATAATAAATTATTAGTAACATTATCATTAGAATTCTTAGGAGACTATCAAAATGCTAAAGATTTATATAATCAAATAGAATTGAATAGTGAAGAAAAAGAAGAATATAAATCAATCACTGCAATAATTGAAACATTTATAAATAAAGAAAATTCTAGTAAAATTATTGATGAATTAATAGCAAATTCTCCAGAAGATGAATATTTAAGATTTGCAATATTATCATTCTTCCAAAATAATGAAACAGATATTTCAAATGAAGAAGAAATAAAAATAATATCTTCAAATATAAATGAAACAATAAAATTAAACGGAATGTCAGTAAAAACATATATTGTAAATAACAAGGAATTAGATACAATAAAATTTGAAACAAATAGTAATGATATTATTGTAAGATATTATTATCAAACATTATTAGAAAATATAGAATCAGAAAATGTAAGTGAAGATATATCAATAAAAATTACGGGAAATTTGAAGAAGAATTCAACAATATATTTACAAATCAATTGTAATGATACAGAAGCTAAAGAATTAAGAATAGCTTTACCAAATTCATTAAGATTAGCAAATACAGAAAATTTAAAAGGATATTGGATAATGAATAATGCAATTGATTATATATCAGTATATAAACAAAAAGGATATTCAAGTATAAAAATACCTTTGATTGTAACACTTGATGGAAATTATAAATTTGAAAATATAGTAAATAATCAAAATGGAATATATCATATTTCAAATTCACTAGATTTAGATATTAAATAGTAAAAATGGGAGCAATTGATATTGCTCTCATTTTTTATGAAAATAATCTTTTGACTGTATTTGTGTTAATATATTTTTACTATGAAAAAACTCCTTTTGTGCTATAATATCATTATGTTTTTACTTATCAAAAAAAGTAGACCTAAGTTTTTTACTTAGGTCTTTCGAAAATAAAAGGGGATGTTTGTTGTAATCAGTTTTAATTTACTGACTATGTTTATAATATACCAATTAATTTTGTTCTTTGTGTGAATTAAAGGTGAAAAATTAGCAATAATTTATTAATTTTCTATTAAGGTGTTTCTTCGAGAGTTACTGAAATATCTTTGTTAGAGCCATTTCTATTTACAGTAATAGATAGAGTATCTCCAATTTTGTGTGAATTTTTAATTTCATTTAATTCATCCATTGTTTTAATATCTTTTCCGTCAGCCTTAATAATAACATCACCAGATTTTAATCCTGCTTTTTCTGCTGGTGAAAAGTCTTCAACACTCTTAATATATACTCCAATTTCTAAATTATATTTTTTGGCTGTTTGTTCATCAAGGTTGATTCCAGTAATTCCTATATATGGTCTTAATACTTTTTGATGATCTTTTAATTGACTTATAACATCTTCAACTGAATTAATAGGAATTGCAAAACCAATACCTTCAACACCAGAACCAGATAATTTTAATGTGTTAATTCCAACAACTTTTCCATCACTGTTGACTAATGCACCACCACTGTTTCCTGAATTTATAGCTGCATCTGTTTGGATACATGTATATTTAACACCATCTGATTCAACTTCTCTATTAACAGCACTTATTATACCTTGAGTAACAGTTGTATCTAGTCCTAGAGGGCTTCCAACAGCCATAACAAATTCACCAACAACAGCTTGATCTGAATCAGCAAATTCTGCAGCAGTTAATCCCGTTTTTTCTATTTTTAGTACAGCTAAATCAGTTTGTGAATCTTGGCCAACTATTGTAGCATCAAATGTTGCATCATCACCATATTTTGTGCTATTTAATTTTACTTTTATAGAAGTAGCTTTTGATAGTTCATAATATGAATTTGAAGAAGAACTATTAACAACATGATTATTTGTTACAATATATCCATCTTCACTTATAATTATTCCTGATCCAGTTGCAGTAGCAGTTGAAGTTTGAGGTTGGCTATATCCAAAGAAAGATCCTATTGAATTTGACTGAACACTATATGAAACTTCAATTCCTACAATTGATGGTAAAATTTTATTTGCAGCAAATACAGCTGTATTTGAAAAATTAGAAAGAGACACAAGGTTAGTAGTGGTTCCAGATGCAGATGAAGTTGATGCTGGAATTACTGAGTTTTGATTTCCAATTAATTTATTTTTTATAGAAGGAACACCAAAACATGTTCCTAAAACTACAGAACAACCAACAACTCCACTTGCAAATGGAATTAAAATATTTTTTCCAAAATTATATTTATTTTTTTGATTAAAGTTAGCATTTGAAGTTTTACTTGAAATAACTTCAAAATTGTTTAAATTATTATTTTCTTCCATACTGAAGACCTCCTTTTTTATGTACAATATAAAGATACACAATTATTGTGATGGTTTTGTGAAAAAAAAGTAAAAATATTTCGATAATATTGATATTTTTATGAAATTATTGTAAAATTGATTTATAAAAATACTAATAAAGGGACTTTATATAATGAAAGAAAAAGAAGAACAAAGATTAGAAAAACTTAAAGAATATGAAAATGAATTACAAAATAAAGGATTTGAATATATATGTGGAATAGATGAGGCTGGAAGGGGACCTTTAGCAGGACCAGTAGTTGTTGCAAGTGTAATAATGCCTAAAGATTCAATAATTGAAGGAATAAATGATTCTAAAAAAGTTTCTGAAAAAAAAAGAGAAAAGCTTTATGATTTGATTTTAGAACAAGCTATAAGCTATGGTGTTGGAATTATAGGGCAAGATGAGATTGATGATATAAATATATTAAATGCAACAAAAAAAGGGTTGACAAATTCATTAAAAGAATTAACTCAAAGGCCAGATTTGATATTAGTTGATGCATTAACAAATATTGATACATTAGGAATACCATATGAATCAATTATAAAAGGAGATGCAAAATGTTATTCGATATCAGCAGCTTCAATTATAGCCAAAGTAACTAGGGATAGAATAATGAGAGAATGGGATAAGATATATCCACAATATGGATTTGCTACACACAAAGGCTATGGAACTTCAGCACATATTAATGCTATAAAAGAATATGGACCTTGTCCATTACATAGAAAAACATTTATAAAACATTTTATATAAAAAGAAAGGAGTATATAGTATTATACTATATAAGATAAGTAAAAATATGAAAAAAAATAGTGGAATAACAATGATATCTTTAGCTATAATGTTAGTATTATTAATGATTTTGGCAACAATAACAATGTATTATGGAAATAGTGCATTAGATGAAGCAAAATTACAAGATTTAAAAACAAATATGTTATTAATTCAAGCAAGTTTAAGAGGAAATCTTGAACAATATCATTTTGAAGCAAATGGAGCAGATGCTGCTAAAAAGAATGAATTAAAAAATAAATATTTTAAAGGAAAAAAAATATCAGATAATGCAGATGTAAGAAATAAATTTAATCAAACAAATGCAGAGAATAAGATTAATAATGAAATATATAAAGAACAAAATATAAGTTTTGATTATTATTATTTAGATCCAAGTGTTTTAGCAAGCTTAGGAATAAAAAATGTAAATAGTAATGGGAAGGATGGATATTATATAGTAGCATATAGTTTAGATGATACCTATCCAAATACAATAGAAGTTATAAATACTAAAGGATATAGAGGGATATATACATTAACAGAATTGATGGCAATTTAGAAGAAAGAGGAATTTATGAATATTTTAGATATAATTGCAAAAAAACGTGATAAAAAGGAATTAACAAAAGAAGAAATAGAATATTTTGTAAAAGAATATACTAATGGAAATATAACAGATTATCAAGCAGCTGCACTTGTTATGGCAATATATATAAATGGAATGAATGAACAAGAAATAACAAATTTAAGTTTAGCAATGGCACATTCTGGAGAAATATTAGATTTATCCTCATTAGGAGAGAATATTGTGGATAAACATAGTACTGGTGGTGTTGGTGATAAAGTTTCAATAATATTATTACCACTTATTGCATCATTAGGAATACCTGTTGCAAAAATGTCTGGAAGAGGTCTTGGATTCACAGGAGGAACAGTAGATAAAATGGAATCAATTCCAGGATATCAAACAAATGTTGAAATAAACGAATTTATTTCAAATGTTCAAAAAGTTGGAATAAGTATGATAGGACAAACAATGAATTTAGCACCAGCTGATAAAAAATTATATGCACTAAGAGACACAATCTCATGTGTTGAAAGTATACCACTTATTGCATCAAGTATTATGAGTAAAAAAATAGCAAGTGGTGCAAATAAAATTGTATTAGATGTTACTGTAGGAAAAGGTGCATTTATGAAAAATAAAGAAGATGCACAAAAATTAGCAGATCTAATGATAAAAATTGGTGAACTTGCAGGAAGAGAAGTAGTATGTGTACTTACAAAAATGGATGAGCCACTTGGATATTCAATAGGAAATAATTTAGAAGTAATAGAAGCAATAAAATTTTTAAAAGGATATATGCCTAAAGATTTAAAAGATGTAGTGTTTGAACTTGGTGCTAATATGATAAAACTAGCAGGATTAGGAGAAAATCTTGAAGAAAACAAATTAAAAATTCAAGAAAATATTGTGAATGGTAAAGGATATGAAAAATTTCTTCAAATGGTTCAAAATCAGGGGGGAGATATTTCATATATAAATAATATTGATAAATTCGAAAAATCTAAATATATAATACCTGTAACAAGCTTAAAATCTGGAATAATTTCTGAAATAAATGCAGAAGAAATAGGAAAAGTTGCATGTTTATTAGGAGCAGGAAGAATAAGAAAAGAAGATAATATAGATCATACAGCTGGAATAGTATTAAATAAAAAAGTAGGGGATTATGTTAAAGAAAATGAAGTATTAGCATATATTCATACTAATAATAATGTTGTTATAAATGAAGCAACAAAAAAAGTTCAAAATATATGTAAAATATAACTATTGAAAAAGTAATTTTTTATGTTATAATAATTATGTATATAGTTAAGAAAGGACAGAATATTATGAAAAATAAAGAAAATAAAGAAAATAAAATAATTAAAGAAAAAAATAAAGTTGATAAAAAGCAAATAGTATCTAAAATCTTTGCATTTATAATGCTTATACTTATGATATTTGCATCATGTTCTACATGTATATATTATGTTGTTTCAACAGTTCAAAAATAATTATGCAGAAACCTTTAAGAAAGGGTGAAAGAAAGTGAAAAATATAGGTGATTTAATCAATACATTTTATGAACAAAATATTTTAGCATATATACAAAGTTTACAAGAATATCCAATAAAATTTGTATCTTTAATATTAGATATAACAATAGTTGTATTTCTTGCATATGAATTAATAAAAATTGTAAAAGGCTCTAGGGCATGGCAATTAATAAAAGGTATTGCATTTTTAGTTGTTGCAACAGGTGTAAGTAAATTATTAAATTTATACATATTAAATTATATTTTATCAATGATAATGGATTGGGGAGTAATACTTGTAATAATTATTTTCCAACCAGAAATAAGGAGAGCATTAGAACAGTTAGGTGGAAATAATAGGTTTTCAAGATTTTTTGGATTTGATAAAGATATAATAACTAGAACTAAAGAAGATATATATAAAATAGTAATTGCTGCATTTGAACTTGCAAAAACACATACAGGAGCATTAATTGTAATAGAAAGAGATATTAAACTTAGTGATATTATTTCAACAGGAATACCAATGAATTCAGAAGTATCTCCACAATTATTAGTAAACATATTTGTACCTAATACACCATTACATGATGGTGCTGTAATTATTAGTGAAAATAAAATAGCAGCGGCAGCTTGTATGTTACCACTTGCAAGTGATCAAGATATAGCTAAAGAATTAGGAACAAGACATAGAGCTGGTATTGGGATTTCAAAAGAATCTGATGCCCTTGCAATAATTGTTTCAGAAGAAACAGGAAAAGTTTCTGTTGCAAAAGATGGAACATTGATTGCAGATGTAAGAGAAGATGTGTTAAAAAAGATTTTAATAAATAATATTGTTACAAAACGTTTTACAAATATTGAAGAAAAAAAGAATAATAGTAAAAAAGTATTAACTAATATTCAAAATTTCTTTAAAAATAAAAAGAAAAAAGAAAAATAAGTGGCTTGTTGCCACCTTTTCTTTTATTAGAGGGTGAATGAATGAGAAATATAAAATTAACAATAGAATATGATGGAAAAGATTTCAATGGCTGGCAAAAACAGCCCAATAAATTAAATATTCAAGGAACAATAGAACAAGCAATAAAAAGTATAACAGGTGAAGATGTCGAATTAAATGCTTCTGGAAGAACAGATGCTGGAGTTCATGCTCTTGGACAAGTAGCCAATTTTAAGACAAATTCACAAATTCCAATTGAAAAATTTGCTATAGCAATAAATTCAAGATTAAAAAAATCTATAGTAATAAAAAAAGCAGAAGAAGTTGATGAAAGATTTCATAGTAGACTAAATTGTAAAAGAAAGACATATAGATATATAATAAATAATTCACCAGAGGGAACTGCTATATATAGATATTTAGAAACACATATTCCACAAAAATTAAATGTAGAAAAGATGGAAAAAGCAGTTAAATATTTTATAGGAGAACATGATTTTAAAGCATTTAAAGCAAGCGGAACAAGTAGCAAGAGTAGTGTTAGAACAATATATGATGCCAAAATATATCAAAATGGAGATAAAATTTATATTGAATTAACAGGAAATGGTTTTTTATATAATATGGTTAGAATTATTGCTGGAACACTTGTAGAAGTAGGATTAGAGAAAATAGAACCAGAAAAAATTGAAGAAATAATAAAAGAAGGAAAAAGAGAAAATGCAGGAAAAACACTTCCTCCAAATGGTTTATATTTAGTTGATGTAAAATATGAGTAACAAGTGAAAAAGAAATTCATAAGATATATAAATAATATTTATAAAAAATGGAGGTCTTTATGAATTTCTTTTTAATTTTTGCCCTTATATTTTTTACAATAATAGTTGCAATATTTCTTCAAAAATTAGTAAATTCACCAATATCAATTGGATTATTATTCTTTTCAGTATTTATATTAATTTCAGCAATTACTGGAAATACTAATTTTATTATAGTTTCAGTGGTTTTAGGGATAATAGCATTTATATCTGCATTCCTATTTTGTATAGTTTCAAGATGTAATTTCTTTGATAATTGTAATAATAGTAATGATGTTAGTACTGCAAATTTAAATACTACTAATAATACCTGCTCATGTTCATCATCACAACCTTTAACAATTTTAAATAGTGATGGGGAAATAGTAGCAAGAATAAATGGAGACAATGTTACATGTACATCTCAACAAAATGATAATAATTCTTGTTTTAGAAGTTATAGACATAGTTAAAAAGACTCAATAGTAAATATTGAGTCTTTAAGATTTTATTAGAAATCACAATTGTTTGGTGTTCTTGGATATGGAATAACATCTCTAATATTTTCAATTCCTGTAATATACATTAATAATCTTTCAAAACCAAGTCCGAAACCAGAATGGATATTTGTACCATATTTTCTTAATTCAAGATACCAATATAATGGATCTGTTTCAATTCCCATTTGTTTCATACGTGCAACTAGTTTGTCATAATCTTCTTCTCTTTGAGAACCACCCATAATTTCACCAGCACCAGGAACTTCAAGGTCAACAGCAGCAACAGTTTTTCCATCTGGGTTTAATTTCATATAATATGATTTGATATCTTTTGGCCAATTCTTAACAAATACAGGACCATTAAAATATTCTGTAATATATTTTTCGTGTTCTTTTGCTAAATCTTCACCATAATCTGGTTGAAATTCCCATGTTCTATCAGCTTTTTTCAAAATATCTATAACATCTTTGTGGTCAATTCTAACGAAATCAGAATTTAATAATTTGGTTAATTTATCTTTTAATCCTTTTTCTATAAAATTATCACAGAAATCAATTTCTTCAGGACAATGTTCTAAAACATAATTTACAATATATTTTAAACAATCTTCTTCAATATCCATTAAACCATCTAAATCACAGAAAGATATTTCAGGTTCAATCATCCAAAATTCATTTGCATGTGTTTTTGTATTCGAATTTTCACTTCTTAATGTTGGTCCAAAAGTATAAATTTTTCCAAATGCAGATGCAAATGTTTCACCATGTAATTGTCCAGAACCTGTTATATATGCTTTTTTACCAAATAAATCTTCTGAAAAATCAACTTTTCCATCTTTTTTTGGTAAATCTTCATCAAGATTTAATGTTGTTAATTTAAACATTTCAGCAGAACCTTCACAATCGGCACAAGTTATTATAGGTGTATGAACATATACATATCCACGTTCTTGGAAATATTGGTGAATTGCAAATGCTGCAACACTTCTAATTCTAAAAACAGCATTAAATGTATTTGTTCTTGGTCTTAAATGTGCAATAGTTCTTAAATATTCAAATGAATGTCTTTTCTTTTGAAGAGGATAATCTGTAGGGCATAGACTTTCAATTTCTATAGATGTTGCTTGAATTTCAAATGGTTGTTTTGCATTTTCTGTTATAACAACATTTCCAGTAACTTTTATAGTTGAGCTTATAGTAAGCTTTGTAATCTCATTAAAATTTGATAAATTATTATTAAAAACAATTTGAACATTTTTAAAAAAAGAACCATCATTTAGTTCTATAAATCCAAATGTTTTTGAATCTCTAATAGTTTTTGTCCATCCTTCAATTGTAACTTCTTTGCCTGTGTATTCAGAAGTTTTTCTAAATAAATCTTTTATTGTTACATTAGTCATAAAAATTCCTTCTTTCTATTGTTAGTATGCCAAAATTATACAATATTATATGGAATTTTACAAGTGAAATTCAAAAATTTATCGACCGATAATTCGACTAAAAAAAAGTCTTGCATAAAATTAGATTACATTATATAATAGGCATATATAAAATGATGTAATTTGAGAAAAAAAGAAGATGTAAAAAATTGAGAAAGTGTGAGCTTTTTACATATCTATACCTTAGAAAAGGAATGAAGGAAGAATGAATAAAACTAAGAGAAAAATATTTGAAACTTCAATGAAATTATTTGCAGAGAAGGGATATGATGCAACAAGTATTGAAGAAATAACGGCAACAGTAGGAGTTGCAAAAGGAACATTATATTATCATTTTGCTAGCAAAGAAGAAATATTTAACTTTTTAATTGAAGAAGGAATAAAACTATTGCAAAATAGTGTTGATATAAAAACAGCAAAACATAGTAATTATATAGATAAAATAAAAGCAATTGTATTAATACAAATAAAAATAGTAGCAAAATATGAAAATATTATAACAATAATATTAAGTCAATTTTGGGGAACAGAACAAAGAAACAAAAAATGTCAAAACCTTGTATATGAATATATTGGCCAAATTGAAAAAATAGTTCAAGAAGGAATAGAAAAAGGAGAGATAAAAGAAGGAGATACAAGAGCAATAGCATCAGAAATATATGGACTAATTTGTTCTACACTTGTTTATAAAAAAAGAGAAGGCGAAGATATGGATGTAATGCGTTTATATCATGAATATGAAAATACTGTAATAAATGGATTAAGAGTAAAGTAGTATGAAAAATTTTATTACAATATGCATTTTAGAGAATCAAGAAAGGAAATAGAAAATAAAATGGAAACAAAATCAAGAAAAATGAAATTTACAGATTTAAAAGATATGTTAAACCAAACAGGAGAAGTATATGGAGATAGACCAGCATATATATTTAAAACAGAAGAAAAAGGAAAATTTAGAACAATAAAACATAAAGAATTTAGAGAAAATATAAATGCATTAGGAACAACATTAATTCAAATGGGATTAAAAGATAAAAGAATTGCAGTTATTTCAGAAAACAGATATGAATGGGAACTTTCATATTTAGCAGTTGTAGCAGGTGTTGGTGTAATAGTACCATTAGATAAAGCATTACCAGATAATGAACTTGAAAGTTTAATACTTCGTTCACAAGTTGAAGCAATAATATATTCATCAAAATATGATGCAATAATGAATACACTAAGAGAAAAGAAAAATACTAATTTAAAATATTTTATTTCAATGGATTTAGAAGAAAACACACAAGGAATTTATGCAGAAAAAGCTTTAGTTGAAAAAGGAAAAAAATTATTAGCAGATGGAAATAAAACATATATAGATGCAAAAATAGATGCTGAAAAAATGGGAATAATGTTATTTACATCTGGTACAACAGCAATGTCAAAAGCTGTAATGTTATCACATAAAAATTTAGTAACAAATGTTATGGATATAATTCAAAGATTTGATTTAACAGATGAAGATAGATTTTTATCATTTTTACCATTACACCATGTATTTGAATGTACAGTTGGATTTTTATATCCAATATCAATTGGTGGATCAATTGCATTTTGTGAAGGTGTAAAACACATGGCAGAAAACATAAAAGAATTTGAAATAACAGCAATGATATCTGTTCCAGCAGTATTTGATATTATCTATAGAAAAGTAATGAAAACTATAGAGAAAAAAGGAAAATTAGCTAATTTAGAAAAAGGAAAGAAAGTTTCTCAATTTTTATTAAAAATGAAAATTGATTTAAGAAAACAATTATTTAAAGAAGTACATGAAAGTTTAGGACCAAAACTAAAATTAGTAGTAACAGGAGGTGCAGCATTAGATCCTGAAACAGAAAAAGGATTTAATGATTTAGGGTTTGATGTAGAACAAGGATATGGTTTAACAGAAACTGCACCAGTAATTGCAGCAGAAACACCAAAATGTAGAAGGCTTGGTTCTATAGGAAAGAAATTTCCAAGTGTAGAAGTAAAAATAGATGATCCAGATGAAGAAGGAATAGGAGAATTAATGGCAAAAGGTCCATCTATAATGTTAGGATATTATGAAAATGAAGAAGCAACAAAATCAGCATTAGAATCTGATGGATGGTTTCATACAGGAGATTTAGCAAGAATTGATAAAGATGGATTTATATATATTTCAGGAAGAAAGAAAAGTGTTATAGTATTAAACAATGGAAAAAATGTATTCCCAGAAGAAATTGAAACATTACTAAATAAAGTAGAAGGAATAAAAGAAACATTTGTATTTGAGAAAAAAGAAGATGATGGTGATGTTAAAGTTTGTGTAGAGATTGTATATGATAAAGAATTAATAAAAGAATTATATAATATTGAAGGAGAAGAAAACATAAAAGAATTTTTATGGGATAAAGTAAAAGAAGTAAATAAACTAATGCCAAAATATAAATATGTTAGAGAAATGGTTATAACAGAAGAACCACTAATTAAAACAACAACATTAAAAATTAAAAGACATGAAGAATTGAAAAAAGTATTAGGAAAATAAATATTACAGTAATATTACAAGATGTAAAGAAATGTTACATCTTGTAATATTTTTGTAATAAAAATGTAAACAAAAAATAGGAATAAATGCTTGTAGTTTTACGGAAACTAGTATATAATAAAAAAGAATAATAATTTTAGACGACAGAGAAAGAGGAGGGATTTGCAATGTCAAGGAAATCTAAATCTGGCATAGTAAATGTACGAATGGTAATAACAGAGGAAAAAATATTATCAAATATAGATAAAGTACAAAAATTAATAAATCCAAAAAGCAAAAAGCAAATAGTTCAATTTGAAGATGATACTTATTTTAAAGATTTAATTGAATCTATAAAAGCTTATTTAATAGAATATCCAAAGAAGAAAAACTTCCCAGTAAGTGTATATAAAGCTGCATATGAATTAGTTGAATTTGCAACAAATCAATTTGAAGAAAATACAAAAAAAGTTGAAGAATTAATTCGTCAAAGAGAAGAAAATATTGCATTAGCAGGACAATTAAAAGATTTAATTGAAATAGTAGAAAATAAAAATGATGATTGGAAAGATAGAATTTCTGAAGCAGAAGAAGAAGGTAAATTTTCAGAAGATGTTATAGATACTTTAAGACTTGTTGGAAAAGATAAGACAAGGAAAAGTCAAAATTATCAAGATGCAATAAAATTATTAAATGCGAGAGTAAATAACTTAGAATCAAATCTTCATATTGAAATAGATATGGAAAGAATTGAAGATAGATCTAAAGCTTTAAGTTATATTGGAATAGAAGTTGCAGAAGCATTAAAAGTAATTCCAAAACCTGTAGATTTCGGAAATGCAGTAAGTGAAAATGAAAAAGTACAAGAAGAAGTAAAAATTGAAGAGATTGCTGAAACACAAAAGGCAGAAACAAAGAAAAAAGAAAAAGTAGAAAAAGTTGTAGAAACACCTAAAGAAAATGTGGTCGAAAATAAAACTGTTTCACAGGTTGTTGATATTGAAGAAACAAAACCAATAAATGAATTAGTTGATATGTATGAAGAAAATAATAAAGCAGAAGAATATGAGAAATCAATTACATTCGAGAAGAAACCATCTTTATGGCAAAGATTCAAAAATTCAAAATTGGCAAGAGCTGTATCATATGTTTTCAAGATTAGAATTAGAATTGAACTACCAAATGCTTTACCAGAGGGTAGAGGAGAATAAAGTAAAAACTTTGAATTAGTAGTTTGGATAAATATAAAAACGAATGTATAATAGTACATTCGTTTTTTATATTAAATAATATTTTCATACTTATTACCATGAAAATATATATCTAAAATTCGTAAATTTTCATCATTATCATCTTTATGAAAAACAATTTCAATATAATCTTCTGGAAGAGCATCTTTTATCAATTCTCCCCATTCAATAATAGAAATTCCAGAATTAAAATATTCATCTCCACCTATTGCGTAAAATTCATCAACATCTTCAAGACGATAAACATCAAAATGGAAAATTGAAATATTTTGATTCTTATATTCATTTACTATAGTAAATGTAGGGCTTGAAATTTCTTTATCAAGGTTAAAATAACTTAAAAAACCTTCTGTAAATTTTGTTTTTCCAGAACCTAATTCTCCTGTAAGAACAATTATATCACCTATATTCAATTTACTTGCTATTTGTACAGCAAGTTTTTTTGTTTCATCTTCATTATGTGAAATATATCTAATACTTTTCATTTTTTTATCCTTTCAATAGCTATATTTTACAATAATTTATGAAATTTGTAAAGAAGCAATCAAAAATGCAAAAACTATGTGAAATAAATGTTTGAATTTGTCGATAAAATTTCATTGACAAACACAAAAAGTGAATGTATAATATGCTCATATTTTAAATTAATTTTGATATCAAAAGATTTAATTCAAAAACTTAATTCAATTTTTAAAATTTATTCTAATATTTTTATTTTAGTAGAATTTATAGAAATCAATCTAAAGAAAGAGAGGAATTATATGAGTGATGAACTAATAGTAGAATTAATAAAAACAATAAATTCATTTAGAGATGAGTTTAATTCAAAACTTGATATAATGCAACAAGAAATAGTAGAGATGAAGCAAGATATTGTAGAAATAAAGAAAGATGTGTCACAATTGAAAAAAGATGTTGCAGAATTAAAGAAAGATGTAGCACAATTGGAAAGAGATGTTGCAGAATTAAAGAAAGATGTAGCACAATTGAAAAAAGATGTTACAGAATTAAAGCAAGAAACAGCAAGTTTGAGAAAAGATGTGACATTTTTACAACAAGAAGTAACAAATATAAAACAAGATTTAGTGAATTTCCATCAAGAATTCAATAATGTCGTCAAAAAAGTAGAAAGAGATGAGAATGGAACATTCGAAACATTTGAAAAATATGGAGATTTTATAGATAAAAAATATAATGAAAATAAGGAAAGGATTGATAATATAGAAAAAAATTGTTCAAAATGTCAAAATAAAACAGCATAAATACATATAATATCCAAGAATTGAATAAAAAAATTCACCATTGCCAATAATAGTAATAAAAAGCGCAAGGAGTGGATTTTCTGTGAAAAAATATAAAAATTTGAAAATAGAAGGGGCAATCCTAAATGAAAAGCAATTAGAAGAATATTTAAAAAAGATATCATTACAACATAATATTGGAAAAAAATCAGATAAATTAACATATCCAATACCTCAACTATTGGAAAATTATAATATTATTAAAATAGTATATAATTTATTAAATGAACATATAAAGCTTGGGATAACAATTAATCCAGCAGGAGAATGGATTCTAGATAATTTCTATATTATAGAAGAAGTTGTACAACAAATTGAAAAAGAACTAACAATGAAAAAATATGTTAATTTTGTAGGAATACAAAATGGGCAATATGCAGGATTTGCAAGAATACATGTACTTGCATCAGAAATTGTAGCATATACAGATAATATAATAAGAAGTGAATCATTAGAAAAATATTTAACATCATATCAAAATAAAAGAGCATTAAATATGGACGAAATATGGAATATAGGAATTTTTTTACAAATTGCAATTATTCAAAATATAACAGATATTTGTATAAAAATCTATAATAGTCAAGTACAAAAATATAAA
This sequence comes from Clostridium sp. 26_21, assembly GCA_001915995.1. GTDB lineage: Bacteria > Bacillota > Clostridia > TANB77 > CAG-508 > CAG-269. The sequence goes on from MNRO01000009.1 coordinate 42,481, forward strand.
GTTAAAAATATTATAGAAAGATTAGTTGAAAAAAATGATAGAAATAAATTAGAATTTAAGCCAATATCAATGAATAAACTAGAAAAACAAGATTTTCAAGATATAAACTATTCTTTTATTGAATATATGTCATATTGTTTAAAAAAATATGGAAAAAAGGCATATGGATATTTAAAAATATTAGAAGAAGAAACGGAAAAAGCAGGAATAACAGTACAAGATGCAATTCAAAAAGAACACTTTGATATTGCAATATGTAAAACATCTATGGCTAATTGTATTATAAGTATGAAAAAAATACAAAGAATAAATTTCTTAGAAATATTTGAAAAAATAAATGGAGTTGAAGAAATATTAAATCAAGATCCAACTAACATATATAATAAAATGGAATATAAAACAAAAGAATTATATAGAAACAATATTAAAGAATTGTCAAAACAATCAAATATATCAGAAATATATATATCTAGAAAGATATTAGAATTGTGTAGAAGAACTAATTTACAAGATAAACAAAAACATATTGGATATTATTTAATTGATGATGGTAGAAAAGAGTTATGTTATGAATTAGGAATAAATGAGAAAAAGCTAAGTTATAATGTAAAAACACAAATATATATTTTAGCTATAATAATATTTACAATTTCGATTTCAGTATTTTTATCAAGAACAGTAGTAGAAGATAATCTAGTAAAAACAATAATTACAATATTACTTTTGATATTACCAGTATCAGAATTTGTTGTTCAAACAATAAATAGGATTTTAAGTAGATATGTAAAAAATAAAATTATACCTAAAATGGACTTTTTTGAAGGGATAGATAGTGAAAATAGCACATTTGTTGTAATACCAACTATTATAAAATCAAAAGAAAAAGTAAGAGAACTATTTAGAAAATTAGAAGTGTTTTATTTGGCAAATAAATCAAAAAATATATATTTTGCATTATTAGGAGATTGTTCTGAAAGTGATAAAAAAGAAGAAAAATTTGATAAAGAAGTAATAGATGAAGGTTTACTACAAGTACAATTATTAAATGACAAATATCATAAAGATACTGAATTTCCAATTTTCTATTTTTTATATAGAGAAAGAGAATTTAATAATTCAGAAGAAAAATATCTTGGATGGGAGAGAAAAAGAGGGCTTTTAATACAATTTAATGAATATATATTAAAACACAGTAAAAATAAATTTAAGATAAATACAATAAATCAAGATATATTACCAAAGATAAAATATGTAATAACATTAGACGCAGATACTGAATTACCACTTAATACAGCTTTTGAATTAGTAGGAGCGATGGCACATATTTTAAACAAACCAGAATTAGATGTAAACAAAAATATTGTGAAAAAAGGACATGCACTTTTACAACCAAGAGTAGGCGTAAATTTGAATGATAGTAATAAAAATGTATTTACAAAAATATTTGCTGGTGCAGGTGGAATTGACAATTATACAAATGCAATTTCAGATGTATATCAAGATAATTTTGATGAAGGAATTTTTACAGGAAAAGGAATTTATGATTTAGAAATATTTTCAAAAGTTTTAACAAATGAGATACCAGAAAATACAGTCTTAAGTCATGATTTATTAGAAGGTTGTTATTTAAGATGTGGACTTGCATCAGATATAATTTTTTTAGATGGATATCCAGCAAAATATTTAAGCTTTATGAATAGACTTTCACGTTGGATTAGAGGAGATTGGCAGATAAAAAAATGGCTAAAAAGTAAATTAAATACACTTTCAAAATTTAAAATTTTAGATAATTTAAGAAGAAGTCTAATTGAAATTTCAGTAATAATTTTATTAATATGGAATTTACTATTTTTAAATAAGAATAAAACACTTTCATTAATAAGTTTAGGAATTATAATTTATCCATTTATATTAGAATTTTTTTCAAAAATTTTTTCTATTAGAGAAGGAGAAAAAAAGCAAAAAACATTTAATCCTCAAATAGATGGAATAAAAGGAACTATTTATAGAGCAATTATAACATTAGGCTGTTTACCATATAAAGCATATGTCTCAAGTAAAGCAATATTCAAAACATTATATAGATTAATGATTTCACATAAAAACATGTTAGAATGGACTACATCTGAAGAAGCAGAAAAGCAAACAAAAACAGATTTAAAAACATATTATGACACAATGTTTGTAAATGTAATTTTTGGAATAATCACAATATATGTATCATGTTTGTATTTTAATTTATTTACATTAATTCTTGGATTATTGTGGATAATTACACCATATATAATGTGCAAAATTAGTGAAATAAATGAAGAAAAACAAATTGAAATAAATGAAGATGATAAGAAATATTTAAAAGATATTGCTCAAAAAACATGGCAATTTTTTAAAGATTATATAACAGAAGAAAATAATTATTTAATGCCAGATAATTATCAAGAAGATAGAAGAAATATTGTAGTAAATAGAACATCTTCAACAAATATTGGATTATCTCTGTTAGCAGTAATTGCAAGTTATGATATGGGATTTGAAAAAAATGAGGATATTATAAATTTATTGGAAAAAATAATAAATACAGTGTATGAATTACCGAAATGGAATGGACATTTATTCAATTGGTATAATGTAAAAACAAAAAAGCCATTATATCCTAAATATGTATCAACAGTTGATAGTGGAAATCTAATAGGGTATTTATATACTACAAAATCATTTTTAGAAGAAAATATCGAATTTGATAAAGAAAAAATAAGTAATATAATTGAAAAGATAAATTATATTATTGAGCAAACAAATTTCAAGGTATTATATAATAATGAACAAAGAGTTTTTTCAATAGGATTTAATGTGGAAGAAAATAAATTAACAGATTCATATTATGATTTATTAGCATCTGAAGCAAGACAAGCAAGTTTTGTAGCAATTGCCAAAAAAGATATTTCACCAAAACATTGGGGAAACTTAAGTAGAACATTAACAGTATTAAAGAAATACAAGGGATTGGTATCTTGGTCTGGAACAGCATTTGAATATTTAATGCCAAATATAAATATGAAAAGATATAAAGGAAGTTTATTAGATGAATCTAGTAAATTTGCAATAATGAATCAAATAGAATATAGTCAAAAAGTAGGAATACCATGGGGAATGTCTGAAGCGGCATTTAATTTAAAAGATTTGCAAGGAAATTATCAATATAAAGCATTTGGAATTCCATGGTTAGGGCTAAAAAGAGGATTAGAAGATGATATTGTAATTTCAAGTTATGGAACTATATTAGCAATTTCAGATGTCCCAAATGAAGTTGTTCAAAATTTAAAAATATTAGAAAAAGAAGGAATGAAAGGAAAATATGGTTTTTATGAATCAATAGATTATACGCCTGAAAGATTAGAAAAAGGAAAAAAATCTGAACCAGTAAAAACATATATGGCACATCATCAAGCACTAATACTACTTTCATTAAATAATTACTTCAATAATCAAATATTTCAAAAAAGATTTTCACAAAATGCAGAGATAGAGGCAGTAAATATATTATTACAAGAAAGAATGCCTGAAACATTTATAATAACAAAGGAAAATAAACAAAAGCCAGAAAAAATTAAATATAAAGATTATGAAAATTATAGTGTTAGACAATATAACAAAATTGATAATAGAATTATAAGAGGAAATTTAATAGGAAATGAAAAATATACAATTGCAATAAATCAAAATGGAGAAGGGGTAAGTAAATTTGGAGATAATTATATAAATAGATATAAAAGAACAGCAGATTATCCACAAGGAATTTTTATATGTGTTAAAGATGTAAAAAATAATGAAATAGAATATATGACAGGAAACAAAAATTGTAATAAATATGTTATAAATTTTGCACCAGATAAAAGTCAATTTGAAAAAGAAAAAAATCAATTAAAAAGTAGATTGTCAATTATAACAGATGCAAATGAACCTGTTGAAATAAGAAGAGTTGAATTAGAAAACTTATCACAAGAAGAAAAAATATTAGAGGTTGTATGTTATTTTGAGCCAGTACTTTCAAGAAAAGAACAAGATTATGCACATCAAGCTTTTAATAATTTATTTTTAGAATATGAATATGATGATGTGAATGATACAATAATTGTCAAAAGAAGAAAAAGAGAAAAAAATGGACAAAATTTATATTTAATTGCAAAATTACAAACAAATATAGAAAAAATTGGTGAAACAGAATATGAAATAAGTAAAGAAAAATTTATAGGAAGAAATAATTTAGATATACCAGAGGCAATAAGAAATTCAGTCCCATTATCAAAGAAGATAGGACTTACAACAGAGGGAATTGTAGCTTTAAAAAATACAATAAAAATATTACCAGAATCAAAAGGATATATAGATTTTTTAATATCTGTAGAATATGAAAAAGAAATTGCAGAGAAAAATATTAATAAATATAGTATTACAGAAAATGTTACAAAAGAATTTGAAATAGTAAGAGCAAAAACAGACGCAGAATTAAGATATTTAGAAATGAAAGGTAGAAATATTGATATATATCAAACAATAGCATCATATATAATATTTGACACACCATTTTATAAAAAAGTCAAAAATAAATTTTGTCAATATAATCAATGTGATTTATGGAAATATGGTATTTCAGGAGATTTGCCAATAATCACAATAACTATAAAATATTTGAATGATGTATATGTAATAAAAGAAGTTTTAAAAATGTATGAATATCTCCGTACTAAGAATTTAAAGACAGAATTAGTAATTATAGATGAAGAAAAATATAGTTATGAAAATTATCTAAAAAATGAAATAGAAAATGCTATTCAAAACAGTCAATTAGCATATTTGAAAAATATATTTGGAGGTATATTTACTTTATCAAGAGCAGAAATGAATCAACAAGATTTAGAAATGATAAAATTTATATCAATTTTTGTTATTGATGCACATCTAGGAAACTTAGAAAATATTATTAAAGACAAGGAAACAGAAATAATTGATAATTATAAAATTGTAGAACAAAATATGATTTCTGAAAACATTGAAGATGATTCAAATGAAATTGATTTATTAGCAAATACTGATGAATTAAAGTATTATAATGAATATGGAGCATTTTCAAAAGATGGAAAAGAGTATATTATAAAAATTAATAAAAATCAAAAAACACCAACAACATGGAGTCATATTATTGCAAATGAAAAGTTTGGAACATGTGTTACAGAATCTAATGGAGGATATACTTGGTATAAAAATAGTAGATTAAATAGAGTATCGAGCTGGGATAATAGTAGCATAATAAATATTCCATCAGAAATAATTTATTTACAAGATGAAGAAAATGGAAAGACATGGACACCAACAGCAATGGTAAAACCTGATGATAAAAATTATAACACGATTTTCGGATTTGGATATGCAAAATTTGTTCATTGTAGTGATAATATAATGCAAGAATTAGAAGTATATGTGCCAATAAATGAATCAGTGAAAATAAATATTTTAACATTAACAAACAATGCTCCAAAAAAGAAAAAACTAAGAATTATTTATTATATAAAACCAGTAATAGGTGAAGATGAGATAAAATCTGATGGAAAAATATCTTTAGAATATAAAGAAAATAATAATATGATTATAGCAAGGAAAATATACAATTCAGATGAATTAAATAATATTGTTTATATATCTAGTAGTGAAAAAATAAAATCATATACAGGAGATAAAACAAAATTTTTAGGAGATGGAGGATTAGAAAATCCTGATGGTTTAAAAACAATTAGGTTAGATAATAATGATGCATTAGGTAAAAAAACATGTATTGCAATAGAATTAAATATTGAAATTGAAAGTTTTTCTAATAAAAAGGTTTCTATAATTTTAGGAGCAGAAGAAAATGTTGATAGTGCAACAGATGTAGCATATAGATATTCAAATCTTCAAAATTGTAAAACAGAATTACAAAATGTAAAAAATAAATGGAATGAATTATTAGGAAAAGTAAAAGTAAATACACCATATGAATCACTTAATATAATGTTAAATGGATGGGTTATGTATCAAACAATATCAAGTAGAATACTAGGAAAAACAGGATTTTATCAATCTGGTGGTGCTTATGGTTTTAGAGATCAACTTCAAGATGCTTTTTCAACAAGATATATAGATTCGCAAATATTGTATAATCAAATATTAAAGCATAGTAGACATCAATTCATAGAAGGAGATGTAGAACATTGGTGGCATGATGAAAATGATAGAGGAATAAGAACAAAATTTTCAGATGATTTATTATGGCTTCCATATGCAGTTATTAAATATATAAATTTCACTGGAGATTATGAAATATTAAATAAAAAGACAACATATCTGCAAGGTGAAGAATTAAAAGAAAATGAAAACGAAAAATATAATAAATATATTTCTAGTAATATTGAAGAAAGTATATATGAACATTGTAAAAAAGCAATAAAAAGAGCATGCAATTTTGGTGAAAATGGATTGCCTAAAATAGGAATTGGAGATTGGAATGATGGTTTTAGTAATATAGGAACAGAAGGAAAAGGTGAAAGTGTATGGCTAGGATTTTTCTTGTATATAATTTTAAAGGAATTCTCAAAGTTAATAAAACAATGTAAAAAAGAAGAAATAGAGACAAGTAATTGGTATGAAAATATTGCAGAAAAACTAAAAGAAAACTTGAATAAAAATGCATGGGATGGAAAATGGTATAAAAGAGCTTTTGCAGATAATGGTGATATATATGGAAGTATGGAAAATGAAGAATGTAAAATAGATAGTATAGCACAAAGTTGGAGTGTTATATCTGGTGCTGGAGATGCAGAAAAAAAAGAAAGTGCAATGAAGAGTTTAGAAAATCATTTGGTAGATAATGAAAATGGATTAATAAAATTATTAGATCCAGCATTTGATAAAAGTAAATTGGAACCAGGATATATAAAATCATATATACCAGGTGTTAGAGAAAATGGTGGACAATATACTCATGCTGCTGTATGGACAATTATAGCAGAAGCAATATTAGGCAATGGAAATAAAGCTGTTGAATGGTATAAAATGATAAATCCAATAGAACATTCAAGAACTAAAAAGGAAGCCAACAGATATAAAGTTGAACCATATGTAATGCCAGCAGATATATATGGAAATCAAAATTTACTTGGGCAAGGAGGTTGGACTTGGTATACTGGTTCTAGTGGTTGGTATTATACTGCAGGAATTGAATATATATTAGGTCTAAAAATATATCATAATGTTTTGAGTATAAATCCATGTATTCCAAAAGAATGGGATGGATATAGCATACAATTTAAATATAAAGAGAGTATTTATAATATAAATGTAAAAAATATTTCAAAAGTGTGTACAGGTGTAAAAATAGTTGAATTAAATGGAATTGAAATTGAAAATAAAATTTTATTAGATGGTTCTGGAAAAGTTTTTAATGTAGATGTGGAAATGTAATTATAAGTAAAACTTATAATGCTTATAAATAATCGTAATTGCAACTTATATTGACAAAATAAGTAAATACAAGTATAATAAATTATGTAAAGGACAAGTCCTTTATCCACTGTAAAAAGTGGAACGTAATATTCATTCATGTATGGAGGAAAAAAACATGACTAAGGTTCTTTGGCTTAGCCGTCATACTATGTCTGCTGAACAGGTTGATGACTTGAAGCGGATCTATGGCAACAACATTGAGGTAAAGAGTGCAGACATGACTGTCAGCTCTTGGCGTGATGTTGTGGAAGCAGGCGCAGACTGCGATATTCTTGCAGTTGTTTTGCCTCCTGCTATCCTGGCCGACCTGACCAACCCTCGGAACAACAGTAAGCCTGTTATCCGAGCTAAGGCTAATCGCGTGGCGACTGGCAAGACCATCGTCAACCCTGCCACTGGCAAAGAGGAAGCGGAATACTGCTTCCAGCATGCTGGCTGGGAACAAGTGCTAAAGATTGAAGTTGTTACCAAACAGCTTTAAGCTTTGAGCCAAACAGATAGAAACTACATTGGAGTTTCTATCTGTTTTTTTTTTTTTGTATAATAATAATTATTTTTTTTATTATACATGAAAAATTCATAAAAGTATGATAAAATGCAAATGAAAAATGAAAAAAGGAGAAAAGCATATGGCATATATAGAATTTAAAAATATTGTCAAAGAATACAAGATGGGAGAAGTAACAATAAAAGCATTAAATAACACAAACTTTGAAATAGAAAAAGGAGAACTTGTAGTAATAGTAGGACCATCAGGAGCAGGAAAAACAACAACATTAAATATATTAGGAGGAATGGATAAAGCAACATCAGGAGAAGTAATAGTTGATGGAAAAGAAATTACAAAATTAAATGATAAAAAACTAATTGAATATAGAAGAAATGACATAGGATTTGTATTTCAATTCTATAATTTAGTACAAAACCTAACAGCTAAGGAAAATGTAGAATTAGCAACTCAGATATGTTCAGATGCTTTAGATGTAAATGAAATATTAGAAAAAGTAGGATTATCAGATAGAAAAGATAACTTTCCAGCACAATTATCAGGAGGAGAGCAACAAAGAGTAGCAATAGCAAGAGCAATTGCAAAAAATCCCAAACTATTATTATGTGATGAGCCAACAGGAGCATTAGATTATAAGACAGGAAAAAGTATTTTAAAACTATTACAAGAAATGGCAAGAAAAGAAAAAATGACAGTTGCAATAATTACACACAATGGAGCAATAGCACCAATGGCAGATAAAGTAATACATTTCAAAAATGGAACAGCAGAAAAAATTGAAATAAATGACAATCCAATATCTATTGATGAAATAGAATGGTAATGCAACTGGTGAAAAAAATAATTGAAATTTTGACTAAGTAAGAAATTCAACTATTTTACAACTAGGAATGTACCTTTAGGAAGGAATGAAATAAAAATGAAAAAATCATTGATAAAAAATAGTTTTAAAGAAATAAGTAAAACCAAAAGACGTTTTCTTTCAATTTTAATAATGGCATTTCTTGGAGTAGGATTTTATTCAGGACTTGTAGCATGTAGTCCAGATATGCAAGACAGCTTAGATAAATATGTAGATAAAAGTAATATGTATGACATTGATGTTATATCAACATTAGGATTAACAGATGAAGATATAAATGCAATAAAAGAAATAGATGGTGTAGAAAATGCTTATGGAATACAATCAAAAGACGCATTTATAAATTTAAATGATAAAGAAAGTATATGTAAAGTAATAGAATATAATGAAAATATAAATAAACCAGAAGTTATTTATGGGAGATTACCAGAAAATTCAGATGAATGTTTACTAGATGAAAAGTATTCATATTTTGGAAGTTCAGAAGAAAATATAGGAAAAACAATTAAAATAGAAAATGAAGACTTAGATGAAAATGATAATCCAATATTTACACAAAAAGAACTAAAAATTGTAGGAATAGTAGATTCACCATTATACATATCAAGTGAAAGGGGATCATCATCACTTGGAAGTGGAAATATATCATTATACATATATTGTAAAGAAGATGTAATAAATTTAGATTATTATACAGAAATTGCGGTACAAGTAAAAGGTGCAAAAGAACTTGTAACAAATAGTGATGAATATTTAGCAGTTGTAAATCCAGTTATTAAAAAAATAGAAATGATAAAAGAAGAAAGACAAGAAGCTAGATATAATTCATTAGTAAATGATGCAAATAAAAAAATTGATGATGCACAAAAAGAATATGATGATAAAAAAGCAGAAGCAGACCAAGAACTAGCAGATGCTGAGCAAAAGATAAATGATGCAAAAAATGAATTAGATAATTCAGAAAATAAGTTAAATAAATCAGAAAAAGAACTAAATCAGAAAGAAAAAGATGTAGCTAAACAGTTTGAAACAGCAGAACAACAAATAGAGCAATATGAAAATCAAATAAATGCAATGATCTCACAAATAGGAATGGAAACACCTGAAATAACTGCTCAAAAAGAACAAATTCAAAAACAAAAAGAAGAAATTAAAACACAAAAAAATACAGCAAATAATCAAATAGCAAGTGGAAGAAAAGAAATTGAGAATGGAAGAAAAAAGATTAAAGATGCTAGAAAAGAACTTGAAGAAAATGAACAAGAATATAATGACAAAAAAGCAGAAGCAGAAGAAAAATTAGCAGATGCACAAAGCAAAATAGATGATGCAAGAGCAGATGTTGCAAAAATAGAAAAGGCAAGATGGTACATACAAGATAGAACAGATAATACAGGATATTCAAATATATTTGATGCAATAAAGACAATGAAAAACATTTCAAAAATATTTCCAGTAATATTCTATTTAGTAGCAATACTAATAAGTTTGACATCTATGACAAGAATGATAGAAGAAGAAAGAATAGAAATAGGAACACTAAAGGCATTAGGATATACAAATTTACAAATAATTTCAAAATATATTTTATACGCATTTTTAGCATGTATAATAGGTGGATTTTTAGGAATGACAGTATGTTTCTATATATTACCTAAAATTGTATGGACATTATATTCAATGGTATATACAATGCCACATTTTTATATGACATATAGATTGTCAATTGGACTAATGGGAATATTAATTGCATTTATATGTATAGGTGGTGCGACATTAATAGTAGCATATAAAGAATTAAAAGAAATGCCATCTGTATTAATGAGACCTAAAGCACCAAAAAACGGAAAAAGAATTTTCATGGAAAGAATTACTTTTTTATGGAAAAGATTTAATTTTTCACAAAAAGTAACAATAAGGAATATATTTAGATATAAAAAGAGAGCATTAATAACAATAATAGGAATTGCAGGTTGCACAGGACTTATGTTAGCTGGATTTGGAATAAGAGATTCTGTTATAGATATACCAAATTTACAATTTGGAGAAGTATTTAAATATGATACATCAATAACATTATCAAATACAGATGGATTAAAACAAATTAATGAATATTTACAAAATAATGATAATGTTGAAATTTCAAAAGAATTATATGCAAGTTCAGTAACAGTAAGTAATGATAAATTAAATTATAGTGTAACAGTATTTGTTCCAAATACATCAGAAAAATTTAATGAAGTTTGTAATTTAAAAGATGCAAAAACAGGAGAAAACTTAGAGATTTCTAATGAGGGAGTTATTATTACAGATAAATTAGCAGATGAATTTGGAATAAAAAAAGATGATGAAATAACAGTAAAAAGTAGTGATGATATAGAATATAAATTTAAGGTTGTAGGAATAACTAAAAACTATGTTGATCATTATATTATTATTTCAAAAGAATTATATGAATCAGAAGTTGGAAAATATAAAACAAATATGATTTGGGTTAATTTGAAAACAGATGATAAAGATATTCAAAGCAAAATATCTGAAGATATTTTGAATTTTGATGGAGTCGCATCAGTATCTGTAATGTCAACTTTTGTAAAAGCAATTAGTGATATGTTAAATACAATGAATTATGTTGTAGTTGTATTAATTGTTACTTCTGCAATGCTGGATTTTGTTGTATTATATAATTTAGCAAATATAAATATTGGTGAAAGGCAAAGAGAAATTGCTACACTTAAAGTTTTAGGATTTTATGATAAAGAAGTAGATAATTATATAAATAAAGAAAATGTTATATTTACAATTATAGGAATTGCGCTTGGATTAGTTTTTGGAACATTTTTAACATCTGCAATTATTTCAAGTATAGAAATAGACAGGTTGAGGTTTACAAGAAATATTTTAACATCAAGTTATATATGGTCAGCTATAATAACTGCAAGTTTCTCATTTATAGTAAATAAAATTATACATTTTATTTTGAAAAAAATAGATATGATTGAAAGCTTGAAGAGTGTAGAGTAATAAAATAAAGATTAATATGAAATAATAAAATTAGAACTGGAAAAAAATAATATAATTCCAGTTCTTTTTATTGAGATTAACTGAGCTAGCTTTTTATGCTGAAACTATTGTAATTTTAAGCAAAAAGTTATATAATAAGCACATTAAAATAAAAAGAAAAAACATAAGGAGGCAGTTATGAAAGTAAGTAAAGAAGAAATATTACACATAGCAAATTTAGCACAATTAGAATTAAAAGAAGAAGAGATAGACACATATATATTACATTTACAAGACATATTAAATTTTGCAAATATAGTAAATAATGCGCCTGTTGAAGGATTAGATATAACAATAGGAGCAAATGAAGCAAAAAATAGATTTAGAAAAGATGAAGTTAAGGTATTTGATAACATAGAAGGATTATTACAAAATGCACCAGAACAAGATAGACATATGTTTAAAATTCCAAAAGTATTAAACTAAGCACAATTTTATAAGGAGGAATGTAAATGGACATTACAGAATTAACAGTACATGAGTTACAAGAAAAAATAAAAAATAAAGAATTAACAATAACAGAAATAACAAAAGCTTATGTAGATAGAATGAATGAGAAAGAAAAAGATGTACAAGCATTTATAACAGAATTAAAAGATGAAGCATTAAAACAATCAGAAGAAATACAAAACAAAATTGATAATGGTGAAAAATTAGGAGATTTAGCAGGAATCCCAATAGGAATAAAAGATATAATATGTACAAAAGGTGTAAAAACAACATGTGCATCAAAAATGCTAGAAAACTTTGTATCACCATATGATGCAACTGTTATGGAAAAAATAAATGCAGAAAATATGATAGATTTAGGAAAACTAAATATGGACGAATTTGCAATGGGAGGTTCAACAGAATATTCATATTTTAAGAAAACAAGAAACCCATGGGATTTATCAAGAGTACCAGGAGGATCTTCAGGTGGTTCTGCAGCTGCAGTTTCAGCAAATATGGTACCATGGGCATTAGGAACAGATACAGGTGGAAGTATAAGACAACCAGCTTCATTATGTGGTGTTGTTGGGTTAAAACCTACTTATGGATTAGTATCAAGATATGGAGTAGTAGCATTCGCATCATCATTAGATCAAGTTGGAGTATTTACAAAAGATGTTCAAGATTGTGCAATGTTATTAAATGTAATTGCTGGATATGATGAAAAAGATTCAACATCTATAGATAATGGAAAGAAAGACTATACAAAATCATTATCAAAAGATGTTAAAGGTTTAAAAATAGGAGTTCCAAAAGAATTTTATGGAGAAGGAATAAATCCTGAAGTAAAAAAATCATTAGAAGAAGCAATTGAAAAATATAAAGAAATGGGAGCAGAAGTAGAAGAGTTCTCATTAGATATTGCTCAATATGCATTAGCAACATATTATATAATAGCATGTGCAGAAGCAAGTTCAAATTTAGGAAGATTTGATGGAATAAGATATACATATAGATCACCAGAAGCAAAAACATTAAAAGAAATTTATAAAAAATCAAGAAGTGAAGGATTTGGAGCAGAAGTAAAGAGAAGAATAATACTTGGAACTTATGTATTATCATCAGGTTATTATGACGCATATTACAAAAAAGCTCAACAAGTTAGAACACTTGTTATGAATGAATTTAATAAAGCATTTGAAAAATATGATGTAATAGTAACACCAACATCACCAACAACAGCTTTTAAATTAGGTGAAAAATCAACAAATCCAATGGAAATGTATTTAGCAGATATATGTACAGTTTCTGTAAATATTGCGGGATTACCAGGAATGTCAATCCCTTGTGGAATAGATAGTAATGGACTTCCAATTGGTATGCAAATAATCGGTAAAAAATTTGATGAAGAAACAATCATAAAAACAGCTTATGCTTATGAACAAGAAACAAAGTTCAGAGAAAAATACAAACCTACATTTAAAAAATAATATAACCAAATGAGAGGAGCATAAAATGGGAGATGAAATGAAATATTCTGAAGGTCAAAGAAACCAAATATATGAAAAGTACTTAAGACCTTTAAAATTGAAAATTTCACAAATATTGTTATATGATACAAATGCTGCAGCAGATTTTCTAAAAAAATATAATAACTTACTTCAAAAAACAAGTGACTCAGAATTATTAGATAAAATTACAGAATTAGAGTTAGAAATTGAACAATATGAAAAAACATTAGGAAAAGAAAAGACTTTTCAAGATAAAAGTTCTATTATAATTGGACAAGTTGAAGAATTATTATATGAAAGTGAACAATTTACATTAGAAGATTTCGAAAAAGAAGTGCATAGTTTAGTACAAAGATATAAAGAAAATTTTTCTGGTTATAGTTTAGAAGAAAGAGATTTATTAGAGGCTAAAATTTATGAATTGCAAGCAAGATTAATTTTTAAAAGAGTAAATCAAGAATATCCTGAAAAAATAGATATTCCAAAAGAAGATGAAATTGGAATTATGATATACTTAAACAGAGAAATTACTAGATTACAGCAAAGTAAGAATCCTAAAATTAAAAATTATGTTGAAAAAATAAAGTATGAACTTATGGGAGGAACAGAGGCTATACATAATAGTGAAATATGGAAAGTATTAAGTTATGCTCAAAGAGAAAGATTTGAAGAAAAAGAGGAAAATCCTTCAAAAAGTAAATCATTAATTTATGCGAAAGCAAAGAATAATTCAGTAGTTAAGGCGAAAAATAGGAGTATTTTTTCAATTTTTAGAAAAGAACCACAAATACCACTGACTGAAAGAGACTTAGCTAAAATTTCAATTGATTGGTTAGCAAAATATATTCCAAAAGATATGTTGCAAGAATTGGAAGCTGATAGAAATAAAGAAGAAAATAATATAAGAGACAAAGAATATTTGCCAGATCCTAAAGCTCCGATATATGAAATGATTAAATCAGTAACTAGATTTGGAATACCAAATAGAAAAGATTATGTGCTTCAAGATGAAAATGGGAGTAAAATATATATTTTTATTGAAGATCATTTATCATCTGACTTATATTGGACTAGTATAGTTATGGAAGCTGGAAGCATAAAAGTAGTGAAAAATTATAGTACTCAATTAGAGTTTAAAGAGAGGGGAGTTCCTAGACATTTAAATGCAATTTTAAATCTGGCTCAAATTATAGATAGATGTTTTAATACTGATTTTCAACAACAATTATTAAGAGAAGTAAAAGAGTGTTGGATAGAAAGAACTAAAAAGCAGAAATTGTTTAAAAAATTAGAGAAAAGCTTATATAAGATGCGTAATGAATATGGAAGAACAAAATTAGATTTTTTTGCATCAGAAGAAAGAAAAAGAGAAAATTTTTACAGCCAATATAGATTACAAGAAAGGATAAAAGTAAATCCAGAAGATTTAACAAATGATAATGAAAAAAATAATATGAGTAATGAAGTGATTCAAGAAAAGGAACAAGGAGGAGAAAATGCCAAGGAATGATTATGAAGTTGTAATGGGCTTAGAAGTCCATGCAGAATTAGCAACAAAAACAAAAATATTTTGTAGCTGTCCAACAAAATTTGGTGCAGCTCCAAATACACAAGTATGTCCAGTATGTATGGCAATGCCAGGAACATTACCAACATTAAATGAAAAAGTAGTAGAATATGCAGTAAAAGCTGGACTTGCTACACATTGTACAATATCAAGAGATAGTAAAAATGATAGAAAAAACTATTTCTATCCAGATACACCAAGAGCATATCAAATTTCACAATTTGATAAACCATTGTGTGAACATGGATATATAGAAATAGAAACAAGTCAAGGAAAAAAGAAAATAGGAATAACACGTATTCATATAGAAGATGATGCTGGAAAATTAGATCATGATGACTTAGCAGGAGGAGCTCTTATAGATTTGAATAGAGCTGGAGTGCCATTAATAGAAATTGTATCAGAACCAGATTTTAGATCAATAGAAGAAGTTGATGCATATTTAAGAAAATTAAAATCAATACTTGAATATGTAGAAGTATCAGACTGTAAGATGGAAGAAGGATCTTTTAGAGCAGATGTTAACACATCAATTCGTCCAATTGGTTCAGAAAAACTTGGTACAAGAACAGAAATGAAAAATATGAACTCATTTAGAAGTATAACAAGAGCACTTGAATATGAAATAGGTAGACAAGTAGAAGTTATAGATAATGGAGGAGCTGTTGATCAAGAAACATTAAGATGGGATGAAGTATCAGGAAAGACATTTTCAATGAGAGATAAGGAAAATGCACAAGATTATAGATATTTTCCAGAACCTGATTTAGTTGCAATAAAATTATCAGAAGAATATATTGAAAATATTAGAAAAACATTACCAGAAATGCCAGAAAGTAGAAAAGAAAGATATTTAAGAGATTATAAATTATCTGAAAAAGATGCTGGAATAATAACATCTTCAAAATATTTATCAGATTTATTTGAAAAAGCTTCTGAAATATGTGGAAATTATAAAGCAGTAAATAACTGGATAATTTCAGATATTTCAAGAATATTAAATGAAACAGAAATGGATCCTAAAGAAATACCATTTGATGCAAAACAATTAGCTAAATTAGTAACATTAATAGATAAAGGAACAATTAGTTCAAGCATCGGCAAAAAAGTATTAATAGAATTATTTGAAAATCCAAGAGATCCAGAAGATATTATAAAAGAAAAAGGTTGGATACAGATTTCAGATGAGGGAGCAATCAAAGAAGTAGTATTAAAGATTATTGAAGCAAATCCTCAATCTGTTGCAGATTTTAAAGCTGGTAAAGATAGAGCATTGGGATTTTTAGTAGGTCAAGCTATGAAAGAAACAAAAGGAAAAGCAAATCCTCAGATGCTTAACAAAATGTTTGCAGAAGAATTGAAAAAATAAAAAAATATATATAAGAGAAAATATTTAGAAATTTATTATTAACTAAAAAAAGTGATAAACTATACTAACTTATCACTTTTTTATTTTATTTCAAATTTCTTAAAGCTTCAATTCTTGCTTCTGTACTTGGATGTGTAGACCACAAATCAGAAGATTTTTTCTTATTTCTAAAAGGATTTGCAATATACATATTTTCAGTAGCCTTATTAGCAACTTTTAATTCATTTGGATCAGCTGAAATTTTTTCAAGGGCAGAAATCAAACCATCTGGATTTCTAGTAAATTCAATAGCAGTAGCATCTGCTAAAAATTCTCTTTTTCTTGAAATTGCAAGTTGCATAAGTTGACCAAATATTGGAGCTAAAATTAAAAATATTAATCCAATTAGCATAATAATGGCATTACCATTATTATCATTATCTCTATCACGTCCACGTCTACCACCATAAAAAGAAATTCTAGTAAACCAATCAGATAAAATTACAACGAATCCTACCATTACAGACACAACAGCTGATAAAAGAATATCATAATTTTTAATATGAGACATTTCATGTGCTAAAACACCTTCAAGTTCATAATATTCAAGTTTGTCTAACAAACCAGTTGTAACACATATTACAGCATGTTTTGGATTTCTACCAGTTGCAAAAGCATTTGGTTGAGCATCTTCTATAACATATAATTGAGGCTTTTCTGGTAAACCAGCTGAAATAACTAAAGAATCTAAAATATTTACTAATTTTAAATTTTCTTCTCTTGTTGCAGGTCTTGCATTATTTAATTTTAAAACAATTTTATCACTATAATAATATGAGCCCCATGTTGATACAATTGCAAAAATCATAGCAATTATAATAGAAAGTTCACCTAAATCTAGAGCCATACAAATATAATAAACAATTACCGCAATAAATGCTAAAAATAATAGAACTATAAACCATGATTTTATTTTATTTTTCTTTATATCTTCAAACATATTTTTCTCCTACTAATAATTTATAATATTAAAGGATAGAAAAAATTCTATCCTTTAAACTTTAAAGAAAATTTTTCAATTTTCTTATTTGTTACTAAAATCAACTTTAACATTTTTTCTTGCTTCATCACTTTCTGTTGCAAATAATTCTTTCTTTTGGAAATTAAACATTCCAGCAACTAAGTTTGAAGGGAAAAGTTCTAATTTTGTATTATATCTTGTTACACTATCATTATAAAATTGTCTAGAAAAAGAAATTTTATTTTCTGTGTTGCGTAATTCTTCAGATAAATCAGCAAAATTTGTATTTGCTTTTAATTCAGGATAATTTTCAGAAACTGCCATAATTGTTTTTAATGTACTTGAAAGTTCTCCATCTAATTTTGCTTTTTCTCCAACTGAAGAAGTATTTGCCCAAGATGTTCTTAATTTTGCTATTTTTTCAAATGTTTCAGATTCATGAGTCATATATCCTTTTACAGTTTCAACAAAATTAGGAATTAAATCAAATCTTCTTTGTAGTTGTACATCAATTTGGCTCCATGCATTGTCAACTTTTTGTCTAGATGAAATTAATCCATTATAAACACTTATTATCCATGCAATAATTAATATAACAACTATTAAAATAATCCATCCCATAAAAATACCTCCTTATGTAATATATACTATCATATAATAATATTTTTTACAATATAAAATAAATAATGTATAAAAATTTTTAAAGAAATTTTTGTAATTTTTTTTGTACAAGCAACATATAATATAATGTTACCAAGCAATTGCAATACTTACGGAAACTTATAACAAAAAAATAAAAAATTTGACAAGAAAACAAAAAATGTGTATAATAAGTTTGTCATTAAAAGGGAGGTTTTATATTTTTATGAATAAAAAAGATAAAGCGTCTATTTCTATTATGAAAATAATTGGAGTAAGTCTAATAATAATTTTTTTATTAGGTATAACAGTAAGAGCTACGGAATTAAGTATTAGAACAGTAGATATAACATTATCAAATGGATATAAAATGTCAGTTGTAACAACAAAAACAAATGTATATGAAATATTAGAAGACAATAATATATTTATAGAAGATGATGAAAGAGTAACACCAAATTTAGATGATGATATAACAGAAGATAATAAAATAACAATAACAAATAAATCTGTTCAAGAAGTACAAATTGCCAAAATCTCAGAAAGTGGAATTGAAACAACATTAGATGAAATCTTAAAAGGATATTCGCCAATAATTGAAAAAATAGTAGTAGAAGAAGAAACAATACCATATGAAACTATTACAAAAGATGCATCACAAGGTGCAACAGATACAAAAAATAGAGTTATTCAACAAGGTGAAGACGGATTAAAAGAAGTAACATATAAAATAAAGTATCAAAATAATGAAGAAATTGAAAAAATAGTTCTTTCAGAAGAAATTATAAAAGAACCTGTTAATAGAATTGTACAAGTGCAAAAAAATATTGTAACAACATCAAGAAATGGTTATGAAAGAACACAAACAACAGGAAATAAAGTTGGAGAAACAAGAATATTTAAAGTAACGGCATATTGTTCTTGTGCAAAATGTTGTGGTAAAACAAATGGAATAACAGCATCTGGAACAAAAGCAACAGCAGGAAGAACTGTTGCAACATCTAGTCAATTCTCATTTGGAACACAATTAGATATAGGTGGATACACATATACTGTAGAAGATAGAGGAGGAGCTATTAAGGGAAATAGAATAGATGTATACATGAATTCACATGCAGAAGCGTTAGCATGGGGAGTTAGATATCTACCAGTTACAGTAGTGGAATAAAGGGAGAATAAAAAATTCTCTCTTTTTTTGCCTAAAATAGTGAAAAAATAAAAGAAACATGTTATAATAAAATAGTCGAGTAATATGAGAGAAAGGAGAATGTTAGATTCATTACTAACAACAATAATATGAGCAAGGATAAAATAAGAAATTTTAGCATAATAGCACACATAGACCATGGAAAATCAACACTTGCAGATAGATTAATAGAAAAAACGGGTGTATTATCACAAAGAGAAATGGAAGACCAAATACTTGACAATATGGATATTGAACGAGAAAGAGGTATAACTATTAAATCACAAGCTGTAAGAATGAAATATAAAGCAAAAGATGGAGAAGAATATACACTTAACTTAATAGACACACCAGGTCATGTTGATTTTAATTATGAAGTTTCAAGAAGTCTAGCAGCATGTGATGGAGCAATATTGGTAGTAGATGCTAGTCAAGGTGTTGAAGCACAAACACTTGCAAATGTATATCTAGCAATAGGTAATAATTTGGAAATATTACCAGTTATAAATAAAATAGATTTACCAAATGCAAGACCAGATGAAGTAAAAAAAGAAATAGAAGATATAATAGGAATTCCAGCAATGGATGCACCATGTATTTCAGCTAAATCTGGACTAAATGTAGAAGAAGTATTAGAAAGAATTGTAACAGATTTACCAGCACCAAAAGGTGATGAAAATGCAAAAGCCAAATGTTTAATATTTGATTCATATTATGATAATTACAAAGGTGCAGTAGCATATGTAAGAGTAATGGATGGAACATTAAAAGTTGGTGATGAAATATTGCTAATGGCAACAGGTACAACTTATACAATAGCAGAAGTAGGATATTTTGCACCAGGACAATATTTACCAACAAAAGAGATAAAAGCAGGAGAAGTTGGTTATATTGCAGCAAGTATAAAAAGTTTAACAGATATTCATGTTGGTGATACAATAACATTAAAAAATAATCCAGCAGATAATCCATTACCAGGATATAAAAAAGTAACACCAATGGTATATTGTGGATTATATCCAGTAGATGGAAGTGAATATGAAAACTTAAAAATAGCATTAGAAAAATTAAAATTAAATGATGCAGCATTAGAATATGAGCCAGAAACATCAGCAGCATTAGGTTTTGGATTTAGATGTGGATTTTTAGGATTATTACATTTAGAAATAATTGAAGAAAGACTTGATAGAGAATTTGATTTAGGGTTAATAACAACAGCACCATCTGTTATATATAAAGTTCATAAAACAACTGGAGAAATACTTGATGTATATAATCCAGCAGATTTGCCACCGCAAACAGAAATCTCATATATGGAAGAACCAATAGTTACAGCAGACATAATAACACCAAAAGAATATATAGGAAATATAATGGATATTTGTCAAAATCGTAGAGGAATATTTATTGATATGAAATATTTAGATGATAATAGAGTAACACTAATATATGAAATGCCATTAAATGAGATAATATATGACTTTTTTGATAGTTTAAAGTCAAGAACAAAAGGATATGCATCATTTGATTATGAATTTAAAGAATATAGAAAATCAAATCTTGTAAAATTAGATATACATGTAAATGGAGAACCAGTTGATGCTTTATCATTTATAGTATTTAAAGATAATGCATATGATAGAGGCAAAAAAATGGTAGAAAAACTAAAAGAAGTTATACCAAGACATCTATTTGCAATACCATTACAAGCAGTTGTAGGAGGTACAATAATAGCTAGAGAAACAATATCTGCAATGAGAAAAGATGTACTTGCGAAATGTTATGGTGGAGATATTACAAGAAAGAAAAAATTACTTGAAAAACAAAAAAGAGGAAAAAAGAGAATGAGACAAATAGGAAATGTAGAAATGCCACAAGAAGC
>MNRO01000010.1 GCA_001915995.1 Clostridium sp. 26_21
ACTGCAACAATAGAGCCATCAACAACAAATCGTGATACAGATATTACATGGACAAGTAGTAATTCAAATGTAGCAGAAGTAAGTTCAAGTGGAAATCCAAATGGACAATTAAGATCTATAGGAACAATAAAAGCAAAAGCAAATGGAACTGCAACAATAACAGCAAAAACAGAAAATGGAAAAACAGCAACATGTCAGGTAACAGTACATACAAGTCCAACAAAAATAACATTGAATAAAAACAATATTTTATTAGATGTAAGTGGATTAAATGCAAGTAAAGAAGAAACATTAAAAGTAACATATACACCATCGACATCAGATATTAAGAAAAAAATAACATGGACAAGTAGTAATACAAATGTTGCAACAGTAAATCCAAGTGGAGGAATAAGTGATACAGCAACAATAAAATCAAAAGCAAGTGGAAGAACAACAATAACAGCAAAAACAGAAAATGGATTTTTGGCTCAATGTGAAGTAGTAGTTCAATCATCAATTACGAAAATAACATTAAGCAAAACTAGTGCAATACTTGATTTATCAGAAGTTGAAGCCGGAAAAAATCTACAATTAACAGCAACAATAGAACCAAGAAATGTAACTGAAGGATATACATGGTCAAGTAGTAATACAAATGTTGCAACAGTTAGTAGTAATGGATATGTAAGTGGCAAAACAAATGGAACAACAACAATTACAGCTAAAAGTTCTAGTGGAAAGAGAGTGGCAACATGTACTATAACTGTAAAAACATCAATAGCTATGAAAAGTGCACAACAAAGATATACATTAAAAGGTGGACATGATTATAGTGAACCAAGAACTTCTACATGTTGTTCATTAGGAGATTGTTATGATTATGCTAAAGATTGTAGTGGAATAGATTCTATTACTGGAGAAATGATTTGTCATGTTACAAACTCTTGTACTAATAGAGGACCTGACAAATGTGAATCTTGTACTGTATATGATACATACTTTAGTCCAGAATTTCTAACGATTAGATTTACATTAACGACTAATGTAGATACAAATAAATTGATACTAAAATGGACTGGAGATAATAATGTTTCAATGGGAAAACTTTATTCAAAAGGAAATGGAGAATATTATTTTACATTAACAAATGATAGTTATTATAATGCTTCTGGAAATGTAAATATTAAATATAGTGGAAATGGTATAACAAAAGACTTATATACATGGACAATATCAAAATAAAGGAGAAATCAAATGAAGAAAAGTACAATATTAATAATATTTTTAATAATATTACTTGCAATAAGTTTTGGAATTATTTTAAAATTAAATAATCAATTAAATGAACAAAAAAACAAAACAATAGTTGAAACAAGTGGTAAAAATGATGCACAAAAATTTAAAGAAGAATATGAAAAAATAAATGGTGGAAAAACTTCAGATAATGAAACTTATAATGAACTTAATATTAATGAAAATAATCCTATGGTTTATATATCATTAGAAGAATTAGTCGATATTATAAATACAGAGAATGAAGCATATATTTATATAAGTAGTTCATTCTGCCCATATTGTAGAGCAACAGTTGAAACATTATTAAATGTTGCAAAAGATTTGAAGATTGACAAAATATATTACTATGATGATACGAAACAAAGTCAATCAGATCAATATGATAATATGTTGGAAAAACTTGAAGAAAAAGGGGTAAATTTTATAAATAAAGATGGTAAAAGAAAATGGGGAGTACCATTGATACTAAAAACAAAAAATGGACAAGTTATTTCAGAGACTAGAGGAACATCATATCAATTAAATGAAGGACAATCAAAATATGATTCATTAACAGAAGATCAAAAGAAACAAGTATATGATAGATATTATGAAGCATTAACAGTAGAATAATAAATTAATAAAAACTAGGATATTAAATTATTTGATATTCTAGTTTTTAATTATTTTTTGTCGATTACCGTCGATGAAAAAATGTTGACAATTAGTGTAACAAATGTTAACATATTTATATAATTTAAAGTCTATATTTTTAGATCAAGTAAATTTTTTTCGAAAAAAATCAAGTAGTTTTAATAAAAAAATTAGTTATAAATTGGAAGGAAGTGATAGAACTGAAAAGCCATTTTAATAGAACTTTTGTATCACGAATTATTTTTTGTAGTTCAATAATATTTTTTATTATCATACAAATTTTTATTTTCAAATTTAGAGAAAGTTTAAAGAAAAATTCAGAAATAGAACAAGAAATTTTTCCTCAAGTTAATTTATTAAAAAAGCAACAATTAATAGATGAAGAAATAAAGCAAGTAGAAGAGTGGAAAATTAAAATACCATGTATTGAATTAGTTGCTAATATAAAAGAAGGAACAGACAAAACAATATTAAATAAATATATTGGACATTTTTCAGAAACAAAGATACAAGATGGAAATGTAGGATTAGCAGCACATAATAGAGGATATGAGGTAAATTATTTTGCAAGATTAAAAGAATTAAAAGAAGGTGATGAAATAATATATAAATATGATAACATAGAAAAAATATATGAAGTGTTCAAAAACAAAATAATAAAAGATACAGACATACAAGTTTTAAAAAATACTGATGAAAATATATTAACATTAATAACATGTGTAGAAAATGAGCCAGAATATAGAAGATGTGTACAAGCAAAGGAAAAAGATATGAATTATAATTATTAATAAATATTGAATAAAACTTTTTTTACTTGGAAAAAATTAATATAAGTTTAAAGTAAAAAAGGAGAAGATTTATGGAATCTAGTAATATAAAAAATATGGTTGTTTTAAAAAATTTGCCATCAAATATGGTAGAAGAAGCTATAATAATATTTAAAGAAACATCTAAAATAAAAGTAAAAGAGACAATAAAAAGAACAAATAAAATAAATGAAGTAAAAGGAAAATCTAAAGAAATTATATTTAGAGAGGCAGAAATGTTAGTAAATGATTATATAAAAAAAATTGAAAACAATAATTCAAAAAATATATTTGAAAAAAAAGTTAAAAAAACATTTTGGAAACAATATAGTATAGTAGTAACGATTTTTTTTATAATCAGTCTAATAATAAATTTTATATAATAACATAAAAAGATTTGGCTTGGCATAATATTAAGTAAAATTATTATTATGTGAAAGGACTAAAAATATGGAAAAAACTATATCTGTTGAAGAAAGAATTAGGAGAGCAGAACAAAGATACTATAATTCTAATCTTGAATATAATTATACAAGAAAAAATAATGAAATAAAAAAAGAAACACCTCAGAATATAAAGTCAAAAATAAAAAATAAAATTGTTATAAAATTAATAAAAGAAATTATTATTTGTTTAGTAATATATATAGTTTTTTATTGTATTATAAACAATAATTCATTATTTTCCAATGATGTAAGAGAAAAAGCAAAAGAAATATTAAGTATAGATATTAATTTTGCTAATTTATATTCAAATACTAAATGTTATATATTAAAACTTTGGGAAGATATGAAATCTATTGAAAAAAATCATATAGATGAAAAAATAACAGAAACAACAAATAGAACAATAGATGATGTTCAAGAGAACAATGAAAATATAGGTGGAGCAATTGATGAAGAAGGAAATGTACAAGAAAACAGTGAACAAGTGTCATTAATAGATAATGAACAGCAAGAAAACATACAAGATGTGCAATTAAGTCAAATGGAAGAAGATGCAAAATTTATAAAGGAAAATATAAGTTTAATAAAACCTATAGAAGCTGTAGTAAGCTCAAGATATGGGCTAAGAAATCCAACAACAATAACAGTTCCTAAAAATCATACTGGAATAGATTTGGCAGCAAGCACAGGAACTAAGATTATTTCGGCAACAGATGGAACAGTTGTATTAAATTCGTCTGAAGGAGATTTTGGAAAACATATAAAGATACAAAATGGAGATACGATTTTTATATATGCACATTGCAGTAAAATATATGTAAATGAAGGAGATGAAATAAAACAAGGTCAAGAGATTGCAGAAGTTGGAACAACTGGAAATACAACAGGGCCACATTTGCATTTTGAAATAAGATATCAAAATAGAACTATAGATCCTGAGTTAATATTAGAATTTTAATAATTACCATAATATAAAAGAATAATATATAAAAATGAGAATATTATTAAAAAGAAAATATAATTTGGGAGGAAATAAGATGAGGATTCGAATAGATTTAAAAATTTTTATTTTTTTTATTTTGTTTTTTATAACTAAGCAAATACAAATTTATTTAACAATATTATTTTTTTGCATATTACATGAGTTTGGACATATTGTTGCAGGAATTATTTTAAAAATGAAACCTGAAAATGTAGAAATAATGCCATATGGAGTAACAGTTGTTTTCAAAGTAAATCCTGAAGATGTAAATAAAAAAATAAGAAAACGGAACAGCTTTAGAAATAAAAAAGATTCTCGTAGCATTAGCAGGACCTATTCTAAGTCTAATGTTTGCAATTATATTTACATATATAGATCCAATAATTATAACAAAACAAGATGCTGTATATTCTAATATATTAATATTACTATTTAATTTAATGCCAATATATCCTTTAGATGGTGGAAGAATAATAAAAAGTATTTTACATATAAGATTAGGAAATCAAGAAGCCAAAAAATATATAAATGAGATATCTAATATTTCAATGTTTTTCTTTACATTTCTTTGTAGTATAGCAATATTATATTTTAAAAATATAGCATATTTTTTAATTTGTATAGCATTATGGGTAATTATAATTTCAGAAAATAAAAAATTTAGGAATGACATGAAAATATATGATTTAATAAAATTAACGAATAAATGATATATAAAAAGAAATACTAGAGATAAATGCTTTTGCATTAGAAAGGATATAAAAATGTATAATTTTAGAACAGATTTAGCATTAGAAAGAAGAGATATTTATAAAAAGATAAACAAATTAAATGAAATAGATGGAGTTGAAAGCAATGAAAAAAACATAAATGATAAAATAAAAATATCAAAAGTAAAGATAACAAATAAAAATGGTGAAAATGCTATAGGAAAGCCAATTGGAAATTATATTACAATAGATGTAAAAGGTTTAAAAGTTGCGAATGATGATGAAATTCAAAAAATATCAGAAGTATTATCACAAGAATTAAGAGAAATGTTAGATTCACATATAGATAAACAAAGTGATATTTTAATTGTTGGGCTTGGAAATGTGTATGTTACACCAGATGCCCTTGGACCAAAAGTAATAAATGAAATTGATGTGACAAGACATTTAATTAAATATTTGCCACAGTATGTTGAAAAAGGAACAAGACCAGTTAGTGCGATTGCTCCAGGAGTATTAGGAACTACAGGAATTGAAACTGCTGAAATACTAAAGGGAATTGTAGAATATGCCAAACCTCAATTACTTATTGTTATTGATGCACTTGCATCTAGAAGTATAGATAGAATTAGTAGTACTATACAACTTTCTGATACAGGAATAATTCCTGGAGCTGGAGTTGGAAATGTTAGACAAGGAATAAATGAAGAAACTTTAGGAATACCAGTAATCTCAATTGGAATACCAACAGTAGTAGAGCTTGCAACTCTTGTTTCAGACGGGATAGATATATTTATAGATAAATTACAAGAAAAGGCGGAATCTAATGAGTATTTGAATAGACTTCAACAAAATGATAAATATGAAGAAGTTAAAAAAGCATTAAATGTTGGTGAATATAATATGATTGTAACACCAAAAGAAATAGATGATTTAATAGAAAATATGAAAGATATTGTAGCAAGAGGAATTAATTTTGCAGTTTAAAATGTATAGAAAAAATAACAGCTTCTATTTTATTTATTAGAAGTTGTTATATTATTTTTATATAAATTACATATATTACAATCTTGACAAATAGTAATTTTATTTTCAAATACTAGTTTAATTGTATTAATAAAATCAAAGTTATTAGGGGAAATACTTACTAAGTGTAAATATATTTTTTGTGGTAATATATTAAGTAATGTATTTAAAATAAAATCATTATCTGAAAATGTAATATCTGAAAAGTATTTCAAATTATTTTTTTGAAGTTCAATTGTTTCTAATTTGTCATCTAGTAAAATTATTCCAAAATTGCTAGATATTAAGTGAATAGTTGAATTAGATGGAGGTTGGGAATTTACATATAGTTTTAGAAGGGAGATAAATTCAAGATATTCTTTTTCTATAATATATTCATTTACTGAGAAATCTACTAATTCATTAAGTAAAATTCTATATGAAGATAGACGGAAATTAATAAAACCAGTTAATATAATAGATTTGCTATTTGAAATATATTCATAGAAAGCATCAAATAAAAGCATTTGTCTGTTTTGAAAAGAATATTCGCAGTCATCACAAATATTTTCTTCACATAGGCATAATATTTTGTTTAATTCAAGATTATCAAAATAAAAATAATTTGAAAATAGAATTGTTTTTATTATATCAGTTTCAAAAAATTCTATTACCAAATAACTTAAAATTGTTGAAAGTTTTGCATAAAATAGTTCTGTATCAATACCTTTATAGTGTATAATTATATTTTTATAATTTTTGAATTCATTACATGAGTAAGAAACATTAAGCATATTAAATGTTTTGAATTCGTCTTGAAGATATTTTAAAATACTTTCATTGTTAGTTTTTATACATAATGAATTCATCATACATTCCTTTCTCTTTCTTTGTATAGTATTTACTAAAAAGTGAGGTTTATACAATAACTAAGATATAATATTCAAAATTTGTTAGAATGAAACTTGGACTATAAAAAAACATAGAGTATAAAACTCTATGTTTAGAAACTAATTTAATTTTGTGTAAATGTGATAATCAATATCAGGAAATACACAGTCTTTTTTCTCAATATCTTTTAAAAAGATTTTATCAATTTTGTTGTTTTTAATTTGATTATATAATTTTGTAAAACGACCAATATGATCATTAATTCTTTTTTTAGCATAATCAACCATAGTACCATTTGTTATAATAAATAGCCAATCACTACTTTGAGCAAGTAATAATTCTCTAGCTGCTTGATTTAATGCAGCTTTTTGAATTCCAGTAGCATTAGGATATAAAGTTGCAAGTTCAACCATTCTATTTCCAGCTTTATGAAGATGACGATGTGCATAATCATTTGTAGGGTTAAGCCATACACCACTATATCCATTAGCACCCCAACTTGAACGACAAGGTGTACATACTTGTATGTTTGGATATTTGTCAATATATTCAGATGGTGTAATTAATTCAAAATTACATTCATCATAATAAATTTTTTTAAATAAAATATATAACCAATATGGACCTTCATACCACCAATGACCATATAGTTCAGCATCATATGGACATAAAATGATAGGAGGGACATTCATATATTTTGAAGCATTTCCAATTTGCTCTGTACGAGAATTTAAGAAATGACCAGCTTGTCTTTCTGCAGAATCTTTAGCCCATTGAATATCATAGATATCTTTTTGCTCTGTTTTTCCAGTAATTCTATAATAACGAATTCCTGTATGAACACGAACACCATTATGAGCTATATATGGTTTTATATAATCATAATCAGCTTCATAACCAATATCTCTGTAAAATTCTCTATAATTGAAATCTCCAGGATATCCATCAATTGAACTCCATACTTGTTGTGATGAAGTCATATCACGCCCAAAACAAGTTAATCCACCTGGTGAAGTGATAGGTGCACAAGTTCCATATATAGGAGTAGGATCTGCATATAAAATACCATGAGATTCTACAATTGCATATTCTATTCCAAATTCTCGTAAATATTTATCTGCTTCTGGAACATATCCACATTCTGGAAGCCAGATTCCACGTGGTTTTTTTCCAAAATATCTTTCATATGTTTGAACACCAACTGCAATTTGTGCTCTAACAGTTTCTTCAGTAACATATAATATAGGAAAATATCCATGTGTTGCGCCACATGTAATTATTTCCAAAACTCCAATATCTTGAAAATATTTAAATTTTTCTATTAAATTACAGTTACATTCATCTTTAAAAAAGTGTAAATCAGATGTATATCTATCATAATAATAATGTGATAATCTATTAACCCTTTCATTTCCTTCAGTTCTTTTTATTTCTTTTTCAGATAATTCAATTAATTGCTCTAAGTAATGGATATATTTTTTTTGAAGCAATTTATTGTCAAGCATAGAAAGTAGAGGAGGAGTCATAGACATTGTTATCCTAAACTTAACTCCTTCGTCAACTAATTTTTGAAAATTATGTAATAATGGTATATATGTTTCTGAAATTGCTTCATATAACCAAGATTCTTCTAAATAATCATCACTTTCTGGATGATGTATAAATGGAAGATGTGCATGTAAAACGAAGCTTACATATCCTTTTTTTTGCATTTTGTTACTCCTTAATTTTTATTTTTTCTATATTCATTAAATAAGTCGTAGGGGAAGACCTACGACATTTTAACTATGTGGCATACTGCTTGAAGATGGATTACCAGAAGAAGGGTTATTAATATTTTCAAAGAATGATATATCTTCATTTTTGTAAATAGCAGAATATAAGCCTTCTAAAATTTCTTTGCTTACTAATGGTATTTCAGAACCTTCTGCAACTGGTAAGTTTTTTATTATGTCATATAATGGTATGTTTTGTTCTTGTTTTGTTTTTACATTCCTAAATTTTATAGTATTATTTTCATTTGTTTTAAATAAAACATGGTCATTAGGTAATTCTATTAAATTTGATGTTGATATATATATATAATTTGTATCAATTGTTTTTGGTGTTTCAGTTTTTTTGTCAGTTATAGATTCATCAACATTATTTGAAATTTTTACTTGTGGTTGAGGAACATAATTTGGTTTTCTTCCAAGCTCAACTCTATAATTACATTTACTATCATTTACTCTTAAATACCAACTATTAGCGAAATCATTTATTGGAATTTCGAAACTATAATTATATGTATCATTATGAACAATTAAAATAGGGTGTGTAACTTCAAAGAAGTTTTCTCCATATTGCTCAAGATATTTTTTTCTATCTTTATCTGAAATATCCCAATATACAAATAGTGTATTTGGTGTTTGATAAAGAATTTTTACGATAGTTTCATTATATCTATATGGTAATTCATAATGTTCAATTATAGATACTGGTTCAGTTTTTGTAGTTCTTTTTGTAGAAATTTTTGTTTTTGAAGTTTTGGCTTTACTTTTCTCAGATTTTAAAGAAGTTGTAGTAACCTTTTTTGAACCTTTTTCTAGTTTCTTTATATTTTTTTCAGCATTTTTTATAATTGTTTTTACACTTGCTGGTATTTTTGGTGTTTCAGATTTTTTTTGAAATTTTTTTGAATCAATTTTATTTTTTGAAGATTTATTTAAATCATTAGTTTTTCTTGTCATTTCTTCCTCCTAGGTATTTATTCTCAATATTTATTACTATAATATAACAAATATAAAATAAATTCAAGTGAAATAATATAATTAAATAAAAAAATTTTTCTAAAAATAAGAAGATTGATATAAAATAAAAAAATTATAAAAATACTTGACAAATTCCTATTAATGGTTGTATAATAATTATTGTTACAAGAAGAAGTTTCCACTTCTCACCTTAACTCATAGGGAAAAGGTTAGAAATTTAGATTTATTATTATGTAAAAAAATATATCTATATTTATGTGGAATTGACTTGTATCAAAGTCAATTTTTTTATTTTATAAAAATTGAAAAACATTAGGAGGTGTTTTATATAAAACAAGAATTACCAATAAATGGTCAGATAAAAGCCAAAGAAGTTCAATTAATTAGTGATAATGGAGAAAAATTAGGGATGCTACCAATTGCAAGAGCATTAGAAATAGCAGAAGAAAAGAAACTAGATTTAGTATTAGTTTCACCAAATGCACAAGTTCCTGTATGTAAAATAATGAATTATGGAAAATACAAATTTGAACAAGCTAAAAAAGAAAAAGAAGCAAAAAAGAAACAAAAAGTTCAAGAAACAAAGGAATTAAGAATAACTCCAAATATTGAAGAACATGATTTTGGATTTAAAGCAAAAAATGCTAAGAAATTTATTGAAGATGGAAATAAAGTAAAAATTACTGTTAGATTTAGAGGAAGAGAACTAAATAATGTAAAAATGGGAGAAAATGTATTAAACGATTTTGCAAAAGAACTTGAAGATGTAGCAGTAGTTGAAAAAGCCCCAAAATTAGAGGGAAAAAATATGTTTATTATACTTGCTAAAAAAGCTAATTAAAGCTTATAATATAAAAACAATTGAAAGGAGCAATTACAATGCCAAAATTAAAAACAAACAAAGCTGCAAAGAAAAGATATTCTTTAACAGCAACAGGTAAAGTAAAAAGAACAACAGCTAATAGAAGACACTTATTAGCAAACAAAACAAAAAGACAAAAATTATCAAGCAGACGCCCAGGTGCTTATGCAGATAAAACATGTGAAAATACAATTAAAAAATTATTACCATATGGTAACTAAAATAGGGAGGGAATAATAAATGGCAAGAGTAAAATCAGCAATGACAACAAGAGCTAGACATAAAAAAGTATTAAAACAAGCAAAAGGATATTATGGTGCAAAACACTATAGATTTAGAAATGCAAATCAAGCAGTATTAAAATCATTATCATATGCATATGTTGGAAGAAAAGATAAAAAGAGTGATTTCAGAAAACTATGGATAGCAAGAATAAATGCTGCTGCAAGAATGAATGGAACAACATATAGCAAATTAATAGCTGGATTAAAGAAAGCTAATGTAACAGTAAACAGAAAAATGTTATCAGAAATCGCTATAAATGATCCAAAAGCATTTACAGAAATTGCTACAATAGCAAAAAATGCTTAATTTAGAGAAGGAAAAGGGGCTTTATCTTGAAATATGAGATGTTAAGCGCCTTTTTATGTTATTCAACAAAAATAAGGAGATACATATGAATATAGGGGTAGATATAGATGGAGTTTTAACAGATTTAGAAAGAATGGCATTAGATTTTGGAACAAAAATGTGTGTTGAAGAAAATATACCAATAGAATTAGATTTGAGTAAATATTGGGAAATTGATAAATATAATTGGACTAAAAAACAAGAAGAATTATTTTGGAATAAGAATCTTGTTCCATATGTTGTTGAAAGTATGCCAAGAAAATTTGCACCACAAATATTGGAAAAGCTTCAAGAAGAAGGAAATAAGATTTTTATAATTACAGCTAGAAATGAAAGTGGAATGCCATCTGAATATGAAGGAAAAATGCAAGAATTAACTCAAAAATGGTTATCAGATAATTATATAAAATATGAAAAAATAATATTTGCAGATGATGAAAATAAATTGAGTAATTGTATTGAAAACAATATTGATGTTATGATAGAAGATAGTCCTATAAATATAAAAAATATATCACAAAAAATAAAAGTTATAAAATTTGATTGCCAATATAATAAAAATATAAATGGAGAAAATATATTAACAGCATATAGTTGGTATCATATATATGACATAATAAGAAAGCTTAATACAAAATAGTATTAAGCTATTCTTTTTTTATTTTTGGCTTTGATATTAAAGAAGCAATATATCCAAAAAATACAGCAGCAGCTATTCCTCCAGCAGAAGCAGTGATTCCACCTGTAAAAGCACCAACAAAACCATATTCTTTAACTCCTTTAATTGCACCTTTTGCTAGATTGTATCCAAAACCTGTAAGAGGAACAGTAGCACCAGCACCTGCAAAGTCAACTAAATATTGATAAATTCCAAGACCTCCTAAAATACAACCAATAGTTACAAAAGCTACTAAAATACGAGCTGGTGTAAGTTTTGTTTTATCAATTAATATTTGTCCAATAACACAAATGATTCCACCTGTACAAAAACATCTTAATAGTTGTAACCAATCAATATTCTGTAACCATTCCATAAAATCACGATCCTTTCTTTTTTATATTTCAATACTAATAGCATGAGCAATTCCAGGAATAGATTCACCTTGTTGAGAAGAAGTTGAATTTGTTAAAGCACCAGTAGCAATTAATAATAGTTTTTTTATTTTTTGTTCTTTTAATTGTTTGTAAAAATAACCTGAAAAGACACTTGCACAACATCCACAACCACTTCCGCCAGAATGTGTATCTTGGTTTTGCTTATCAAAAATCATAACACCACAATCATTATAATTATTTTTGATGTTAAATCCTTTATCAGCAGATAATTCTAATAAAATATTTTTGCCAATATGACCTAAATCACCTGTGATAATTGCATCATAATAATTTGGGGAACGACCAGTATCATTAAAATGGCATATTAATGTATCTAATGCGGCAGGAGTCATAGCTGCTCCCATATTGTTAGCATCTTTAATTCCCATATCGACTATTTTTCCACTTGTTATATGTGTAATGTAAGGACCATTTCCATTTTTGGATAATACAGCTGCGCCTGCACCAGTTACAGTCCATTGAGATGTTGGTGGTCTTTGATTACCTAATTCAAGAGGAAATCTAAATTGTTTTTCAGCACTACAAAAATGACTTGAAGCGGCACAAATTACATTTTGAGCACAACTTTCAGTGAAAACAGCTCCAAGGCTTAAACCTTCAACAAAAGTTGAACAAGCGCCAAAAATTCCTATAAATGGGATGTTTAATTCTCTTAGTCCAAAGCTAGAAGAAATACATTGATTAAGTAAGTCACCAGCAAAACAATATTCAATATCTGATGAAGCAATTCCTGATTTTGAAATAGCCATGTTTACAGTTTCTTTTATAATCTTACTTTCAGACTTTTCCCAAGTTTTTTCTCCCCAGAATTCATCATCTAAGCATTGATCAAAATATTGAGCTAAAGGACCATTTGCTTCTTTTGGACCAACGATTGAAGCGACACTAACAATAGAAGGGGGAACGTCAAATTTTATAGTTTGTTTTCCTAATTTTTTCATATATAATCAAATCCTTTCTTAAAAATTAAACAAGAGTAATTGCTTGGGTATTAAAAATCAAATATACAATTCCTACTATAATAGATGTAGAAATACCAAAAACTAATACAGGACCTGCAACAGTAAACATTTTTCCACCAACACCCATAACATAGCCTTCAGATTTATATTCCATTGCAGGTGAAACAATCGAGTTTGCAAAACCTGTGATAGGAATTAAAGAACCAGCACCCGCAAACTTTCCAATTTTATTAAAAATGTTTAATCCTGTCAAAAAAGCACTAATACCAATTAAAATAATAGAAACAATTGTGCCAGAAATTTCTTGCGAAAGTCCACGAGATTTGCAGATATTTAATATAATTTGTCCAATTGAACAAATTAATCCACCAACCCAAAAAGCATTTATACAATTTTTCAAAATAGGTGAATTTGGTGACTTTTTATCAACATAATTTTGATATTCTTTTTTTGAATCTAACGGTTTCATAAATCCCTCCATAATAATGTTTTTATTAGTGTTTCCAATAAAAAAATAAATATCCATATTTTTTGCAATATTACATTAATATTACAAAAATATTACAAATAAGACAACTGTATTACAGTTTATCGAAAAATATTGACTTTTATCGTAAAAAGTATAAAATAAATATATATGCAATAAAGATAAGGAGGAAAAAATGGCTAGTTATTTAGGCTTGTATATTGAAGATAATATCATAAAATATGCCAAAGTTTCTAAGGTAAAAGAAGAATTTAAAATAGATACATTTGGAATAAAATTTTATTCAAATATAAAAGAAGCAATAAACCAAATAGTACAAGAAACCAATAGCTTAAAAATACCAATAAGTGTAAATTTGGTAAATGAAAATTACCAGTATTTTAGCATGTTTTCTCAATTAAGTAAAAACGATTTAGACAAAGCAATAAAAATGGAATTTGAGTCATATTGTACAGAAAAAGGGTACAATCCAAATTTTTTAGAGACAAGATATGCTGTATCAGATGATCCAACAACACCTGAAAAAATAAAGGTAATAAATATTAGTGAAAATACTGTAGAATTAGACAAAATAAAGGGAAATTTTGAGGGATTAAAACTTTCAAATATAGTTCCAGTATCAATGTCTATTCCTAATATTGCAGATTTGAACCCAAAGGAAAATTCTATAATAGTTAATTTAGAAGGAAAAACAACAGTAACAACAATGCATGGAAATTGTGTTTTTGATATTCAAACATTTGACGAAGGTAGCTCTATGATATTATCAAATATTATCCAAAAAGAAAATTCATATGCAAAAGCATATGATGTGTTGAGAAATACGACAATCTATACAAGTGAAGAAACTGTTACTGCAAATTTTGATGATGATGAACAAGCTAAATATTTAGAAGAAATTTTACCCGTATTATATACAGTTTTAAACAATGTTCAAAAAATTGTTGCAAGTAGTCTTGAAAAAATTGATAAAATATATATAACAGGTACATTATCATGTATTAATAATATAGATTTATATTTTCAAGAATATTTTGGGGATTCTGCAAGATGTGAAATATTAAAACCATCAATAATTACAAATAATCAAAAAGATGTAAATATTAAAGAATATATTGAAGTAAACTCTGCAATTTCTTTAGCAATTCAGGGACTTGGACAAGGAATTAAAGGAATTAGTTTTAAACAAGACCTATTGAAAATGGATTTGAAAGATTTGTTTAAAGCAAAACCTACAACAGTAAAAAGAAAACCAAAGATTAATAAAGAATTCTTTAAGTTTGATAAAAAAGTAACAACTTCAGAAACATGGGTATTAAGAGCTTGTGTTGTAATGGTTATTTTCATATTTGCTTATATTGTTTTTTCAAAAATATTATTAGGCCAAATTGAAGAAAAAAAGAAAGAAACGCAAAATGCTATAACATCAATAAAAAATGAAATATCTCAAGTTTCAAAAGATACAACAACATTAAATAATAAATTAACAGAATATTCTACATTAATAAAACAATTAAATACAATAAATGGAAAAATAAGTGATGTAACAGCAAATAAGTATTTAATTCCAAATTTATTAGAACAAATAGCAAGAAGCATTGATGAATCAGTACAAATAACATCAATTTCTAATCCATATGATAAACATATTGTTATACAAGCACAATCAAGTCAATATCAAGGACTAGGATATTTCAAAACAAAATTGCAAATTAATAACATATTAACAAATGTTGTGGCAGGAGGAAGTATGAAACAAGGCAATTTAATAACTGTAACGATAGAAGGTGATTTACCATGAGAAAATTGATATTAGATTTATTATTATTTCTATTAATTTTTGGTGCTGGCTGGATTGTAATTAAAGGAGTAAATGTTTCTGGACTTGAAATAGATAGTTATTCAGAAATTGCAGCACAAAACAATGAACTTGATAAATTAATTCAAGAAGCTAATAATCAAAAAGATAATATATATACGCGACAAAAATCAATACTAGAATCTTCATATAAAACATTAGTTTCTGAAAAAGAAAGTTATCAAGAACTTCTTGATGCTGGAGTTGATAGTAATGGTATTCCGTTAAGTAAAATTCAAGAATATGAAATAGAAAAAATATGGATAACATTAGGAAATTATGCAAAAGAGAAGGGCGTAGATTTAAAACTAGAAATAAAAGTAAATAACTCAGTTTCAGGTACATATGATTTGAATTTTACAGTAGATGGTTCATATAGTGGAATTGTAGATTTTATAAGAGCAATTCAAGGAGATAATACATTAGTGTTCAAAATTGATGAGTTCAAATTAGTTGCTAAACAATCAAATGCAGAAACAGAAAATGTAACAGAAGATAATACTCAAATAACACAAGAAACAGCAAATACAGAAACAGATGATTCTCAGAATACTACTAAAAATAATGATGTTGTTAGTTTAACAGCAACATTTGTATGTAAAGATATAAAACTTAATATTGTTGAAACAGTTGAAGATAATACAAATTCATCAGATACAGCTTCAACAACAGAAAGTACAACACAATCTTCAAGTACAGCTACAAATGGAAGTACACAAACAACAAATTAAAATACTATTTTTAGAGGAAAGGAGTTTTTTATGTCATACGTCAAAGAAATAATAATTTCTCTTTTAGCTTGTTTAATAGTTTTAATAGGCCTAAGTTTAGCTTTTTATAGATTTATTCCTAACAATAAAATTATTCCTGAACCAATAGTATATCAAGCAAATGAAGAAATTCAAAAAGAACTAAAAACAGAAGTTCAAAATGATTCTGATAAAATAGTAAAAACTTATGAAATTACAGCAAATGATTTGGAAAAATATCAAACAAATAAAGAATATGTACCAGGAAAGAAAAATCCGTTTGCACCAGCATCAGATTCAAATTCTTATACAGGTTCATCAAATAATAGTTCAAATGGTTCTTCATCAAATAATGGTGGATCATTATTCGAAAAACCTGGTACAAAATAAGGGAAACCTTACATAAATTTGTTATTTAGATTTATATATATAATCTGTATTTTACAGAAGATAGAAGGGAGGAATTATTTTTGTGAAAAATAAGAAGATAATTTCAACAATACTACTTATTGCATTGATAGTTATAATTGTTGCTGCTGTATTAATAGTAAAAAATAAGCAGGTATCTTCTAATAAAGGAAATGTAGAACTTTCAAATAAAGAAGATCAAGTTATACAAAATATTAGAAATGCATTTGACGAATTAAGAACAGATTTTATTGTTGATAGTGCAACTGTTGAAAATTATCATCCAAATGAATCTCACGAAGAAGATGGTAATGAAACAGGAACTGCTTTTAATTTAAAAAATATTATAGTTTCAAATCTTGGTGAAAATGTTATAGATGAATCTAAAAATAATTTTACTGAAATTAAACTAGATGATTTTATTCTTGAAGCAGGAAATAAAGTAGATATTCCAGACGGATATCATGTATATTTAAGTACTGATGAAGAAAATGAAGAAAAAATTATAACAATTGTTTATAAAGATTCAGTTTTCTGTAATGGAATGGCTCATTATGATACAGAAAATAATGTAATAGCTGATAATTCAAATAATTGTTATCCAGTACTTGTGGCACAAATAAAGCTAACATCTGATGATGCAGCATATTATTTGGAACCAATGAAAAGTGTAAAATAAAAAACGAAAATTATTAAAAATGAAAGGAAGAAAAAAATTATGAAAAAGAATCAAAATGGTGTAACACTAATCGCATTAGCTGTTACAATTATAGTTATGTTAATATTAGCAGGAGCAACAATGGCAACATTAAATGGAGAAAATGGACTTTTAACACAATCAAGAAAGGCAGCAGCAGCTAACACAGAAGCAAGTGTAAAAGAAAAAATGAATACAGCATTTACATCTGTATCAATGGAAGTACAAATGCAAAGTGCTTCAAACCCAGCATATAGTGCAGAAGCAAAAATAGCTGATTATTTACAAGTAGTTGCAGACCAATTAGGAAAAGCAGATGCATATACAGTTAGTACAGCAGCAAATACAGCTGGAAAAAATCCAAGTGATTTAACAAAAGGAATATTTACAGTATATTTAGTAACAGAAAGTGGAAATAAACATTATATTTATATAGATTATATAGATGCTACATTCTGCTTAACAGCAAATACAACAAATAACAAAACAAAACCAACAAATAAAAATGAATATCCTATGTTAAGAGCAAAAATTTTATTTGAAACAAATACAGTATCATTAACAGGACCATATACAAACGCTTTATAATATAATAAATAAAACATCAGGCATATACATTGTATATGCCTGAACTAATATAAAACAAATTGATACAATAGAAAAACTAACAGAAAGGGGCAAGTTAGCTCAAAGCTAACAAAAAGAGAAATGAACATATTTTTATATGCAATAATTTTTTTATGTGGTACAATGTTTGGAAGTTTTTATACACTTGCAGTATATAGAATACCCAAAAATATAGATATAGTAAAAAAACATTCATATTGTCCAAACTGTAATCATAAATTAGGAATTTTAGATTTAATACCAATATTAAGTTATATATTCTTAGGTGGAAAATGTAGATATTGTAAACAAAAAATAAGACCTAGATATTTAATATTAGAAATATTAAGTGGTTTAGCATTTGTTTTATTGGCATATGCACTTAATATTAATATATATACAGTAACTTTAAAATCTGCAATGCCATTCATATTTATGATATTATATTTTACTGCAATAATTTTAATATCAGCAATAGATAAAGAATATAGAAATATTAATAAAAAAGTACTTGCATATGGAATAATCATATCACTTCTATATATGATATATCTATATGTAATAGATCCAACTAGTATATATAGATATGCTATATATTTAGCAATATATATAGTATTATTAGGAATAAATACATTTATATTAAGAAAGTTTGCTAAAGATGATTATTATATAAATTTAATAACATTTTTTACAATAATGCTGTTTTTTATGGGATATAGGCTTGGAATCATGACATTAATAATTTTTGGATTTGAAATATTAATACATATATTAATCAGAAAAATAACCAAAAGGAAAAATGGAAATGTTCCAATAAAATTAAAAGAAATTCCATTAGGACTTTATTTAGGAGCAGGTAATTTAATAACAATATTTATAATATGTATAGTAAATCTTATCCAATAAAGGAGGAAAAAATGAAATCAGAAAGAGGAGTATCATTAATATCACTTATTATATATTTATTAACAATGACAATTGTAGTTGCAGGTGTTGCAAGAATTTCTGATTATTTTTATAATAATTTAAACAATAATGACAATACATTAGAAGCAAATGAACAATTTGTAAAACTAAATGCATATATTACTAAAGAAATAAACTTAAAAGGTAATGTAGTAAAAACTATAAAAAATGATGAATATATTATATTTCAAAATACTGGAAATCAATATACATTTACAAAATCAACTGGTGATATATATATGAACAAGGCTAAGATTTGTTCAAATGTAAAAAAATGTAATTTTAGTTATAGCAATAATATAGTTACTATAAACTTAGAAATGAATAATGGTACAAGCTATCAAAATTCATATAAAGTTTTATAAAAGTGGAAAATTTTGATGAAAGGAAAAATATTAGTAATAAATACTAATAGGTACAAAAGTAAAATGGCATTTGGAAAACGTCAACCAATTGGAGTCGAATTAGTAAAAAAGGGAATTGTTACTGAAGAAGATGTTCAAAGAGCCTTGTTAGAGCAAAAGAAGAATCCTAATAGAAAGCTTGGAGAAATAATCAAAGATATGGAAATATGTGATCCTCGTACACTTATTCAGGCAATAGGAGAAACTTTAGGAATAAAAGGTGTAATACTAACATCTGATTCAATAAGAATAAATGTTCTTGATTATATTTCAGTAGAAATGGCAAAAAAATATTGTGTTATACCATTTGATGTTGATGGCAGTAAAGTAAAAGTCTGCTTTGCTGATACAACCAATAAAAGAAATTATGATGCAGTAAAAATGTTAATGTTAAATAGAGGATTAATAGTAGAACCATATGTTACATATGAAAATATAATTAGAGATTTATTAGATGATATAGGTGGAAAAATTAATGAAAATATGAATAAAATAGGACAAGAAGATAATATAACAGAATTAGTTGATTCTATTATAAAAACAGGTATGAAAAATAGAGCAAGTGATATTCATATTGAACCACAAAATGATGAAATAAGAGTTAGATATAGAATTGATGGAGAGTTATTTGTTGCGACTACAATTCCAAAAGAAAAGTTACCACAGGTTGTTGGAAGATTAAAAGCTATATCTAATATGCATCAAGAAAAACAAGAATCACAAGATGGTAGAATTTTAATATATGATGATTACAATATCCGTGTATCTTCTCAAAGAAATGTTTATGGAGAAAAATTTGTATTAAGACTTTTAAAGAAAAATAAATCAATACAAAGTATATTTGATTTAGGATATCCAGGAACACCTGAAGATCTAGATAATAGTATAAATAAAAGAAATAGTATTACAGTAATAGCAGCTCCAACAGGTGAAGGTAAAACTACATCTTTATATAGTATGTTAGATTATTTAAATAAACCTAATATAAATGTTACAACAATTGAGGATCCAGTAGAAATTCGTATACCAGGATTAAACCAAATAGAAGTTGATGCAAAATCAACTTTCTCAGATAACTTGAGAACAATATTAAGACAAGACCCTGATATTATACTTGTTGGTGAAATAAGAGATAAGGAAACTGCAGAAATTGCAATGCAAGCTGGTCAAACAGGTCACTATGTATTATCAACAATACATACAATTGATGCTGTTGAAGTTATAACAAGATTAAGAAAAATTGGCATATCAGATTATGATATTGCAAGTACATTAGCAACAGCTATATCACAAAGACTTGTTAGAAGAATTTGTCCATATTGTAGAAAAGAGAGGAAATTTACTGAACATGAAAAAAGCATTATAAATTCAATTGCAAATAGATATGGAGAAAAATTCGATCTTGATAAGGCAGTAACATATGATTCTGTTGGATGTTCAAAATGTAATGAAGCAGGATTTTTCGGAAGAATTGCTGTATTTGAAATTCTTAACTTAGATGAAGATTTAAAAGAATTAGTAATGAATGGATCATCAAGTATTGATATAAGAAAAAAAGCATTAGAGAAAGATTATAGACCATTAATTATTGATGGTTTAAGAAAAGTAGTAAAAGGTATCACTACTTTAGATGAATTGAATAGAAAACTTAGAATGTTTTAACAAAAATTTAGGAGGAAACAAAAATGGTAGATGTTGATAAAATTATTAGAGCAGCTATAAAGAAAGGAGCATCAGATATTCACCTTGTAAAAGGTGAGTATCCTATGTTCAGAATTAGCAAAGCTTTAATTGGTTTTGATGAGGTTGATAAATTAAAAGATGATGATATGTTTGAAATATCAGATTTTATTATTAATGGAAATGTTGATAAAGCCAAAATGTTTGATGAATCAAGAAAATTAGATACATCATATGTATGTGATGGAATTCGTTTGAGAGTAAATGCTTCTTTTGCTGATGAAGTACCAGTATTTACAATGAGAATTATAAAAAATGAATTACCACCATTTGAATCTTTAGGAGTTCCTGATATTGTAAGAAGAATGACATATCAACCACAAGGTTTAATATTAGTAACAGGTAAAACAAACTCTGGTAAATCTACAACATTAAGTGCATTAGTAGATCATATAAATGAAACTCAAAATAAAAAGATATTAACACTTGAAAGCCCTATAGAATATATGCACAAATCAAAAAATTCTTTAATAATCCAAAAAGAGGTTGGACCAGGAAGAGATTGTTTAACATATCATGATGGTGTAAAAAATGCCTTAAGAGAAGACTGTGATATTCTAGTAATAGGAGAAATAAGAGATAAAATAACTATGGAAGCAGCAATAGAGATGGCAGAATCTGGACACTTAGTAATAGGTACATTACATACAAAATCATGTGCAGAAACAATAGATAGAATGATAAACTTCTATGAAGTTCGTGATCAGGCACAAATTAAGTATTTATTATCATCATTATTAAAATTAGTTGTTTCTCAAAGACTATTACCAGGAAAAGATGACAAAATGGTACTTGTTCCAGAAGTTATGGTTGTAGATAATGTTGTTTCAGGTGTTATAAGAAGAGATAAGATTAGTGTTTCTGAAATTGAGGATGCTATACAAAGTGGAAGTGAAAGAGGAAGTGTAAGTTTAATTACTTCATTATCACAACTATTTATTCAAGACAAATTAACTCTTGATCAAGCTAAAGGACAAGTAGAAGAAAAGAACTTAGAAGTTTTAAATAGAACAATAATGCAATTAAGAATAAAAGCAGGAAGAGACTCAATGAATAATATGTATTCTAATATAAAAAAATAGTATAGGGAGGACAAGATGCCAGTTTTTATTTATAAAGGAATAACAGACAAAGGATTAATAATAAAGAACAAGGTTGAAGAAGAAAGTAAGCAAAAACTTCTTGATAGATTAAAATCTAATAATATAATGCCGATAGATGTAACTCAAATAGGTCTTTCATCAAGAAGAACTACTCAAAGAAAAAATCTTGCTAAATCAAAAGAAATATTTAAAGAAGTAAATATGGCAACAATTGATGTAAAAACAGATA
Organism: Clostridium sp. 26_21; assembly: GCA_001915995.1. Classification (GTDB taxonomy): domain Bacteria; phylum Bacillota; class Clostridia; order TANB77; family CAG-508; genus CAG-269. The sequence goes on from MNRO01000010.1 coordinate 22,322, forward strand.
AAAAATCTAAAAACAAATCATTAGATAAAGTAAAAAAATATTTTGCTGTTAGAAAAAAAATAACAACTCGAGATGTAGTTATTTTTACACAAGATTTTTATTTGTTAAAAAAGGCTAACTTTAATAATATACATGCATTATCAACAATTATGCAAAGTACAGAGAATCCATCTTTAAAAGATATAATAGAAGATATATTAGCAGGTGTTGAAGCTGGTGAATATATGTATCAGACCATGGAATATTATCCAGATATCTTTCCATATATATATACAAATATGGTTAAGGTAGGAGAACTTTCAGGTTCACTATCAAATTCTTTAGAACAGGCTGTAAAATATTTGGATGAATCAACAGAATTGACTAAAAAGATTAAAAAAATATTAATTCCAAATATATTACAATTTGTTGGTATTTTAGTATTATTAGTAGCAGGAACATTGATTGCAGTTCCACAGATTGAAAAATTATTTGAAGATATGGGATCTAATGCAAAACTTCCAGCAGTAACATTATGGTTTAGGGATTTTTTAAATAGTGCAATGACATATTGGCCAATACCAACTATGATAATTGCAGGTATTGTAGCAGTAGTTATATTATATATTAATACTCCAAGGGGAAGATATAATTTTCACTATTTTAAATATACAATGCCAATTTTTGGAAAGCTTATATTTTCATTAGATTTTTCTAGATTAATGCAAGCTATGGAATTAAATATGTCAAATGGAATGAGAATACAAGATGCTTTGGATATAAGTAAAAATATTACAAATAATCAGGTAATGTTAGCAATAATTGAGGCATCAATGAATAATATGTTAACAGGTAATTCTTGGATTCAACCATTCGAGGATTCTGGATTATGTTCTTCAATGCAGACTGAGATGTTGAAAATAGGTATGCAGACAGATTTGCCTGAAATGTTAAGAAAATTAAAAGAATATATGAATGCAGATATTAAGAACACAATGGATAAGATTACAGCAATTTTACCTCAAGTTGTTTATTCAATTGTAGGTATAGTATTAATATTCTTCGTTGTTGTAGTATTAGTACCAGTAATTCAAGTTTACATGGGTGGATTTATGTTTGATACAATGTAAAATTAAAACTCGGAGAGTAGGAATCCGAGTTTTTTATTTATTAAAAGAAAAACAGAAGTTGAAAAACTTCTGTTTTTTTAATATAAAAATTATCTCTTTGAGAATTGAGGTGCTTTTCTTGCTTTTTTAAGACCATATTTCTTTCTTTCTTTCATACGAGAATCTCTTGTTAAGAATCCGTTTGATTTTAAAGCAGGTCTATATTCAGCATTAGCTTCATTTAAAGCTCTAGCGATACCATGTCTAACTGCACCAGCTTGACCAGTAACACCTCCACCATAAACTGAACAAACAACATCATATTTTGTTAATGTATTTGTAACTGTTAATGGTTGTCTAACAATAACTTTTAAAGTATCTAAATCGAAATATTCTTCGATATCTTTTCCATTTATTGTTATTTTTCCAGTTCCTTCAACTAATCTAACTCTAGCTACTGAACTTTTTCTTCTACCTGTACCTAAGTATGTTATTTTATTTGACTTAGCCATTATTGTTCCTCCTTAAATTAAAAATTCCAAATTTCTGGTTTTTGTGCTTGAAGATTGTGTTCGCTTCCAGCAAATGTTCTTAATTTTGTTGCCATTTGTCTTCCTAAAGAAGTATGTGGTAACATTCCTTTAACAGCTAACATCATAGCTTTTTCTGGATTTTTTGCCATCATTACAGCAGCTGGAGTTTCTTTCATTCCTCCAATATATCCTGAATGATGTCTGTAAATTTTTGAATTCATTTTATTTCCTGTTAATTTTGCATCTTTGCAATTAATGATGATAACATTATCACCTGTATCAATATTTGGTGTGAAAGTTGGTTTATGTTTTCCTCTAAGTAATCTAGCAGCTTCAGTAGCAACTCTACCAAGTGGCTTGTCTGTAGCATCGATTATATACCATTTTCTTTCAACTTCTGATTTTTTTGCACTATATGTAACATTGTTCATGGTAGTACTAATCCTCCTATTTAAAATTTTAATTTTATTTATATGAAATTTAAATTTTAAACTACCGGGGAGAAGTTCAAATTTAAATCATATTTCAATATTCACTCAAATATTTTAATACAAAATGTGATTTTTGTCAATGAATTTTATTAAAGTTATTGATATTTTTGGTTTTTATGTATATAATTTACAAGATTGAATTGATAGTTAGGAGGACAAAATGACTGAAGAAAAAACAAAAGTAAAAAAAGAAAGTTTTATGCAAGGTGTAATGACTATAATGTTTTCTCAAATTTTGATAAAAGTTTTGGGATTAATATATACATTATATTTAACAAATAGAGATGGTTTTGGAGATGCAGGAAATGCAATATATATTAGTGGATATCAAATATATGCATTATTACTTACAATTTCATCAATAGGTGTACCAAATGCAATATCTAAATTAGTTTCAGAAAGATTAGCATTAGGAGATAATAAAGGTGCTAATAGAATATTTAAAGTAGCATTAGCAACATTTGGAATAATTGGTGCAATTGGAACAATGCTATTATTTTTTGGAGCACATACAATTGCATATAATTGGATTCAAATTCCAGAGGCAGAATTAACATTAATTGCACTATCTCCAGCAATATTTTTTGTATCAATATCATCTGTATTTAGAGGATATTTTAATGGTAGAAGAACATTAAAAATTACAGCAAGAGCACAAACATTAGAACAAATATTTAAAACAGTATTAACTATAGTAATAGTAGAAATTGTTGCATATATAACATCAACTTCAACAGAAATGATGGCTGCAGGAGCAAATGTAGCAACAACAATAGCAACATTTTCAAGTTTTGCATATATGTTCATATATTATAGAACAAAAAGAAAAGAAATTGGAAATGAAATTGCACAAACAGTAAATTATAAATATGAAGATGTAAAAACAATTGTAAAGAAAATTTTAATGGTGTCAATTCCATTAACATTAAGTTCAATAATGACATCATTTAATAAAAACATAGATTCATTTACAGTAAAAAGAATATTAAACACATATCTATCATCAGATGTGGCAAAAAAATTATATGGAATATTAGGTGGAAAAGTTGATACAATAACAAATTTACCACTAGCAATAAATATTGCATTTTCAACAGCATTGGTACCAGCAATATCGGCTGCTAAAGCCAAAAATGATCATGAAACAGCAACAAAAAGAGTATCATTTTCATTAATGACATCAATGTTAATTGGACTTCCATGTGTAGTAGGGTTAGTTGTATTTGCACAGCCAATTCTAAACTTATTATATCCAAGAGCAAATGAAGGTGCAGTATTGTTACAACTTGTTGCAATTGGTGTAATATTTTCAATATTAAACCAAACAATAAGTGGAGCATTACAAGGATTTGGAAAAGTAATGGTACCAGCATTTGCATTAGGAGCCGGATGTGTAGTTAAATTAATTTTAAATTTAATTTTATTAAGAATACCAGCATTAAATGTATATGGAGCAGCAATTGCAACAATTGCATGTCATGCAACAGCATTTGCAATTGTATTTATAGTATTACAAAAATATATAAAACTAGATTTACCATTTAAGAAATTTATTGTAAAACCAGGAATTTCTGCAGGAATAATGGGAGTATGTTCATATACAATCTATAATTTATTAAGTAATACATTTTTACATGGAAATAAAGCAACAATAATTTCAATAATATTTGCAGTTATAATATATTTAATGTCAGTAGTAGCATTAAAGATTTATAGCAAAGAAGATATAAAAATGCTTCCCAAAGGTGATAAAATCTTAAATATTTTAACAAAAATGAAAATTTATTAAAAAAAAAGAGGGATTTTATAATATTTTGGAGAATAAATAAACAGAAAAGTACAGATATTGCTTAAATACTGCAATATAAGTACATATTATTATTACAAAAATATATAGGAGGTAATTCACAATGAACAAAGCTGAATTAGTAGCAGCAATGTCTGCAAAAACAGGAGAATCAAAAAAAGTAACAGAAGAAACATTAAACGCATTTGTTGAAGTTGTTTCTGATGCATTAAAAGGAGGAGACAAAATTCAATTAGTTGGATTTGGATCATTCGAAGTTAGAAAAAGAGCTGCAAGAAAAGGTAGAAACCCTCAAACTAAAGAAGAGATAAAAATACCTGCATCAAAAGCTCCAGTATTCAAAGCTGGTAAAGCATTAAAAGAAATCGTTAATAAATAATGATAATATAATTAACAGAATTTAGAATTTTTGGGAATTTTACAAAAGTTCTAAATTCTGTTTTTTTCTTTTTTCTATTGATTTTATTCTATATTATTGGTATATTATATATTAGAAATACAAAAGAAAGGATTACAATGATAAAATGAAAATAAATTTTAAAAATAATAAAGGAATAACTGGTATAGATGCAACAATAGCAGTTGTAATATTAATAATTTTTGTGCCATTAGTTACAAGTTTGTTTGGAAATATTGCAAATACAAGTAAAAAAATAAATAGAAAAGCAACAGCTACTAATATAGCAATTCAAGCTATTGAAGGAGCAAAACTATTAGGATATAACAATATAAATGGAAGTAAATTAGAATTAACTCAAGTATTAGATAATGCAAATGGAACAAATGGAAAAACAGGAAATTATACATCTAGAAATATTCCTAATGGATATAAAGTTGAAATATTTGTTGCTCAACAAACAAATAGTAAAGATATAATAGTAAATGTTGAGTATATGGAAAATGCAATGACAGAAACATTACAATTAAGAACAAGTATATTTAAAAATTAAATATTGATATAATAGAAAGGATAAAAAGATGGAAAAAGAAAATTTTGAACAATCAATGGAAAGTTTAGAAAATATAGTAACAGAATTAGAAGATGGAAAATTGAATTTAGATGAATCAGTAAAAAAATTTGAAGAGGGAATGAAGATTGCCCAAAAATGTAATAATATGTTAGAAAATGCAGAAAAAAAGATATCAATACTTTTAGAAAAAAATGGTGAATTAGAAGAAAGTGAATTTGATACAAATCAAGAATAAAACAAGTTATGGGAAATTCTAAAAACCCAAATTTACAAGGTAAGGAAAACAAAATGAACGATTTTCAAAAAATGATTACAAATAAATATTTATATATTCCTCTAATGTTATGGTTTTGTATACAAACATTTAAAGTAATATATGAGTTAATAAAAACAAGAAAATTTAATTTCAAAAGAATTGTAGGAGCAGGAGGAATGCCTAGTTCGCATTCGGCAGTAGCAATGTGTATTGCTGTTATGATAGGAAAGGCAGAAGGTTTTGATTCAAATATATTTGCACTTGCATTAATATTTGCATTAGTAGTTATGTATGATGCAGCAGGAGTTAGACGAGCAGCAGGAAAACAAGCAAAACTTTTAAATAAAATAATAGAAACACCAGGTCTTTCAAATGTTCAAGTACAAGAAAAACTTGTAGAAGTATTAGGACACACTCCAATTCAAGTATTTGTTGGAGCTTTTCTTGGGACTATAGTTGGATTATTTGCATAAAACTTAATTTATAAAAAAAGGAGTTTGAAAGATGACAGATATTGAAATTGCAAAACAAGTAAAGTTAGATAAAATAATAGATATTGCAAAAAAAATTGGAATTTGCGAAGATGATGTAGAAGAATATGGAAAATATAAGGCTAAAATTTCAAATTATGAAAAATATGAACATAAAGTAAAAGGAAAATTAGTTTTAGTAACAGCAATGAGCCCAACACCATTGGGTGAAGGTAAAACAACAGTATCAATAGCTATTGCAGATGGATTAAGAAAAATTGGAAAAAAATCAATATTAACTTTAAGAGAACCTTCATTAGGACCTGTTTTTGGCGTGAAAGGTGGAGCAACTGGTGGAGGATATTCACAAATTGCTCCTATGGATGATATAAATTTACATTTTACAGGTGATATACATGCAATAACTTCTGCAAATAATTTATTATCAGCAATGATAGATAATCATATTTATTATGGAAACAAACTTAGAATAAAAAAAGTAGTATGGAAAAGATGTATAGATTTAAATGATAGACAATTAAGATGTATTGAAACAGGATTATCTGGAGAAAGCAAAATAGTGCCACGAAAGGATGGATTTGATATTTCTGTTGCATCAGAAATAATGGCTATAGTATGTTTGTCAGAAAATATAGAAGAATTAAAGAAAAGGCTTGGTAATATAATAATAGGGTATGATGAAGATGAACAACCTATATTTGCCAGAAGTTTAAAAGCAGAAGGAGCAATGGCAGCATTATTAAAAGATGTGATAAAACCAAACTTGGTACAAACATTAGAACATACACCAGCTCTTATACATGGTGGTCCTTTTGCTAATATTGCACATGGATGTAATTCTGTAATAGCAACTAAATTAGGTATGAATTTAGCTGAGTACACAGTAACTGAAGCTGGCTTTGGAGCAGACTTAGGAGCAGAAAAATTTATTGATATAAAATGTAGAAAGGCTGAAATAAAACCTGATGTTGTGATATGTGTTGCAACCATTAAAGCATTAAAATATCATGGTGGGGCTCCAAAAGAAGAAATCTTAAATGAAAATATGGAAGCACTAAAAAAGGGAATGAATAATTTATATAGACATATAAATAATATTCAAAAACAATTTGGATTAAAATTAATTGTTGCCATAAATAAATTTCCTACAGATAAAGAAGAAGAATTAAAATACGTACAAAATGATTTAGAAAGTAGAAATGTTTTATCAAGCATTGTAGAAGGTTGGAAAAAAGGTGGAAATGGAGCGGTAGAGATTGCAAAAAAAATTGTAGAAATTCCTTACAGTTCAGATTTTAAATATTGTTATGAATTAAATGATAGCATAGAAGAAAAGGTAAATAAAGTTGCACAAAAGATTTATGGTGCTAATGAAGTAATATTTAGTAATGAAGCAAAGAAAAAAATAGAAAAAATATCTAAATTGGGATATGATATTTTACCAATTTGTGTTGCTAAAACACAATATTCATTTTCAGATGATGCCAAAAACATAGAATGCAAAGAAAAATTTAATATAAATGTTAATGATGTTGAATTAAAGCTAGGAGCAGGTTTTATTGTTATATATACTGGAAAAATAATGACAATGCCAGGGTTGCCACAAGTACCAGCAGCAGAAAATATTGATATTTCTAAAGAAGGAGAGATAATAGGAATTTTTTAATATCATAGAGGAAGGTTGAAATGTATAAAGAAATAGAGGCAAAATTAAAGTGTTGTAAAATATGTCCACATAATTGTAAAATAAATAGATTGCAACAAATAGGAAGATGTAAATCAACAGATAAAATAAAGATAGCATTATATTCAGTTCATAATTTTGAAGAACCATGTATAAGTGGTGATAATGGATCTGGAACAATATTTTTTTCAAATTGTAATATGAATTGTGTATTTTGTCAAAATTATGAAATAAGTCAACTAGGAAGAGGAAAAGAAATAACAATAGAAGAACTTGCTGATATAATGATAAAACAGCAAGAAAGAAATGTTCAAAATATAAATCTTGTAACTCCAACATCTTATGTTCTTCATATAATAGAAGCAATAAAAATTGCTAGAAAAAATGGATTAAAAATCCCAATAGTATATAATACAAATGGATATGATAGTATAGAAACATTAAAAATGCTTGAAGGGTATATAGATATATATTTACCAGATTTAAAATATTATTATAATGATTTAGCAAAAAAGTATTCAAAAGTAGATAATTATTTTGAAATTGCAACAAAAGCAATTCAAGAAATGTATAGACAAGTTGGGGCACCAGTTCTTGATGAGAATGGAGTTATGAAAAAAGGATTAATGATAAGACATCTAATATTACCAAATGAAGTTCAAAATAGTAAAAAAATTTTAAAATGGATTAAAAATAATATTGATAGCAATGTATATGTTAGTATTATGGCACAATATTTTCCTACATATAAAGCCAAAACAATACATGAAATTTCTAGAAAAATAACAAAAGAAGAATATGAAAAAATTGAAAATTATTTGTATGAATTGAATTTAGAAAATGGATATATTCAAGAACTAGGAGAACATGAAGAAGAATATGTTCCAACTTGGAAATATTAATGTAATGGAGGAAGAAAAATGTTAAGTATAATAGTTGCAAAAGCAAAAAATAATGTAATAGGAAAAAATGATGAATTAATAATGAGATTACCAGCAGAATCAAAAAAATTTAGAGAATTAACAGAAAATAAAAATGTTATAATGGGAAGAAAAACATATGATATTTTAGGAAAATTTTTAAGAGAAAGAAATGTTATTGTATTTTCAAATAATCCTGATTTTAAAGTAAGCACACCAAATGCTAGAGTAGTACATTCAATGCTTGAAATTCAACAATATATAGAGGATGAGAATGAAAATTATGTGATAGGTGGAGCTATGATATATAGATTACTTATGCCATATGTTTCAAAAATATATGTAACAGAGGTTAATAAAGAGCTTGAAGGAGATAATGTATTTCCAAGAATAAATGAGGAATGTTGGAAAGAAGTATCAAGACAAGAAAAATTAATAGATGATGAAACTGGTTTTGAATATGATTTTATTACATATGTAAAAAAATAAAAAAAATTGTAAAAAATATAGACAAAAAAGAAAATTATGTATAAAATATACAAAGTTAAACAAAAACGGAAGAAAAACTGAACTTAAGAAAGGGGTATATCAATGAAGATATTGATGCTTACATGGGAATATCCACCAAGAGTTGTTGGCGGAATATCAAGAGTAGTATATGACTTATCACATAGATTAATAAAAGATGGTCATGATGTAACTGTAGTAACATACAGAGATGGAGAAGTTCCATATTATGAAGATGATAAAGGAGTAAAAGTTTATAGAGTAGACAATTATATGATTCAACCTAATAATTTTATAGATTGGATATTGCAACTTAATTTTAATATGGTTGAAAAAGCAAGTCAAATAATTGCAGAACAAGGAAAATTTGATGTAATACATGCACATGATTGGTTAGTTGCCAATGCAGCTAAAACTTTAAAACACTCATTTGATATCCCAATAGTAGCAACAATACATGCAACTGAATCAGGAAGAAATAGTGGAATAAGAGAACCAAATCAAAAATACATAAATGATACAGAATGGATGCTTACATATGAAGCTAATGAAGTAATAGTAAATAGTAACTATATGAAAAGTGAAGTTCAAAGATTGTTTGGATTACCATTTGAAAAAATTAATGTAGTACCAAATGGCGTAAATCTAAACAAATTTACAGGAATGGATAGAGATTATACATTTAGAAGAAGATATGCCATGGATAATGAAAAAATAATATTGTTTATGGGAAGATTAGTATATGAAAAAGGAATTCAATATTTAATTGAAGCAATGCCAAAAGTATTAAATTCATATCATGATGCAAAATTAGTAATAGCTGGAAAAGGTGGAATGCTAGATGAATTAAAAGCACAAGCAGATTACTTAGGAATATCTAACAAAGTATATTTTGCTGGATATATGAATGGAAAAGATGTAGAAAGAATGTATAAAGCAGCTGATATTTCTGTATTTCCAAGTACATATGAGCCATTTGGAATAGTAGCATTGGAAGGAATGTTAGCAGAAAGACCAATAGTAGTTTCTGATGCGGGAGGATTAGGCGAAATTGTGGAACATGGTGTAACAGGAATGAAAAGCTATTGTGGTAATCCAAATTCAATTGCAGATTCTATATTGGAATTATTATTTAATCCAGAATTATGTGATAATATTGTAAAAAAAGCTAAGACAAAAGTGAAGGAAAATTATAATTGGCAAAAGATAGCCCAAGATACACATTTTACTTATCAAAAAGCAATATGTGAAACAATGGCAGATAGACAAAAAAAGCAAATGGCACAAGAAAAAGCTAGAATAGAGAAAAAAACAATAACAACAGAAAAAGAAACAAGCAATATTTTACCATTTAAAAAACGCCAAATATTTGCATAAAAAATAGCAAGTTATTCTTGCTATTTTTATTTTTTTAGTATAGAATATATCCATAAATGTTTATAGGTAGCGAAAAACCTAAATAAAATACATAAGGCAAGGAATAATATGGGAAACATAGTATTATTAGATGATTTAACAATAAATAAAATAGCAGCTGGAGAAGTAATTGAAAGACCAGCATCAGCAATAAAAGAAATGGTTGAAAACTCAATAGATGCAGGAGCAACAAATATAACAGTAGAAATAAAAAATGGTGGAATATCATATATAAAAATAACTGATAATGGAAAAGGAATATCAACAGATGATTTAGAAATAGCTTTTGAAAGACATGCAACAAGTAAAATAAGATCTGCAGAAGATTTAAGTACAGTAAAATCTATGGGATTTAGAGGAGAGGCATTAGCAAGTATTGCAGCAATATCAAGAGTAGAAATGATATCAAAAACTAAAGAACAACAAAATGGAAATAAAATTATAGTAGAAGGTGGAAATATATTAGAAAAGTCAGAAGTAGGAGCTGGAGTTGGAACAACAATAACAGTAACTAATTTATTTTTTAATACACCTGTAAGATATAAATTTTTAAGAAAAGATTTTACAGAAGCAGGTTATATAGAAGATGCAATTTCAAGAATTGCATTAGCACATCCAGAGATAGCTATAAAATTAATAAATTCAGACAGAACATCTATACAAACAAATGGGAATGGAGATTTGAAAACAGTAGTATATAGTTTATATGGAAAAACAGTTGCAAACTCAATACTTGAAGTAGATTATAATTTTGAAGACATACATGTATATGGCGTTATTGGAAAACCAGAAATAGCTAGATCTAATAGATCAAATCAAATATTTTTTGTAAATAAAAGATATGTTAAAGATAAAGTATTGTCATCAGCTACTGAAAGAGCATATAAAGATTACATTCCATCTGGAAAATTTGCATTTGTAGTATTAAATATAGAAATGAATCCAAGAAAAGTAGATGTAAATGTACATCCTGCCAAATTAGAAGTTAGATTTGAGAATGAAAATCTTATTTTTAAAACTATATATAATGCAATAAAAGAAAAATTAACAGAGATGGAAAATTCGGTAGAACCAGTCGAGACAAGTAATTTTCAAACAAGAAAAGAAACTATTGTAGAACAAATATATAATCAAAGAAAACTTGAAGAAATAGGATTAGCTCCCAAAATAGAAATAAAAAAAGAAACATCAGAAAAAAATACTGAAGAAACAGATAAAACAGAAATTCAGAAAACATCAATAAATAATGAAAGTCAAAACTTTGTTGGAAATGCAATATTTGACAAAAATCAAGAAGTGTTAAGAAAATTACAGGAATTAAAGAAATCAGTTATTAAAGAAACATATGGAGAAAAATATGTAGAAAATCCAAAAAATGAAGAAGTTCAGGAAAAAATAGACAAAGAGAAAGAATGTAATGAGATTAAATATGAAAACCTTGAGAAAGATTCAGATTTGGAGATAAAAGAAGATGAAAAAGAATATGTCACTGAAGAAAAAGTTCAAGAAGAAAAAGCTCCAGAAAAAAAACAGGAAACAAATGAAGCTATAATAGAAGAACCAAAAGAATATGAAATACAAAGTGAAAAAGAGGATACAAAATTTTCACCAGAATTTGAAGAAATGTATATGAAGATGTTTGGAACAAAACCATCAGAAGAGCAATCATCAAAACAAAATGGTTTAGCAAATGAAGAAATTAATGATATAATGAAAAATGTTGATAATATATCAATATTTGATAGATTTCCTGAAACTCAAAAAACAAATTATAAATTTATAGGTATAGCATTTGAAGGTTATGCGATATTAGAAATAAATCAAGAAATGTATATTTTAAATGTTAGAAAAGCAAAAGAAAGAATATTATATGAAATAATAAAGGAAAATTATTATAGTAAAGAAAAAGCCAATTCACAGTTATTATTATTACCAGATGTAATAACATTAACAAAAAAAGATATGGAAATAGCCAAAGATAATATAGAAATGTTAAAAAAATCAGGCTTTATATTTGAACAATTTGGAGAAGACACAATAAAATTAACAGAAGTACCAGAAATATGTATTGATATGGAAACTAAAGAATTATTCTTGGAAATTTTAAAAGAAATAAATTCTGTTGCAAGAACGGCAAAAAAAGAAATTGAAGAAAAGTTTTTAAAAACAATATCAAAAAAAGTTGTTGAAAATGAATATAAAATAATAACAAAAGAAGATGCTCAAGGAGTAATTGAAAAATTATTAACATTAAGTAATCCGTTTGAAAGTTCAAAAGGAGATTCAATTGCAATAAAAATGTCAAAATATGATATTGAAAGAAAGTTCTCAAGAAAATAAAAGAAAGGTGAAAAAATGAATGGAGTAATTTTTATAGCGTCTTTAATATTATTTATAGCATTAGCTATAAATATATTTAATGCATTAAATGTAATAGAGATAAAAAAGAGAATTTTATTGGTAACTGGAGGAATATTTATATGTTTTATTTTTACAATTATATTGTTTAATATTTCGGCAAATGGAATACAATACAGCAATATAGAACAAAAAGAAACTGTGAAAAAAATGATTATATCAATATTTACACCTATAAATGGTATAATACTTTTACCAATTTTTATGAGAACAATAAACGGTTTGAAAAGTAATGAAATAACAACAAAAGAAGCAAATAAGAAAATAGGAATTATTATTATAATGATTATAGTATTATTTATAATAGAAAATATATATTTTCAAAATATTCAAAACGGAATAATGAATTATACAAAAAAATAAAAAGAAAGTGAAAAAATAAATGAAAAAACATAAAGTGGTTGTTATATGTGGTCCTACAGCTTCAGGAAAAACATCATTATCAATAGAACTAGCCAAAAAGATTGATGGAGAAATAATATCTTGTGATTCAATGCAAATATATAAAGATATGAATGTTGGAACAGCTAAAGTTACAAAAACAGAAATGCAGGGAATAAAACATTATTTGATAGATATTATTTCTCCAGAAGAAAGATATAGTGTTGCAGATTATAAAAAAGCTGCTGAAAAAGCTATTATTGAAATATTAGAAAAAGGAAAAACACCTATTATTGTTGGTGGAACAGGATTATATGTTGATGCATTAATATATGGAATTGAATATCCTAATATTGAATTTGATGAAAAATATAGAAAACAATTAGAAAATAGAGTTGAAACAGAAGGGTTAGAAACTCTGTATGAAGAAGCTAAAAAAATAGATAAACAAGCAGTTCAAAAAATAAGTTCAAATGATCAAAAAAGAATATTAAGGATATTAGAAATATATCATGCTACTGGAAAAAATAAAACTCAGCAAGAAGCGGAATCTAGAAAAAATGAAGTAAAATATGATTATAAAGTTTTTGCAATAAATATGGATAGAGAAATATTATATAATAGAATTAATAAAAGAGTAGATATAATGATGGAGAATGGACTTATAGACGAAGTAAAACAAATAAAGAAAAAATATAATAAATTTCCAACAGCTATGCAAGGATTAGGATATAAAGAAGTTGTAGAATATTTAGAAAATAAGATAAGTAAAGATGAAATGGTTGAAAAAATAAAACAAGAAAGTAGAAGGTATGCAAAAAGGCAACTAACATGGTTTAGAAAAAATAAAGAAAATATATGGTTAGATGGTATGACATCTATAGAAGAAAATATAAAAATTATACAAAATGAAATACAAAAGTAATATCTAAAAAGACAGGAGATGAGAAAAACGAAAAAACTTAAAAGAATAATAGCAATTATAATTGGAATTTGTACTATTGCATATATGTTATATGCAGTAATTCTATTAATAATAAACCCAACAGATATATATGTAATAACAAAAGGAGAGCTTTTTGAAGATGATGAAAATGTAGGATATATTATTAGGAATGAACAAGTAATAAAAGATAATAATAATTCAAATGGAATATATACAATAGCAACAGAAGGCCAAAAAGTTGCTAAAGATGAGATTGTTTTTAGATATTACAAGGACAGTGAAAAAGAAATTACGGAAGAAATGAAAAAAATAGATTATCAAATTCAAGAACTATTAGAAAATGAGAATAATAGTATTCAATCTTCTGCAGATATAAAAGTTATAGAAAATCAAATAGAAGAAAAATTAATAAAATTAAATACATTAAGTAATTATCAAGAAATAAAGGAATACAAAGACAATATAGATAGTTTGATTTCAAAGAAGATAAATTATTTGGGAGAAATAGTACAAAATCAAGAAATAAAAGAACTTATAAAAAAAAGAAAAGAAAATGAAAAACAATTAACAAATGGTGTTCAATATCAAAAAGCAAGTATGAGTGGAATTGTGTCATATAGAGTTGATGGATTAGAAGATAAGTTAACAATGGATAATTTTGATGAAATGACAGATACTTTTCTTGAACAACTTAATTTGAAAACAGGACAAATTATTTCTAGTAATAATGATTGTGGTAAAATAATAGATAATTTTAAATATTACATTGCAGTAGTAGTTAATTCTAAACAAGCAGATGAGGCAAAAGTAGGAGATAAAGTAACACTAAAAATTTCTAATGTAGAAGAACAACAAGCAGAAATTGTTAAAATAAATGAAAATGATGGAAATAGAACGATCATTTTTCAAGTAAATAAAATGAGCGAAAATGTAATTACATATAGGAAAGTTGCTGTTGATATAATTTGGTGGAAAAAAACAGGATATAAAGTGTTAAAACAAGCAATTAAAACAGAAGATGTAAATGGTAATGAAGTAAATTATATTATTATAAATAATTCTGGAATTCCAACAAGAACATATATAAAAATAGAAAAACAAAATGATTCATTTGCAATAATATCTTCTTATGATAGCAGTGAATTAAAAAAATTAGGATTTTCAGATGAAGAAATAAAAAATAACAAAAATATATCAAATTATGATGAAATAATAATAAAACCGTAAAAATAAAATATTACAAAAGTGTTACAAAAATATTAAGTTTTTGTAACACTTCCTAAAACTATTGACAAAAATATAAAAAAGATAGATACTATTAGCAGTTAATATTGAGAGCAAATTATTGAATTTCTCAAATATAAGGGTAAATATTAGGAGGTTTTTTAAGATGGCAGGAGCTATAATGGACAAAATATGGGGTGCAATTGGAATGAATAATCACCAAGCAGAACAAGAAGATATTGAAGATGAAGATTATGATTTAGATTCATATGATAATAATTATGAAGAAGATGATGATGAAAAAAGATTTTTCGGAAGAAAGGGAAAAGTTGTGCCATTAACACAACAAGCACAATCAATAAAAATGGTTATATCACAACCAACTACATTTGAACAATCAGAAGAAATTTGTAGTTTATTAAAAGAAAAAAAATCAGTAATAGTGAATTTAGAATATGTTAGTAAAGAAGTTGCAAGAAGAATTGTAGACTTTATTAGTGGAGGAGTATATGCATTAGACGGTCATATACAAAAAATATCAAATTCAATATTTTTAATTGCACCTATGAATTATGAAATTACAAATGAAATGGCAAGAGAAGAGATAAAAAATAAGTTATCTGTTTCTTGGTTAAAAAATAATAATATAAACTAAAACTAGGCAAGTTGGAGGTTTCTAATATGATTACACCATTAGATATAGAAAATAAGAAATTCAATAAACAAATGATGAATGGGTATAATGTAGAAGATGTTGACGATTTTTTAGATGAATTAGTTGTTGATTATGAAAAAAATTATAAAGATTTAATAGAAGCAAATGATAAAATTGATAAATTAACAACAGAGTTATCACAATATAAGGAATTAGAAAAAACATTGCAAAATACATTAGTAATTGCACAAACAACGGCAGAAGAAGTAAAAAATGTTGCAAAACAACAAGCAGAACAATTAATAAATGAAGCAAAAACAAAGGCTGACGAAATTCAAAAAGAGAATAATGAAGCATCTACAAAGAGGTTAGAAGAAATAGATGAACAGATTGCTATTAAAGAGAAAAAATTTGAGGAAATAAAGAAACAATTTGATGTTTATAAAGCAAAGATGGAGTCATTATTAATTTCTCAAGAAGAATTAATCAAAGAGATAAATAAAGAAGATGAAGAATAAAAATAGCAAGCATACTTGCTATTTTTTTATTTAAAAGAAAGGATAAAAAATGATAAATAAAAAAAGTGAAAAAGGTGTAACTTTAATAATACTTGCAGTTACGATTATAGTAATGTTAATAATAGCCGGAATTTCTTTTTCATCAATGTCTGGACAAGGAAATACTATAAATCAAGCTCAAGAAAAGAAAGATGCTGTTAATATTAAGGAAGAAAGAGATGCAATAAAAATAGCTGTTCAAGAAACATTGATTTCTGATAATAAAGGTGAATTAAAAAAAGAAAACTTATTAATGCATTTAGAACAACATATAAAAATTGCGAATTTTGAGTATCGTACATCAGATAAACAATATAAATTTCAGGTAATATCAAGTGGAACATGGTACTGTGTTGATTTGAGTGGGACAATATATCAAATAGGAAACAATGGAAATAAAAATAAAATATAATTAAAATCTTGTTAAAGTGTACTGTTACAAATGTTACAAAAGTGTTAAATGTATATTACAATTTTATTAATACTATTGACAATATACAAAAAAAGGATAAAATAGTAATATAAAAATGAAAGGTAATATCAAATATTATGAGAATAATAAGTGGACAGGCAAGAGGAACAAAATTATATACACTAGAAGGAATTGCAACAAGACCAACATTAGATAGAGTTAAAGAATCATTGTTCAATATAATTCAAAAAGATATTCAAGATGCTAAAATACTGGATTTATTCTCTGGATGTGGAGCAATTGGAATAGAATTATTAAGTAGAGGAGCTAAAAGAGCAGTTTTGTGTGATAATTCGAAAGACGCAATAAATATAATAAAAAAGAATGTGCAAAAAACTCATTTTGAAAATATTGCAGAAATATATAATTGTGATTTTAAAAATTTAATAAAAAAATTAGAAAATCAAAAATTTGATATTATTTATATAGATCCTCCATATGCAACAGATTACATTAAAGAATCTATAGAAAACATTATAAAATATAATTTAGTAGATGAAAATACATTAATAATTATAGAAACAGATGATGAAACAAGAATATTAAAACAAATGGAAAAAATGGATGTTGAAATTACAGATAAGAGAAAATATGGAAGAGCAACAATAATATTCTTAAAATATATAAAACACTAAAATACCTAGAAAGGGGTAAAAAATGGAAATATTTACATTATTAGAAACATTAGAAGATATATTAGAAAATAGCAAAGGTTTACCTTTTACTAATAAGACAATGGTTGATAAAGAAGAACTTTTAGAAATAATAAAAGAAATAAGAATAAAGTTGCCAGATGAGTTAAAACAAGCAAAATGGGTAAAAGAAGAAAGACAAAGAATATTAGCTGAAGCTCAAAAAGAAGCAGATGGTATTGTTAAAGAAGCTGAAAATAGAATTATAGCAATGATTGATGAACATGAAATAACAAGAAAAGCATATGAACAAAAAGCAGAAATAATTGAAACTGCAAATGAAATGTCAAGAGAAATTTCTCAAGGAACAAAAGAATATGCTAATAATTTATTAAATTCTACAGAAAGTGTATTAACAGATGCTCTTGCTAAATTAGAAAAAGATATAAGTGATGCTGCTAATATAATGCAAGCTTCATTAGAAGGAACAATAAAAACAATCCAAAATAGTAAGAAAGAATTAGAATAATCGAAAAAAGGATAGGTTTTAAGTCGAATAAAAATCTGTCCCCATAGTAGAGAAATTTAAATGATGGGGACACCCTTATGTTTATTCACATAAGGAGTGTCCTTTATAAAATTCTATGGAAAGGAGAAAATGCTATTAAAGCATTTGAAGAAAAATGGCAAAAAGAAAAAATAAAAGAAAAAAGAAACAAAATAATAATCAAGATATTTCTTTAATAATTGTAATAATATTAAGTGTTTTATTAACAGTACTTATATATACTCAATCAGGAACAATTGGAATAGCACTAAGTAACTTTTTTGGTGGAATGATTGGGGTGTTAAAATATGTATTACCTTTAGGAGCATTTGCTGTTGCAATAAAAATGGCATGTATTGATGATGATGGATATTTATCATCTAAGATATTTCAATATATGTTATTATTGATTTTTATTGCAGTAGTTTTAAGTGTTTATCAAATATATAGTGGTGAAATAGATATAGAACAAAACATTTCAGAAATAGTTAAATATGCATATCAAATTGGAGAAAACAATATAGGAGGAGGAGCATTAGGAACAATTGCAGCAGTTCCATTATTTAAATTGTTTGGAAAAGTTGGAACTATAATTATAAGTATAGGTGCAGCAATAATATTATTTGCAACTACATTTGGAATTGATATTGCAGAAATAGTTAGAAGTGTAATACAAAAAGGGGTAGAAAATAGTAAAGAAAAACACGAACAAAAACTGGAAGAAAAAGAAGCAAGACATCAAGAAAGAATGGCAGTAATTAAAGAACAACAAAGTACAAATGAAAAAATTAGTAAAAAAGAAATGAGAGCGAGATTAAGAGAAGAAAATAGAAAAGCATATCTAGAAAATACAGAAGAAGATAGTGAGGGACAAATAAAAATTAATCTTAATGGAAGAGCAATAGAAGAAATAGACGAAAATGGACATACAAAATTCAAATATGGAAAAGATGATTTAATACCATTAACAAAAGAAAAGAAAAAAGGAAAATCAAGTATTGCAAATGTAGCAAGTACAATTGTAGAAAAAGAAAATATAGATCCAGACTATATAGAAAATGATTTATTTAAAAAAGAGGAAGAGCAAAAAGAAGATAAAACAAAACAAGTTTTACAGCTTGAACATGCAATGATAGTAGAAGATGAAAATTATCAATATCCTCCAATAGAAATATTAAGTAAAGGTGAAAAAAAGACTATAAAAGGTGGTGCCAAAGCATTAACAGATGTTGCAACAAGATTACAAAAAACATTATATAGTTTTGGAGTTCAAGCCAAAGTAGAAAATGTAACAGTAGGACCAGCAATAACAAGATATGAATTAAAGCCAGCAGAAGGAGTAAGAGTTAGTAAAATTGCAAATTTGGCAGATGATATAGCATTAAACTTAGCAGCTGAAACAATTAGAATAGAAGCACCAATTCCAGGAAAACAAGCAGTAGGAATAGAAGTGCCAAATCAGGAAAAAGAAATGGTACATTTAAGAGATGTATTAGAATCAGATGAATTTGCTGAAAGTAAATCAAAAATGAGTGTAGCATTAGGAAAAGATGTTGCTGGAAAAGTAACAATTGCTGATATGGCAAAAATGCCACATACATTAATTGCAGGTTCAACAGGTTCAGGAAAGAGTGTATGCATAAATACAATAATAACAAGTATAATATATAAAGCAAAACCAAGTGAAGTAAAACTTGTAATGGTAGACCCAAAAGTAGTTGAATTATCAGTATATAATGGAATACCACATCTATTAATTCCAGTAGTAACAGATCCTAAAAAAGCAGCAGGAGCATTGGCTTGGGCTGTACAAGAAATGGATAATAGATATAATTTATTTGCACAAAAAGGTGTAAGAGATTTAAAAGGATATAATGCATTAATAGAAAAAGAAGAAGGAGTAGGAAAACTACCACAAATATTAATTATAATTGATGAGTTAGCAGATTTAATGATGGTGGCAGCAAAAGAGGTAGAAGATTCAATTTGTCGTTTAGCTCAAAAAGCAAGAGCTGCTGGAATGCACTTGATAATAGCAACACAAAGACCATCTGTTGATGTAATTACAGGTATAATTAAAGCAAATATACCATCAAGAATAGCATTTGCAGTGTCTTCACAAGTAGATTCAAGAACAATATTAGATCAAGTTGGAGCAGAAAAATTATTAGGAAAAGGTGATATGTTATTTTATCCAACAGGTTCTGCAAAGCCAACAAGAATTCAAGGAGCATTTGTATCTGATGAAGAAGTAGAAAAAATAGTATCATTTGTAAAAACAAATGGTGAAGCTACATATAATGAAGAGATATTAGATTCAATAGAGAAAAGTGGTAAAACAGACAAAGAAATTCAAGAGGCAAATTCAAAGGACCCAGATGATAATACTGATGAACATTTAATGGAAGCAATTGATTTAGTTGTAGAAACAGGTCAAGCTTCAACATCATTTATTCAAAGAAAATTTAATGTTGGATATGCTAGAGCAGGAAGAATAATTGATCAAATGGAAGAAAGAGGAATAATTTCAGGATATCAAGGAAGCAAGCCAAGACAAGTATTAATGTCAAAGGAAAGATGGGAAGAATTGAAAATGGGAACAAATCCAACTGAAACAAACAATGAATAGAAACAAAAGAGAGGAGGAGAAGATATGTTAGAAAAATTCATAAAAAAAGATCGTAATGAGATATTAGAGTCTGTATTAGATCAAAAAGATGTAGATGAAAAAACTAAAAATCTTCTCCAAGGTATTTTATATAAAATTGATGTTTCATATAAAGATTATCAAAAAGCAAAAGTAATACAAAAAAATAAAAAAGAATATGTAGATGAGATAAATAAAAATATAAAAAGAAAATGCAATAAAATTGTAACAATAAGTTTTAATGCAAAAATTGAAAATGACAAAATAAAACAAAGCTTAGAAAAAAATAAATTTTATTTAGATGATACACAAATAATTACATATCCAATAGAAGAAAAATTATTATATGCAATAGAAAAGAGCATTAATAATAATAAAATTATAAATAATAAATATGATATGATTTCAAAACCATTATCAAACTTAATGATGACTGGAAAATGTTTAGATAGAGTGGAAGTGTTAAGAGATTTTAATGGATGGTCATGGACAACAATAAAACAAGAAGTTGAAAATATAAAGGCTAATTTAGTTTATCAAGCACTACAAATTTTAGTTGGTGAAGAATTTTTAGATAGTTGGACATTAGATATAGATGGAATAATTGATTATTATAAATTATTTTTAGAAAATTTAAAACAAACTTTTAATGATGAAATAGCTTGTAAAATAGAAAATTCTATTCAAAAAATTTCTATTATTAATGCAATTGAAGAAATTGATGAATTTAAAGAAGAAAAAATTCAAAAATATAGTCAGATACAAAAAAGATCTCAACTAATTGAAAATGTAGAAGAATATGTGGATATGCTAACTAATGAAAAAAAATTAGCAGAAAAAGAAATTGCACAAATTCAAAAAAAGTTAAGTTCAGAAAAATCAATTAAAGAAGAATATCAAAAAGTAAATGATGGAGTTCCATTAGAGAAAAAAGTGTTTAGTGTTAGAGTATTAAGACAAAATTTGAATCATCAACAACAAGCTTTATTTAATACCATAGATGATATTAATACAAAATTAAAACCAAACAATTATAGTATAATAAAAAATGATATTGCAAAAGAAAAAAATTTATTAGAAGTAATTTATTATACAGAAGAGGAAAGAGAAAATATATATTTAGAGTTTGTATCTACTTTTTTAGATTGTTTTGAAGAAAAAATACAGCAAATTGAAAAAGAAGAAATTATTGAGTGGATTTATAGATTTAGATATTTTTTACTTTTACCGTTTAATAAAGAACAAAGTATAAAAAATATAGATGAAGTGCATGATAAAATTTTGGAAATTGAAAAAGAATTAATGAAAATTTGTAAAAAAAATAAAATTATAAAAAATGATGTGCCTCTTGAAGTTTGGACACATATTTTTGAGACAAGGATTATTGAATTAGAAAATATATGTTATAAAATATTTATTGAATATGATAAAAAATATGTACAATTATTTGATGAAAATATATCAGAAGAAAAATATATAATAAACAATATTGAGAAGAATAAGATAAATAAAAAGATGAAAATCTTTTTATAAAAAACGGAGGATTATTAAATGAAAATAACTTTTTTAGGTGCTACAAAAATTGTAACAGGTTCAAATTTTTTAGTTGAAGCTGCTGGAAAAAAATTTTTAGTGGATTGTGGATTATATCAAGGTAAAGCAGAACTAGAGGAACAAAATTATAGAGAATTTGATTATAATCCTGCAGAAATAGACTTTATGTTACTTACACATGCACACATAGACCATTCTGGAAGAATTCCTAAACTATATAATGATGGATTTAAGGGACCGATTTATGCACATAAAGCAACATGTGATTTGTGTTCTATAATGTTACCAGATAGTGGGCATATACAAGAGATGGAGTCAGAATGGAAAAATAAAAAAAGAATAAGAAAAGGTCAACCAACTAGACTACCATTATATACAGCTGAAGAAGCAATAAAATGTATGGAAATATTTGTACCAGTTAAATATGATGATATAATACAAGTTGACGAAAACATATATGTAAGATTTAATGATGCAGGACATATGCTAGGTTCAAGTATAATTGAGATATGGGCAAAAGAAGATGGAAAAGAAACGAAAGCTGTATTTTCAGGAGATTTAGGAAATAATGATATTCCACTTTTATCAGAACCAACAATGATAGATAATTGTGATTATTTAGTAATGGAATCAACATATGGAAGTAGATTACATGTAAGAAATGATCAAAAAGCAGAATTATTCTTAAAAATAGTATCTGAGACTATTGACAATGGAGGAACAGTAGTAATACCATCATTTGCAGTGGGAAGAACACAAGAAATCTTATATGAAATAAATAAAATAAAAGAAAATAGACATGATGAAGAATTTTTAAGAGAATATAGAACATTAATGAGAGTACCAGTATATGTTGACAGTCCACTTGCAATATCAGCAACAAAAGTATTTAAAGAAAATATGGATTTATTTGAAGATGAAGTAAAAGAAGAAATGCAAAGAGGAAATAATCCATTAGAATTTCCTGGTTTAAAATTTACTCAAACAGCAGATGAATCAAAAGCATTAAATGAAAGTGATGAGCCATCAATAATAATTTCAGCAAGTGGTATGTGTGATGTAGGAAGAATAAAACACCATTTGAAACATAATATTTGGAATCCTAAAAGTACAATATTATTTGTAGGATATCAAGCACCAGGAACATTAGGATATGAAATTGTAAATGGAGCAAAAAAAGTTACAATATTTGGAGAAGAATTTGCAGTAAATGCAAGAATTGAATATATTGAAGGATATTCTGGTCATGCAGATCAAGAAGGACTTATGAATTTTGTGTATTCATTTTATAATAAACCAAAACATATATTTTTAGTACATGGTGAAGAAGAATCACAAGAAGTTTTAAGAAATAAAATATTAGAAGAAACTGGAATTGGAGTATCAATACCAGAATATGGTGAAACATATCAATTAGATGATGAATTAAGAATTGTAAATAGAATAAAGATAAAGAAAACATTAACATTAAAGAGTGAAGTATTAGAGAGATTAGATAGGCTAAAAGATGAACTTTCTGATATGGAAATAATGGTAAAAGAAGACATGACAAATGAAGAATTACATGATGAAGATATTTTTAGAATAAATGAAAAAATAAAAGATTTAGAAAAACAGATTTTGAATGTAGTTGAAGGATAAAGTAAAAAGATGTTAAAATACAAAGAGAAAGGAAGGGTGCCAGAATATATCTGGCATTTAATCAAAATACAATGGAAAAATATTTAAATGATGCAATAATAGGAAATAAAAACATGCTTGCAACATTTTCAAGCAAAGGAGAAATGCTAAGATTATCATATCCAAATCATGATAATAGGCAATATTTGAAGTATTTCCATACAGGAGTAAAAGTAAATGACTCAAATATAATATATTTACATGATGATATAAATAATACATATATACAATATTATGATACAGACACAAATATTTTAAATACAGAAATAACAAATACATATTTTAATTTAAAAATAGTTCAAACAGATTTTGTAACTATAAAAGAGGATGTATTAGTAAAGAAATATTCATTTATAAATGATAGTAATATAGAACAAGATATTAAATTTTTAATACATTCAGAATTATTATCAGATCAAAATAATTTTATAAGTGGTATGAAATTAGATAATGGAATGGTTCAATTTGCACATGATTTTTCAATGGCAACATTTTCAAAATCAGAAAAAATATTTTCTGGTCAAATAAATGGAATATCAAATAATATAGGAAGTGGAATTATAGGTGGAAAAGATTATGTAGGAATGTCAAAAGATTCAGGTATAAGTTTTGATATTGGAAAACTTCCAGCAGGACATAGAAAAGATATTGAAATATGTATATATATTGATGAAAACAAAAAAACTATGCATGACTTTATTGATGAAGTTGAAAGAATAAGAAAGATAGATTTTAATAAAGAATTAAATGATACCAAAGCATATTGGAGAAAATATGTTAAAGAACATGATGGATTAAAAATAAAAGAACCTCAAAATAGTTATGAAGAAAAAATATTAAATGTATATAAAAGAAGTATATTATTATTTCCATTATTAATGAATGAAGAAACAGGTGGAATTATTGCATCACCAGAAGTAGATGAAGAACTATCTCAATGTGGAAGATATGCATATTGCTGGCCAAGAGATGCAGTATTTATTACACAAGCTTTAGATATTTTAAAAATGAATAAAGAAGCAGATAAATTTTATAGTGAATTTTGTAGAATAACACAAAGTAAAAATGGAATGTGGGAACAGAGATTTTATACAGATGGAAGATTGGCACCTTGTTGGGGATATCAAGTTGATGAAACAGCTAGTGTAGTTTATGGAGTATATAATCATTATGAATATACTAAAAATGAAGAATTTTTAAAAGAAAATTTACATATGTGTGAATTAGCAATTACATTTTTGAAAAAATATGTTTATGATGTATTAGAAAATACAGGAAAGTATTCTGTAAGCTATGATATTTGGGAAGAAAATGATAGAGGAATACATATGTATTCTTTGGCAAGTATTTTTTCAGCATTTGATACTATGAAAAAAATATATAAAGCATTGGGAAAAAACGTTTCTGATTTTGAAAACAATAGATTAAAAGAGGAAAAAATAAACAAAAATATTAAAGAAATAGATGAATTAATGTTAAAAGTAAAAGAATATATTGAACAAAATCTATATGATGAAAATAGAAAATCATATGTAAGAAATACAGAAGATAGAAGAATTGATATAAGTTTACTTGGAGCAGTTTATCCATTTAAGGTATTTTCACCAAAAGAGAAAAAAGTTTTAAATACAGTTGAAAATATAAATTTGATACTTAGAACATATACTGGTGGATATCAAAGATATGAAAATGACGGATATAGAAAAGGATCTCCTTGGCCAATTTCAAATCTATGGATGACATTATATTACTTAGAAATAGGAGAGAAGAAAAAAGCTAAAGAAACATTTGACTTTGTATTAAAAACTGTTGGAAAACATAGTTTTTTAGGAGAACAAGTTGATAATTCAACATTAAAACCAAATTGGGTTATTGGACTAGGTTGGTCACATGCAATGTTTATTATAGTTTTAGAAAAACTTTCTAATATAAAGTAGTTTTAGCGTGAGATGAAAGGAAGAAAAAATGGAACAAAGTAAATGGGTTATTGTAAGAAGAGAAACAGGTTTTGAAAAATTTAAAAGAAGTATAAAAAATATATTGGCAAAAATATTTGGAATAAAGGAAAATTCTAAGGATGTTAATAAGAAGAAAGTAAATAAATCTGAAAAAAATAATGAAGAAATAACAATAGAAATACTTGTATAAAGCAAAAGCCGACCAAATTGATTGGTCGGCTTTTTGAATTTTGTGTATTACTGCAAAGCAGTAATCACACATTTGAGAGTATCCATAGATTTTTTGTCATTCAACAGGTCTGTAACGGAAAAACCAATAGCTTCCAAATCTCTGAGAATGGAACCATAAGTATCAAGTACATAAACAGCCTGGTTGAGGATGGAGAGGTTATGTTTCTGCTTAGAAACAATTTCTTCTTTATTGGTTGCGTGATTTTCGCTCATTTTTTTATCCTCCGTTTCGGTGATAGGGGTTAATTCATCATTGATTTTCTCATTTTCGGAAAATTCCGGAAAATCAGCAGGATTTAAACCGCTGAAAGGATAATTAACTGCCTTAATATTTTCCATATCATTTTCTTCTTTGAGTTCATAAGCTGTTTTTGTTTTTGCATCTTCAAGCTTAAGGTAAATTTTCCCAATATAGGCAGACAATTCGGCAAGAATTGTCTTGGTTTGTTCCGCACATTTTACTGTTTTGAGAACAGTAGAAATGTTTTCTGGGTCATTGGAAATCAGGAGTTTTGCATTTGCTTCAGTAAGGTTTTTTGCAGTTTGACATACGAGGTATTTTAACACAGGATGCCATACTTTTTGACTAATAGCATCTAATTCTTCATTGCAATAAGTGATAATAGAATTATCGATTTCACAAAAATTAGGATGCTCTTTCTGATATCCATTGAAAATGAACAAGACCAATTGGGGAATTTCTAACTTAGTGATGAAAGTTTGCGTATTGCTGTTAGGAATAGTTGTAAAGTTCAGAGAATTCAGAACTTTTTCAGCTGTTTCACTGACTGCTTTGGGAGACTCAATATCAATATTGAGTTTCAGTAAGATACTCAGGACAGAACTGAAATCACTGCGCTGAGCCTTCTTGTTTGCCGATGCAGGGTAAAGAACAAGAATTTTGTTCAAGGCTTCTTTAAATGCAGAATTAAGTTCAGAAGTGATAGAATCATCTTCTTTAACAAATGTGCTAATATTTGTTTTTTCTGCAAAAGGAACCTTGGAAGCATTAGATTCTGCCTTTGCAATCAGTGCATTTTTCCGAGCAAGTTTGTTGGCTTTAGACTTTGACATGTTGTTATTTTTCATGATTATACTCCTCTCAATGTTCAAGTTGATGTGCTTTTTGCGAATATTTATATTATAACATGTTTTACATAATATGTCAAATGATTAGAGATGCAGAAAATATAACAAAATTTATTAAAATACTTGAAAAAAATAGTCAATATTTATATAATAATATTGATATTATTTATAATATATTTATTACTAAAGAAGGGAGGAATAAAAATGGTAGCAACAAACATAAGAAAAGAGGCAAGAGAAGCACTTACAAATAAATGGATAAAGGGAATTGCAATAATTCTTTTAGAAGGCCTAATAACAGGTGTTATGACAGGTATTATTAATGCATTTAAGGATGAATCTATATTTAGAACTATATTCAGTATAATAGAAATCATTGTACAAGTACCATTAAGTATTGGAGTTATCTTTTCATTTATTAAATTAAAAAGAAATGAAGAAGTAAATTGTTATGACTTTATAAAAATTGCTTATGAGAATTTTTCAAGAGCATGGGCATTATATTTTAGAGTAATTTTAAAAATGATTATACCAATAATTTGTATTATAGCTGCAATTATATTAGTTACAACATTATTTTTAGCTGGTGGAACTGCAGGAATGGTTCAAAGTGCTGGTGAAAGAGGATTAGGTTTATTAACTTTAGGTGTTATAATATATGTGGTTGCACTAACATATGCTGTAATGATGGGATTAAAATATGCTTTAACATTTTTTATTGCATATGATAATAAAGATATGTCTGCAAAAGAAGTTGTAGAAAAGAGTGAAAAACTTATGGTAGGACATAGAGGAGACTTATTTTTATTAAATTTATCATTCCTAGGTTGGGAAGCATTATGCTTTGTACCAGGAATATTCTTTGCAATTATGTCAGTATTTAATCTAGGATTTTTAGCATTAGTGCTAATTTGTAGAATAGCAGCTGGAGTAGGAATGCTTTTTATAGCAGTATATGTTCAAACAGCAAATATATGTTTCTATGATGATGTATTGAATTTAAATAAAGAAGCAGAAGTTATAACAGATAAAGAATAAAAAATTAATAGTGATGTTTTTAAGTGAGCATGAAAGTGTTCACTTTTTATTAAGAAAAAAATAAAAAAACTTGAAAAAAAGTATTGACAAATAATTAAATTTGATTTATACTTAATCATGTCCTGAGGGATAACAATAATAATTGCTCCCATAGCTCAGTTGGTCAGAGCAACCGGCTCATAACCGGTGGGTCCTAGGTTCAAGTCCTAGTGGGAGCACCATGAAAGAATATCATAAGTGATATTCTTTTTTTAGTTGTTCTATAAAATCTGTAATTACTAATTGTTTAAAATTTTCTTATTCTAGTTGAAGTTTTAAATAAGATAAAAATAATGAAAAGAGATGAAAGAAAACTTTCATCTCTTTTTGAACAAATATAATTAATTTAATATGATCCCAGTTTCGTTAAAAACATTTTTGGCAGAAGTTTGTAATGTGTCAATGGCTTCATATCCTAGAAATCTATTAACATTTTTTTGAGCAATACCTGTTTCTGTTGCAATAGTATCTACAGATGGAAAACCATTTTCATTTATGTAATTTTTAAATGTAGATAATTCTAAAGTATCTTTGTTAGCACATTTTGGACAAACATCACCAGGATTTGTGTGGAAAGCCCCACAACGATTGCATTTATATAATTCCATATAACCCTCCATCTGAGTAGAAAATAAAATAATCTACTCTAATAAAACTTTTGTAAATTCTTAGCTGATTTTATCATAAAAAGAATAAAAATGGAATAGATTATAAAAAAGATTTTATAATTTTTTATACAGGCATCAAAAAAATAAATCAGCATATTATAAATTATGTAGAGGGGGAAACAAATATGCCAAAAGTATTATTTGTAATTCCAAAAGAAATGATGGAAAATGGAATTTATTCTAATTATATAAAAATTATGCAAAAAATGAATTATGAAGTACAAATAATAACAGATTTTAAACAGGAAATAAAAATTAATTTTCAAAGATATTTAATAAATATTTCAAACAATTTATTTTCATTAACAAATTTTATTGCATATAAAAAAATAAAAAGAATAATAAAAAACAATAATTTTGAAATAATAATATGTTATGGGCAAATATATGGAATTTTATCAAGATTAGTTAAAGATATAAAAACACAAATAATTTATATTGTAGATGAGTTTTCTTCAAACAAATTAATTTGTAAGATAGAAAAAATTTTAGCCTTAAAAACTAAAATTATAATTTTAACTAATAAAAATGATTACAAATATGCTTTGAAAAATTTAAATATAAAGATAATAAGGTTTGTTAATGGAATAGGAGTAAATTTTAATAGAAAAATTATTAAGAAAAAAAATAAAACTTATACATTTTTTAGTAGTGGAGAATTTAATAAAAGTGAAAACCAAATACAACAATTAGAAAGTATGATTTGGATTATAAAAAAATATCCACAGACAAAATTAATAATATCTGGAAATGGAAAATTAAAAGAATATTATGAAAATATAATAGAAAAGTATGATTTGAATCAAAATGTTAAAATAGTAGATAATAATCCAGAAGAAAAATGTGATTGCTTTATATCTACAAGTAAGAAAAATGGATTTGGAAGTAAAATAATAAAAATGATGTTTCTTAATATACCAATTCTAGCATTTGAAACAGAAAAGACAAAAGAAATATTAGATAAAGAAAATTTATTTAATAATTCAGAACAACTAATAAAGAAGATGTTTGAATATATAGAAAATGAAAATAATTATCAAGATTATAAAGATTTAGAAAAATACAAATTAGAAAATGTTTTAAATATAAGTGAAAAAATTTATAAAGAAATAAATTCAAAAAAGTGAAAGTATTTTAGGCTTTCACTTTTTGATATTATAAGAACTACATTTGTTGATTTCCAGGGATAAAATAATCAACAACTCCATAAATTAATGCACCAATAATTGCAGCCATCCAAGAAATTGAATAACCTGCTACAAAAAATTGTGTTAAATATAGTATAATAGCTGCTAATGCAAAACCTACAAATCCTTTTCCAAAAGGACTGGCATGTAATCCTGTAAATTTAACAATTAAATAATCCATAATAGTTAAAACAATTGCAGCAATAGCTAAAGCCCAGATGTTATTAATAGAAAATCCAGGGGTAAAAAATGCTGTAATTGCTAAAACTATAGCTGCAGTAACTAATCTGCTAACAATTTGCCAAATTGTAGATGTTCCATTAGAAGTATTAGAATTACTTTGTGTATTATTTGCCATATAAAACCTCCTTACAAAAAATTTTAAGGTTACAAAATTATTATTTACATGAAAAAAAATATTATACTAAAATTGTATAAAAATAAAAAAATTGAAAAGACTACAAATAAAATAAAAAAGAAAAGAGAATATATATGTTAATAATTTTTTTAAGAGCAATATTTTTATACATAGTAGTTTTAATTGTGATGAGATTAATGGGAAAAAGAGAAATTGGACAAATGCAACCATTTGAACTTGCGATATCAATAATGATAGCAGATTTAGCTGCAACTCCAATGGCAGAAACGGGAATACCAATATCAAATGGAATTGTACCGATTCTCGGATTATTAGTTATGCATCTGACTATTTCTACAATAAATATAAAAAGTACGAGAGCCAGAGAAATTATATGTGGGAAACCATCAATATTAATATATAGAGGAAAAATTGATGAGAAAACCTTGCGAAAAGAGAGATTTACAATTAATGAATTAGAAGAAAGACTTAGAGATAATAATATATTTAATATAGGAGATGTGGATTTTGAGTTACAGTTATTCCAAAACCTAGTAAAAGAAATGTAATACCAGAAGATTTTAATATTGAACCAGAATATGAAGGAATTTCTTACGATTTGGTTGTAGATGGAAAAGTAATGTATAAAAATCTAGAAAAAATAGGTAAAAGTTATATATGGCTTGTAAAACAAGCAGAAAAATTTGGAATAAAGCCAGAAGAAGCTTTGATAATTACAATTGATGGAAATAATCAATTTTTTTGTCAAGCATTACAAAAAGGGGAGAACTAGCAGAAAAGGAGAGAAAAGTTGTATAAAGAAACCATTATATGTATATTTATAATAATATTAATAATAATATTAGATATATTTACTCAAAATTATACAAAAAAATCATCAAATGAAATAATAGAATGTTTATCAGAGTTAAAAATAGAAATTGAAAATGATAATTTGAAAAAAGCACAAGAAAAAATTGAAGAATTAGATAAAAAATGGGATAATAAACATGACAAACTTGCATATTATATAGAACATGATGAACTAGAAAAAGTAGATACAGCAATTGTACAAGTAAAAAGTTTTGTCGAAAATGATGATATTCCATCAGCAGTAGCAGAAATAGAAACAGGAAAATTTGTATTAGAACATATAGAAAGAAAATATAAGTTTAATCTACAAAATATATTTTAATTGACAAACATATATAAATGCTGTATTATATACAAAGTATGCCAATTAGCAGAGTTTAAAAAGTGCAGAAATGGAGGCTAAAACATGATTACAATTGATAATTATTCTTTTATTTGTACAAGTAAAAATGGAATAAGACTGGCAAAACCAAATGAAATGAATGATCCAAAACGGAAAATTGCTATTATAGGAACATTTTATAATAATAAGAAAGGTGATAAGACAATTCAAACTGTTGAAGTGAAAAGATATGAAAAAACATATATTGTAGGTTGTTTGAATTCAAAAATACAAACTTGTTATTTGGGAAAAAAGTCAAAAGAAATGCAAGAATTTGAAAGTGCAGTGAGAGAAAGGATACCTGTAATAACTAATTTCAAAATTGGTTATGCCTATTATAAAGAAAGAATTGGAAAACATATGCCATGTATTATAGGAAAGATAGAACATGAAAGTGAATCAAAGATAATTTTTGTTGAAAGCCAAAACTTTAATGGAAATACTATTATTGACATAGAAGGAAAGACATATTTTATTGATTGGCTTAGTATGGTACCTTATCAATATCATAATTTAATTACAGAATTACAGAACTTTCCAATAAAGCTAAAAAAATATTTTGGAATTTTCTGTGAAAAAGGATTGAAGTTTGATATGATTGCTTTAAAAGATAGTCTTCCTATTCTTGGAGTTGCAGGAGCAGTTGAAATTAAATAATTTTATGCCAAAACACCTTGCCTAAAAAGGCAAGGTGTTTCTACTATATACAAAAATTTAATAAATTAAAATATAACATTTTTACATTTTTCTTTATCTTCTAATTTTCTTTTAAATGTAGATAAAGGATTTGTTTCTGCAATTTTCATAAATTTAGTTGCTTCTTTTAAATTTTCTATTTTTATTGATACATCTTCATCATTTTTTGCATTTAAAACATCAATTGCATTTGCAAATATATTTCTTTTTCCTCTTGGATCAGGTCCAATATATGCATTACTATATAATTGAAATAAATACAATTGTTCAAGTACATTTTCTTTATTTTCTCTGCTCACTTGTGATTTTAAAAATTCCATCATATCTTTTTCAATATTAAAGATTTTTCCTTTTAGTTTTTCTACAATTTCATTTGCTAATAAATTTATTAATTCGTTTTCCATAATACCACTACCTTTCAATAATATATTTCATATTATAACATAATTTTTAAGAAAATGCAAAAAATAAGCCGACTAAATCGACTTATATATTGTGAAAATGATATTCACTTTTTGGTTTCATTTAAACTCACTTATTGTAATACTTTTAAGTGGTTCAACAAAAACGCATTGTGGAGCGGTTAAGCAACAGCTTACGAACCATAACGCTCTCTTTCTAAAAATATTATATATGAATTCTTATTAAATTTCAATGGGAGTATGGAGAATTTT
>MNRO01000017.1 GCA_001915995.1 Clostridium sp. 26_21
TTGACCATTTCCTAATGATACTTTTAAGTTTGTTATATTTTTGTCTACTTTTAGGTCTACTATTGGTCTTTCTATTAATCCGAAATCTATATTTTCTATAGAATACCTATATTCAAGAGTGCCATCTTCATTTGCAATTAAATCTGTTGCTTTTTCTTGTGTTACTAAATCATCACCATTTTGAATATCATTTTTTGCTTCAACTCCTAATTTGAAATATGGTGTATATGCTTCAATTGAATCATATACATATTTCTTCGTTCCATTTAGAGTTTCAACATCAATCTTTGCATCTTTTTCTAGGCTTGCTCTATTTTCTACATCATCAATTGCATCTGTATATCTTACATCTGTATCTCTTAAAAACCATGAATAATCTCCATCTTTTTTTGCAATTCCTTTTTGTATATTCATTGCTTTTGATATAGGACTTTCTTGATTTGTATCTTTTTGATTTGAAGCCAATATTGTTGATTTATATTCTCTTGCTTCTATTTCTTTTTCTTTAGTTACCCCATTTTCTTTATAAATTATTTTTGTGTTTATTGTCTTTGAATTATTATTAAATTCTCCTGTATCTTTATTTATTTCTGGCATATTTTTTCCATATGTAAATCTTATTACATAATTTCCTGCAATTACACCATCAAATTCATATTCACCATTTGAATTTGTATATGTTCTTGCAGCAACACCTACTGCTGATCCATTTTCTTTTGTTTTATATAGTGTAGCAATATTATTATTATCGTCTATTTTCAATAACTCTACAAGTACATTTTGAACTACACTTTCTGAATCATCATATAATCCATTACCAATTCTTTCATATATTTTATTATTATCAATTTTTACTTTTTTATCATTTAATGGACTATCTTCATATACAACTCCAGATAATGATGTTTGTTCACCTTTATATAATTTAAATGTTGGAGCTATTGTTGTATCATTTTCAAATGTATCTGTTATAAATGTATTATCTGTATCAACTTTTACACTTTCATTTCTTGGTGCTGAGTTTTTATCTATACTTGCATAAACTTTATTATCAGAATCATATACTGAATATGATTTTATTTCTGCCATAAAGTCAAATTTTATTCCTTCTGGTTTATTTAATATTTTTTCAATTGTATCTGCTGTAACTTTAAATGTTACATCTAATCGTTTAATTGAAATTGCACCAATCCTTGTATCTTCTAATTCTAATGTTGC
Organism: Clostridium sp. 26_21; assembly: GCA_001915995.1. Lineage (GTDB taxonomy): Bacteria > Bacillota > Clostridia > TANB77 > CAG-508 > CAG-269. The sequence continues at coordinate 1,219 of MNRO01000017.1, forward strand.
TTCTTTCAATTGGTCATTACCTGCTAATTTTGCTTCTGATACATTTGTATTTTGACTTTGGCCTTGGTATCCATATGATATCAAGTTTAAATCACTATCATAATCTATTGTTAATTCTTTAATCTGACTCATTAATGTATCTGACTTATTTTGTAAATATATATTATATGTTATATATGCACAAATGTTATCATTTACTTTTCCGTCTGGTAATGCACTATATGATACAGATGATTCATGTAATTTTCTTTCATAACATTTATTCTTTACTTGTTTTAGTATTGCTTCCACATCATTTTCTTTTGTTATGTTCTCTGCATTTTTTACCATAGCACCATATGTATATGTATGTTGATATCCATTTACATCTAGTACGAATTTTTCAACATCGCTTTCTAATGCTAAGTCTACTTGCTCTCTTGCATATAATCCTAAGTTTATATTTTTAATTTCTTTATCTTTATATACTTGATTATTCAAATCCCAATCAAATTGTTCTTCTAATTTGTATCTGTATGAATCTCCATCAACTTTTGTATCTGCTTTTATATGATAAATATCATATCCATATGCTTCATAATCATTTGTTTTTCCATCTACACTTGTTCCACTATATATTGATTCATCTCCATATATTACACCTGATTGATGATTATCTATTGTTCTATAATAAATATCTCCTGTTTTAGAATTTGATGAATTTATTGCTAATCCTGTTGTCTTACCATTATCATCTTTTATTGTATTTGGTCCTATTGTTTCAAAATTATTATTATAATTTTGTCTATTATTAGTTCCTTCAATTGCTTTTGAGCCATTATCTACATCTGTATGTAAATTTACATTTGTATATTTCATACCATTATATTCAAATTCTACATGATATTTATCTAATTCTCTTGCATTTATTGTATCTTTTGTATATGACAAATCTGCATTTCTTCCACCGAATGAATAATGTCCATTTTCATCTGTCCAAGTTTCTCCAATAACCTCATTATCTTTATATAATCTAACTTTTATACCTTGTAATAATTTATCGTTAGTATCAAAATCATTATTTTTATATAAATCATTTCTTGTCCAGTCTTTTCCATTTGCTCTATCTTCCCACACATTTCCAGATAATTTTAGTTTAGTTATAGTATTGTTAAGTCTAACATCCATTGAAGTTACATAACTTCCAACTTCAACTTTAAATGATTTATAACTACCATCTTCCTCATATATATCATATCCAAATGCAGATCCAATTTCATATATTGTATATGTTTTATTTTGATCTACTTCAACATATTCTCCAACTCCAAAATCTTCTGCATATCCAGGAATTCTGAATCTAAATTGTGATATATAACTTGTATCTTTTTTCTCCCATAATTCTTCATTTGTATCAGCATCCTTTTTCCAGATTACTAATTTTGTTTTACTAGATGTTGGTGGTGGATTATCTGGTGGGTTATCTGGTGGATTATATTCTGGAGGGTGTACTAAATCAACTTCTGGTACATCTGCTTCTGGTAAGTCCTTACTTGATTGACTTCCTCCTAATGAAGCTTTCATTGTTTGAACTTCACGTCCACAGTATTCTCCTTTTGGTTCATATGTTACATCATATGACCATGTTGCATTACCATTTGCATCTGTTGATAATTTTAAATCTGATTGTGATCTTGTATATTCCAAATCTTGTCTTGATGTTTGTGCTTTTCCTGGGCTTCCACAATATGCTACTGAGTTTCCATTTTCATCTAGATATCTTCCATAATGAACTTTTCCATTTTCATCTGTATATTTAGAATCTGGATCACCCCTAAATGTTTTATTTTCTGGATATTTATTTTCAATATCTTTTAATTGTTGTTGTAATCCTTGTAATGCATTATAATCCAAATTACTCATATCTCCAGAAATACTTGCTCCTTGAAATGCACTAGAATTTTTTAATGTTGAATTTATTTGTTCTCTTTGTTCTTCACATTTTTGATTATATCTATTTAAAGCATCCTCATAACTTGTAACTCCTGAAAAATCTATATCATATCGATCACTTAATATCTTTCTCTTTGCTTCATCTAATTTTCTTTCAACATCTGCTGTTGATTTACAATCACTTGTATCTATTGAATAGTCCCCATATTGAGATAATTGTTTGTTTACATAATCAGCTTGTACTGCTGCTTGTGCTCTTTCTTCACACTCTTTTAATGATGTACATCCATCATAATTTGCATCAGGATATTGAGATTTTAATTCTTCCATATGTCTTTTTTCTAGTTCTTCTGCTGATTCGCCAGGGTTAGCACCACTGTAGTCTGGATCTATTTTAGGAGCATCTCCTGAATCTATATCTCCTCCACTGCTACTTCCAGATCCAGATCCTCCACTACTTCCTCCACCAGAAATTTTATCTATCGCATTATCTATTGCGTCTTTTCCTTTATCTATTATATCTTTTCCCGTATCAATAACTTTATCTATTGCATCTCCCAAACTAGCATTACTATAACATGTTATAGTAGCACAAACTAATACAAAAACAAATATTGAGAACATATTTCTTATTAAATTTTTAGAAAATTTACTTTTTCTAAAAATACCAAATACAACAAATAAAGAAATTAATATTAAAGATATTATTCCTATTGTTCTTAATGCAATCTGACTTCCTGTTGCAACTTGTATTAATACCTCTGTTTTGTCTGTATTATTATTGATATTTTTATCTTCTATATGTCTAGAATTCTCTGTGTTTCCTATTGATGCAATATTGGTTAATGTTCCAATAGAGTCTCCTGTTAAAGTTTTTGTCAATGTTACTGTAGTTTCAACACTTTCACCAGGCTTTATATCTGTCATTACAAAATTCACATTACTAATTTTATATTGTTCTGTTCTTGACCATCCCTCATTTAATTCTGAATGAAATTCTAATTGTGCTGGTATTTCATCTATTATATCAAAAACTCTTCCTGTTAGCTCTCCTATATTTGTTATTCTTATTTTATACTCTATTGCAATTGTAGATCCAACTATCTGTTTTGAATGTATTTCTACTTTAGCTATCTTCTTATTATTATATGTATATTCTTTTGTTCCTTTTTGGTTTTTTACAGTTATTTTGGAAATTGTTTGGTTTATTTCAAAATCGAAATTTTTATTTTCTAAAAGTCCCATATCTATATTTGTTTGACTAGATGTTAGTTTTATAATATCTGTCATAGCAACCTTTTTTTCCTGTCCAAACATTCTTACATCTTTTTCAATAGTATCATTATTTTCTGTTTCTATAACACCTACTTTTTGATATTCTGTTATTCCATATTCATTTGGATCATATTCAAATATTACATAATAACTTCCTGCAGATATCTTTGTAAATGAATATTTTCCATTTTTATCTGTTATTTTCTTTAATGTTTCATTATTTTCATTTGTTAAAAATTTTTTATTTATTATGTCATAGACATAAACATTTATTCCTTCAATAACATCTTCTCCATCATCTCTTCTACCATTTTCATTTTTGTCTATCCAAGCTGTTCCTGCTATTGAATAAAATTTATCTTTTTCTTCTGATTGATTATCATCTGGTTTTTGTGTATTGTTTTTGTCATCATTATTATTATCTTTTTTATCATCTGGATTTATAACCACTGTTTGATCTTCATTATTATGTAATATATTTGAAATAATATTTGATGCTTTAAATTCTAAATCTTGGCCACCAATCATTCCTACATTCTCTATTTTTATATCGTCTTTTTGACCTGCCAAAGACTTTACTTTTGCTTTTATTTTTATTGTACTTTTTTCACCATTCTTCAAATATAATCTTTCTGCTGCTCTAAAATCCTCTGAAAATGTTTCACTATTTATTCTCTCTAAATCTTCTTTTGTATAATATTTATTAACTGGTGTTATAGTATATACAGTTCTACTATCTATAGTTTCTTTTTTTACTTCATTATTATTATATGTAATAGAAGTTACTTCCAATTCTTTTGGGATATTAGCAAAAAATATTATTTCTGAATATCCCCCTTCTTCTTCTCTTACATATCCTATATTTTCAATTTCAAATTTATACTCTATCTCGTCATGTCCATTTAATGTTTCACCATTTGTTTCTGATGTTTGAGTTATTTTTGCAGCTGGAATACCACCCTTTGAAATACTCAAATTTGATGTTGTTATATCTCCGTTTTTTTCTTGTACTTTTGCATCAAATTCTATTTCATATCTGCAATTCTCATCTGTTATTACATTTACAGTTTCTGCTTCTATTGCAAATGCTCTATAATCATTTGCTTGTATATCTTTATAATCTATTGTTAGTATTCCATTATTTAATGTATAAGAAAAATCTTCTCCCTTATTTACAATTCTTTCAACTTTCTTTACACTTAATGTTTCTGGAATTTCAATTTTTACAGTTCCATCTTGTGTTTTGTCTGAGATATTTTTTACTATTACATTATATACCCAATTATTTTTACTTGATCCTGTTTCTGAATTAGCTCCTCTGTCTATATATGTTCTTATTCTTGTTTCAAATGAGCCACTTTTTACAATATTTTTTAAACTATATGTTGAAATATTTCTATATTCTGAAGAATCTTTATCTTTTATAGAATATTCAATTTTTGTTTCTAATTCTTTTTCAGCATCTACCTTATTTATTTTTGTTTCATAATAAAATGTTTGTACTTCTCCTGGTTTTAATGTTTCAATTGCAAATTCTTTTGTTCTTACACTTTCATCTGCTGGATATTGTAAAACATCATCTTGCCATAATACATTTCCATCTGTTGTTTCTGGATCATCTGTTAAAAATGTATATGTATCTGACCAATAATTAAATGCTTCTTCATCATATTTTACATATGTCATTCCTTCAGGAATATTTCCAGAAATCTTTATATTTTCTATATTTTCATTTGTTGTATTTGTTATTGATATTTCATTTTTTATTATTTCATTTGAATAAATTGTATCATTATTTTTTAAAGCCGTATTTCCTATTAATGATTTTGTATTTAACATTAAACCGTTGGCATATACAATTGTTCCATTTTCTGCCTTTGGTTCTACATTACTTAATATAGAGTTGTCAGTTGCATTTACTATTAATAGTGCTTGTGCTGCTGTTGCTGTATTACAATTCATTTTCAAATCAACATAACCTGTCTTTATATCTTGTTTTGCTATTACATTTGCTACAATTCTAATATTAGTACCTTGTGAAAGCCCATCTGTAGAATATTTAGTTTGTTTTCCTACTAATGATACTTTTATAACTTGATTTCCAGAGTTATTTTTTTCTATTGTATAATCTTTTAATTCTAGTTCGTTATCATACAATACTTTAATATCATTTACAACAACTTTTTCAATTTCGCTTGGGAATTCGAAATAAACAACAGGATTTTCATACAAAGCACAATCTTCTGTATCTTTTTCTAATATTCCTGTTATTGTAAGTTCGTTTGGTAATCTATTAGTAAGTTTTGTATAACTTGTATATACTTTCACTTTTTCTTTTTTATCATTTGACATATTTGCAGTTGTATTTGTACTTATTTCATCAATAGCCATTGACACTGTTGTCAATATAGAACTATTTAAAATTATCATTATTAATGCTAACAAACTGCATATTCTTTTCACAATATTTTTCATTTCTAATTCCTCCCATTTATTTTGTCCGTTTTATTTTCTCATATTAATTATTTAAAATCAATATGTTTTTTCATAACAATAATTTAATTATTCTCTTTTTGCTTAAGGATTTTTGAATTTCAAATAATATTACATTTTTATTACATTTTTTTACTTTTTTTCCTTTATTATGAGCTTTTTCCGTAAAAGACTAGGGAACACATAAAAAGAAACTAGAATTTTTTTATCTCTAGTTTCTTTTGTTTTAGCATCTTATACTATAAGACAAATTTCTTTATTAAAACAATTCCAATTAATACTACTGAAAGTAATCCGATTGTTAATCCAAAGAATGTTTGACCTATACCTGTAGATATTGCTAATATAACTTTTGCTATATCTATATCATCTTCACCTGGTATTTGATTATCTGGTGTTGAATCTCTATCTGGTACATCTCCATGATCATTATAATCTTCTGAAATTTCCGCTGTATTTATTTTTTCTCCTAAGTTGTCTGCTCCATTTATCCATGTTAATACAACTTCTACTGTTGCACTTTCACCTGGTTGTAATAGTGTTCCTTCTAATAACCTTGTTGATATTACATTATTTCCTTCATCTGTCCATCCAGGGTTATCTGCAGCTTCAAATCTTAGTCCTGCTGGTACATAGTCTGTTATTTCTTTTGCATATCCTGGTATATCACCTTCATTTGTTATTTTTATTCCATATGCAAATTTTACTATAACATTCTTTAATTGTTTTTTCTTGATTTCTACTTTTACTACTGGCTCTGGATCTTCTAATCCATTATATCCTGTTTCAGTAATTCTTTCTTGACCATTCTCTATTACTATTGCTTTTGTTACATATTTTAGTAATGCTAAATCAAAATATTCAACTTTTACATGTTCTACATCTTGATCGTCTTCGCCTTCATTCCATTTATCTGGTACTGAATCTATATCTTCAATTGGTTTTCCATCTTTATCAGAATCATCTGAAATTTGTGCATGGTTTGTTATTATATATGTGTTTGAATTTGGATCTTTTACTTTAAATGCTATTTTAATATCTTTATATGAAAGATTAGCAACATTTCCATCAAATGCTTTTAATAAATTTTCTCCTGCTGTTTTTTCATTATCTTTTGATAAATATGTTGTTTTTACTTTTTCTGCTTTGCTTACATCTTGTGTTTCATTTCCATCCTTATCATACATTTTCCATAAATATTTTGTATTTGTTTCGTTTTCTGGTAAATATTCTAAATAATCTGGAATATCATCTGTTATTTCACTAGCATATCCATCAATACTTCCTTCATTAAATATTCTTAATGTATATATTACAACATCATTAACATGTACCACTAATGGTTCTTTTGTATGTTCATAAGATATTTGACCATTTTCATATTTAACTTGTGGTATTCTTGTTGTTACTTCTGTGTCTTGAACTTGTGTTATAAATTTTCTTAATGCTAAGTCAAAATTTAATTTATTGTTTTTTACTTCATATATTGGTTTCTTTTCATTATAACTATTTTTGTTAATTGTTACTGCTATTATTTCATTATATTTTTCAAATCCATCTGGTGCTTCAATTTCAGCTATCCAATAATTTGTACTTGCTTTATCTGCATCATATTTATATGTTCCATCTTGTTTTTTATTGTTTTCACTACTCTTTGCATCTCCACCATATTTTAATCCTGCAAATTTTACAAGTCCTTCTTTATCTGATGTTGCTGTCATTATAACATTTTTATTATTTTTCGCATCTTCTTCTGTTGCATAAATTCCAAATTTTGCTCCTTCTAATGCGTGTTTTTCATCTTTTAATTCATAATATTTATATAGAACAACTCCTCCTGTATGAATTTCTGGTTTTTCAGATTCTTTAGTTACTTTATTATCACTTGATGTATTTATATATTCTAATTTTGCTTGATTTGGTATTTGTTCTCCCATTGTAGCTAAAAGATTACCATTTTCATCTTTAGCAAATGTTGTATTAAATATTACTTGAATTTTCTTTCCTTGATTATTTTTTAATGTTGTTGAAGCATTCATTCCATTTTCATTATCTAAAAATGTTAATGTTAATTTTCCAGATGTTGTTTTATTTTGTACTCCATTTGCATTTTCAACAAATGAAATTTTATAATCTGTTCCTTCTTTTAATGTTGTATTTCCAATTTTTACAACAACCTTTTTTGTTCCTTCAAATTTTAGTCTATAATCAATATCATCTATTATATCATAAAATTTATATTCATCTAAGTTTGCTGGTATATCTGATTCTATTACCCATTCATGTACTTCATTAGCATTATATCCTGAATCTTGATTTAGTACATCTTTTACACCTTTATGAATATCTGGTTCTTCATAGTTCTTAACTTCTACATAAATGTTTCCATCTTCATTTAAATATACATTTGCATCTTTTTTATTTGTTATATCATTTCCATTTGAATCTACAACTGTATATTTTATTGATTTCTCATATCCTTTTCCATCTGAAGTTTGTTTTTTTGACACTGTTATTGTTATCGTTCCATCAAATTTGCAATAATCATCTGGTGCTTTTGTTTCTTTTATTATATATACATCATCTGATAAATGATCTCCATCAACTGGTACATTTTCTGCAATCGTTAGTTTTCCTGTTACTTTTTTATTTTCTTTTTTACCATTTATTGTTACTTCAAATTCTGCTGTTGAATTTAATTGTTCTCCATCTTTATCTTCTTTTACTAATACTAAATTGTATTTATCTGGTGTTCTTACTGTAACTTTTTCTAAGTCTTCATCATCTTCATGTGGTCCGTCTTTTGGTAAATTGTCTGGTGTTGAATCTATATCTTTAATATCATTTCCTTTTTCATCTGTATCTTTTGATATTTGAGCATAATTTACCAATGTATCTTTATTTTTTGATGTAACTTGACATAACACTTGAACATCTCTATAATCTGGATTTTTTGGATCTGAATCTGATACAGGTCGATCATCTTTTAATGCTCTTAATAAATTTGCTTTATAATTATCATCACCTTCTACAGTTTCTTTTTCTTTTCCTTCACCTTTTGCTAAAACTTTTGTTGATATTACTTGTCTTCCATCAACAATTTCTTCGATATTCCATATTCCATAATATTCTGCACTTTCATCAGATGGTTCAACCATCTCCAAGCCTTCTGGTAAATGATCTTTTATTTCTGCTGCATATCCATCTACTTCTCCTGCGTTATATACTCTTATTGTATATAAAACATAATCACCTGGTTCCACTACTAATGGTGTTTTATTACTTGGGCTCCAATCACATTTTATCTTTCTGTGTGTATCTTGTTTACTTGTATCTTGTTCAATCGTTATTTTTGGTGCTCTTTCATATATTCCATCTGCATTCTTTGTATCAGTTAAATATTCTCCATCTTCTATTTTTTTATCTTTACTTACTGCCGCAATAAATTTTACTAATTCTAAATCAAATTTTTTCTCTATTGGTTCTATTACTAATTTTTCAAAATCGTCATCATCTTGTTGACCTTTATAATAATTATTACTATCTGTTAAATCATCTTTATTTGATGTATTTCCTTTATAGTTCTCCATATTATCTTTATTTACATTTGGAGAAGATTCTATTGATGAATCTCTATCTATTACCGTATCTCCATTCGAATCTTTAAATCCTGCTATCCATGCAACATTTGTTAATATTTTATTTTCTTTATCATCAGCTTTTTGAATTACTTTACATTTAAATGTTAATGTTTCATAATCTAACCCATCAGTTTCTGAATATGCTTTTAGACTTTTGGCTGGATTTACAATATTAAATACAATTGAATTTTCTGGGACACCAGCTGTTGCAACAATTCCTGTTACCACTTCATATGTATTTTTTTCTTTTCCATCTTTTCCTATTGATTTTATTTCATTTGGATTTTCATTTGATGGCATTAAATTTGTTGGTAATTGATCTATTATTTTAGTTGCATATCCATCTATATCACCTTCATTGTATATTGTTATTGAATATGTTACTATGTCATTTTCTTTTACGACTACTGGATCTTTTCTATGATTATATGTTGCTGTTGTTCCTTTTTTTAATGAATCTGTACTAATATTTGGAACTCTTGTTGGTAATCCTAAATCTGTTAGTTTTTTTCCGTTTATCTCTACTATATATTTACGTAAAGCTAAGTCAAACTCTGTATACTCTGCTGTAATTTCTGTTTTTACTGTTTCTTGCTTTCTAGATATTTCAACTAATGGTTGTTCTCCATTTAATGTTATTTGTGAATTTGTTTCAGTTCCCTTTAACCATAAAGTTTTCTTTGTTCCAGAATTTGTAATATCTAATGATACTTTTATTGTTTTTCCATCTGATACTGGAGTTTTTATGTAAAATCCATTAGTATCACCTATATAATCATTTATAGTTTTATTTTGTTCTACTCCTTCTGAATTTGAAAATTTATATCCAGATATTTCTGTTCCACTACCATTAGTTACTTTAAGATTTAATTGTGCATCTGCTGATTGTGTTCCTAATAATTTTATTGGTCCAACAATATATGAATCATTAACTTTCTTGATTGCTATTTTATATTTATTATCTTCAACTTTTGTTAATCCTTCTGTGTTTATACTTACTGGAACTTTAGCAACATCATATTGACTTGCCCCATCTTTTGCTGACTGAATTAAATTTTTATATAATTCATCTGTTTGAATACTTCTTCTGTACTCATTTGTTCCTTCACCAATTGTTCTTTGACTAATCCAATCATTATCTGTTAATTTTAGCCATAGATTTGTACTAGAATTAGTTTTATCATAAATATTCCATTTACTTGAAGAAATATCATCATGTATTATATAATTTGTAAAATACCATATAGCCATTTTTTGAATTGCTACTATATCATCATCTGTTATTTCATCTCCTATTAATTCTTCATGTGTATTTACATTTAATTTAGTTAAATATTCTGTTTTATTTGTTTCACCTGGTATATATGCATTGTCTAATATCCATAAAAGTTGATTATATGCACCTTTATCTGGTGTTAAAAGATTTTTTATTACTGTATTATTTGCATCTGTATTTAATAATTTACTTAATATTTCTTCTCTTTGTGCTTCCAAATCATATGATAAATTATATTCTACAATATTTTTTTCTCCTCCTGTGGCACTAACCCATGATGTACCATATTCTGCTTTTATACAATATAAATTTCTCGGATTTGTTATTTTATCATTTACATTATTACTATTGTATTGATTAATCTCCCATATATAATTTCCACTACTTGAATTTGGATCTCCATTAGCATATCCAGTCTTTTTTCCATTATTATCTTTTGATTTTCCCAAATTAATATAAAGTGATTTTTCTGCTACATCTGCAAAACTTATCACTTTTCCAAATACTAATCCAAAAATCATTATAAAAAATACGCTAAATACAATTATAAATTTAAAAATCTTTTTGTTCATTTTATTTTCCTTTCCAAAAACTCTATGCAAATATTATTTTTTCGAGTTTTGATTTTTCAAATATTTATACATTATATATTTTACTATTTTATCGCATAAAAGTCAATTAAAACAGCCATTTTTTTATAAAAATTTATTATATTTTTTACTTGTTTCTAAGTTACCCTACGGAAAATAGATTTTGCTAAATTTTGTTTCACATTATTTTTTTATTTTCATATTATGACTAATAAAACATATACTTATATAAATAAATTTAATAAATATTGGAGGTTAATAAGATGGATGATAATATAAATAATTTGTTTGATAATGTAAAAAAAATGATGGATAATGGTAATATTCCTCCCGAAATCCAACAAATGATGAATAATTTAAAAAATTCTAGTCCTAATTCAAATACTTCTCAAACAACAAATTCTAATAACGATATAAATAATATTTTAAGCCAATTATCTCCTGAAATGATTAATTCCCTAAATTTTGCACTAGGCAATTCTCATAATTCATCAGATAATTTTTCTAACAATAATCAAAATAGTTTTAATTTAGATGCAAATACAATTTTAAAAATGAAATCTATTATGGAAAAAATGAATAATAAAAATGATCCAAGAGCAAATTTGCTTTATTCTTTAAAGCCTTATTTAAGAGATAGTAAAAAAAATAAAATTGACCAATATGTTAATATGCTCAATATAAGTAAAATAGCTGATTTTATGAGCAAAAATGACAATGATAAAAAAACAGATTAATGTTTTAATTTTTTTGAAAGGAGATCATAATGCAATATTCTTATAAAAATCCATCACCATTCTTTTACAATAATTTATATAGAAAAAATTGGTATAAAAATAGATTTCCTTATTACTATTCTAATAGCTCTTCATTGAATCCATTAACTATGAACTCTTCTAATAGTTGTTTAGAATCTTCTAATTCTCAAAGCAATATAAATTTAACCCAAAATCCAAATATTAACCTTCCTCCAAATAAAGACTTTGTTTTAGATATATTTGGTTTAAAACTATATTTTGATGATGTTCTTATTTTAAGTCTATTATTCTTTTTATATAAAGAAGATGTAAAAGATAATGGTTTATTTTTAGCATTAGTTTTATTACTTATAAGTTAAAAATGAGACTATTTTATAGCCTCATTTACCATTTTTCTATTTTTATCTTATCTTCTTTAACACATATATATGCTCTATTTATATTTAGTTCCTCTGTTTTATTTATTTCTCTAACAATATTAGAAATTCTAACTTGGACAGCCTCTAAATTTCCTGCTGTAATTATTGCATCTTTATTTCCTTTTGCTCCTGCATGAGCTAATCCTCTCAATGTTCCTTGAACTATTATATTATCTCTTGCAATAACTTCAGCTCCTGCATTAACATCCCCTATTATTACAACACTTCCTTCTGATTCTATTTTTTGTCCTGATCTTATAGATCCTTTTTGAAATATTGTATCAGAATTCTCAATTTTTTCTTTATAACTTCTTATAATACTATGCAACCCTAAACTTGTTGGAGTATCAAATATTAATTTTACATCTAAATATTTTTTTACTAATTGTTCAATATCTGCTAATTCTTTTTCAGATAATATTTTTCCAGTAAATCTAACTGGTGTTTTTTCTTTTTGATATAATTTTGACAATTCTTCAAGTTTTATCTTTAGTTCTTGTAATATTTCCTCTTCTGTTGCATTATCTTCTACTTTTATTAATGTTTCTTCTTTTTTTAAGTTTATGCTAATACAACTCATTATTCTTTCCTCCACTATCTCATTTGTTCTACATATGGTATTGCATTTAAATCTTCATTAACTTCTTCAGATTCATTCATTCCAAAATATTGTGTTAATACATCTCTTGCAACTTCTGCTGCATAATTTCCATGACCACCATTTTCGATCATTACAGCTATAGCAACTTCTGGATTATCAAATGGTGCAAAACATACAAACCAAGCATTTACTATATCACTTTGTGCAGTTTCTGCTGATCCAGTTTTTCCAGCTACTTCTACAATAAAATTTTTAAATATATTATATGCTGTTCCACCAGATTCACTCGTAGCCATTCTCATTCCCTCTTTAGCTATTTCTATGCTCTCTTGACTAATTTCTATCCCATCATTTTGATTTTCAATCCCAAGTTTTTTGTTTACAAAATTACGCATTTCTTCTTTTGATACTTCTGTTCCATCTGAGTTTAAAATAGATTTTACTATCGTAGGTTGAACAACATTTCCTCCATTAGCTATTGATGATATATATTTAGCTATTTGAATTGGTGTAAAACTATTGTCACCCTGGCCTATTGCTGCGCTTAGTGTATCACCTGGTCCCCAACCATCTTTTCTTTGAGCTAATGTTCCTGCTTTTTCACTTGGTAATTCTATTCCTGTTGTCTTTCCAAGTCCAAAGTGTAAAGCATACTTAGCTATTACATCAATTCCCATTCTATCTCCAGCTTCATAAAAGAAATAATTACAAGAATGTTGAAGAGCTTGTGTCACATTTAAATATCCATGTCCTCTATGATAACTTGTATAATACCAGCATTTTCTTGGGGGATAATATTTTGTGTATATTCCTGTATCATTTATTTTTTCTTTTGATGTTATTGCTCCAGATTCTAGCCCTGCTATTGCTGTTACCATTTTAAATACAGAACCAGGTTCATATGTTCCTTGAATTGCCTTATTTAACAATGGATGTGTTTCACTATCATTCATATATTTCCATTTTTCTGGGTCCAATTTTCCAACAAACCATTGTGGATCATATGATGGATAACTTGCCATAGCCAAAACTTCTCCATTATTAACATTCATTACAACTGCAGCACCACCCTTTGCATCATAAGTTTGCGAAAATCCTCCACTTCTTATTTTTTCAACACAATTTGCAAGTGCCTCTTGTGTAACTGATTGTAATTTTGAATCTATTGTTAATATTATATTACTTCCAGCAATAGCATCTTGAGTTATGTTTTCTCCTGTAGTTGTTCCATCTACTGACATTTCAACTTGTTTTTTTCCACTTGTTCCTTTCAAATATTCTTCAAACATAGCCTCAATCCCTGTTTTTCCTATGATATCATCTATATCATATTTATCTTTTCTTTGTTGATATTCATCATCACTTATTGTTCTAGTATATCCTATCACATTTGCTGCTAATGATTCATTTTTATATGTTCTTTCAGATGTTGTTTCTATACTAATTCCCGGAAATTCACCATTTCTTTCATTAAGTTGTGCAACAACTACATCATTAACATCTTTTGATATTGTTATTGATTTCGTTGCACTATATCCAGTTGTTGTAATTAAATATCTTATAACTATAATTTTTCTTATATCATCTATATCTTCATTTGAAATTTGATATTTAGACTTAAATTTGTAAAATGCCTCTTCTGCTGTTGCATCACTTGAAATTTTATATTTTTTTTTCCAATTTTCCAAAGTTTTGTCAGATATTGTATATTCAAATGGTGATATTTTTATTGGAAATGTATCTGTATATGTTGCTTGTTGTTCATTTAATAAATTAGTTAATTTTAAAATAGCTTGGTTTAATTCTTCATCAGATACATTTGTTTTATATATTTCCACATTATTTACTGTTCGAATTCCTGCCAATTCAGCTCCAGACCTGTCAAAAATAGAGCCCCTAACTGAATCAACTTTACTAATTCTTGACAGTCTTGTATTTGATTGCTCTCTATAACTTTCTCCATGAATTACTTGTAAGTTGAATAATTGAGCAATGAGAATTATACCAATTGCATATACTAATATAGTTATTATATTAAATCTAAAATTCGCTTGTTTCATTCCATCTTCTTGTTCCCAAGATGTATCTTTGTCAAAACTAATTCTCTTGTTCAATTTTCCACCTTCTTTCATATCTTTTTTATTTAAAAATATCTTGTTAAAATCTTATCTCCTTTTATTTCACTTTCCACTTCATATCCAACACTTTTTATTATTGGATAAATTATTATTATCAATAATATATTATAAATTGACTCTAATAATATTATTTTTATAAATGTTAATATTTCAATATTTATATTAAAAAATATTATATACATTATATATGATAATGTTTCATAAAAAATAGTTGAAAACATTCCTATTAATAAAATTACTATTCTACTATCTTTTGAAAAATTTTTATCAAATAATCCACCTATAATTCCAACTACAGCTAAACATACAGATGTTATACCTAAACTTTTTCCAATCCACAAATCTATTAAAATACCATATATTATTCCATATATAGTTCCTCTACTTCTTCCCATAAATAATCCAATAAATAACACTAAAATCACAAATAGATTTGGTTTTACTCCAGCTATTGTAAAATTAACAAAAAATATTGATTGAAGCAAATATATAAATATAAATACCAATATTAAAGATATATATATCAATGCCTTTTTCATTATTTAAATGTTCCTTTCTTTATTTTATTATTACAAGTACAGTCTCTAATTTATCAAAGTCTACGGCAGCTTCAACTACAGCATATGAATCAATTTTATTCGTTCCTGTTTCAACTTTTTTTATTCTTCCTACATGAATTCCTTTTGTATAAATTCCCCCCATTCCAGAAGTTTCAACACTATCTCCTTGTATAACATTTGAATCTATTTTTAAATTTGTTGCTTTTAATGTTGACTCACTTGCAATTGTTCCTTTACATATCATAATATCTCTTGTTGTGCTTGCTAAACAACTTGTTGAACTAGCACTATCTACAATAGTCTGAATTTTAGATGTTGTTGCTGTTGTTTCAGCAATATATCCTACTAATCCTTCATTAGCAATAACTGTCATATTTTCTTTAATTCCATTATCTGATCCTATATTTATAACTAATGTTTTTGAATAATTGCTAATATCTCTTGATATTATTGTTCCTGGGATTGTCGTATATTCTCCATATTTTTCAGCTAAATTTAATTGTTGTTTCAATTGATCATTTTCTGTTTTCATAACTTCAAATTCTCTTAAACTTTTTTCCAATTCACTATTTTTTTGCTTTAATTCTTCATTTTCTTTTTTTAATTCATTTACATTTTCAAAGAACTTGTCATTATTGTTTACTTTATTTTTCAAATATGTTAATCCATTTTGAATAGGCACAACTACAACATTTGCTACTCTTTCAAGTGTAGATATATTTTCTTTACTATTATTTGTAAATATTACAAGTAATATCAATATAATTATCGTTATAATTACACCTATTACTCCACTTTTATTACTTCTATCCATATATATCCTTTTATTAAAATATTTAGGTTTTTAAGTTTCCCATAAACTTTCTAATTTTTATCTTTTTCTGGCATTTTTTAAAACTGTTCTTAATTTTTCTATATCTTGTAATGTCTTTCCTGTTCCTCGTACAACACATTCTAAAGGTTCTTCTGCTACATATACTGGCATTCCTGTTTCCATACTAATAAGTTTATCTAAGTTTTGAATTAATGCTCCTCCACCTGACAAAACTATACCTTTTTCCATTATATCAGAAGCTAATTCTGGTGGCGTTTTTTCTAATGTTAACTTTACTACTTCCACTATTTGTGAAACTGATTCTTTTATTGCTTCTTCTATTTGTCCTGATGTAATTATTTCTGTAGTTGGTAATCCTGTAGCAAGATCTCTTCCTTTAATTTTCATGCTCATTTGTGACATTAGTGGCAATGCACATCCTAATTCTTTCTTTATATTTTCTGCTGTTGTCTCTCCAATTGCCATATTCATTTCTTTTTTTACATAATTTACAATATCTTCATTAAGTTCATCTCCAGCTATTCTTATGGAATTACTTAATACAATTCCTCCCAAAGATATCACTGCAACTTCTGTTGTTCCTCCTCCAATGTCTACAATTATGCTTCCACTTGGCTGTTCTATTTCTATTCCTGCTCCAATAGCAGCAGCCATAGGTTCTTCTATTAAATATACTTCTTTTGCACCAGCTCTTATTATTGTTTCTTCAACAGCTCTTTCTTCTACTTCCGTAATTCCTGATGGTACACCTACAATAACCCTTGGTCTTATTGCATTGTATTTTTTACATACTTTATCCATTATTTTTTTTAACAATAGTTTTGTTGCTGTAAAATCTGCTATTACACCATCTTTCAATGGTCTTATTGCATTTATTTCTTTTGGTGTTCTACCAAGCATCTCTTTTGCTTCACTTCCTATTGCAATTACATTGCCAGTTTGATTTTCAACAGCAATTACTGCTGGTTCTCTATAAACTATTCCTTTTCCATTTATTGTAACCAAAATATTTGCTGTTCCTAAATCTATTCCTATATCTTTAGAATTTAATGATAAAAATCCCATTTTCCCCATTCCTTCCAAATGTTTTTATATATTTTCTGAACCTATTCTTGCAAAAATACTCGTATAACTATTTTCACCAATTATTATATGATCTATTAATTTAATTCCTAATATTTCAGAAGCTTTTTTTACTTCTTTTGTAAATTCTATATCATTTTTACTTGGAGTTATATCTCCAGAAGGATGATTATGTATAAGTATAATTTGCATAGCTTGTACTTTTACTGCTTCATTTAATACATTTTTTATACTTGCTTTTACAAAATTTCCAGCACCCTTTGCTATATCTTTTATTTTCAATAATCTATTTTTGTTTCCAAGCATCATCAATTTTAATATCTCTTGTTTTTCAAATCTCATCTCTTCAAATAGTATCTCTGCTACATCACTTGGTTTATTTATTATTATATTCTTATAATTATTAATTGAATTCATTCTTACTGATAATTCACATACAGCTTTTATTTGTATAGCTTTTACTTTTCCAATTCCTTTTATTTTAATCAATTCTTCGATTGTCATTTCCTTTAAAAACTTTAGACTATTTTTGCTTGTATTTTCATTTAATGTTAATATTCTTTGTGCTAATTGCACAGATGTTTCTTCTCTCGTTCCACTTTTTATTATTATTGCTAATAGTTCTGCATTTGTTAAATTTTTTTCTCCATATTGTTCTAACTTTTCATATGGTCTTTCCGTTACTGGTAAATTTTTCATTTTCATTGGCATGTTTTTTCATTCCTTTCTTTTTTTATTATAAGCTTTTCATACCAATTTTCTTCTATAAATTACTACGGATTCCCCAATTATTGTGCTATTATTATACATTGGTTTTATGTTTTTTTCAAGACTTATTTTACAATTATAATAATATTTTAATCTTCTTTTTTCCTTATCTTAGAAAAATCATATTGTTGGAAAAATCTGTTTCTTTAAAAATATTTATTAACATAGTATAATATAAATATATTGGAGGTTTTACTATGAAATTTGAAAAATTAACTAACAATAAAATTAAAATATATTTTTCTAATGAAGATATGAATTCAAATAATATTTCAAAAAAAACATTATTTTCAAACAATTCAATTTCTCAAGATTTTATTCAGTCTATCCTAAAATCTGCTGAACAATATCTTAATTTTCAAATTGACGCTGAAAATATATTAGTTGAAATTTTAAACCATAATGATGGATATATTTTTACCATTACACAAGTTAATTCTAATTTTTTTGAAAATATTGGAAATACTATTTTTTATAGATTTAATTGTTTTGAGGATTTTTTATCATTTTGTACATATATAAAAAACATGAATTGGTCTATTAAAGAATCTTTTTCTCTATTTATCTTAAATAATGCTTATTACTTACATTCCATTCACTATATTTCTGAAAATCTAGATAATATTATTTGTGAATTTTGCCATAAAAAATTTTTTTCTTCACGGATTTTTAGGAATTTTAAATGAATATGGAAAAAATCTATTCAATACTGATGCTATAAATGAATGTATAAATACATTTGCTTTATAATATGTAAAAAATCAAAGGAATAATAATTCCTTTGATTTTTTATTAATATACATAATTTTGAGGATTATATGCTACTCCATTTACTCTTATTTCTAAATGCAAATGTGGTCCTGTACTATTTCCTGTTGAGCCTACTGCAGCTATTGTTTCTCCCTGGCTTACTCTATCTCCTACTTTTGCATATAATTTACTACAATGCCCATAATATGTTTCTATTCCATTTCCGTGTGAAATTACAAGCATTTTTCCATATGCGCTTTTGGTTCCTGAAAATGTTACTACTCCTGATGCAGCTGCTTTTATTGGTGTCCCTGTTGATGCTGCTATATCTAGCCCTGTATGTGCTCCAGATCTAACTCTACTAACAGATCCAAATCTTGATGTTATTGTCCCTGAAATAGGTCTAATTAAATTTAATCCTATTCCTATACTTTGATATGATAAATTTGCAGATGTATTTACTTTTCCTGAATTTTTAGCTACTTTAGGTACTTCTACTTTTTTTACATATAAATCTGCTACAACTGTTTCCACATCTGAAAATTCTTCCAAATTTGTTTCATACATTTCTGTTATTACTATTTCATCTGCATTTGTACTCTCTTTTTCTTTTAGTTGATTTACAATTTCTTCTGCTGATGCAAAATCTGATACATATGCTTTTATTTCTTCTCCAATTGATATAGCATAATAATTATAATATGTAATTCCTTGTTTTTTTACAGTTTCAAATATTTCATCATCATTTGTTACTATATTTCTTTTTAGCAAACACATTTTATATTCTGGCATAGATTCCATTTGAACAAATGCAACATTTGATTGTCCATCTCCACTTTCCATATATTTATTTATTTCAGCTTGTAATTTGCTTTTATCTTTACTATAACCTATCTGTTCTCCATTTAAAGTTACACTATATATTGGCTTAAAAAATAAAGCTACTGCACAGATTATTAACAATATAGAAATTCCTAAAAGTATTGTAAGTTTCATTGTTTTCCTTGCTAATACTAGTATTTTTTTTATCATTAATTTTTTCTCCTGTTCATTTTCTTATTATTTATTTCGAAATTTTTTTATATTTTATATTACTTTGACTGATTTTAGCAATTTTTCTTATCTCCCGTTTTTTGTACATATCTTTTCTTTTTCTCTTTTATTATCTCTTTTTCTTTCGTTTTCTCCTTTTTGTATAAATTAAAATGAAATTCAGATTTCCGTAAGAAAATCAAACTTCATTTTAATTTTCTTATTGGATTTGTTTTCTTAAGTTATCAATATCTTTTATTTCTGCTTTTGGTGATGGATTTGAATATCTTTTTAAATTTGCTATTTTTATTAAATCATATTGTAAACTTTCTTCATTATTTCTTATTTGCTGAAGTGTTTGTCTTAATCCTATATTTTCACATTCACATATCGCATTTTGATAGTCTTTTATACTAAATTTTAAGTCTTCTATAATATCATTTATCATTGTTTTTTCTTCCATTTTTTCAACCTTTCTGATATAAAATTTTTATGTGTTTAAATAACTTGTAAGTAATTGTTTTGTATTTAATGCTTCTTGTGCAATATTACTAAACATTTGTTGTAATTGTATATCTTGTATTTGAGATAAATATGCATTTATTTTTTGATATTTGTTTTCATTTAAGAAAATTATTTGTCTTATATGTTCTAACTCTAACTTTGTTAAATCTGGCATTTTAGTTCCTTTCATACATAATTTTTCTTAGTATTTCAAAATTAATTTTATTTATGCAAAAAATAGCCTAAATTTTTCCTTTGAAATCTTAGGCTATTTTTATATTTTTATATTATCTCTAAATTTGCAAATTTTGCCATTAATCTTTTATGACCAAATTTATCAAAATTAATATCAACTTTTAAATCATCACCTTCAGGTTCAACATAATTTATTGTTCCTTCTCCAAATTTTTTGTGATATACTTTTGTTCCTGCTTGATATTGTGATAAGTCAACACCTTTACTTTGATTCTTTTTATTCAAATTATTTAAGAAACTTTCTGCTGTTCTAAACCCATATCCTGAGTTTTCATTTGTTTTTTCATTATTATTTCTTGAACCAAATATATTTGATGCTGATGTTGCATATTGTGGTTCTTGAATTTTATATGATTTAATATTTCCATTATCCCTGCTTCCATAACTCCAAGAATATCCACTATCTCCAAAACTTGATTTTTCATAAGTACTTCCACTTCCCATTGCTTCTTCATATCCGTCTACCATTTCAGCCGGAATTTCCTTTAAAAATCTTGATGGTTGATTAAATGATGTTGATCCAAATGTTGTACGTTGTTTACTTCTTGTTAAAAATAGCTTTTCTCTTGCTCTTGTTACTCCTACATAGCATAAACGTCTTTCTTCTTCAATATCTTTATCTTCTCCAATTGATTTAAAACCTGGGAATACACCTTCTTCCATTCCTACTAAAAATACTACTTGGAATTCAAGCCCTTTTGCACTATGTAGTGTCATCAATGTTACAGAATCTTCTGTTTCTTCTACATTGTCTAAATCACTTGATAATGTTATTCCTTCTAAGAATTCACTTAATGTATTTTCCGCTGATTCTTCTTCAAATTCTGTTGCTACATTTAAAAATTCTTCAAGGTTTGCAATTCTATTTTCTGCTTCTATTGTATTTTCTGTTTCAAGTGCTTTTGTATAACCTGTATCTCTTAATATTTTTTGTATTAATTCAGATATTTTTAAATTATCTTTTTGAACCATGAATTCTTCCATACAGTTTATAAATTCCCTTGAATTTGTATAAACTCTATTTAATCCATAACTTTGTGCATTTTTTATTACTTCATACATAGATGTTTCTGCTTGCTCTGCTGTTTGTTCAACTGCTTCTAAACTTGTCTTTCCTATTCCTCTTTTTGGTTCATTTATTATTCTATTCAAACTTAAATTGTCTGATGGATTTTGTACTAATCTCAAATAGGAAATTATGTCTTTAATTTCTTTTCTTTCATAGAATTTTAATCCTCCAACAATTTTATATGGTAATGCTTCTCTTCGTAAAATTTCCTCTATTGCTCTTGATTGTGTATTCATTCTATATAATACTGCAAAATCTGAATATTTATAATTATTCTTTTTTCTTAATTCTTCTATTTTATCTACAATGTATTTTCCTTCATCATATTCATTATCAGAACAATATACTTCTGGTAATTCTCCTTCTCCATTTTCTGTCCATAATTTTTTTTCATATTTTACTTCATTGTTTTTTATAATTGCATTTGCTATATTTAATATATTTCCTGTACATCTATAGTTTTGCTCTAATTTGATTATTTTAGTTCCAGGAAAGTCTTTTTCAAAATTTAATATATTAGCAATATCTGCACCTCTAAAACTATATATTCCTTGGTCATTGTCTCCTACGGCTGTAATGTTTCCATTCTTTGATGCCAATAACGTTACAAGTGTGAATTGTGATTTGTTTGTATCTTGATACTCATCTACCAATATATATTTGAATTTATCTGAATAATATTGTAATACATCTACATTTTCTAATAAAATTTTAATTGTATAGTTTATTATATCATCAAAATCTATTGCATTATTCTCTTTTAATCTTTTTTGATACATTTCATATACTTCTGCAATTTTTTCTCTTCTATAATCTCCATGTACTTTTGCACTATATGCATCTGGTTCTAACATATCATTTTTTGCATTGCTTATTTCTGATAAACATGATCTGTCATTTAATATTTTTTCATCTATGTCTAATTCTTTTAAGCATCGTTTTACAAGTGTTTTTTGGTCTGATGAGTCAAATATTATGAATGATGAATCAAATCCGATTCTATCTATAAATTTTCTTAAAATTCGTACACATATTGAATGGAATGTTCCAACCCACATGTCTTTTGCTTTATCTCCAACTAGCAATTCTATTCTTTCTTTCATTTCATTTGCTGCTTTATTTGTAAATGTTATTGCTAATATATTCCATGGTAATACATTTTTTTCTTGTAATAAATATGCTATTTTATGTGTTAATACTTTTGTTTTTCCGCTTCCAGCACCTGCAATTACAAGACATGGTCCTTCTGTATTTACTACTGCTTCATATTGTTTGTCATTTAATCCTTTTAATATATCTTCCATTATTTTTTCCTTCCTCATAAGCATAAAATTAAACGGATATTTTTTCGAATATCCGTTTGAATTATACTATATTTTTATTTTTTTTACAAGGCTTTTATTGCAATTATTTTTATTACATATTAAGAAGATTACCATGAACCTCCTCCGCCTCCACCAGAGCCTCCTCCAGATGAGCCACCACCAGATGAACCTCCTCCAGATGAACTATCTGATGGACTAGAAGACATTGCAGTTGTTGCAGCAGCCATTGTTGTAGTCATAAATGTACTAAAGTTATTCATATTAAAATCATCTCTTGAGTCATACCAATCTGGGGCTTTTAAAGCTATTGTTTCAAATTGTTCCATCCATACTTTTGATACATCTAAAGCATATGTATATGGTAATACATTATAAAAATATTCTGGATTTTGTTCTACTAAGCTTTCTAATTGAGATTTTTCAGCAGTTTGTAAAAATCTTCTAAATCCTTTTATCTTTCCAAATAGCTCATTTCCATACTTTGTTCTTTTTTGCATTATATTTATAAATATACATAAAGTCATTATACATATTATTCCAATAAAATATGAAGATAAATATGTTTCATTATTTAATAATGCTGGCAATACAATCGTAGCCCAAGGCATTCCTCCAAATCCAAGTCCCCATATCACTCCAAAGATTTTTATTGATATTGATGTCTTTCCAAACAGCATTCCAAATAAAACAGAAAAACCTATCAATGGAAATAATATTGCAAATATTAAACTTGTAAGTCCAGTATATTCTAAAACAGGTTTTACTGTAATTATACAAAACATAAGAATAGCAAAAACTATAACTATTTTTCTACTCGTACTCGCTTTATACTCAAATATTTTATCTTTATTTTCTTTAGAATTCATATTATTTTTTATTTTATTTAATGTTTTATAAAACTCATCATATAATAGTGTTGCTGTTGCTGAGGTCCTTCCATATGAAAATAATCCTTCTAAGAACATTTGCTCATTTTCATTATTACCATCATATTCTTTTTGTTTTATAAATCTGAATCCTTTTGTCTTTTTTAATAACCCTTGATCTTCTATTTGTTCAATTTTTAAATATCCTTTATTTGCTAAATAAATAAGTAATGAAATAATAGATGAATTATCTGCACTTCCTTTATATATATACCCAATTTCAGCAGAATTAAATCCTTCTGGTGGATAAAATTCTACTGTTTCTATAACTTTATCATCTTTTCCATATTTTAGCCATAACAAAAGAGCTACTAAAATAAAACATATAGAAATTGCTATTATTATAATTGAATAAATATCTATTTTCCAACCAGTTTTAACAAAATATCCTTCTGGTAAAGTAAGCCTAATTGTTACCCCTTCTCCTGCACTTAATGTTTTATTTATAGAACCACTTATAATATTTCCATCTACACTATAAGAAACATTTGAACTATTTGTTGAACCTTTACTTCCACTTGAAAAACCTAATAAAGTTTTATCAAATGTTTTCGGCATTTTTATTGTAAATGATAATTTTTTTATTGTTGTATCCCATTCATTTCCAATTAAATTATAATATAGTTCATCTGCATTTTTTAAAGGATCTTTTCCTATATTATACCTATACTTTATTGTATATGAATGTTTTCCCGTTAATGTTTGTTCACTGTTTCCTATTTTTATAACTTTATATCCATTTTCCATATATGTAGTATATTTTTCACTAACACTTATATTTGTTATTTTGGCTTTATTACTTGATTTTGTTCCATCTGTTCTCGTTATCTCGTTTCTTAATGGTATTTTTCTAAATATTCCGATGTCTAGCACTATCAAAATATGTTGTTATTTCTTCTGTTATATCAAATGTATTATCTTCATTTACAACCATATTAATATTATAGTTATCAATTGTATATCCTCCACTTGAAGTTATTGCCAAAACTTTATTCGAAAGTATACATAATAATACAATTGAAATGAAAAGAATATATTTTAAATATTGTTTTTTCATTTTATAATTCTACCTTTACATTATTTTTTTCTTCTGATTTTGCTTCAAACATATTAGCTTGTTTAAAACCAAAAATTTTTGCAACTATATTACTTGGAAACATTTGTATTTGATTATTTAATATCCTAACTGTTCCATTATAATATTTTCTACTATTTGCTATATCATCTTCGATTTTCGTTAAGTTTTTACTTAATTGTGAAAAATTATCGCTTGCTTTCAATTCTGGATAATTTTCAGAAATAGCCATGATTTTCGAAATTTCTTGTGTTAATTGTTCATTCATATTGATTTTATTATTTGTTGTCATTGTATCATAACTATTAGTTCTTAATTTTGTTATTTCACTAAATGTTTCTTTTTCATATTTAGCATAACCTTTTACTGTCTCAACTAAATTTGGTACTAGCTCCCATCTTTTCTTTAAATACACATCCATTGTTGAAAATGCTTCTTTTACTAAATTGTTTGACTTCACCAAAGAATTATATTGAATAAAAATATATACTAATATTAAAGCAATTATTATAATTCCTATTACCATATTTACACCCCCTAATAATTTTATTATAATTATTTTTATTACATATTGAAGAAATTACCAAGAACCTCCTCCGCCTCCGCCAGAGCCTCCTCCTGATGAGCCTCCTCCTGAATCTGATGATGAGCTTTCTCTAAAGTCATCAATACTTGATGGACTAAAAGACATTACATATTCTACTGAAGTCATTGTTGTAGTCATAAATGTACTAAAGTTTTCATTTGCTTCATACCAATCTGGTTCTTTAAAAGCTATTGTTTCAAATTGTTCCATCCATATTTTTGAAACATCTAAAGCATATGTATATGGTAACATATTATAAAAATATTCCGGATTTCGTTCTACTAATTCTTCCAATTGATTTTTTTCAGCAGTTTCTAGAAATCTTTTAAATCCTCTTATTTTTCCTAACATTTCATTTCCATATTTAGTTCGTTTTGGCATGATATTTGTAAACAATAATAAAACTATTATGCATATTATTCCTATAATATATGATTTTAAATACATTGGATTATTATATAACGCTGGTAATACTATTTTAAACATTGGAATTCCAACAAATAAAAGCCCAGATATAAATCTGAATATTTTTAAAAATCTTGGTACTTTCTCCATTTCACTTGTTAACCACAAATACATACCGATTCCTTGAAAAAATAATGTAAAAAACAATTCAAATAAATTTTGCCCTCCAGAATACTCAATAATAGGTTTTATTATAATTGTTGTAATTATAATAAATACTAAAATAATCATAATTTTAAACAATTTTCTAAATTTACTTGCTTTTAAATCAAATATTTTATTTTCATTTTCTTTAGTATCTATATTATTTTTTATTTCATCTAATGTTCTATAAAATCTATTATACAATAGTTTTTCTGTAGCCAAAAATCTTCCATTTTCAAATAATCCATCAAAAAACATTCTCTCATTTTCATTATCGCCATCATATTCTTTAAGCTTTACAAATCTGAATCCTTTATTATTAAAAGAGTCTTGCTTTTTCGTCTGTTCGATTTTTAAATATCCTTTATTAGCCAAATAAATAAGTAATGATATAATAGTTGAATCATCTACATAACCTTTATACATATATCCAATTTCAGCTGAGTTAAATCCTTTAGGCGGATAAAATTCTATTGTTTCTACAACTTTATCATCTTTTCCATATTTTAGCCATAAATAAAATGCAATCAAAACAAACATTATTGAAAGTGTTATTATCATAATTGAATAAATATCTATTTTCATTTTTATACTCATCCCCATTTCTTAATGTTTTTATTTTATCATACCATAATTTTTTTTACTAGATATTTAGAACAAATAAGAAAAATTTTTAATTTTTCTTTGATTTGTTCTCGCCCAATTTAAATTTCTGAGCGAAACAATGAAATCTCAAAGGGATAGTGATTGTGGCATTTTATATACTAGGAACCTAGTATATAAAAAAACACTTCATTTTGAAGTGTTTTCTCTATATATTAAATATCATCATCTTTAATTACATGATATTCTTTAAGAATTTTTTCAATATCTGTGCCTTTAATTTGCTTTAAAACTTCTTTTAATGCAATTTTTTCTTTTAATCCTAAATTCATTTCTGTAATAGGTTTTCCATCTCTTAATTTAACTGTTGCATTTAATAAATCTCTTATATCATAAGTGCTTCCCCATACTTCTGGTACACCACGATCAACATTTAATAATGTGTAAACAGCTACCATTGCTGTACGAATTGAATATTCTGTTGTAAATATTGTATCTCTTTCTGTTTCTGCAAATTGACCTAAAAATGCAAAATTTACTGCTTGATTTGGAACTACTTTTGGTCTATCTGTTCCATTTCTTGGCATAAAGAATGCATCAATATATGGCATCATTACAGGTATTGTATTAGCACTATTTTCAGCTAATTCTTCTATTTGATTTTCTGGTACTCCTAAATGATATAACCATTCCATACAAATCTCTTTACCTGTACAATCTCTCATTGGTTTCTTTACATAGTTTCCTGGAACATTACTAAATAAACCATAGATCCATCCAACAAGTTGTCCCTTTGGTTGACTTCTAAATTGTGGTTGACGATTAAATGTCCAACTTAATAACCAATTTGAATCTTTTACTGTTACAATTCCTCCTGTAACAACTTTTCCACTAAATGGATCTCTCTTACATATTTTTTGAACATATGGTGGAATCCTATCATCTAGTGTTGTTACTGTTGCACTCATCCAATTTGTTAATTCTGGATCATAACAGAATTTGTCTGGATTTCCAAATGAAGAATCTTGTTCGGCAATTTTACGCCATAAATCCCATCCTCCACCTGGTTTTATTTCTGTATTCATTACGGCTGGTGTATTTTGACTTCCCATACTTGAGTTTTCAACACATCCACCATTTGTTATAAATACTAAATCATTTTCTGTTAAATCAATACTTGATTCTTCTCCATCTTTTGTTATTATAATACTTTTTGCTACTTTTTTATAATCTGATATTTCAAATTTTACGTTTTCAACTTTTGTACCATAATGGAATTGAACATCATATTTTTTTAGATATTCTATCATTGGTAAAATCATTGATTCATATTGATTATATTTTGTAAATCTTAATGCTGTAAAATCTGGAAGTCCTCCAATATGATGTATAAATCTTTTTATATATAATTTCATTTCTAATGCACTGTGCCAATTTTCGAATGCAAACATTGTTCTCCAATATAACCAGAAATTTGAGTTTAATACTTCGTCTGAAAAATAGTCTGTTATTTTTTTGTCATATAAATCTTCATCTGGTGTAAAGAATAATTTCATTATTTCCATTGCACCTTTATCAGATATATCAAATTTTCTATCTGTATGTGCATCTTCTCCTCTATTCATTGTTGCTCTCATTAATGAATAGTTTGGATCTTCTTTATTTAACCAATAATATTCATCAAGAACACTTACTCCTTCTGTTTCTATTGATGGAATTGAATGAAATAAATCCCACATACATTCAAAATGGTTATCCATTTCCCTTCCACCACGCATTACATATCCTAATCCATCATATAAGTATCCATCACAAGCTCCTCCTGGTATTTGGTCTTTCTCTAAAATATGGATATTTTTTCCTTTCATTTGTCCATCTCTGACTAGGAAACAAGCTGCAGATAATGCTGCTAATCCTGATCCTACAATATATGCTGATTTTTTGTCTACATCTACTGGCTTTTTTGGTCTAGCAAATGCTTCATAATTTCCACTACTATAATACATAGTTTATCAACCTCCTTATTTTTACTATGTGCTTTTATCTTATAGATAATACATAAAGTTTTCAATAAACAAAAAAATGGATATGTATAATTTTTTTACATAATCCATTTTTTGTATAATTTAGTTTACATTTTTAATTAGACATTTTTCTTACCGCTTCTTCAAAATTTCCAGATATTAAAATATCTAATTTTTTTATTATATTTTCATGGCTTTCTTTCATTTCTGTGACTATCCAATTTTCTATTATTCCTGCAAATCCATATTTGTAAAAATTCGCTATAAATATTTTATTTTCTTTAGTAATATTATAATCTTTTGATACATCATTTATTATATCTATAAATATAGTATTATATTGTTTAAATAAGAAATCTAATAATGTTTTTCTGCTTAAAGAATTATATGTCTTTATAATAAATTTTTTATTCTCTAGCATATAATCTAATACATATTTAAAATTTTCTTGCCAATTTTTTATTGTTGTTTCTTTTTCTATTTTTTTTACAACTTCATTTGCAAATATCCATTCTAGTAAATCATAGATATCTTTAAAATGATAATAAAATGTTTGTCTATTAATTCCACAGTCATTTGTTATATCACTTATTGTTATTTTATCTAAATCTTTTATCAACAACATCCTCTTTAATGATTGTGCCATTGCTATTTTTGTTATATTTGACATTTTATCATCTCACTTTCATTAGTACATCCCGTTTTATCTAAATCCGCCTCCTGAAGATCCTCCTGCTGAGCCTCCTCCAAAAGGATTACTTGATCCTCCTGCTCCATCAGGATTAGGTCCAAAGCCATCATTATCATGTGCTCTCTCCATTCTTTCAGCTTCTCTTATTCCTTCAAAACAACAATCAACAAGGTTATCAATATAACTCGTAGTATTACTCATATCTAATATTGTATCTGATTTAAAATTTGGATATAATTTGCTAAATTGTTCTTGTACTTTATCTGCAACTCCAAGTAATTGAGCAAATATTAAATATTCTTCCCATATTTGAACTTCTATATATTCTTTTTCAGATATAAGACTATAATCTAAAAGAAATCTCCTTAATCCTTTCAATTTTAATGCTTCTTCTTTTAATTTTGGACTTACATTTCTAACTGCTATTCCATCTGAATATCCTTTAGTAATTAATCCTTGTCCTAATAATTTTCTTTCAGTATAATTTAATATATTATCAAACCAATTTTTCATATTTTCATAATTATATTTACACCAATTTTTTAATTCATTAGGTTCTAGAATTTCATTTTTTCCTGCTGCACTTTTTAAAATAGCTATTAATGAATTTTCAACTTCATTTTCCCCATACTCTATTTTACTGAGGTCTATTGAATAATTGTTATCCTTAAATTCTATTTTCTTATTCTGGTTTTTGTTTATTGCAATTTTTCCTTCTTTAAACCACTTTAAAAATATTGCTCCAACAATTCCTTTTTTTAAAACACTATCAGCAGAAACATAATATTGATAACACACCCAATATGTAACTTCTAGGTCTTTATCACATGGTATTTCTCTATAATATTCAACCTTGTCATCTGCCGGTAATCTTCTATCTTCTTGTAATATATTTAGTGGTTCTTCTGCACTTACTGATTTTTCTACAATTGTCTTTTTATTAGCACCTTTTATAATACTTATTAAAATTACTATTATAAATATGGTAAAAGGATTTAATAAAATAGATATAATAGTCAAAATAACATTTACAAAAATCCTCATATCACTTTTAGCAGATTTTTTTACATCTTCAAAACTCAAATTCGATTTATTATTAGTCGAAAATATATTATTTTCAAATTTTATCAATCCAACCATATATTGTGATTTTGATAATTCTCCTTTAGAATCTAAAACAATGTCACCATTTTCAAAATTAATTGTTCCTTTATATCCATAAGACCATATTTTTGAATTTTCTACTGATAAATTATTATTACAATGTATTTTTATCACTACTTTATTAACATCTTGATTCAATTTCAAAAAATTAAAATATATTCCTTGGCAATCAGTATATTGTATAACTAATTTATTTATTTTATATTTTAAAGTATATATTTTGTTTCCATATTGAGATATTCCCCAGCAAAGTTCAACCCCATTACTTGTTTCTTTCATCCCACACTTATATGATTTATAATCAAAACTTCCATTTGTATTCCAATCAGATATTAATTGATATTTTCTTTCACTTTCATCAGTGACTGAAAAATCTAAAATTTTTGAATCTTGCAACTTAAAAAATGGTCTATATCCTTCCGTACCTTGTGTTAAATTTGCTTGCCATGTTTCTATTACAGTAGCATCTCCATTTTCATCTAAATCAATATCCATCTCTATCTTTTCTATAGAATTAGCTTGTACTTTATTAGTTAAAACATAAAACATTAATATAAAAGCACACAGTATAATTCTTTTTATCATTTTATTTTTCATTTTTATCTCCCTTTTATAAATTCTAATACATCTCTATAAATTTGCTCATATTCTTTTTCATTTAATATTTCATATCTTAAATCAGGATATAATTTACTTTTTATATTTTTATATCCTAATTTATTTAAGAATTGTTCTAAATTTTTAAATTTTTGCTCAGTTTGAATTACTGGATCATTTTCACCAGCAATTAAAAATATATCTAATTTTTTATTTTTCACTTCATATTTTTGTGGTTCAAATGCTCTTTTTAATAATTTATATAAATTTATAAATCCATTTGTTGTAAAAACAAATCCACATAATTCATCATCATTATAAACACTTATATTTTCAGGATTTTTAGATAGCCATTCATTTTCTGCATTATATCCTTTATTATAACTAGCAAATGTTAAATGGTTTAAAATTTTATTTGTCTTTTTTCCCATTCCTATACTTTTAAATACATATGCCATAAATATTGCGAATGGTGTAAATGGATTTTTGGTAGGAGTACCACATAAAATAATTTTTTCTATTTCATTATCATATTTTTGCATATATCCTCTTGCAACTAATGTTCCCATACTGTGGCTAAATAAATATAATTTTTGATTTGAAAATTTTTCTTTTATATATTTTGTTACATCATGTAAATCATCTATTATGAAATTTGTATCCTCTGTATAAAAATATCCCAAATTTTTTTTGTCTTTCACACTATTTCCATGTCCTCTATGATCATTTATTACACAAACATATCCATTATTTGAAAGATATTCCATAAAATTAAAATATCTTTCTTTGTGTTCTGCCATCCCATGTGAAAATTGCACAATTCCTTTTATCTCCTCTTTTGGAATTGTATATGCTAATTCAATCTTTAGTCCATCACTACTAGAATTTATAAAGTCATATTTTATCATTTATTTCCTCACTTTTTATTTTTTCTTTAGTATATACTAATTGACATTTCTTATCAAGCTTTATAAAAAATTTTATAATTTCGTAACAATAATTCCAATTACAATTCCAAATATATTTCCTAATGCTGTCATTCTGCCATGATATAATTTATTAGATTCTGGAATAAGCTCTCCAGATACTATATAAAGCATTGCACCAGCCGCAAAGCTTAGGCATAATGATATTATCTGTTCTGATATTTTTCCTATAATACATCCTATTAGTGCACCAATTCCTGTTGCAATTCCAGATAATATTACATAAAACATTACTTTATATATTTTCATCCCACCTGTTTTCATTGGTAATGCCATTGAGATTCCTTCTGGAACATCATGAAAACAAATTGCTAATGCTAGGGATAATCCAAGTTTAGTGGATGCTTCAAAACCAGATCCTATTGCAAGTCCTTCTGGAATATTATGTATTGCTAATCCTATACTTACTATTATTCCAGTTTTTAATAAATTATTTGCTATATTTGTATCTATTTTTTGAGTGTTAAATTTTTTATCTACAATAATATCACAAAATATCATCGTAATTATTCCTAGAATTATTCCTATTATTATCTGTGTTATATTACTTATTTCTAATGCTTCTGGTATTAAATCAAAACATATTACTGACATCATTAATCCTGCTGCAAATGATAAAATAAAACTTAAAAATTTATTTGATGTATTTTTTATTGTACATCCTATAATTCCTCCTACAGTTGTTCCTATAGTTCCAAAAAACAATCCTAAAATAGTTGTGTTTATAATATTTTCCATTAATCATCAACCTTTCATATAATAAGAACAAAAAAAAACTCTTTTTAAATTTATATTTTAAAAAGAGTTTTTTATTACTTTTATTCTTCTTCACCTTGTAATTTATCTGCCCTATCTGCTGCAATTAAATTATCTATCATTTCATCTAAATCACCATTTAAGAAGTTTTCCATTTGGAAAATACTCATACCAATTCTATGGTCTGTAATACGACCTTGTGGGTAATTATAAGTACGAATTTTTTCACTTCTATCTCCACTTCCAACTTGTGTTTTTCTTGCATTTGCTATTTCAGAATCTTGTTTTTCTTTTTCTATATTATACAATCTTGAACGTAACATTTTCATTGCATATTCTCTATTTTGTAATTGTGATCTTTCTGTTTGACATTCTACAACAATTCCTGATGGTTCATGTATAAGCCTTACGGCTGATGATGTTTTATTAATATGTTGTCCTCCAGCACCAGATGCTCTAAATACTTCCATTTTAATATCTGCTGGATTTATTTCAATTTCAACATCTTCAACTACTGGTAATACTGCTACTGTTGCTGTTGATGTATGAATTCTTCCACTACTTTCTGTATCTGGAACTCTTTGAACTCTGTGTACACCACTTTCAAATTTTAGTCTACTATATGCACCTTTTCCAACAACCATAAATGATATTTCTTTATATCCACCTAATTCTGTTTCATTCTCATTTAATATTTCTATTTTCCAGTGTTTTCTTTCTGCATACATTGAATACATTCTAAATAATGTTGCCGCAAATAATGCTGCTTCTTCTCCTCCAGCACCACCACGGATTTCACAAATAATATTTTTATCATCATTTGGATCTTTCGGAATTAATAATGCTTTTAATTCATCTTCAATATGTGGTAAATTTTCTTTTGCCTCATAGTAATCTGCTTCAGCAAGTTCTTTTAATTCTTTATCTTCCATCATTTCTTTTGCTTCATCCATACGTTGCTTTTCTTTTTTATATTCTCTATATTTTTGTACAACTTCTTCTATTGAACTATGTTCTTTTATTAATTTTTGCCATTCTGCTTGATTTGCTATAATTTCAGGATCACTAATTAATTTAGTTAATTCTTCATATCTAGCTTCAACAGCTTCTAATTTGTCAAACATAAAATTATTCTCCTTTTCTACTCTCCAATTTTTAACATTATTTATTATACTATATATTTAATGGTTTTTCAAGTGTTTTTTCTTTCATTTAATTTATTAAAATTTTAAAGTTCAATAAAATTAAATTCAATATTATTATTTTGTAAAATTCTTAATTCCCTAGTCGTACATGTAAATATAATTATTTGTCTATCTTTAAATTCTTTTGATAAAAATAGCATAATATTTTCCAATCTAATATCATCAAAATATGCAAATGCTTCATCTAATATTATTGGTAATTTTTCATTAGTTATTTCATCTATAATAGCTAACCTTAATGATAAATAGATTTGATCTATTGTTCCTATACTTAATCTATCTGCAGAAATATAATTTCCGTTTGGTAATTCTACAATTAATCCTTGTTCATCATTAAATAAAATATTATTATATTTTCCATTAGTTATTTTTGAAATATTTTCAGATAATTTTTTATTAAATTCTGGATTAATATTTTCTTTTAATTTTTCATAAGCTATTCCAATTGTTTCTTTAACTAACTCAATTGCATCATTATTTTCTTTTAATTCCTCTAATTGGTTCCCTAGTACTTCTTGTTCTTCTTCTAACCTTACAATTTCACTAAATTGTTCTTCAAATTCCTCTTGTTTTATTTCTAGTTTTGTTAATTCATTATTTGAATTTTCAATTATTGTTTGTAATATATTTATTTTTTTTTCAATATTATTTTCATTAAATATTTCATTTATTTCTTCTATATTAAAAATATCTGAATATTTATCAAATATTTTTTGTTTTTCAATATTTAATAAATATATATTTTTATTTTTTTCTTTTTCAATTTGTTCTTCCATTATTTTAGAATTATTATCTAATAAATTTAATTGATTTTTTAATTTATTAATTTCATTTTCATTATTTTCTATATTATTATTATTTTGTTTTTCTAATTCTTTTATTTTTTTATTTATTGTTCTTATTTTTAAATAATAAATAATTAAATAAATTGGTATTATAAAAATAATTAAATATTTTATTATTTTATTTTTTATCAAATATATCCAAATTAAATTAATCATTATTAATATAAATAAAATTATATTATATTCTTTTATTTTTTTATTTTTTAATTGTTTTTTATTTTCAATTAATTTATTATTTTTTATTTTATTATAATTAATATTTTCAAAATTAATATTTTTATTTATTATATTTTTATTATTATTATTTTCTTGAATTATTTTTTCTTTTATTTTTATTTTTTCATTATTAATTTCATTTTTATTAAAAATATTTTTTATATCTAAAAATAAATTAATTTTATTTTTATTTTCATTTATTTCTTTTTTTAATTGATTTATTTTTTTTTGATTTTCTTCTTTTGAATTTTGTTCAAATTTTAATTCATTTATTTTCTCTTGATTTTCTTCATATTTTTTATTAATAATATTTATTGGTCTTTCTTTTGTTCTTTCTGTTCCAATTTTCTCTAATTGTAATTTATTTAATTTATCCATTGTTTCTTTATATGAAATGTTGTCTTGACCTGTTCCCAACATGTTGGAAATTTTTTGTAGCAACATACTTTTTATATTTTTTCCAATTTTTACCTCTTGTTGCAATGATATTGATGTTGCTAAAAACATTTTTGAATCTATTCCTGTTTGCTCTTGAAAAAATTCATTTCCATTTTTTTTATTTATATTAAATTTATTTGATATTTCTTCTCCTTGTTCATTAAATATATTTGGATTTTTTTTATTAAATTCTCTATATATTTCATATTTATTTTTATTATTTAATTCATATGTTATTTTTCCTGAAAATTCATCACTATCCCATGGTTTATATTTTTCATAATCTGATATTTCTTTTCCATTTTTATTTTTTTGTGTTCCATATAATATATTAAAAATAAAATTTAAAATTGTTGATTTTCCACTTTCATTTTTTCCATAAATAATATTTAAATTATTATTCAATTTTATTTCTTTATTTTTTATTTTTCCATATGAATTTATTTTTATTTTATTTATTTTCAAAATAAATCCCTCCATATTATTTAATTTAAAATTTCTAGTCCTATTTCTAATGCTTTTTCTATTATTTTTTCGTTATAATTATTTTTATTGTTTAATAATTCTTTTACAAATAATCCCTTTAAATTATTTTCTCGAATTATTTTTTCTATATTATAATTTATTTTTGTAT
Organism: Clostridium sp. 26_21; assembly: GCA_001915995.1. Taxonomy (GTDB): domain Bacteria; phylum Bacillota; class Clostridia; order TANB77; family CAG-508; genus CAG-269. The sequence goes on from MNRO01000017.1 coordinate 37,878, forward strand.
TATTTTTTATTTTTATTATTTTTTCATCTAAATAATATTTATATATTTCATTAATATTTATTTCAAAATTTCTTTTTCCAATTAATATTATTTCATATAATTTATTTTCTTCTAAATTAATTGAATTTATTTTTTCGATTATTTCTTCTATTGAATTTAATTCTGTACAATCCAATTCTTGTTTTTTAAATTCCAATTCATCCAATTTAATAAATTCTAATTTATTTCCTAATTTAGAAATTTCTCCTGTTACCATTCCATGTTCACCCAATTCATCAAATCCCATTGCTATGGTAGAACCAGGATATATTATTTTTCCATCATTTTTAAAATTATTTTTGTGTATATGTCCTAAAGCAATATAGTCAAATTCTTTTTCTTGTAACATTCTCGTACTCATTGAATTATATTGCATATCTTCTAAATTCGCACCATCTAAAGTTCCATGAATTACTAATATATTTATTTTATTTGGATTTGATATTTCTAAATTGCTGAAATTCAAATTTGAACAATAAAAATCATCAAAGCCATATCCATATATATCTGCTTCTTTTGTTTCTATTTTTTGAAATTTAGGCTTAAATATATGTACATTATCATTCCATAAAAAATTATTATAATATGAATTTTTTAATAATGGATCATGATTTCCTGGTGAAATAAATATTTGTGTATCATTTATCTCTGAAAATAATTTATTTATATATTCAATTGTCGAATTTCTTATATATTGTGTTTCATACAAATCTCCAGCTATAAAAAAGTATTTTATGTTTTTTTCTTTTATATAATCAATTATTTTTCTTAATATAATTCTTTGATCATATCTTCTTTGTTCTCCAATTCCAATCTTATCTGAAAGCATTTTAAATTGTGTATCAAAATGCATATCTGCTATATGTACAAATTTCATTATATATTTTTCCCTTCTTTTGTTAATTTTTATGTGATTATTTTATAATATTTATTTTCTTTTTTCAATAGTTCTTAGAACTTTTGTTTTCTTTTTTTAGAACAAAGAGATGTAGTTGCCCTTTGTTCTCGCCCGATTTGAGTTTTCGACTAAAAGGAGAAAATCTCAAATGGCTAGCGATTGTAGCTTTTATATGTTAAGAAGTTCAGAGAACTTTCCTAGTATATAAAATAATATAATCCCTAGGAATATTCTCCTAGGGATTATATTATTTTACTCTTCATCAATCGGTCCAAATAATTCATCAAATTTAGCTTCTAATTCTTTTTGTAAATCATATGAATCTTCTTCATCAGTTATTAATGGAGTAGACTGATTTTCTAATTTATTTTTAACATTTACATCATCAAACATATCATCTAAAGAATTTATATTTTCAGAATTTTTTTGTTTGCTTTCTATATTCTTATTATCATTTTCAATTTTGTCCAATTTTTCTCTATTTTCATTATTGCTTGTTGAATCTTCAAACAAATCATCTAATGATTCTACTTTTAAATTTTGTGCCTCTTTTTCTGTTTTATCTTCAGTCCATGGATTATATGGATTAAATTTTCTCCAATTTCCACGTTGAATTTCTCCAATATCATTATGGCTTATTTCAGCTTTTCTTAAATTATTTTCCATATTTTTATGTTTAAAATAATAAAATTTATTTGCTTTAACTGGTTTTATACCTTTTTCAAAGATAATACATAAATCATTATCTAATCTTCTTAATTCATCTGGTGTCATTAATGCTCTTGCCATAACTTGATCTGAATCACTTGTTCCTGTCCTATGATGTTGTTTATCTCTACTTACAGAAATACTTTCCCTTTCAATAGTTTTTTCTCCCAATGCTTTTGAAAAATATTCTACTGTTTTATATGAGTTACTTCCCAAAAATACATGTGTATCACAGTTACCAATAATTGTTTCATATGATTTATCATATATTGCCTCTAATTGGTCTAGGTTCTGTAATATTACACTAAATGAAATTTTTCTACTTCTTGATGTTGATATTTTTTTATCAAAATCTGGTATTTTTCCTATGTTAGCAAACTCATCAAGTATAAAATATGTTGGTACTTTTAGTTTTCCTCCATTATCATCTGCAAAATTATATAATTGTTGAATCATTTGTGAGAAAAATATTGTTAACAAAAAGTCATATGCAGCATGTGTATCTGATGATATTACATATACTGCTGTTTTTTTATTTCCTATATCTTCAAATCTTATTGTATCTGTTGAAGTTAATTCTGCAATTTCTTTTGAATCAAATTTTCCTAGTTTGGATTGTAATGTACTTAATATTGAACTATATGTCTTTTCTGGTGCTATTTCTATTGACTTATAATTCATTCTTGCTGGATGGTCATATGGCAATTTGCTTATCAATTCTGTAAGCAAGTTACTTCCTCCATTTGAGTTTGCCGCTCTTACAAGTTCTGCACAGCTTGCTAAGTTTTGTTCTTCTTCTGGTCTTGCTGCCATTAAATAATATATTAATGCTTTTAATAACATTTCTGCAGAGTCATCCCAAAATGGATCTGACCCTCCTCCATCTGATTTTTGTCCTTTTACTATTGTATTTGCTATTACATCTACATCTATTTCTGATGATATATGCATTAACGGATTATATCCATCACTATATTGTGGTTTTACTAAATTTAATACTTTTATTTCATAACCATGTTGTTTTAAATAACCAGCTGTTCTATCATAAAGTTCTCCCTTTGGATCTGTAAAAACATATGATCCTAACATTTGAAAAGCATTTGGTATTGAATAAGATGCTGATTTACCAGAACCAGAACCTCCGACTACTAATACATTAACATTTCCTCTTTTATCAACTGGTAAATAATTATCTTCTGCTAATATAATTCCTTTTTTATTATTTAAAACAGTATATTGTTCACCATTTCTACTCCAATCACTTGAACCATGTTCCATATCTGTATATTCATTTTTTGGAGCTGATTTTATTAATCCTATTACCATTAATATTGCATATAATATTGAAAACAATCCTATATTTTTTAAATATTGTCCCCATATTTTCTGAGCTGATAATATTCCTATTGATTTTCCTAAATGTTGAATAGAATCAATTGTCACTTCAATACCTTTTGTTATATCATGTTGTATTTGTGCTTCATGTACTCCAATAGTTAATGGCATAACTAATACTATGGATATAAATACCCATAGTATTGCAAAAATTATATAATATTTTCTTGTTTTTCTTATTGCTCCTGAAATTTTGTAATTCATATGTAAATCACCTTCTCTTTTGTTTTATTTTGATATTTCGCTAGACTCCTTATTTACACTTGCTTTTTCCATATTCTTATTTGAATATGCTTTTATCGTCATATATTCCTCTGGTGAAACAATCTCAAATGTTTTTCCTTTTGCTTGCATTAATCCAAATTCTTCAACTTGTTTATTTGCTTTCTCTCCTATTTCTCTAACTTTTTTTATACTCATACAACATAATGTTGTTTTACTTTTTCCAGCAGCTTCTCTAGTTTCTACTGTGTGATTTCCCATAGTAAAATATCCTCCTTAATTATTCCCCTCTTACTTCAAATGCAAAGTAAGATTTGTTTGGTTTTAATTTACATCTACCTTTAACTTTATTTTCTTTTTCGTCAAAATAAAGTCTTGGTTTTATTTCTTCTGTAGTTTCAGGATCAATTACACAAATATCTCTCTTTAAATTAGGAGTATAATTAAATTCTTTAAATTCCTGTTCATCTTCTGAATATAATGTGTCAAACTTAAATGCTGATGGATTTTTAGCAATTCTCACTTCATCATCAATCAATATCCCTGAATTTATTATAACTTTATCTCCTGCAAATGATAAAATTGCTAATTGATTTCCTTGTGGTTGTGGATCATCAACATAAAAAGTTTTTCTTCTTGATTCTCCTCTAATTTCCTCTGAGCACTCCAATCTTTCAACTGTATACTTTGGATAATCTTTTAAAAACTCTTTTTTTGTTTTGTATATTTGATAAATAACTGTACTTACTCCTTTTGGATCTGTTATACTAAAATGCTTTCCTTGTAACATATCCATTTTATTTACCTCTCTTTCTATGTTAATCCATAGTTTGTCTTATGTTTACTAACCACAATCTTTATTATACACCTACTAACTTCGTTTGTCAATACATCTAAGCTTTTCGCATAAAATAAAGTTATTTTAGACACTTCTTGGATTAAATCTTGATATTTCTTTTAATTTTTTAAACATTTCTTTTTCTTCTGATGTAATTTTTTCTGGAATTACAATTTCTAATTTTCCTATTAAATTTCCTCTTTCACCTTTTGCATTTTTATATCCTTTATTAGGGATTTCAATTGTTTCACCAGATTGAACTCCATTTGGTATATATATTTGAGTTTGGGTTCCATCTATTGATTCAACTTTTGCTTTAGTTCCCAATACCGCTTCCCATGGTGTTATTGGAATTATAGTTGATAAATTTATTCCATCTAATTTAAACTTTTGGCTATCTTCTATATTTATTTTTATGAACATGTCTCCATTTTTACCACCATTTTTGCCTGTCTTGCCTTGTCCCATTAATCTTATTTTTTCATTTTCCTGTACACCTTCTGGTAATTTTATAGTAATTGTTTTGTCTTTATTTTCTAAATCTTTAAATATAATTGTTTTATTTGCTCCGTAAAATCCTTCTTCAAGTGATATATTTATTTCTGTTTCAATATCTTCACCTCTTATTGCTGGTTCATTTGGCTTGTCTATACTTTCAGCTGTATCTCCACTTCCAAAAAACATTCCAAATATTTCTCCAGCCATTTGTCCTGAAGTTTTTGTATGATTTAATCTATGTCCAACATTATAATTCCAAGTTCTATCATATTTTCTTTTTGCTGATGGATTTGAAAGAATTCTGTAAGCTTCATTTACATCTTTTATTTTTTCTTCTGCTAATTTGTCACCAACATTTACATCTGGATGATATTTTTTCGCTTGTTTTCTATATGCTGATTTTATTTGATCTATTGTTACTTTATTTGTTTCTAATTCTAATATTTTATAGTAATTTTTAAATTTCATTTGACATCCTCCAATTAAATTTTTCTAAAAAAATTGGTATTCACATTATACCAATTCTTTTAGAAAAAATCTATAGTTTTTGACAAATTTCATAAAATTTCATGCCATTTGAAGCTTTTATTAAAACTACATCCCCTTCTCTTAAAATTTCTTTCAATTTACTAAAAATCTCTTCATTGTTTTGTAACATAATACATTGTGTTTTTTTATTTTTACTTGCTTTTGAAATAATATCTTTTGCAAATTCTCCTCTGCATATTAATATGTCTATATTATTATTTGCTACTTCTTCTCCAACTTTTTCATGTAGTTCTTTAGAAAATTTTCCTAGTTCTAACATATCTCCTAAAACAGCAATTTTTCTTAAATCCGTACGGTTTGAAAGATATTTTAAACTTGCCTTCATTGATTCATAACTTGCATTATAACTATCATTTATTAATGTTGCACCATTTTTTAAAGCTCTTATATCCATTCTTTTTTTGGTTAATTCAAACTTTGATATTCCATTCTGAATTTCTTTTAATGTTAATCCTAACACTTTTCCAACCAAAAATCCACATAATGCATTATATACAAAGTGTTCTCCTCCAACAGGAACATCTATATTAACTTTTTCTGATAAAGTTTTAGCTACAAATTTACTTTTTTCTTCCCCTAATTCAATTTTTTCTGCAATTACATCACTTGAATTGTTTATTCCGTATGTATGTATTTCAATTTTCTCCTTATTTTCTTCATACCATTTATGTAATAAATCATTATCATTATTTATGATTACTCTTGGAATTTTCATTCCTTCTAGAATTTCAAGTTTTGCTTTTAATATATTCTCTCTTGAACCCAAATTTCCTATATGTGATGTCCCAATATTAGTTATTACAGCTAAAGTTGGTTTTGCTATATTTGTTAATAAACTTATTTCTCCAAAATGATTCATTCCCATTTCTATAACCAATGCTTCATGATCTTTTAACTTTAATATTGTTAATGGTAATCCTATATTATTATTGTTATTTCCTTCTGTTTTTAATGTCTTATATTTCTGACTTACTACACTTGCTATTATATCTTTTGTACTTGTTTTTCCTACACTTCCTGTAACAGCAATTACTGGAATATTATATAAGCTTCTCTTATATTTTGCAATTTCGTATAATGCTTCTAATGTATCTTCAACTTGTATTATAGTTTTGTCTTTATATTTTTCTTTTTCTTCTTTTGATATTTGTATATTAGAAATTAATACAGCCGTAGCACCTGCATCTAGTGCTTGATTCCAAAAATTACTTCCATCAAATTTTTCTCCTTTTATTCCAATATATATATCACCTTTTTGTATTGTTCTTGTATCTTTTGAAAAGTTTTCAACTTCTAATTCTTCATTTCCAAATAACATTTTTCCTTTTGTAACATTTAATATTTCTTTTATTTTCATTCAACTTTCGTCCTTTCGGTATACTATTGTTTTGACTTATTATATTCTATTTATCTATAAATTGCAACTAGAACAAATAAGAAAAATTTCCAATTTTTCTTTGATTTGTTCTCGCCCAATTTGAGTTTCTGAGCGAAGCAATGAAATCTCAAAGGGCTAGCGATTGTAGCTATTTATATACTAGGAAAGTATAACTTTCCTAGTATATAAATAAGCATTTAAAATATTCTAATTTAGAATATTTCAAATGCTTATAATCTAAAAACTATTGATTTTCAACAGCTCTATTTGCAATTTCTATAGCTTTTGAAACTATATTACCACATGTTTTTGAGGAAACATTTTCCCAACTTCCTCCGTCCTTTTTTATCTGATCATATACACCTAGTTCTTTTGCAATTTCTGTTCGTAAGTTTTCAGATATTAATTTGTTACTTCTTGACATACTAAGTTCTCCTTTCAAATTTAATCTGTTATTTTACGGACCGTTTTTGAAAATATATTTTAAATATTTTCAATTATATTATCTGCAAAAGATATTTTTTTATTAAAACAATTTTTTCAAAATCTAGAATTTTATTCTGTCAATGTTCCATTTTCAGTATTTGTTACTATTAATGTATCTTCTTCTTTTCCTGTCTGAGCATTTATATATTCAATAAATTCTACTTCATTTATTTTTCCTTTAAATTCATAACATAATACTTCTGTATTAAATTCTGTTGGTATTATTGCTAATTTTTCACTTGATAATTCTGCTTTTGTTGAAATATTTTTTCTTGCCTCATCTATTGAAATCAAATTACTTGGAATTTCTCTTTCAAAATGACAATTTAAATATCCTGTTGCATCAACACCAACTATTTCACCATCATCTAATGCTATTTTTAATTTAATTAAATCAGGATATGCAACTATATTTCCTTGTTTATATGCATAATTTATAACTATATATCCATCATTTTTCATATAATAAGTTTCTTGCATATTTTCATATTTTTTTGCTTGTAAATATTCTTTTCCTTTTTGAATTGCATCTTGTTCTGTTATATTTTCACCATTTGTTTCTCTATCATAATTCATATAAACAAGATGTCCACCTTTTTTTGAAATTGATATTCCTATTTTTTTGTTTTCATTTGTCGTTACTTCAAATCTATATACTGGTATATTTCCATTTTCAACATATCCATTATTTTTTGTTTCTTTTATTTTATCTTTTCCAATAAATTCCTCTGCAATTATTTTTGCTTCATCTTCTGAAATATCATTGCCTATTAAACCTTTCTTTTCTTCACTTGTTATATGTTCAGAAAATGCCCCATCATAGATCAATCCAGAATACTCATGAAAGTTTTGTTCTACCATATTAAAATTACTTACTTCTGATATATCTGAACCTTCAGAATTCTTTTTTAAATCTTCCCATTTTATAATTCCATTATTTAATTCTGTAATCATTTCATTTAATGTATTTGATAAATCATTTGCATAATTATATAGTTCTTGTATTTTATCCATCTCATCATCTGATAAATCTTGTCCATCTATACATTTATTTGCCATAGTATAACTGTATTCACTTACTTGATTTAAAAATTTTTCCGTATTTTCAATTTCTTGACTTTCTATTGGAACCATACTTAAATAACATGTTGCTAAATCTGTTTCTCTCCATACTTCCATAAGTGTTTTTGCACCATGTCTCGCTTCTTTTGATATCATAGATTTTGCTAAATAAATTTTTGAATTTTGAATTCTATCTACAACCTCATAAAAAGCTTTATTATTATCATTTTGTACCACATTCGCATATGATGTATTTTTATTATACAAATTTATCCCTAAGATTACTGCAATAACAATGGCCACTATTGCAATAACATTCCATACTTTTTTTGAATTATTCATTTTCATATCTCCTCACTTATTAACTTTTTCTTATTTTTTCATTTTTTTCAAAAAATTATACAATTATTTATTTTTTTGTGCTAAAATATTTCTGAATTTATATGGAAAGGTCTGACTAATGAAAGTAATTATTTTTTACGCAAAATATGGTGGTGGTCATTTATCTGCCGCTCGTTCAATAGAAAATTGTATAAATACATATTATAAAAATATTGATGTTGAATTAATAGATTTTATGGAATATGCAAATAAAGAATTTAACAAAATAACAACAAAAGCTTATGCTGAAATGGCAAAAAAACTTCCAAAAGCTTATGGAAGCATATATTGGAAATCTGAAAAAGGCCCTCTTGCTCACATAAGTACAACTTCAAATAAATTGTTATCTATAAAAATAAATAAATTATTACAAGAAAAATCACCAGATTTAATTATCTGTACACACCCTTTTGCAAGCCAAATGTGTGGTTATTTAACAAAACATCATAAATTAAATACAAAAATAGCAACAATTTTAACAGATTTTGCATCACATGATCAATGGCTTGTTTATAATGAATATATTAATTATTTATTTGTATCTAATACAGAAATGAAGGAAACATTGATGAGTAAAAATATTCCAGCCGATAAAATATTTGTTACTGGAATTCCTATCTCAGAAAGATTTTTAAATAAATATGATAAAAAATCTTTATTTATAGATTTTAATTTAAATCCAAATAAAAAAGTAGTATTATTTTTTGGTGGAGGAGAATTTGGGCTTGGAAAAAATTATACTTTAAAAGTTTTTGAGACATTTGTAAAAGATTCTGCTGATATTCAAATCATTGCAATTTCGGGAAAAAATAAAAAAATGAAAGAAGCTTTTGAAAATATTGTTATAGAAAATCACAAAGAAGCAAATGTACAAATATTTGAATATACAAATAAAGTACCCGAATTTATGAGTATTTCTAATTTAGTTGTAACAAAACCTGGTGGACTTACTACTTCCGAAAGCCTTGCTTCAGGATTACCAATTGTTATTATAAATCCTATTCCAGGTCAAGAAGAAGAAAATGCTGAATATTTAGTTAATCATAATACTGCAATTTGGTTAAAAAAAGATGATAATGTAGAAGAAATTATTAATAATTTATTATCTGATTCTTCAAAATTAGAAGAAATGAGTAATAATGCAAAATCAATTTCAAAACCAAATTCAACAAATGATATATGTAAAATATTATTAAATAATTAAAAAACACTTCATTTTTTGAAGTGTCTTTTTTATAATTCTCTTCTTCCCTCTAATGCTTTTGTAAGTGTTATTTCATCAGTATATTCCAAATCTCCTCCAACAGGAATTCCATGGGCAATTCTTGTTACTTTTACCCCTAATGGTTTTATTAATTTTGATAAATACATAGCTGTTGCTTCACCCTCGACCCTAGGATTTGTTGCCAATATAACTTCTTTTACTTGACCATCCATAAGCCTAGCTAATAATTCTTTTATTTTTATATCATCTGGTCCTATTCCATTCATTGGAGATATTGAACCATGTAAGACATGATATACTCCTTTAAATTCATGTGTTCTTTCCATTGCCACAATATCTCTCACATCTTCTACTACACATATCTGTGATTGGTCTCTTTTTGTATTTCCACATATTGGACATGGATCTGTGTCTGAAATATTCCAACATTTACTACAATATTTTAAATTCTTCTTTGCATTTACAATTGCATTCACAAATTCATCAGTTTCTTCCTGTGATGCATTTAATATATAAAATGCTAATCTAGCTGCTGTTTTATTACCTATACTAGGTAATTTTTCAAAGCTTTCTATTAATTTTTCTATTGATGGTGAATACATTGACATTTTCTTTTCCTCCTAGACAATTATAGCAGAGACAATGCTCTGCTTATATTATTACATTATTCCTGGTATATTAAATTTTCCCATTGATGCAGCTTGTGCATCGTCAACTTGTTTAAATGCTTGATTAATACATGTAACAATTAAATCTTGTAGCATTTCTACATCTTCTGGATCAACTACTTCTTTTTGTAATTTTAAATCTAATATTTGCTTTTGACCATTTACTTTTACTGAAACTGCATTTCCCCCAGCAGATGCTTCAAATTCTTTTTCAGCTAATTCTTGTTGATTTTTTTCTAAATCTGCTTGCATTTTTTTTGCTTCTTTCATTAAACTATTGATGTTCATTCCACCAAATCCTCCCATACCTCCTGGGAATCCTCCTCTTTTTGACATTTTCTTTTCCTCCTAATTTAAAATTTATTCTACTACATCAAATGGAATATCAAAACCATTTGCAAAGTTAGATATTTCTTGTTCTTCACTTGCTTCTTGTACTTGTGGTTTAGTATCTATAAATTTTATATTCATTTCTTTTCCACATGCAACAGAAACTTGTTTTATTAATTCTTGTTTATTTTCAGGTTTTTCCAAAACTGCCTTTCCGAATGGAGTTATACCTCCTGGAAATTGAATTCCTATAGTCATATCATTTACTTCTACGGCATTAGTATTTATTAAATTTGTATATAATACTATTTTTCCATTTTGTTTTAGATTATTCACTATATCTTTCCAATATTGTGCTGGCTTACTATTTTTTCCAATCCCAGCAATAGCATCAGTAGTAGATTTCGCTTGATTTTGTGTTTGATTAGTTGTTCTATTTGTCTGAGGTGCTCTAGCCCTAGGAACTCCACCTCCAGATCTTAAATAATTTTCTATTTTATCTAATCTTGCATAAATATCACCATTTCCTCCACCGCCTCCACCAACTGGAGCATTAGATATTTCCTTATCACATAATTTAATAATTCCTGCTTCAAAAACAATTTGTCTTTGTGTTGACTGTTTCATATTATTTTCAAGCTCTGATAATTCTGATATTAGCCTTATTGCTCTTTCTTTGGTAACTTTTTCTGATAATTCCTGTAATCTTGCAAAATCTTCGTCATTATAAATAGTTAATTTTTGATTTGTTTTTACCATTAAAATATCTTTTACATATTTTATAATTTCCCAAAGTAAATTATTTAGGTCTTTTCCTTCATTTAAAACTTTAGTTATTGTTTCCATTGCTTCATCTATATTATATTCGATTATTGCTTGTGTAATGCAATGAATATATTGTAATTTTGGTATTCCTACAAGTTCTTTTATTTTATTTTCATCTATATTATTTTCACCATCTTGAATACATCTTTCTAATATTGATAAAGCATCTCTCATTGCTCCTTCAGATAGTGCTGCAATAATATTTAATGCTTGTGTTGTTGCATTTACATTGCTCTCTTTACATACAAGTTCTAATCTTTTTATTATATCTTCATCTGGAATTCTTTTAAAGTCAAATCTTTGGCATCTTGATAAAATTGTTGCTGGTAATTTCTGTGGTTCTGTTGTTGCCAAAATAAATTTTACATGTTCTGGTGGTTCTTCTAATGTTTTTAATAATGCATTAAATGCACCTTGTGATAACATGTGAACCTCATCAATTATATAAACTCTGTATTTTGCTTTTGTTGGTAAAAAATTAACTTCTTCTCTTATTGAACGTATATCTTCAACACTGTTATTTGAAGCAGCATCCATTTCTACTATATCTGTTAATGATCCATCTAGTGCTGCTTTACATATTTCGCATTCATTACATGGCTCTCCATCTTGTGGATTTAAGCAATTTACAGCTCTAGCTAATACTTTTGCTGATGTTGTTTTTCCTGTTCCTCTTACACCATTAAATAAATATGCATGACCTACTCTATTTGCAATTATTTGATTTCTTAAAGTTCTTGTTATATGTTCCTGACCTACCATTTCTGAAAATGTTTGTGGTCTGAACTTTCTATAAAGAGCTGTGTACCCCATATTTTCACATCCTTTATATAAAAAATGATATGAATTCTAATCTCTCTATGGAAAACAACGCCCACATAAAAGTATCTACTTATTGCTGCTTCCTCCCGGACCTGACAAGGTTCATAGGCTTTTATTGAGTTTGCTTTCCATACAGAGGTTAGCTCTCATACCCTCCATATTATACAATGCAATTTTGGTTTTTGCAAGTAATTTATTAAAGTTTTTTAATTTTCTATTCTTTTAAAAATAAGATTATTAAATTCAGTTAATTCTATTCCAGCTACTCCTTTTTCTATAACCTCTTTGGCTGGAATATCAATTTGTATATTAGTTTGATATTTTCTGTTTGTTGTTAATGTTATTATAAAATCAAATGAAATAGTTGTTTTTATATTTTCTTCTTTTATATTTGTTAATTGTAATAATTTTCCATAATCAACTTCTTCATTTTCATTAGAAATATAATTTGATAAATTATTAATTGCATATCTAAATGCGATTATTCCACCTTGATTAGAAATTTTTTGTTGCTTAATATTTGATTCCATCTCACCTGTGTATACTATTTCTTCTGTTTCATTTTCATTTGTATTTTTAAACATTACTTTTTCATCTTCAACTGGTTTGTATATTTTAGTTTCTCCAATTGAATCTGTTTTATTAATTTTTATATTATTTATAGTTACATCTTTTATTATTTCAGTTTTATTGTATCTTGAATTTTTTTCCAAATATATATATATATCATTATTTTCCGAAACATTAAAATTCCATTTTTCTTGATGACCTTCATTTTCTATTCCATTTACACTTTGAGCTATAGCTATTTTTGTTATTTCAAATGGTATATTAGTCTCTCCTTGAACTTCATATTTTAATATATATATTCCTATACCACATAATATTGCAAATATTATTACTATAAAAATAATTCTATTAATTATCTTTTGAGTTGATTTTTTATACATTTTTATTTTTTCTTAACTCCTTAAAAAATTGTTTCAATATATTTTCACATTGAGTTTGCATTATATTTTTTTCATATTCTACTTTGTGATTAAATGTAAAATCTTCAAATAAATTTAGCACTGATCCAACTGCTCCTGTTTTATTATCTGATGTTCCATAATATACTTTTTTTATTCGTGAATTAATTATTGCTCCAGCACACATAGAACATGGTTCTAATGTTACATACATTTCACAGTCTAATAATCTCCATGATTTTAGTTTTTGGCTTGCTTTTTGTATTGCTATTATTTCTGCATGTTTTGTTGTATCTGTTTTTGTTTCTTTTTGATTATATCCTCTTGCTATTATTTTTCCATCTTTTACTATTACTGCTCCTACTGGTACCTCTAATTTGTTGTATGCTTTTTTTGCTTCTTTTAAAGCTTCTTTCATGAATTTTTCTTCCATTTATACCTCTTATTTTATTTACTATTATCCTTTAATATTTTATATAAAAATTCATATGTAAACATTTAGAAAACAACTTTGTGATTTATACTTATTAAAAAATATACCAATATTAAATTAACCACAAAAATTATAATTGGAAAAAGCACATCTGTTTTTTTATTATATATTTTTTTGTCGTACATTTTTCGTATATATATTATTGTTATACACACATTTACTATTAGAAATGGAATCATTCTATACATTGACCTTTTAAATATTTCAATTTCAGGAGGCAATGTTCCTTCAGGTAACATTGGCATATAATCTAAATATATTGCAGTATTACCATATATTAAAAATTTCATACTGATATTAAATATTATAAGAATTATTCCAGTTAAACAATTATATTTTATTTTATCTTTTTTCATATTTATTTTTTCCTTAAATTTTTATTGGTGTTCCTAGGCGGACTCGGCGAGCCGTGTCGGGAAAATGGTCTACTAGACCATTTTCTGTTCCTCCTTTTCGAGTCCGTTAAGAAAACATACTTACATGGTGTTCCTAGGCGGACTCGAACCACCATCGGTCGCTTAGGAGGCGACTGCTCTATCCTGCTGAGCTATAAGAACATTTCTTTTACATTATACTTCATTGCTTTTATTTTGTAAACATTTTTTTGTCTCTTTATTGATTAATTGTGAAAAATGATTTATAATATTTAAGATTTATAAATTGTTCGGAGGTTTTATATGCAACATATTTTAAGTAAGATGAGAAAAGCTATAGAAGACTATAATATGATAGATGAAGGAGATAAAATTGCTGTTTGTTTATCAGGTGGAAAAGATTCAATTACAATGCTAAATGGTTTAAAGGCTTTACAAAGATTTTATCCTAAACATTTTGATTTAATTGCTATCACAGTTAATCCAGGATTTGAAAACTTTAATAAAGATATTCTTCAAAAAAATTGTGATGAAATTGGTGTTCCTCTTTTTATTGAAGATACTCAAATTAAAGAAATTGTTTTTGATATTAGAAAAGAAAAAAATCCTTGCTCTTTATGTGCTAATTTGCGTAGGGGTATAATCAATTCTGTTGCCCAAAGAGAGGGATGTAACAAAATTGCTTTAGGTCACAATCTAGATGATGTAATTGAAACTTTTATAATGAATTTAAAATATGCTGGAAATATTTCAACTTTTTCACCCAAAAGTTATATGGACAGAAGTGGTATTACAATGATTAGACCTTTGATTTTATTAACTGAAAAAGATACAAATCACTTTGTAAAAAAATACAACAAACAAGTTATGCCTAAAGTTTGTCCAATGGATGAAAATACAAAAAGAGAAGATATAAAAGCTGAAATTTTTGCTTGGCAAAAAGAAATTCCTACAATTAAAGCTAATTTATTTGGTGCTATTTCTAGAAATATTGATGGATGGAAAAAAAGTATGTAATGCATATTTGTTTACATACTTTTTTTAAATTTATTTTACTAATTTTACCATTGCATCTTTTAATTCTTCTAAATCTTTTTCTGCAGATTCCATACTATCTGCTTTTACACCCATATACAATTTTATTTTTGGTTCTGTTCCAGAAGGTCTTACACAACACCAAGCATTGTTTTCTAATTCATAATATAATACATTTGATTTTGGTAATCCTGTTTTTCTTTGTTCTCCTGTCACTAAGTTTTTAATTTCATCAAGTTCAACATCTTTAAATTCAATTACTTTATATTTTCCTATTTTTTCTGGTAAATTATTTCTCATATTTGTCATCATAGACTTTATTTTTTCAGCTCCATCAGCACCTTCTAATACTATTGAAACTTGATCTTCTTTATAGAATCCATATTTTTCATAAATTTTCATCATTTGATCCCATAAAGTCATTCCTTTTGATTTATAGTATGCAGCAGCCTCGCACAATGACATTACTGCAGAAATACCATCTTTATCTCTTGCATAATCTCCAATTAAACATCCATAACTTTCTTCAAATCCAAATACATAAGTTTTGTCTTTCTTTTCTTCTGCTTTTTTTATAACTGCCCCTATATTTTTAAATCCTGTTAAAACTTCAATACACTCTAATCCGTAGTTTTTTGCAATTGCTTTTGCTAGTTCAGATGATACGATTGTAGTTATAAACATTCCATCTGCTGGTAATAATCCTTTTTCTTTCATTTGAGAAATTCTATATTCTGCAATCAATAATGCTGACATATTTCCTGTATATGTCATATATTCTCCTGTTTTTGTATCTTTTGCATATATTCCAAGTCTATCAGCATCAGGGTCATTTGCAAGCACAACATCAGCATCTACTTTTTTAGCTAACTCTAATGCTAATTTAAATGCTTTTTTATCTTCAGGGTTAGGGTAATCTACTGTTGGAAAATTTCCATCTGGTTTTTCTTGTTCTGGAACTACATATACATTTTCAAATCCTAATTCTTTTAATAATCTTGATGTTACTGTATTTCCAGTTCCATGTAATGGTGTATAAACTATTTTTAATTTTTTTCCTTCTTCTCTTACAATTTCAGGATTTAATACTAAACTTTTTAAAGTATTTATATATTTATCATCCATTTCTGTTCCAACAACATTAAATAATCCTTTTTCTATAGCTTCTTCTTTAGTTATAGTTTTTATTTCTTTAAAATCAGAAATAGCTCTTACTTTTGCTATTATATCTTTATCTCTTGGTGCAACAATTTGTGAACCATCATCCCAGTAAACCTTATATCCGTTGTATTTTGGAGGGTTATGGCTGGCTGTTATCATTATTCCTGCTGTACATCCTAATTGTCTTACGGCAAATGATAATTCTGGAACTGGTCTTAATTTTTCAAATAAATATGTTTTTATTCCATTTGCATTTAATATTAAAGCTGTTTGTAAACTAAATTCATCTGACATTCTTCTTGAGTCATAACTAATTGCAACACCTTTATCTTGTGTTCCTTGTTCTATTATGTAATTAGCTAATCCCTGTGTTGCTTTTCCAACTGTATATTTATTCATTCTGTTTGTTCCCATTCCTATTACACCACGTAAACCTGCTGTACCAAATTCAAGTTCTTTATAAAATCTATCTTTTATTTCTTCATCATTTCCTTTTATCTCTAGTAATTCTTTTTTTATTTCTTCATCAAATGCTGGTTCTGTACACCATCTTTCATATTCTTTTAAATAATCCATCTTTATTCTTCCTTTCGTATTTATTAAAAAAGCTACTGATTTTAAACCAGTAGCAATATTATATATTATTTTAAATTATAGAATTTTCTATATAGCTCTCTTGCTGTTTCTGGGCTATCTGTTCCTGTTGCATTTTTTACAGGAGCAAATTCTTCTTCCCTTTTTACTCTCAATATAGCCATATCATCTAATTCTCCAAAAGCATCAAATAGAAATGCTTCAAATTTGTATGCATTTGGTCCATCTGGTACTACTTTATTTCCATCTTTATCTATATATGTTGCTTTTTTAAAAGCTGTATGGTATGGTAATGGTTTATTTCCCATCCTTTCAATTGCCTCAATATTAAATAAATTACACAAAATATGAGATTCTCCAAAAACAAGTTCTCCATTATCGTCAACTTGTTCTGACATATCATCAGGTATTTCAGTATATTCAATTACTGATGGTCTTCCATTTTTCTTACAAAAAACTCCAACCTTTTCTTTTGGATTTGCTTTTACTACAGATTTTCCTGCTGCAGTTACTTTTTTATCTATGGCAATTCCCATAAGTACAGGATCTACC
Source organism: Clostridium sp. 26_21 (assembly GCA_001915995.1). Lineage (GTDB taxonomy): Bacteria > Bacillota > Clostridia > TANB77 > CAG-508 > CAG-269. The sequence goes on from MNRO01000017.1 coordinate 55,379, forward strand.
ATTTTTACTAGACAATTATCAACACCACCAATAAATACCCATTCAACACCTAATTCTCTCATTTTTTTAGTCATTCCATTTTTTACTAAAGCCTGATATATTCCACCATGACCGTTTGCAGCTTCTTTTACAAGTCCATCTTCACCAATTAATATTTTTCCTTCCATATCAACCATTGGTAATTCTTCTTGAATAAAGAAAAATAAGTTTTTGTCTTTCTCATAGCCAAAATTTCTATTCTTAGCAAAAAATTCAATTGTATCATTATTATTTTCTCTACTTGTCATTATAAACCAAGGAATTGTAACTCCATATTTACGGCCTTGCTCTTTCAAACCATCACTTAATAATTCAAATAGTGATTTATGTGATTCTAATCCAATATCAAAAGTTCCTTTTGGCCCTTTATGTCCTAATCTTGTTCCTTGTCCACCAGCCATTGTTACAGCTGCTAATTTTCTATTTTTTATAGCTTCAACACCAATTGCATGATATTCTTTATAATTATCATATAATTTATCTTTATCCATATAATCAATTGGCTGTATTTCAAAATCTTCAACTTCTGGAGTTTTTTTAGTATTTTCATATAAACTTTTTATTAACTCAAAATCAATATTACTTATTTGTTTTAACAATTCTCTTTTCTTTTTTTCATCTAAGTTATCATATCCATTTAATAAATGTTCTTGTCCATATTTTTTTAGTGTCCACTTAATTTCATCAAAATTTTCGTCCATAGTATACTTCCTTTCTTAGTTCATAATCTATATATATACTATTTTTTCGAAAAATTCAATAGATTATACGAAAATTTTGAGATATTAATAAAAAACGATTATATTAAATCTTGTTTATCCCTAATGTATTAAGCATCCTATCATATTTTAAAACAATTTCTTGCATTTGGTTTTTTACTTCATTATAATCATAACATACTAGTATTTCTACATTTTTTCCTTTTATTTCAAATAATTTTGTATTTATAAATTCTTGACTTCCTATTAATATAATATTCGAATTTTCTTCTATATTTTCTATCTTTTTATTGTTCCAGTTTATTTTTTTTATTTTTTCTTTCTTTTCTATATCTAAATTTACTTTGTTCATTACAACATCTAGAGTTTTGCTTAAATTTTTTTCTGTTATTATACAAATTTTCATTTCATTGTCTATTTTATCACTAATATATGGCAATAGCATAATTTCTAAATGATATTCACTCACATAAAAATTACAAATTTTTTTTATTTTATTTTCTTCTAAAACCATATTATCCATCCTTTCAATAGATTTTTTGCTTACTGGTAAATTTTACCATTTATTCTTTTGTATGTCAAGTATGTATATAAATTTTTTTGTGTATATTTTTTATTTTTTGGGTAAAAATTATTTTAAAGATATTTTTTTACAAATATGTTAATGTGGAGGTTATTATGAAAAAATTTATAAAATATTTAAAAATTTATTTATTATTAATATTTTTATTATTTATTTATACCATATTTTGTGCTCATAGTTATTCAAATGACATATCTGCTGAATTGTCAAATGCAGTGTTTAGGTTACATGTTCTAGCAAATAGTGATTCTGAGGAAGATCAACACTTAAAAATAAAAGTAAGAGATGCTTTACTTTCATATATGAATACTTTATCTTCAAATTGTAATACAAAAGAGGAAGCTATACAAATTGCAAATCAACACAAAAATGAATTTCAAACAATTGCCGAAAATATAATTGTTGAAAATGGTTACAATTATCCTGTCCAAATAAAAATTAATAATTTCTACTTTCCAACCAAATCATATGGAGATATTTCATTACCAGCTGGATATTATGATGCCTTAAGAGTAGAAATTGGTAATGCAAAAGGGAAAAATTGGTGGTGCGTTATGTTCCCATCTTTATGTTTTATAGATATCAGCTCAGGAATTGTTAATTCTGAAGGAAAAGAAAAACTAGAAAACAATTTAAATTCAGAATCATATGAATTAATTTCAGAAAACAAAACTTCAACTGAATTTAAACTAAAATTTAAACTATTAGAAGTATTTTCACATAATGGACTATTCACTGCAAAAAATTAAAAATCTATTGTAATCTTTATTCTTTTATGATATATTTTATGTGATTATTTTAAATACGAGGAGGAATACTTTTGGAAAAACTAGTAATAACTGGACCAACACATTTAAATGGAGAAGTAACAATAAGTGGAGCAAAAAATGCAGCTGTTGCTATATTGCCTGCAACACTTTTAATAGATGGCGTTTGTACAATAGAAAATCTTCCTAATATAAGTGATGTAAAAATGTCATGTAAAATATTAGAAGGTCTAGGTGCAAAAATAACATGGATTACACAAAATGAAATTATGATTGATACAAGAAATATAGATAAAACAATTGCATCAGAAGAATTAACAAGAAAATTTAGAGCATCTTATTATATAATTGGAAGTATGCTTGGACGTAAAGGTGATGTAACTGTTGGAATGCCTGGTGGTTGCAAATTAGGTGCAAGACCTATAGATCAACATATCAAAGGATTTGAAGCATTAGGTGCAAAAGTGGATACAACACAAGGAAAAATTACTGCCAAAGCCTCAAAATTAGTAGGAACTTCAATTTATATGGATGTTGTTTCTGTTGGTGCAACCATTAATGTAATGCTTGCTTCTGTACTTGCAGAAGGAACAACTATTATTGATAATGCTGCTAAGGAACCACATATTGTAGATGTTGCAAACTTTTTAAATACTATGGGAGCCGACATTCGTGGTGCAGGAACAGATGTAATTAAAATTAACGGTGTAAAAAAACTTACAGGTAATGCAACATATTCTGTTGTTCCAGATCAAATAGAAGCCGGAACATTTATGCTTGCAGCTGTTGCAACAAAAGGTGATATTTTAATAAAAAATTGTATAACAAAACATTTAGAATCAATAACTGCAAAAATCACTGAAATTGGTGGTCAAGTAGAAGATTTTGGAGATAGCATAAGAGTAAAATGTAATAAAAGGCCATCTAATGCTATTATAAAAACACTTCCTTATCCAGGCTTTCCTACAGATTTACAACCTCAAATGGGTGTTGTTTTATCAACAGCAAATGGAACAAGTAGAATTATAGAAAGTATCTGGGAATCAAGATTCCAATATACTGATGAATTAAATAAAATGGGAGCAAAAATTACTGCTCAAGGAAAATCAGCATTTTTTGAAGGCGTTGATAAATTATATGCAGCTCCTGTTTATTCAACAGACTTACGTGCTGGTGCTGCATTAATTATTGCAGGAATTGCAGCTAAAGGAAAAACTGAAGTTTACAATTTAGAGCACATTGATAGAGGATATGAAAATATTGAACAAAAATTCAGAAACCTTGGTGCAAAAATCGAAAGAGTAACAGAATAATATTAGAAAGAAGAAATACATATGCTAAATTTTTGTAGTTTATATAGTGGTAGTAGTGGAAATAGTTTATTTGTCGAAACAGAAAATACAAAAGTATTAGTTGATGTTGGATTAAGTTGTAAAAAAATCGAAGAAGCTTTATGCACTATAGAAAAAGATCCTAATTCAATTGATGCTATTCTTATCACTCATGAACATTCTGATCATATAAAAGGATTATCAACAATATCACATAAATTTGATATTCCTGTTTTTGCAACAAGAGAAACATTTGATGCAATGCCATTGCAAACTGAAAAAATATCAAGTAAAAATATTAATTATTTTTATCCTAATGAAAAATTTAATATAAATGATTTAGAAATTACACCATTTAGTATTCCACATGATGCTGCAAACCCTTGTGGATTTACAATAAATAATGAAAAACATCAATTAAGCATAGCAACAGATATTGGTCATATGACAAACGATATTGTAAAACATTTAGAGGGTAGTGAACTTTTATTATTAGAATCAAATTATGATACAGAAGTACTAAAATGCTGTAAATATCCTTTTCATCTAAAAACAAGAATTGCAGGAAGTACAGGACATCTTTCAAATACTATGTCTGGAAAAACAATATCTTATTTATTAAAAAATAGCAATTTAAATACAGCTATTCTTGGACATTTAAGTAAAGAAAGCAACTTTCCTGAACTTGCATATCAAACAGTAGTTGACGAATTACTTTCAAATAATTGCAATACCAATTCAATAAATTTATCTGTAGCTAGTAGAGAGCTACCAGGAAAATTAATACAATTATAATTTTTTATAATCTAGGTAATCTGCCTAGATTTATTTTTTATAAATCTTCAAATAACTGTAAAGAGAATATGTAGGAACAATTAATAATATTGATTTCTTTTTGTTAATAGTAAATTGGGGGCCTATTATTGAAGAAAATCTATATGACTAAAAAAGATGTTTTTCATCTATTATTATTGTGATATATGGGGAAATAGCATATTCCATTTACAAAATAAAAAACTTGATTCAAAAACTAATAAGATTTTTTATGTTTTCCTATTAGATTAGTTCCATCTTACATCAAAAATATTAATTTGTCAATAAAAATCGGTCGACAGCAATCGACAAAGCAACCTTAGTATTAGTGTTTTCAAGTATTTTCTTCAAAATAAAATCCTACAAATTATTATTGACATAACAATTCCTGTTACATCAGCCATAAGAGATGCTAATAAAACTCCTCTTGTCTTTTTTATTTTTACACTACTTGTATATACTGCTATTGTATATAAAGTTGTTTCTGTAGCCCCCATAATGGTAGAAGCAATTAATCCAATTAACGAATCCACACCATTTTGCTTAATTATATCCATAGCGACAACTAATGAAGCACTTCCTGATATTGGTCTTAATAAGGCTAATGGAATTATTTCACTCGGAAACTTTAAATACTTTAGTATGGGAAAAAGTACTATTGTAATAAAATCAATTATCCCAGAACTTCTTAATAATTCTATTGCAAAAAATAACCCAATTAATGTTGGAAAAATTTTAATAGTTATTTCAATGCCTTTTATTGCTCCTTTTAAAAAGATGTCAAAGATATTTTTTCTTTCTTTCATTCCTGAAAAAATAATCAATAATATAACTAATGGCATTGCAATTATTGAAATATAATTAATAATTTTTATATTTATCACTTTCCTTTTTATTTATTTTTATAAGCAACTTTGTCATAAAAATTCCAACAATATTCGCACAAATTGTAGAAATCCATACAGGTACAATAATTTTCACTGGATTTTCAGATCCTAATGAACTCCTAATTGCAATTACAGTTGATGGAATTATTTGTAACGAAGCTGTATTCAATACTATTAGCATCATCATATTATCATCTAACATTTCTTTATCTTTATTATTTTTTTGAAGTTCATTCATAGCTTGTAGCCCTAATGGTGTAGCTGCATTTCCTAATCCTAATATATTCGCAATTATATTCATAACAATAGTATTAGAAACTTCTTCATTCAAATCAGAAAATAAAAATAAAATAACAGGATTTAATAACTTAGATAAATATTTAATAATATTAGTATTAGAAGCTATTTCCATTAGTCCACTCCACAAACTTGTCATCCCAATTAAAGTCAATGTTAATGACACCGCTCTTTCAGTAGAATTTGTTATTGCAATATTTAGTTCATTTAAATTTCCAGAAATCATAGCATAAATTATTGATGATATTATAAAAATTGGCCAAATAAGATTTAACATGTTATATCTCCATTCGAAAATACTTATATATATATTTATATTCATTACAAATTATAAAATAACATATTTTTACAAAATCAATTGACCAAACTTTAGATTTGTGTTATGATAGTATAGAATTGAAAAAAATAATTTTAGGAGGGCATGTTATGAAATCAACAGGAATTGTTAGAAAAGTAGATGAATTAGGAAGAATCGTTATACCTAGAGAAATTAGAAATAAATTCGAAATTGCAGAAAAAGATCCTTTAGAAATATATGTAGATGGTTCATCAATTATTCTAAAAAAATATGAGCCAAATTGCATATTCTGTGGTAATTCAAAAAATTTAATTTCTTTTAAAGATAAATTAGTTTGTCCAAAATGTGCTGAAAGACTTGCCTCATTAGAAGCTGTATTCCCAAAAGAAGTAGAAGAATAATCTCCTACTTCTTTTACTTTTTTTTATTTAAAAATTGCATATAAATTTCATTTTTATTTAAATTTTTATCTTTAGCAATTTGCTTAATTATTTCTTTTTTATTCAATCCCATTTTTTCATAATAATTATAATGTTCATCTAATGACAATAAATTTAATTTATTTTCTTTCTGATTGTTTGTATTTCCTTCAATTATTAATATCATCTCACCTTTTAAATTATCAATATCTTTTAATATATCTTCTATACTTTTTCTAATAAATTCTTCATGAATTTTAGTTAATTCTCTTGCTAAAACTATTTTCCTATTTTTTAATATTTTCTGTAAATCTTCCAAAGTAGATTTCATTTTATGTGGTGCCTCATATAAAATTATTGTCTTATTTGAATTTTTTATTTCTTCCAATTTTTCTTTTCTAAGTTTTTTATTTAATGGTAAAAAACCTAAAAATTCAAATTCTTTTGTAGAAATTCCAGAACAAATTAATGCATTAATCATTGCACATGCTCCTGGAATAGGAATTATTTTTATATTTTCACAAATTGCTTTTTTTATTACCTCTTCCCCAGGGTCACAAATTCCTGGTGTACCTGCATCTGAAACTAAAGCAATATTTTCACCTTTTTTTAATTTTTCTATCAATATTTCACTTTTTATTTCTTCATTATGTCTATGGTAACTTATTAATGGTTTATTTATTTCATAATAATTTAATAATTTTAAAGTTTGTCTAGTGTCTTCTGCCGCAATCAAATCTACTTCTTTTAATATTCTTAAAGCTCTTAATGTTATATCTTCTAAATTTCCTATTGGTGTTGCTATAATATATAAATTTCCTTCCATTTTTCTTTCCTTTCTTTTTACATTTATATTTTATCATATTTTTTTTATTTTTTAAATACCTTTTTTTTATAATTTATTTAATTTCTTATTATTTTATTTAGCAAAAATATTTTTTATAATTATTATCATTTTTCTTTTTTTTACATATAATATATTAAAACAAAAAATTATTTTAGGAACAAATTTAATGGAAAATAATAAAAAAAAGAAAAAATTTGATTTTATTCGCATTAAAAATAATACATGCAAATCTTTATGTGATGTTGAATATTTTTTAAATAATTTTAATTTTTTCTTACAATATGTAAAATTATTTAAAATAATAAAAAAGAAATAATTATCCTTGAATTCCTCATACTTTTAAGATTTTATTCAAGATATATATTTCTTTTATTTTTTACATTTTTTTCAAATTTTGATTTATCATATTTTCAATTATTATTTATTTTTTAAATAAATTTCTGATATATTTTCATTTTTTTCTCCATTTATTAAAAAACTAACAGAATTAATTTCTTTTAAATTTGTTAATGTATTTACAATACTATTTATTATTTTTAATTTATTTTCTTCATTTTCATAATTTAAAAATTCAGTTGAAAAATTAATAATTGCACAACCTTTTTCTACTGTTACATCATTTAATATTGTTTTATCTGGAATTAATTTTTTTAATTTTGTACTTTGTGGACCTTTTATTAAAAATTCTATTAATTTTTTATATGGATTTTCTATTAATAAATTAGCATCAATTATCTGTGTCTCAGCTTCTAAATTTTTTGTCTCTATATTTTCAAAATATAATAATATTTTTGTTTGTCTTGACTGTACATCTGATATTTCTTCTTGTGGCGTATAATCTTGATATTCATTTTCAATTTTTTTTACTTCTATATTTTTAAATAACATATAAATTCCAATTATAAAAAAAATAATTGTTATTATTGCTCCTATAACTCTTTTACTTTTCATATTATTCTTTCTCCTTCCCTAAACTTTTACTTAGCATTTTTAAATTTTTTTTATATTGAAATATATTATTTGATTATAAATTTTAGAACATTTTTTATCAAAAAAAGACCTAATAATTTCTATTATATAGAAATTATTAGGTCCTATTTTTATACTCTTTATATAAAAAATATAATCATTCAAATAAAATTGTAAAATTTGTATCTTCACCTAATTTTATTATTATTTTTTTATTATTATATTCTGAATCTTGTTCATTATTCTTATATACCTTTATTTCAGAAATATATGAATTATTTTGAGTCTTTATATTTTTTATTTCATAAATATTAGAATTATAAAAATTATCATTAATATAATTTATTAATATATCTATATTAGCAAAATTGTTATTTTTATAATCATAATCTAATAAATTATATAAACCTACATAATCATATGTATTTATCATTTTCATAACTTTATCCACATTTGTTGCAATTTTCTTTGTATCTGTTGATTTCTTATATTTATTTTTAAATGATTCTGTTACTATACTATAATCATCAAGTATCATTGTAAATTCCATTGGAGAATCTTCAATTATTGTATATCTATTATCTTTTTCTGTTTTTATTATATATGCTTCTTTGCCATTATAACTTCCTTCTGATAAGCTTTTCAAATTTGTATCTAATTTACTGTTGCTATTCATTTGATTTATATAATATAAAAAATTATTATAATTGTTTTGAAATCTAATCTCTTTATATTCATTATCTAACATTTCATATGCTTTTTCTGGATTATTTTTTTGTAATCCTGTATAATATGTAATATATTTTTTTACAATACTTTCATTGTTAAATTTCTTAAATTCAAATTTATTATGACTATTCTCTTTTATATTTGTTAATTTATTTTTAATTTTAATTTCTTCAATATTATTATAATTTTTATTGTATAATGGTGTTATACTATATGTATAATTTTCCAAATCCAAATTAAATACATAATATTTATTTATATTGTACATTCCGTCATTTATCGTTCCACCAACAATATATGAATATAATGAATCATCTCTTGTTTCATATATTTCTAATGCTAAAAACTCATAGCTTTTTTCTATATTTTCAATTACATTACCTTTTGTCAGATTATTCTCACTAATAAAGTCTTCACTTAATACATTCATTATCTCCAATGTATTTTCTAGTTTTATTGCATTTAAATAATTATTAATGTAACTTTCTATATTAAAAAAATATGTTGTATTCTTCAATTTTTCATTTTCATAAGACATAACATCTGCCTCATTGTCACCTTCTGGTTCAATTTTTATAACATTTCCATTCTCATCAATATATGTATCACTATTATCTTCTTTTAATTTCGTAATTAATATTAAAATTATTATAACTAATAAAATAAAAATACTTATAATTACAAATAACATTTTTCTTTTTTTCTTATTCATTTTTAAATTCCTTTCCTAAGTAAAAAGCAAATTAATTTGTATGTATTACATAGCTAAAGTCACCGTGAATTAACAATTTGTTTAAAAGTTTTACCAGAATAAGATATATAACCTTCTTTTTTTATTTGTCTATTACTTCCTGCTCCATATGTCCCACTTCCCATATATATTTCCACATGCTTTGGTTTAGTCGTTTTTAACAATAAATCACCTGGTTTAGCTGTTGCTGTTGGCTCAGATGTTTTTGAATAAGTCCATCCAAATCCTGCACATCTTCCACTATTTTTACTTACAAGATTATATAAATCTGCCGTAGTAAGTTGGCTTTTATTTTTTAGTTGATCATATCCACTCATTATTAATGCCCATGTTACGAAAGTACTACAATCTACTCCATATCCACTATTATCTTTATCCCCTATTTTTAATGGATATTTCGACATATCGTTACCTTGACGATAATGATATGTGTCTTTAATATATTTTTTTATTTCAGCTGCATTTTGCACTATACTACCAGATGCAGTTGGTGAAAATTGAGAATTTTCATTAGTTGATCCATTTGCAAAATCAGATTCATCATATATTGAAATATTAAACTCACTTGTTGAAACATCTCCTGATGTACTATCTCTTCCAAATACATTTGTAATTCCTTCATATGCCTTAAGTGTAAGCGAAATAGCTAATATACCTAATATTATTGCAATAATTACAATTATGCTAACTGGTGCCGTTGCCATTATAAATTTTGTAATGGCTTTAACTGCTGTCTTTACTGCTTTTTTTATCACTTTTTTTATTGAATCTTTCGCTTTATTTACCATATCTCTGGCAGAATTTTGTATTTTTCCTGCAATTTGTTTTTCCATTTGAGTAACTTGATTATTTTCCAAATCGTCTTGTTGCATATTGTTTTGTTCATCATTCATCAAATATTCACCTCCTAATCTGTTAGAAACTAAATGACATTTTAAATTTTGTTCCTTCTTCTAATTGTACTACTATCTTTATAGTTTTCTTTTGATCACTATTCTTATCTTTTAAACTTGCTGTATAAATATAGTAACTTCCTTGTTCTTCAAAAGTCAAAAATTCTATATCATTTTGAAAATAAAAATTATTTGTTATAAATCTTTCTACTTCTGTATTATTTGTTATATTATTAGCATTTTTAAAACTATCAGCTAATAATATATTAATATAATTATAATTTTTATCATTTATTCCCATTATAAATTTATTAATATTTAAGGCTATCTTTATTCTTACATCAGAACTTTCATACTTTGTTGTAAATTGAGGTAAATCAACAATATATTGATCTAGTAGAACAGAGAAATCCATTACTTTATTAACATTAAAAATATAGTAATTTCCACTATTTGAAAGTGAAACATATTGTGTATAATCCTCATAATAATTTATTTGAAATTTATTAAATTCCATATTATTAAAAATTTCTATATTATCATTTATGTATTTATAAAAATTATCATAATTTCCAAATCTTATTTCTTTATATTCATCATTTATTAATAAATATGCTTTTTCAGGTTTTGTTAAAATTAATAATTTATAATATTCAAAATATCTTTTTACAATATTATTCTCTGTAATATCTTCTTGCAAAAATTCACCAGTAAAATTTTGTGTTGTTAAATATTGTTGAGTTCCATTTTTTGCAATCTGTTCAAATTCTGATAACTCTATATCTTCTTTCATTTGACTTATTTTATATTTTCCTTCAAGTTCATTAAAATCTATTGCCCAAAATATATTTTTAGCTATTTTATTATTTGTATTAAATAATTCACCAAAAATGTACAATTTATATCCCTCTATTGAAGAATCTTCTTGGAAATATATTTTATTTGCATAAAATATATTTCCTGATTCTACATTTTTATTTATAATCTTTTCTACCATACAAAAAGTATTTAATTGTTCAATTTCATCAATATTTTCTTCACTTTCAAGTATTGGTTCTTCATCATTTACTACATTTTTTAATTCATCTTTTTGGGTATTATTTATTACTTTTAATAATAATATCAATATAATTAATATTATCAAAATTCCTATTATTAGGAATCTAATTAAATTGTTTTTTTTCATCTATAAAACCTTTCAATTATAAATTTTATTTAGAAAATGTTCTAATTTCATCTGCATAAGCTAGAACTGTATTTATATCAATATAATTTTCTGTTCTTGTAGGTCTTGAGCTTCCTGGATCTAACACATATACTGAAACATTTCCTGCATACTTTATTCCTACTACTGCAATAAAGTGTCCTCCTGTTGTATTATAAACATTATCTGTTGCCTTATTTGGTTTAATATGTACTATTGCTGGATTTCCAGTGCTTAAGTGTTCAATTAATTTTCCTCTTAAATTATTTGTATATCTAGTTGCTTTTACTCCAAGTGTTGTTGACCATGAAAACCATGCATTTGTATTTTTAGGACTAATTTCTGTAGGTGTATATGAATATCCAAGTCCACTTAAACAAGTTGCTAAAGATGCCCTTCCACATATATTTGTTCCTTTTTCTTGCTTGTAATAATTATAACTTTTTGTTGAAATAGGCATTCCATCTTGATCAGTTGTTGTTATTGTTGTTTGTTTTTCTAAGTGCCATGCTGTTTTTCCACTACCACCTGATTTTTTTGAAACCCCACTACTTTTTGCAGAAGAATCTACATCTGTTGTATATTGAGTAGTTGATCCATCACTATTATAACTGTAAAGATTATCATCTGATAAACCAATAGCAATATTAAATTGTAAATTTTTTGTATTATCTGTTAAATATTCATATCCACTCATATTTGACAATATATATCTCATATATTTTTCTAATTCTTGAGTATTACCATTTTGATTTAAAAGTGAAAATAATAAATATGAAGCATTTATTATATTATTTTCAACTTTTGGATATTTTCTTAATAAACTTATTATAATATCTGTTTTATATCCACCTTTTGTTACTGAATAAACATTATATTTATTAGTCCATTCAGCTGATGATTCAGTTACATAGAAATGTGTATTTTTCCATTCATATAACATTGTAGAATCATTAGCATCACAGTGATCTCCTATATATTTTTCTGGGTATTCGGTTAATCTCTCAACATATTTTATTGGATCTGATGGAAATTCAATCTTTTTTGTCTTTTGGATTTTCTTAAAAGGTCTTTCTACTCCATTAACAGTTGGTGTTAACTCATAATCCATGTTCCATGTATTAGCTTTTATCAAATATAAATCTCCTGTATTTTTAATACTAACATTTAAAAAGTCTTTCAATTTATATCCTGCATATTTAAGACATGTCGCGTATAATTCATCTTCATTACCATAATAATCTCCAGTATATTCATTTACTAATGCTGTACCTTTATGTGGATTATGTACTATTACCGTTCTTGTTTTTGTTTCTCCATCTATAGGATCCACATAAGTTTCTTCTTTTTCTGTATCATTGCAACAATCCCATCTATTCCAAGTATCAACTTTATATGTGCTTTTTACAGAACCTCTTATGATATCCTTATCACCTGTTCCATAATTATAATGAGTAAATTGACTTTCTGTTGACTCTAGGAAACCAACTTCAATATAAGAATTTGCTTTATTACATAATTCTACAAATTCATTCATAAAATCTACATCTTGTGTTATAAGATGCATTGCTATAAAATAATTAATTGGAGTTGCTGTTTGTTCAAGTAAATTTAAATATTCATATTCTTTTATTTCAAAAGTTGATGAAACTCTTGAAGCACTTTGATAATACTTTGCTTTTAGTATAACTCCAGCAGGATCTTGTGTTCCTGAATCATCTATTGCTCTTTCTGGTGTAATATTATTATAATCCCATTCATAATTTTCATTTGAAACTAATACACATAATTTCATTCCCTGAGGATTAATTGAAAAATATTTTAAATATTTTTGAGTCTCTTCATATGATCTTGCTGTTCTCTTAGAATATTTTTTTAATGTTTCATATGGTACATATTCTAATGTAATTCCATCGTCAAATTTTCCATTATTCACAACAGTAACATCTGATTCTCCAGCATTATAAGTTCCAAATTTTGCTGTATATCTCTTAATAAGAACATTTCCGTTTATTGCTGTTCTTGCATAAGAACCTAAATCAGGTAACATATTTTTTAATTCAGCACGTATATATTTATCTATAATATTTGTTAACTGATCATCTGTTTTATAAGTCTGACTTGTATCATCCACCTGAGTTATATCATAATCTTTATCTCTAAAACCATATGCATATGTATTTACAGAAGCATTTTCTAATGCTTTTATTATTCTTAAAGCATAGTTTGCATTAATTTCATATCCATTGTCAGTTATTGATACCATGTTTTTTAAATCTGCAGAAGATTCTTCAAGTGCAGTTAAAACACTTGTCGATACACTTGAACCTGAACTATTACTTGAACTATCATCACCAAATAATGAAAAATCTGCAGAAGCATGGCCAATCATAGAAAATATTGTTATTATAATTATAAATATTATTACTATATTTTTTACTACTTTACTTTTTAATTTTTTCATATATCGTCCTCCTTTTAATTGCAATCAATTTCAATCATTTTTATATTTGAGTATGATGTTCTATTGTGTGTATTCATATATTCCTGATAATCTAATATAACTTTACTAAATACAAGTTTATTAACAGTATTTGAAGAACTATATGTTTTATTAAATCTTACTGTAATTTCTTTTGTTTCATCCTTAATAATTTCTACATCTTTTCCTTCATTGAACTCACTATTTATAGCATAATACTTTGTCCCATTATTATTTGTCAAATATACATTTGTGCCACTATCATTTCCTGCAATAGCAATTGATTTGTCTGTTTTATTCGTTATTTCCATTGTAATTTCTTGATATCTACTATAATAATTAATATTTTTTATTTTTACATTTATATTGTCAAAAATATATTTTTCATTCTTTTCTTCGCCATAAATATAATTATTTAAATTAATTTTATATTTATCATCTTTTTTTACAAATGTATAATATTCATCATTTACAGTAAATTCTGCCCCACCAGATGCTAATATATCTCCATTAAATGAAACTAAACACACAACTTTATTATTATCAGATGCCCATTTCGTTAATTTATATTCCTGAGGTTCTTCAAATCTGATATCCATATATGTTTCTTTGAAAATTTTTGCATTATTATATTTTAATGCTGTTTTACATTCATCTGTAATCATATTATATGCTGAATTATAATCACCACTGTTACAGTAACTCACAAACTTTTTCATAGTATTTTCAATCGTATCATTATTAAGATTTTTTACACTTTCAGTTTTTATATCATTAAATTTTACATTATTTTCATTATAATAATTATTTTCAATTGTTATATTATTATCTAGTATATCTTTTTGATTCTTTTCTTCTTTTTTTGTATAATAATAATTCACCCCATTAAAAATAATTATTATAAAAACTATTGCTATTACAATATATATAATCGTCTTTTGATTTCTGTTTATAAATCTTTTTAAATTATCCATATATTTTACCTCTTTTATTCAAAATAATCATATTCACGATTATCTTCCACATTTTCAAAATCATCAATATCATTAAGCATATCTTTGTATTTTTTTCTTATTTCTTCTGTTGTCTTTGCACTTCCATCTTGTTGTACCATTCTCTCAACATATTCTTGTCTTCCTTCTTTTCCTATAGGTACTCCTTCTGTATAGTCCAAATTACTTTTAAATCTATATATTTGAATTGACTGTTTAATTGAATTTTCTAATCCATCTAATTTATGATTTTCTCTCAAATAATTAGCATATCTAATTATTTTTTGCTGCTCATTTACATCTTGAATACCCTCTCTTGCTAAATAATTTTGCGCAACTGAAATCATTTTATTAGAATTACGTCCATATGTTTCTTTATAATATTTCTTTACATCTTCTCTTTCTGCCCAATCCCTAGCAATTTGCTTCTTTCTTGCCTCTTCACTATCACCATATCTTACATCTCTTATAACATCTTTTATAAATCTTTCACCTGCATTAGAAACCTTTTTTCCAGCAACATATCCACCCGCAAATGATGTAACAGCCTCTTTCATTGTATATTTTCCATCAGCCATACTAATACCAGCTTGTACTGCTGTAGTAGCTACACCCATAGTTGTTGCAACTGCTCCCTTAGCTATTTTTCCTCCTAATCTTGTAATATTTTCTTCTACACCTTTATTTGTATTCCATACTGGTTTTATTGCTTGATGTGCTACATTTCCAATTCCACTAATTGTTCTTCTACTCATCCTATTTAGTGTTCCTCTTTCTTCTTTTTCAACATTTTCTCTTTCATCTATATTTTGAACACTATTCATATTTAGATTTACATTACTTCTCACATTATTTTCTTCTCTACTATTTCTATTCTGACTCATTTCTCTAGTATTTCTCTTTTGACTCATTTCTCTAACTGTTTTTCTATTATTTTTTCTAAATAATTTTTTAAATGGATTATCCATTTTTATTCCAGCCCCAACAACTCCAGAGCTTTCTTCATCTGTATCACTTGCTATATTATCATTATTTGATGATATACCAGTCTCTCTATTTGCATTTTTCATTTTTCTTACAGAATTTGATTCATTTTCAGTATTAGTAGTTTGTTTTGATGTATATGTTTCTTTTTCTATATTTGTATTTTCTACAGAGTCTTCATTATTTTTTCCTAACTTAAACATTTGTAATTCATCGAACTTAGATTCATATGCAGAATAATCTTTTGCTCTTAAAGCCATCTCGGCCTCACATTCAAGAATTTCCTCTTTATTATTATTACTTTTTGCTTCTTCATATCTAAATGCAAGATCAGAATCTGAAAAACCTGCAAATCTACCTTTAATAAAAGCCTTTGGTCCTCCATGTTTACTCATATATTTATTTTCTAACATTCTTCTCTTTAATACATCAAAATATTTTTGAGCTTCATCATTTTTTCCTTCTTTTAAACATTCTTTCATTTTCATAAGTATTTGATTTGAATTCATATTTGAAAACTCATCATTATATTGGAATGCTAGTTTTGAATCAGAAAATGCTTTTTCATTTTTTGCTATTGATATCTCTAATTGCCTAAATGCCCCAATATTCTCATTACTCCAGCCTTTTCCTTTAACTCCCATTCTTGTTCCATTTTTCTTTAAGTAATTAAAATTAGCATTAAATGGCTGAAAATCTTTTTCTATATTTTTAAAATCTTTTTCTGTAAATCCTTTTCTTGCATCAAAAATACTTCTATCTATATTCAAAGAGTTTCTTCTTTTATTAATTTCTCTAGCTCTTTTTCCATATTTCTTTTCAAATAACTCATCTTGTCTTTCTTCGTCTTCAAAATCACTTTTTTCATTCAATTTATCTCCAGAATCACTCTTTTTATTAAGAGTAAAATCATTTGATTGAGAAAGTGTATTTCTTAGTTTTTTCGTACCATTCCATACGGATGAAGCCATTACCAATGCACCCGTTGAACCAGCAAGGCCTCCAACCATTCCACCACTAGCTCTATTAAATCCAAAAATTCTTTTAAAC
Source organism: Clostridium sp. 26_21 (assembly GCA_001915995.1). Lineage (GTDB taxonomy): Bacteria > Bacillota > Clostridia > TANB77 > CAG-508 > CAG-269. The sequence continues at coordinate 72,433 of MNRO01000017.1, forward strand.
AATTTTTCAGCTTCTGCTAAATAAAACAATGCTACAATTACATAAACTGGATTATTAACTGAAATTTTTATAGCAGACCCAATTAAAATGTCATATAATAATAAATGCATTGGTTGTAATAACGCATTATATGTATATTCTCTTAGCCAAAAACTAAATACTCTTGATTTTCCACTTCCTTTTTTATCAAGAGGGTATATCATTGCAACTAATGGTGCAAAAATTGTTAATAATGCCATTTTTAAGGTTCTTGAAAAATATATAAATGTAAATTTAAATGTTAATGTAATAAAAACTATATATATAACAATATATATTAATTGTTTCTTTAAAGAATATTGCTGAGCTTGAAACCTAGCAAGCCCCATAAAATTTGTCATAAATGTTTTATCTGCTCCAAATATAACCTTTATATTTCCTATACTATCTCCAAGCAAAGTTGTTATTCTTTGTATCACTATTATAACAAATGCCATTATATAATGCATTGCAAAAACTAATATCATAGCAATAACCCAATTAGCTATACTATTCTTATAGTCTGCTTTTTTCTCTGAACTTGAGCTAAAAATAATCATTATTCCTAAATATATAAGAATTGATAACAATCCAACAATAGCAATATATCTTAATACCTTATACCATGAAGCAACTGTACTCCTTAATGCATTCCAACCATCTGAGTCATTTGGCTGAATTTTCTTATCTTTCACTACATTTCCACTAATAAAATCAATTCCAAATAATTCGACTTCTCCTTTAAAAATTTCTTCAGGTGTATATTTAAAATTTGGATATTTTAAATTTAATATCTGTCCATTAGAATCTTTAAATTCATCAATTTCATCTTGTGAAAATGTCTTGGTTTCATTTGATTCAGATATATTAGATGTATCTAACTCACTCCATTTTACCATTACTTTTTCACGATTAGTTCCTAACATACATCTTGATAAAACTGAAATTATTGAATCTCCTAGAGCTCTAACAAGCTCCAATAATGGTTGTAACATTGTACCAGTATCATCATCAATTTCACTTTTTAAGTTGTCATCATCTTTATTTGTAACATTCTGATTTTCATCAATATTTTCTTTTATTTCATTTCCATTTTCATCTACAGGAACTGCAAATGTGATCTCTGGTTTCAAAATTTGAAATATTAAACATAATAAAATCATACTCACAAAAATTTTATATATTATTTTTTTATTCACTTTCTCACCTCCATTCTTTTTATGAAGTCATTTTATCAAAATATCTTATTGCTGCACTAACTATAACTTCTTGTCTCCTTACTCCACTTGCCTCTTCATCTTTCATACCATTTGTTATTACATCCAAATATTCTTTCTCTTTTTCTTTGTCATAAGTTATAGAAGATATATTCTTTTTCTTTCTTATTTTCTTCTGTAATAATATTGATATTGCAACAGCGTCTTCTTCATCTTGTTTCGCTTCTAAAACTTTCTTCTTTTGTTTATCATTCAAATAATTTTTCTTATCTGTAATTTCCTTTGTTGTTTCTTTTGAAACTTTATTTGAATATTTTATACATTGTTTTATTTCATCAAAATTTGTAATTCCTCTTGTCACATAATTTTCTATAATTCTCTCTCTATATGTTTTCCATTCACTTCCATAATGTTCTTTACAGAATTTTATTACATCATCTCTGTTTCTAAAGTTTTCTTTATATTCTTCCATTTTTTCTTTATTAGTTAAACCTTGATATGCTCCTTCTTCAAAATTAGTCATAGTATTGTCCATAATATTTCCCGTTAAAGCAAATCCTGCGCCAAAAGCTGCAATTCCTTCAACTGGATTATATTTTCCATCTGTTAAACTAATTCCTGCTTGAACAGTTGCTGCCGTAATACCAACTGCTGTTCCAACTACTCCTTTCGCAGTTTTTCTTATAAGTCTTTTTCCATTCCAGCTTGCACTTTTTTGAGTATCCCATACAGGTTTTACTATTTTTCTTCCAACAGCTCTAACTCCTCTTGCAGTTTTCGTATTCGCTAATTTAATTGTTTTTCTTCCAAGTTCATTATCTAATGCTTTATTTTTAATTCTATTAACTTTATTTGCAATTTGTCTTATTGGATATTTATTATTATTTTCCATTCTTTTTTGAGCTCTCGTTTTTACTTTTGAATTTAACCTAGGTCTACCTATTGGATTAAATCCAACTTGTTGTCCATTATTTGAATTATTAGTATTGATTATTGCTCTACCTACTCTAGAACCATTATTACTACTTTCTGTTCTTATTCCTCTATTAGGATTTTCATTACCTGTAGTTTCTGTATTAGTATAAATTCCCACTCTATTTCGTCTAGCATTTACATTTTGACCACTACTTGAATCACTTATATCATCATCACCTACTATTAGATCTGATTCTTGAAAATCATTATTAGTTATACCTGGATATCCAATATAAGCATTATTGCCTTCATTATTACCCATTTTGTTTTTTTCAATAAAACTTTTCATTCCTTTAGCAGCTGTTAATAATGGCACTGCACCTAATCCTCCTACCATACCATTTTTTACTTTATCAAAACCAAAAATCTTTTTAAACATTTTTTCAGCTTCTGTCATAAATTTTAAAACAGCTATTGCATATATTGGATTTTTTACTGCTATTGCTATTGAAGAACTAACAAGTATATAATAAAGTAGGAAATGCATTGGTTGTAATAATGCATTAAATATGTATTCTTTAAACCATGTAGAAAAGCTTTGAGATTTTCCATCTATCATTTTATCTATTGGATATGTAAATGCAATTATTGGAGCAATCATTGTTAAAAAAGCCATACTTATTACTCTCTTAATATATATAATAGTAAATTTAAATGTATATCCTACAAGCAATATATATAATACCTCATATCCGATTTTAACAAAGAGTGTATCATATTGTGTACAAAATCTTACAAATCCAATAAGATTAGTTCCAAATGATTCATATCCATTTCCAGCAGCAACTCTTAAAATTGGCATTGTAGAATTTAACATTTCATTGATTTTAGAAACAATTGCTATAATAAATGACATTATATAATGCATTGAATATAACATTGCAAAACCGATAAGCCAGTCAATTATCCACTCTTTGTATTTTGCTTTTTGTTTTGAAATTGAACTTATTAATATTTTTATACCTGTATATATTAATACAGATAAAAATCCAATAGTAGCAATTAATCTTAACACTTTATAACAATTTGAAATTGTTTGCCTAACAACACCTAATCCTTCTGCTTGACCAACTCCAGAAATAAAATCTATATTTAAAAGACTTATCTTTCCTGAAAATATTTCTTCTGGCGAATAATGTATATGTGGATATTCAACATTACTCATCACTCCTTTTGTACCAATAACTACAATTTTTTGATTTAAAGATATGTCAAACATTGTATCAATATTTCTACTATCAACAACTTTAAGTTTATCTATATAATTTGTTTTTACATAATTAGTTAATTGATTATTATCTATAGCATCTGAATACATAACCCATTGTAATGCACCTAAAAGAGTATCTGCTACGCAATTTACAAGAAAAAATAATGGTTTTAATATAACTCCACCCAAATCCCAGTCTGTTTCACCAGAATATGATTTTCCTTCTACTATTACATCATTTTTATAATTTTTTGCCATTAATTTTTTTTGTTTTTCATTATTTGCATCTGTATTATCTTCTCCTGTATTTTTTATTGTTTTTATATCACTTAGTAATATTTGAGTATATGCTCCATATGTATTATTAGCACTTCTATAACTTTGATTTGTTCCTGTTGTTATGTTCATATTAAAAGCTAATATAACAGTTGTATCATCATTTATTTTTATTGAACTTCCTTCAACAGATTGCACAGATCCTGCTGTTCCATTAGTCAAATCTATCCCACAAATTTGGGCTAATTCTTCTGTTGTTCCTTTATAATTATATTCTTCTTCTAAATTTTTTCTCAATTCTTCTACTACTTGTTTTTTCAAACTTATATATGTATCTGCTCCAACTTGTCCTACCTCAATTTTTATATCATTAAGATTTTTCTCTACTGAATCTGCTCTTACTATATATATAAATATCCAATTAAACAAAATTACAATTATACTTATACTAATCAGTACTTTATTAAAAATATTTTTTACCATTACTTCACCTCTTCTCTATAAAAGTAACTTTTTTAATTACATTCCTTTGATTTTTAAAGGAATGTAATTCCTAAAAATCACTTTTATCAATTTACCATTTTTTGATACCATCTAATTGCTGCATTTCTATCTCTTATTCTCTTTGCTTCTGCCTCTGCTTGATTATTATCCATACCTGCTGTTTTAGCTAATATTTCTTCATCTTCAGCATCAAAATCATATACTGATTTTAAAGTTCCTTCTTTTGCCTTCTGTTTTTGGATATTTTTTATTGCAACTGCTGAAGCATCAAGTTTCTCTTGTTCTATTGCTTTTTGATCATCTGTTAAATCATCTCTTGAATCTATTCCACTTTCTTTATACATTTTATCAGAGTATTTCATCATTTCTTTCATTTCCTTCAAATCTGTACAACCTCTGCTTACATAATTATCTGACATTCTATCACGATATTCCTTCCAATCTTTACCATAATTTTGTTTACAGAAATCTATTACATCATCTCTATTTTTAAAATCCTCTTGATACCTTTCTAGTTTCTCATTTTTTTCTTGGTCTGATAAATCATTATTCATTAAATAATCATTATATCCTTCATCAAATGTATTTACAAGCCCTTCAGCTTTATTTCCAGCAAAGGCAAAACCTGCCCCAAATGCAGTTACTCCTTCAAGTGGATTATATTTTCCATCTGTTAAACTAATTCCTGCTTGAACAGCTGCTGCTGTAACACCAACTGCAGTTCCAATTGCTCCTTTTGCTAATTTTCTTGTTAATCTTTTTCTATTCCATTTTGCTGTTTTTTGAGTATCCCATACAGGTTTTACTATTTTTCTTCCAACAGCTCTAACTCCTCTTCCTGCTTTTGTATTTGCCATTTTTGTTACAGCTTTACCAGCATCACTTCCTTTTACTTTATCTGCCATTTGTTGAAAAGCGCTTTTATCTTTAGGTTGTTTTGTCTTTATTCCAGATAATACTGGAGGTTGTAATACTCTATGAGCATTTTGATTTTGTTGACTATTGTTATTATGTTGTTGATTATTTCCATTATTATTGTTTTGTTGTTGATTATTTCCAGATTGTTGTGGTAATGCTCCAGAATTTCCCATATCTAATCCTGCATTTGAAAAATCTTTATTTGTAGCTCCAGGTGATGGCATTTTTCCTTCAGCAACATTTCCTTTTCCTTTTCCTAACATTCCAACCATTTTTGATGCAATTGTACTACCGATAATAGCATCTTGCATTCCTTTAACTGTACCAAATCCATTTGCCTTATCAAATCCGAAAATTTTCTTTAATAATCTCTCACCTTCTGTCATAAATGCTAATATTACTATTGCATATAATGGATTTTTTGCAGCAATCATTACTGATGAACCAACTAAAATATAATACAATAATAAATGCATTGGTTGAAGTAACGCATTAAATATGTATTCTTTAAGCCATGCATCAAAACCTTGTGCTTGACCATCTGCCATTTTATCTATTGGATATGTAAATGCTACTATTGGCGCTATCAATGTTAAAAATGCCATATTTACAAGTCTTTTTAAATATACAATTGTAAATTTTATTGTATATGTTGTTAACATTACATATAATATTAAATATCCAACTTTAAACATTGGAACTGATGACTGTGCTAAAAATCTTACAAGTCCAATTAGATTTGTTACAAATGTATCTGATTTCTCATTAAACCACATTACTTTCTCTACATAAAAATGAACAGTAATATATTCCATTGAGTTTGATAATAATTTCGTAAATTGCCCTATTATCGCAATTATAAAACTCATGATATAATGTAAAAGAAATAATATTGCAAATCCAATAAGCCAATTTATTATCCATTCTTTATATTTAGCTTTATCTTGAGCTATAGAACTTGTCATTATTTTTATACCTGTATATATTAATACAGATAAAAATCCAACAATTGCAATTAATCTTAATGCTTTATACCATGATGCAATAACATTTCTAACATTTGCTAATCCTGTTGATTGTCCATTTCCTGAAATAAAATCTATATTCAATAAACCTATTTTTCCAGAAAAAATCTCTTCACAACTATAATGAATATGTGGAAATTTTAACTTTGCATATTTTTGAAGAATTGATACATCTAAAAATTCTTCCTCACTCACTTTCCCATTATCAAATTCTGCATCCTTAATTTCTTCTGTCATTATATTGAAAGAACCAGATGTTGCTTCAATAATATTACTCATTTCTCCATTATTACTTTCATCTGATAACATTATTTTTTGCATTGTCGAATTAATTGCATCAAATATAGTTAATACAAGTTCAAATAGTGGATTTAACAATACTCCACCAAGAGATTTATCAAACTCGTCTTCCCCTCCATCATATATATCTTCAGTTCCATCAGCTTCATTATAAAGAATTTTTAAATATCCATCTTCCCAACCAAACCAAGTAAATTTTCTAGCAAAAACTTTATTAGGAATAATAAAATTCATTATAAATATAACTATTAACATTATAATAACAAATTTTTTAATAATTTCTTTTTTCCTCATATATCCTCCTTTCTTAATTAAAAGTAACTTTTTTAATTACATTCCTTTGATTCAAAGGAATGTAATTCCTAAAAATCACTTTTTATCCATTTAGTTTTTCATAATAATATCTAATTGCTGAATTATCATCTCTTATTTTCTTTGCAACTTTTTCTGCATCATCTTTCTTCATTCCAGATGTTTTAGCTAATATTTCTCTATCTTCAGCGTCAAGATCATATACTGATTTTAGTGTTCCTTCTTTTTTCTTCTTTTTTATCATATTATTTATAGAAATTGCAGTAACATCTTGTTGATATTCAATTTGTTCCTTTTCTTCATCTGTTAATTCTCTATTTCCAACAATTTCCTTCACTGTTTTTCCTGAATATTTTATCATTTCTTTCATTTCGCTCAGATCAGTAATTCCTCTACTTACAAATGTATCAGCCATTCTATCACGATATTTTTTCCAATCATCTCCATAATTTTCTTGACAGAATTTTATAACATCATCTCTATTTTTAAACTGTTCTTGATATTTTTTCAATTTTACTTTTTTATCTTCATCTGACAAATCATTACCTAACAAATAATCATTATATCCTTCATCAAATGTATTTACAAGTTTATCAGCTTTATTACCAGCAAATGCAAATCCTGCTCCAAATGCTGTTACCCCTTCAAGTGGATTATATTTTCCATCTGTTAAACTAATTCCTGCTTGAACGGCAGCAGCTGTAATACCAACAGCTGTTCCTACTGCTCCTCTTACAACTTTTCTTGTTAATCTTTTTTTGTTCCACTCTGCTGTTTTTGATGTATCCCATACTGGTCTCGCTATTCTTCTTAATACAGCTTTACTACCTCTTGCCACCTTATTCTTTCCCGCAGTAGCAATAGTTTTTCCAATATCTGACTTTTTAACTTTTTTCGCTAACTCATGTATTGGTGTTGTTTCTTTTTGAGGCATTGGTGCAATTCCTTCTAAAACTGGTGGTGTAGTTCTTCTTGGTGGTCTTGGTACTCTTCTTGATATTATATTATTCTGTTCAGAATTATTATTTGTATTTGCATTATTAAAATTATCTGATAAATTTTGACCAGAACTATTATCATCATTCTGACTAGGAATACTACTAGAACTTCCCATATCTAATCCTGCATTTTGATAATCTTTATTTATTGCTCCAGGTTCAGGTGCTTCTACTTGTTTAACAGAACCTTTAGCTTTTGTTAATAGTCCTGCCACACCAGCACCAAGTGTTGCTCCAATAACTGCATCTTGCATACCTTTAACAGTACCAAGCCCTTGTGCTTTATCAAATCCTAAAATTTTCTTTAATAATTTTTCACCTTCTGCCATAAATGTTAATACTGCTATTGCATATAAAGGATTTACCGCAGCAATTTTTATTGATGCACCTACCAATGAATAATACAATATAAAGTGCATAGGTTGTAATAAAGCATTATATACATATTCTTTAAGCCATGCATTAAATCCTTGTGCTTGACCATCAGCCATTTTATCTAAAGGATATGTAAATGCTATAATTGGTGCTATTAATGTTAAAAATGCCATATTTACTAGCCTTTTCAAATAAACTATCGTAAATTTTATTGTAGCTGTTATTAAAAACCAATATATTATTAAATATCCCATTTTAAAATCTGAAACAGAAGATTGTGCTAAAAATCTAACTAATCCAATCAAATTTGTCGCAAATTCTCCACTTTTGTTATTACTTGGAACAAGTTTGTTAGCTGTATATGAAACTTTTATATATTGCATAGTTGATACTAATAAATCATTAAGTTTATCTATAGCTGTTGTTATAAAATTCATTATATAATGTAAAACAAATAACAATATAAATCCAACAATCCAATTTATCAACCATTCTTTATATTTTGCTTTTTCATTAGCCGTAGAACTAATCATTATTCTGATTCCTGTATATATCAATACAGATAACATCCCAACAATTGCAATCATTCTTAATGTCTTATACCAGCTTGAAATAACTTGTCTAACACTCCCTAAACTTTCTACTTGCCCTTCGCCTGAAATAAAATTAATATTTAATATTCCTACTTTTCCAGAAAAAATTTCTTCACAACTATAATGAATATGTGGAAACTCAAGTGAATTTAACTGTTGATATATATCAACACTAACTGTTTCATTCACATCTCCACCATTTTCAAATACAGAATCGGAAGAATCTTTTGACATTATACTAAAAGTACTTCCTATAACACTTAAAATATTTGAAATTAATCCACCACCATCTTTATTCTCATCTGCATACATTATTTTTTGAAAAGTTGCATTTACAGAATCTCCAACAAGTAAACCAAAATCAAAAACAATATTAAAAAGCATTCCTCCAGTAATATCATTATATGCTGTTTTACCTCCATCCCAAATATCTGCATTTGAGCTAGAAACTTCAGAATCTTTTTGATCTTCTAACCATTGGTTATAATCATTTTGTGAATTGTTTCCACTATTTTCTTCTATTTTATCAAGTTGTTCATTTTGATCATCTGATAATTTATCAGCATATTTTTCTTTTATTCTATCTATATTTGTTTTTGTATCAACATAAATTGTATCACTTATCAAACTACCATTTGTGTCTGAAATTTTATCATTTTTTGAAAAATTTTCTAATGAATTAATATATTTTTTTAACTTTTCAGAGTCATATGAATCTAACTCCTTATCTGTTACATTATTTAATAATGTATTCATCTGCATTAATTCTTTTTCTAATGCTTTCTTATAATTTTCTTCAGCAGATATAATTGTTGCTTTAGCTTCTGCTTTCGATTCGCCATATCTACTAGGATCTAGATCATCCCACTTTTGTGCATTTATTACATCTAGTGGTTCTCCGATACTCATTTGTTTCATCAACAGCATAACTTATAATTGGGGTAATGAAAATAAATAAAATTAATATACAAATAATACTGCACATTATTTTATTAAAATATTTCATTTTCTTCACCTCCATTACCTAATTATTATTATCTTGTTCTTCTTTTCTTCTTTTTTCTGCTAATTTATTAACATTTGTTTCAACAAATTCAAACTCTTTTCTTGTAGGAGTAATTTGAATAACAGCTGTATCTTGACCTACTTTTAGTAGTCCTTCACCTTTTGTACATGTAACTAAAAAAGATGCTTCTCCTTCACTAAGTTTAAATACTTCTTTTAATTGTGCAATTTCTGATTTATCCTGTGCTAAGAATAATTTAGTATCAGATGATGTTAAAACTGCTTGTGCCTCTGGTTTTTCATAGAAATCTTGAAATCTCTGTGATATAATTGCTAATGAAACATTTCTTTTTCTGGCACGTCTTGCCATTTTATTTAAGAAATCTACTGCTTCTGGGAATGGAAGTAACATCCATGCTTCATCAACTATAACTCTTTTTTGTCTAGCCTTTTTTCTATCTTCACTATTTTTCTTTACAAATTTTTCCCAAATCCAAGACATTAATATTTGTTGAGCAAGTGGTCTTGCAAAACGCTCTTCAAGCTGTGAAATATCTATATTTATAAGAGGTGCTCCCTCCATTAGATCAAAAGTAGATTGTCCATCAAAATATGCCATCTGCCCATTATACTCTCTTACATATTGTTTCATAACTTTTAGCAAATAACTGTATTGGAATTCATAATCTTTATTTGTATTACTTTGTGCACTTTGTCTAATACGCTTATACCAAGAACCAATTGTTGGCATTTCTTTCTTTCTTTTTTCAAAAACATTACTTGAATTTACATTTTCATATAAACTTGTTGGATTAGCAGTAATTCCTTTTGCAGCATATTCTTGTGAAACTGCTTCAGCAATTATCTGTTTTGTTAACTCATTTACATTATCTGTTCTAGTACTACCTTTTGCCATTGTCATTAAAGCCTGAGTAACATCCTCAACTTTACTTTCAACATTTAAAACTTCTCTTTCCCTTCCTGTTATTTCATCTTTTGTTCTTTCAACTTCAATATCAAATAAATTAATAATTGTTTTAGATGTTGGGCTAATTACAACATTTATTCCTCCTAATGCTTCAGCTACAATAGAATATTCTCCTTCGGCATCTAATGTTAAACTCTCTATTCCCATCAATACAGACGATCTTGAAATCAAAGTTTTCATTGTTACAGATTTTCCTGCACCAGACTTAGCAAATATAACCATATTATAGTTAGTTAATGATGAATGAAAGTTATCAAACAAAATTGGAACACCTGTCTGTCTATTTATTCCAATTGGAACACCTGTATCATGTCCAATATTTGAAGTGGTAAATGGAAATACTGTTCCCATTGATGGTCTATCAAATATGTGTTTTTTCTTTATTTTATCTTCCATTAATGGTAATGCTGATTTAAATCCATCTTCTTGAATTGCCCAAGCACTCCTTATTCCTATTAATGATTTTGACATTTCTGCAGTAAGCATTTTAGATAATCTTTCCAAATCTGTTTGGCTATATGCAAATAGTGTTGAAACAATAGATGCTTCATATAATTTATTAAATCCTGATGCTATTTCATCTCTTAATTGTTCAGTTTCAAATCTTTTTTGTGCAACTATACTTTCTCTATTAATATTTCCTTTATCACTTGCAACAATTCTTTCTGTCTCAAGTTCAGTAATAGTTTTATTAAGCTCATTTTGTGTTGTTGCTTCATCCAATGGTTTTATGTATATAGAGGTATTTATATCTCCAAACATATATAAAGATCTAAATAGCTCTGGAAATATACATGTTCTAGGTAAACTAGAAACATAAAAGCTTCTTGCATATCTTTTTACATTTGAAATAATCTCTAAATGATCAATATTTGACACATCAATTCCAGATGGAGCAATCAATTCTTTTATGCTCTTTTTTCTTAAAATTGTTCTTGATTCTTCTATATTATTATTTAATTGCTCATCTTCAGCTTTTTTTATTTTCATCTTTTGTTCCTCCTTCCTCATTTTCCTTCTTTTTTCTTCTTACTTTTACTTTTGCATCCTCAGAAATATCTTGGTCTAAATAATCTTGATTTTCTGTTATTAATTGTTCTGCCATATCAAATATCAAATTTTTAGCATTTTCTTCTCTTATTCTTACCATCATTTCCTTATCACTTTTTGCCTCTAAAATTGCTTGTTGCGCAACCTTTACAGCCTCTTCCTCAATTTTTTTATTTATTAACTTCATTTTCTTATCTAACACATCTGGGGCTGTAGAATATAAAGCTTCAAATCCTGAATTTAATGCTTGTTTTGCGCTAAATACATCTGCATCATCTCTATTATAGGCATTATATAATAATTCAATTAATCCTTGTGAATCTAATATTTTAGAATTTACTTCACATCTTGTTAATGTTCTCATCATTGATCTTGCTTTTGTATATAACTCTGAAAATACCATACTTTGAATTTCATCTTTTGTGTAATTTTGTGTACTAACTTCATCTTCATAATAAGGTATTATTATATAATATTTCTTATGTAATACATTACTATTTAAACTACTCTTTTCTGTATCTGCAATTATATCTTGAGTATACTCAAATTTATTTTTTTCTCTTAAATATTCAAGATATGTATTATATATTTGTTGATCAGTATATTCTCCTGGTTCAGCATTTTTCATTTGTATATATTGATTTTGAATAACATTATATTTATCCTGAATATCCCTAAATTTTAACTTATATGATTGAATACTTTGCTCTAAATTTACTGTTCTTGTTTGTACATATATCTGTATTTCTGATTTTAATGTATTCAAAAACTCTATAAATCCTTGTTCAACAGATGTTCTCTCCATATCTGACATTAAGTCATAGTTTACTCCTTGGCATTCTATTACCATTAAAAATTTACCTTTTTTTTGTATAATCATATTGTCTTCAATTTTTTCAAACTCCATAAAATCAAAAATGGAATTAATATTATATGCAACTTTATTTTTGGCTGTTTCTTTTTCTTCTGATTGTTCTTTATTTCCTTTCTTTTTTTCTTTTGCCACAATAAATATCCATACTCCTATCAATACAAATATAACAACAACTAAAATTATAGCAATAATTGTTAATATTGAAACTAATTGTTCTGAATTATTCATTTTCGTCTCCTCCTTTGTGATATAAATAAATTTTATTTCCTTGTTTTTTAAATTTTATTATTCTAAACAATATTTCATCAATATTTTCTCCTCCTGTTTTTCTAAAAAACTCGAAATTCCTTGACTCTGGAACTTTTAATGTTCCTATTCCAAATCCAATTAATCCAAATATTAATGTTATAGCTATCCCAATAATTGAATGTCCCAATATTACTCCTATTGGTAAATATCCTAAAAAAATTCCTATTCCAGCAAATGCAATTGTCCATAGAAATGATTTTTTGGAAAATATCATCAATATTCTTCCTTCTCCTTTTGTTTCTCTTGGTATTGTGTATGTATATCTTGGCATATTTTTTCCTCTCTTTCGTTTAAACTTAATTATACTATTTTATTATAACATAAAAAGTAAAAAAAAAACATATTTTATGATAAAATTTATCATAAAATATGTTTTTTTTATTACATTCCAGAAGCAATTGACATTATTAATTTTGCTATTGATGTTGCAGCAAATACTACAACTAATCCAACTATAAGTGGTATAAATGATTTTTGATAATCTGCTTTTTCATTAGCACTTCCCATTATAAATTTAAAACCAAATACAGCTATTAATATTACTGCTAATATTACTGATGCAACTTGAATTAATGATATAACTTTTCCTGCCATTTTAGTCAAATTTGAAGAATCTACTGAACTAATATCTGGTTTTATTTCAGTAACCACATTTTCTGCATTACTACCAGATGCAAATGCCATATTAGAAAAAGTAAATATTGTTGCTACTACCATTGCTATTACCATTGCTATTTTTAATGTTTTATTCATTTTTTTTCCTCCTTTTAATTTTATATATATTTTTAAATTTTAATAACTAATTATAAACTTGAAAATACATTTACAGCTACTTCCCATATTGTAAATGCTCCAAATGAGACTATTATTCCTACAATCCATGGAACCATTGATTCTTTTATTTTTGCTTTATCATCTACACTTTGGGTAATAAATTTTATTCCCATTATAGCGCCTGTAAGTAATGTAACTCCTATTGCAATTGTTAATAATGTTCCTGAAACAAATTGTGACAAATCTTTCAGCCCATTTGTATCTATTATATTTGAACTATTATTATCTAAATTAATAAAGTCATTTCCTCCCTTTATTACATCTTCTAATGTTGAATCTGCTGCAATAACAATTCTATAATTTGGGATAAGATTACATCCTAACATTATTAAAATAAATAAAAAATTAATCTTAATAATCATTTTCTTCATTCATATCACTCCCTAATCAACAATAGAAATTATAAATTTGGCAATTGTTGTTACTCCAAATATCATTACAGCTCCTACAATTAGCCCTATAGCCTTCTTTTCTTCTACTGCTTTTTCTTCTGCGCTTCCAATAATCGTATTAAATCCCATAATTGCTATTCCTATAACTATTGCAATTATTCCAACCACTTGCAATATACTTAATACTGTTGCAACTTTAGAATTAAAGCTATCGCTTTTTTGAGGAGAAGGCTCATAGTCTTTTGTATTTAATATTGAATTTCCTGCTCCACTATTTCCTACATTAGCTTTATCAACATCAGCATATGATTTTTGTTGTAGTGAAAAAATAGTTATTATTATAAATATACTTATTATTGCAACTTTTAATAATTTCTTTCCCATTTTTTCATCACTCCTATCTAAAAAACGCATTATATACATTTATTATAGAATATTTTTACATTTTATGCAAGTATTTTTGATTATTTTATTTTATTTTTTTATTTATAATTAAAATCGAAAAAAGTGTAGGTTTAAAACTACACCTTTTTCTAGATTGGTTCTATTTGGTGCTTTTTATATGTGATAGTATATAAATGATTGCTACCACAATAACAATTGAAAACCAACCAACCACCTTAGCAAGGCAAAGTACTGCCAAAAAAAGGAATAACGGACTCAATGGTGGGATTATGCATGCTAATAAAAGTAAAATAAAAAATAGTCTTACCATATCTATGTCCCTCTTTTTATACAGGTTTTGTGCTTACAATAATATTATAACATAAAATCTACTAATAATCAACATCTACCAACTCTTATAGTACTTCATTAAAAAACAAAATTATCATCTTCGTTTATTAATTTATACTTATTATCTAATCTTTTAATTGTTTTATATATAATAATTCTTATTTAAAATAATATCTTTGACAATATTTTAAATCTAATTTTATTTTATCAATCTCTTTTCTCTCAATTTTTCATTAATTTTTTTCTCCAATATTGCTTTATAAACAGATGACATAATAGTATAAATAAGTCCCCATACAGTAATAACAATAACAAATGTAGCAACAAAATATTTATCATTAATAAATTTATCAAATATAAAAATACAACTAATTGAATATACAAAATAAATCATTAGTGTAAACATTTTATAGAAAAAATATTTTTTAAAAGATAATTCTTTTCTTATTTCTTCAGATTTTATTTCAACTTCTTTTCCAAATAAAAATATAATAAAAGATACTATTAAAAATATACTTCTAATTATTAAATTATTTATATTTAAATATTGTGATATTTCATATAAATATCCTTCTTGTCCAAATATTGCATAACAAGTAAATAAACTTATTATAATTGTTGCAAATCCATACCATATTCCTTTAAAGCTTTTAAAAAAAATTTCTTTATAATTAATTTCCATAATTTATCCCTCCTCATTAAATTTCTAAATATTCTCTTATTTTCTTTACATATCTTCTTGACACATATGTATATCTATCAGTGTAAAAATTTAAAATAATTGTTCCAACTATTTTAAAATCTAAATTTTGTACTTTATCAAAATTAACAATTTCTGAATTTGATATTCTAACAAATTTATTAGGTAAATTATTTTCCAATTCATATATTCTTTTTTTAGTTTCATATATATTTCCATTTTCATATCTTATAAATACCTTTTTATTTTCAGAATAAATTGTTTCTATTTTATTTTCTTCTAATATAAATATTTTATCATTTTTATATCCATAAATTTTATTATTTTTTTCATTATTTAATTTATTCACAAATTCTTGTAATTCATCTGTAATTTTATTTGTACAAATAATTATTTTATCTTCTTGGTATTTTTCATTAATATCAAATTCTATTTTCAATTTTTTCTTCCTTTCTACCTAGGTTATTTTGATTATAACATATTTTTTTCCTTTTTCTATCAATTTATTGATATCTGGTTTATTTTTATTTATATACGGTTACCATAAAAACAAAAGACGATAAGAATTATCTTATCGCCTTTTGAAACATATTATTGTTTTTTCATTTCATATTTCATTTTATACATATTTAAATCTGCCTCCTCTTGAACTGAGTGGATATCCCTTATATTTTTATAACTTGCTCTATAAACAGAATATCCCACCGCAATCGATGGAAGTTGTTTAACTTGTTTTTTTCTTTCCATCAATGCTTTGTCAAAATCTAACTTTGTTTTTTGTAAATTTTCATTCACATTTTGAATAATTATTGCAAATTCATCTCCACCTATTCTATAGCATTTTCCATATTTACCATACTCATTTTTTAATAGTCCTCCTATTTCCGAAAGAATTTTGTCTCCCATTATATGTCCATATTGATCATTTATGCTTTTAAAGTTATTTACATCACAGATTATTAAAATAAAATCTATATCTGTATTATTTTCTAAAAAAGCATAATAACTCCTTTGATTTAGAAGTCCTGTTAACCTGTCAATAAACTGAATCGTTCCATTATAATAAATATAATAGAAACACCCCACAATCGCAATTGTTAACCAACATGTTTTTATTTCATGATTAATAAATTGAATTGATATTCCAACAATCATAAACATACCAATTATTATTAATTGGACTAAATTTTCATTTTGGTATGTTTTACTAAACTCAAGTGCGTTTATTTGCATATATAGAGCTGTTATAATAAAAACTGCTGTATATATGTGGTACAACTCTGCATGATAATATGTATTGGTGGAATCCACAATAAAAATTTTTCCTCCCAAAAGCAGTAAAACAATTTCTAGAATAACATAAACTCCCAAAAATTTTACAATTACATTTCTAAATATATTCTTTTCTAATTTTGACTCAAAAATATATTTAGAAAATAGTACTGGAATAATCGGGACTAGAGTTTGCTCTGAAAATTTAATAAAAATGTGTATAAAAACATCAATTTGAGAATTTTCAAATAATATTTTTCCATTATACACACTTCCTACAAATTCGCAACAAGCTCCAATTATTACAAGTATGAATGTCAATACAAATCCTTTCTTTATCCGTTTTGAAAAGCTATTATTCAATGTGATTGTTATAATTAATACAAAAACTATCAAAACCGTCAATAATATCATTGTTGAATAATAATCCATTGTATGTTCCTCCAATTATTTGATTTTTGATTCTTTAATATTAACTATCTTTCAATAATATGTTTTTGATTTATAAAAAAGCATATATATTATATCATTCTTTTACTATAATTTCAATATTTTTCCATTATTTTTTACATTTTTTGTAATTTATTTCAACATATTTCGACATTTATTTTAATGTATAACTATTATTTATAATTGATGTACTATATAAAAATAATATATCCTGATTATTAAATTCTATATATTGATTTAATATTTTAGGTGAAATATATCTAGTATCTACCAATGTTATTTTATCATATCCTTCAACTAATAATGGGACAAAACTACTTGCATAAGAATCTCTGAACACAACTAATTCTCTTCCCGTTTTATTTTCTGTATTTTCTATACTTATTAATGACACAGCTCCAGATAAATAAATATCATACTTGTCTAGCGAATTTTTTTTATCCACATTATAAATTGTTGTAGTTTCATTTTTTTCATAATTATATACAATACAATTTTCCAAGACATTATTTGTTAATATTTTTATTTCATCTTTTTCTTCATTTATTGGTAGTTGACCTGAATAAACTCCTTTAAATTCTGTTATTATTTTTTCTTCATAATTATTATTTAAATTTAATTTCATCTCTTGTCCAAATTTTTGAGCTATTTTTATCAATTTTTCTTGTTTCCAATGTGAATCTGTTTTATAGTAATCTTCTAATTGTAATAAATCAAATATTCTTATATATTTTCCAAAATTTAATTTTTCATTTAATATATTTTCTAAATTATTATAATCTATTTTTAAATTATCTTTGTTAATAAAATAATTTTTATCTGGAATTATTGAATAATATATTTTATTATTTTCTGTTAAATATTTCTCTTTTATTTCTATTATTTTATTTGAAATATTTAATATTGATTTTTTATTTAATGGATATATTTGTTCAATTATATAATTATTATATTCATATAAATTATTATAATTTTTTTTGCTTAATAATTTTAATTCTGTATTTATTTTTATTTTTCTAAACAATTCTCTTTCAAAAAATTGATCTGTTACATATTTATCAAATTTATAAAAAAATGTTCCATTAATTATTTGTGATATAGAAACAGAAGGAAATTGTTCTAATTTTCTTCTTTCTGCAACTGATATAATTTCATCTTTTTTTATTATATTTATGAAAAAAGATAAAATTATTATTATTGCAAATAATATTGTTACTATTTTATTTTTATTTTTTTCTGACATATTTCCTCCTTTCAAAATCTAAAATATAAAAATGGGTTATATGAATTATCTACAGCATATGATGTTATAATTATTAAAATAAATACTATTAATATTGGTTCTAAAATATTTATTATTTTATTTTGTTTTAATTTTTTTATTAAATTTTTAATTATTGGTGTTGAAGCAATTATTGCAATAATAATTACAACAAAATAATTTTTTAAATAATATATTGTAAATTTATTAATTAATTTTTCACCATTAACTCCAAATAACCCTATAATATTACTCCATGCTTCTTTCATATTATTTGCATTAAATATTATAAAACTTATCATTACAATAAATAATACATATATTCTTTGAATAAATCCTGGTAATTTTTCTAAATATTTTTTTAAAAATAATTTTTCAATAAGAAGTATTATTCCAAAATATAATCCCCATATAACAAAATTCCAACTAGCACCATGCCATATACCAGTTAGTGCCCAAACAATTAAAATATTTCTTATTAATTTTTTTGTTCCTTCTCTACTTCCCCCTAATGGTATATAAACATAATCTTTAAACCATGTTCCTAATGATATATGCCATCTTCTCCAAAATTCAGTTACACTTTTAGATATATATGGATAATTAAAATTCTCTAGAAAATCAAATCCAAACATTTTTCCTAAACCAATTGCCATATCTGAATATGCTGAAAAATCAAAATATATTTGTAACATATATCCTACTGCAAAAATCCAATAAAATAAAATTGTTTTTTCATTTGTCTCTGTAAAAACTTTACACAATTGTCCTAATTGATTTGCAATTAAAACTTTTTTTGCAAGTCCAATTACAAATCTTTCTATGCCATAAGAAAACTTTTCAAAGTTGTGAGTCCTATTGTCTAATTCATTTTCTATTGTCTCATATCTAACTATCGGTCCTGCAATTAATTGTGGAAATAAAGAAACATATGTTGCTAATTTTAAAAAATTTTTTTGTACATCTACTTTTCCTCTATATACATCAATTTCATAACTTATAATTTGAAATGTATAAAAAGAAATTCCTATTGGTAATGCTAGGTTTAAAAGTTTAAAATTTGCATTAAAAATATTATTAATATTTCCTATAATAAAATCTGTATATTTAAAAAAACATAAAAATATAATATGTATTATTATTATTCCAAAAAGCATTTTTTTATTTTTATATTTTTTTATTAAAATTCCACCTATATATGCAATTAAGATTTCTAATATCATTAATAAAATATATTTTGGTTCTCCATAAAAATAAAATATCATTGAGGCTAAAAATAAAATAATATTTTTAAATTTTTTTGGCATAATAAAATATATTATAATTAATACTGGTAAAAAATAATATAAAAAACTTATATTAGTAAATAGCATTTTTCCTCCTAACATATTAAAGCTCCCAATTTCTTGGAAGCTTTATTTTTTTATTGTGCTGGTCTTTCTTCTGGGAGTTCAATATCTTCTTCACCTGATTTTTGAAGCTCTTTTCCTATTTCGTTTCCAACATATTCTTTAAATGAATTGTATGTTGCAGTAGCCCAATCTTCATCTGACATTACAAAAAATATAATATTATTATAATTTGTAACATATAATTTTTCTGCTGAAACACAAATCCACTTTCTCATATCTACATTATTTAATATTTCTTCTTTAACAGTTTCAATATTTGCATTTGATTTTACTTTTAATGCTACTGCAGAATATGCTTGTGAACTCATTAATGGTTCTAATACAACTAAACTTTCTACATTTCCTGTACTTTGAATTCCTGTATATGATGTTACTAAATCTGAATTTGATACATCAATTTCTTCTGTTTCTAGTTCTGGTAATACATCTTTGTTTTTAGAATATATTGACTTTAACATACTTTTCATGTCTTTTTCTGATTCTATTTTTACAGATGTACCACCAATTGTTGTATTATTATTGTTTTTTACAATAACAACTCCAACAATTGCAATTATTGCAATAATTGCGATTACAATTATCGTAATCATTGTTTGCTTTTTCATTTTATTTCCTCCTTATTTATTTTAACATCATTATATAGTATCTTATTATTTGAGTCAATGGATTTTATTAACTTTTTATTTCTAGAGCAACTTGTTCTTTTGACTCTTTGTTTTTCTCCATTTGTTTTAAAACTCCATAGACCATATAAAATGGCAATATCATTTGTCCAAAACTCATTATTAATGTAAAATATTTCCTAGAAATATTATATATTATTTCTATTGGTGTTCCTGGAAAATTCTTAGATATAAACATTAAATTACTTCCAAAAATATTATTTACTATATATGCTAATACACATATACTTCCAACTAAAATAAAATAATATTTTATGTCTGATGATTGAATTTCAATATATTTGGTTTTATTTATTAATAATCCTAAATAAACCATTATTCCATGAAAAGCAAAACTATGTAAACTTACTATGTGAATTGCTGGATATGTTGGTAATGATGTAGATGGATATAAAATAAATACTATTCCACCAATAATTCCTCCTGTAGCTAAAAATACATCTCCCATTCTTTTTAATTCATTTTTAGCAAATGAACTTAGTAAACCTGCATATAATAATAAACTGCAATAATATAATGGTACATAATTGTTTATGTTCTTAATACCACCTGTTATTACTTTAAATAATATTATTATGACTTCGAAAACCCACATTGCAATTGTACATTTTTTTATTATTTGTTTAACTTCTTTATGTGTTTTATTTATAGTTTTTTTTAATGATATTTTTATTCCTATTATTGTTAATAATATTAATAAAAAATGTTCTTTTGTAAAGATTCCACAAGGTTCATATTCTCCTTGTTTTGCAAATATTGGCATATATCTTCACCTCTCCTTATGTGATTATATCAAGAAACATTTGTTTATACAATAGATTTCGATTTTTTTTACATTCTTTCCACATATTATTTACAAATTGTGGATTATGCTACAAAGATTATACTTAATTTTTATTTTATTATCTATAAAATATACTTTTAAATAAAACAAAAAAGATATAAAAGAATATCTTTTATATCTTAACTTTGGCGTAGGTGAGAGGGTTCGAACCTCCGCGCCCCTTACAGGACCTAGCAGTTTAGCAAACTGCCCCCTTCACCACTTGGGTACACCTACAATTTATATAAATAAAAGTTAGATACTCAATATCTTCATATCTAACTCTTATACTTGGCGGAGAGGGTGGGATTCGAACCCACGGTACGCTATAAACGCACGCCAATTTTCAAGACTGGTGCCATAAACCAACTCGACCACCTCTCCGTGTCTCACGACATTACTAATATTACCATACTTTCATGTCGCTTGTCAATAGTTTTAATTAAAAATTTTTTAAAGTTAATTTTCTTCTTATAATTACAAGATTTAATTATTTTAATAAATCTAAAATTCTTTCTAAATCTGAATTTCCATTATATTCAATAATTATCTTTCCTTTTCTTTTTCCTTGGTCTAATTTTACTTTTGTTCCAAAAAATCCTTGAAATCTATCTTCAATATCATCATATAACATCTTATACTTTGGATCTAAATATTTTTCTTTTTTAGCTCTTAAATTCTTTTGTTCTGCTTGTCTTACAGATTCTCCTCTTTCTATCATTCTTATAGCCATTTCATATTGTCTTTTTTGATCTGTTATAGCAGCTAATGCTTTACAATGTCCTTCTGATAATTTTCCCTCTTTTACAAGTTCTAATACATCTGGTGCTAAGTTTAAAATTCTAACAGTGTTTGATACTGCACTTCTACTTTTTCCTATTCTTTTTGAAACTTCTTCTTGTGTTAAACCATATTTATCCATTAAATTTCTAATTCCTAATGCTTTCTCATATGGATTCAAATCTTCTCTCTGGATATTTTCAATCAATGCAATTTCTCTGTTTTTTTGTTCATCATCTTCTCTTATTATAGCTGGAATCTCTTCTAATCCTGCTAATTTAGCAGCTCTCCATCTTCTTTCTCCTGCAACAATTCCATAATATCCATCTTGTTTTGTTACTACTATTGGTTGAATTATTCCATATGTTTTTATTGATTCTGCTAAATCTTCTAATGCTTCTTGCTTAAATTGTTTTCTTGGTTGATCTCTGTTTGGTTCAACTTCAGTTATTTTTAATGATTTTAAATTATCATTTATTTCATTTTTTTCTTCAACAACAGTTTCTTGTGGTTGCTCATTTATTGATACTCCTCCAAAAAGGGCATCTAAACCTTTTCCTAATCCTGTTTTTTTTGGTTGTGCCATTTTATCGCCTCCTTATTATTATGTAAACTAGTTTTTGTGATTAATTATTTTTTAATAATTCTTTTGCAAATTTTTCATAAGCTTTTGCACCTTTTGATCTTGGATCATATACTGTTATTGGCATTCCATAACTTGGTGCTTCACTTAATCTAACATTTCTTGGAATAACTGTCTTATAGACTTTATCTTCAAAATATTTTTTTACTTCTTTTACTACTTGATTTGAAAGATTTGTTCTTGCATCATACATTGTAAGCAAAGCTCCTTCTATTTCAAGATTTTTATTTAAATGCTTCTTGACTAAATTTACTGTATTTAATAATTGTCCCAATCCTTCAAGTGCAAAATATTCACATTGTACTGGAATTAATACACTATCAGACGCTGTAAATGCGTTTAATGTTACTAATCCTAATGATGGTGGACAATCAATTAATATATAATCATATTGATCTTTTATTTTGTCTAACTTTGTTTTTAACCTTTGCTCTCTTGACATCATTGAAACTAATTGGACCTCTGCCCCTGCTAAACTAATATTTGATGGACATACTTTTAAGTTTTTTATTGCTGTTTCTTGTAATGTTTCATCAAATTCTGTATCTCCAATTAATATATCATATACTGATAGTTCTACATCTTTTGAAACACCTAGTCCACTTGTTGCATTTCCTTGTGGATCAGTATCTATTAATAAGACTTTTTTTCCTTTTTTAGCTAAAATAGTACTCAAATTAACTGTTGTTGTTGTTTTTCCAACTCCCCCTTTTTGGTTTGCTACTGATATTATTTTTCCCATTTTCTACATTTCCCTTCTTTCTTATGTCTTTCTTCAATATTTTTCCTAGCACTATAATAATATAAAAAATTTGATAATAAGTCAATGTTTTTTGTATAAATTTCACAAAAAAAATTACCCCACATTTTATGTGGAGCATTTATCTTTTAATAAATTTTATTTTATTGGCTCTTTGCTTGGTGTTCCAGCTTTTCTTGGATATTTAGCTGGTGTTTTTTTTGTTTTTTCTATTGTTATAATTGTTCTTCCTATATCACTTTGTGGTAAATCAAAAGTTTTTAAATTTTTTATTGTTCCACCAAGAACATTTATTGCCTTTTTGGCCTGTTCAATTTCTTCTTCTGCTTCAGATGCTTTCATACATATTATTTTTCCATTTTCTTTTACTAATGGTATTAAATATTCTGACAATGTTGATAAATTTGCAACTGCTCTTGATGTAGAAATATCAAATTTTTCTCTATATTTCTTATTTTGTCCAAATTCTTCAGCTCTTGCATGAACTAATTCAACATTTTTTAAATTTAATTCATTTATTACTTCTTGTAGAAAAATTAATCTCTTATTTAATGAATCAACTAAAGTAACTTTTAATGATTCGTTCATTATTGCTAATGGTATACCAGGAAAACCTGCTCCTGTTCCAACATCAACAACACTTGATTTATTAGGAATGTCTTTATATATTGTAAGTGAATCTATAAAATGCTTCAAAATTATCTCATTTGGTTCAATTATTGCTGTTAAATTGATTTTTTCATTCCATTCAATTAACATATTCATATATTTATAAAACTTTGAAATTTGCTCCACAGAAAAATCAAACCCTAAAATCTTTGATTTTTCCTGCATTTTCTCTTTAAATTCATTTTCTTCCATGTTTTTCTCTTTATATCTCCTTTTTTTATTTTTTTGCTTTAATTGTTTGTAAATAAACTAATAATACAGATATATCTGCTGGTGAAACTCCTGAAATTCTAGATGCTTGTCCTATTGAATGTGGTCTATGTTTATTTAATTTTTGTCTTGCTTCTAGACAAATACCTTTAACTTCATCATAATTTATATCATCTGGTATTAATTTTTTCTCCATTTTTTTAAATTTTTCAACTTGCATTTCTTGTAGCTTAATATATCCATCATATTTTACTTGAATTTCAACTTCTTCTTTAACTTGTTCTGGTAATTCTGGTCTATTTTCATCAATTTCTGCAAGTGAAGCATATGTTATTTCTGTTCTTTTCAATAATTCTGCTAACTTTGATCCTGTTGTTAATTCTGATGTACCTTGTTCTTTTAAATAATTATTTACTTTTTCTGTTGGTTTTACTATTGTTTTTTGTAATCTTTCCTTTTCTTTTTCTATTAATTCTTTCTTTTCAATAAATTTTTTATATCTTTCATCAGAAATTAGTCCAATTTCATGTCCTTTTTCAGTTAAACGCAAATCTGCATTGTCTTGTCTCAATAATAATCTATATTCAGCTCTTGATGTCATCATTCTATATGGTTCATTTGTTCCTTTTGTAACAATATCATCTATTAATACTCCAATATATGCCTCTGTTCTATCTAGGATTAATGGTTCTTTTCCCTTAATCTTCTGTGAAGCATTTATTCCTGCAATTAACCCTTGACAAGCAGCTTCTTCATATCCAGAAGTTCCATTAGTTTGTCCTGCAAAGAATAAACCATCAATTGTTTTATATTCTAATGATAATTTTAAATCTGCTGGATCTATACAATCATATTCAATTGCATATGCAGGTCTTGTAAATTCACAATGTTCTAATCCTGGAATAGTCCTATACATTGCAATTTGAACATCTTCTGGTAATGATGAACTCATTCCCTGTATATACATTTCATCTGTATCTATACCAATTGGCTCCACAAATATCTGATGTCTTTCTTTATCTGCAAATCTAACTACTTTATCTTCTATTGATGGACAATATCTTGGTCCAGTTCCTTCTATTACACCTGCATATAAAGGTGATCTATGTAAATTTTCTCTAATAATTTTATGTGTTTCTGCATTTGTATATGTTAAATAACAATCAACCTGATCAAAATCTACTGTTTTATCTTCAAATGAAAATGGTATAATTCCATTTTCACCTTTTTGGACTTCCATTTTTGAAAAATCTATACTTTTTCTATTTATTCTTGCTGGTGTTCCTGTTTTAAATCTTACCAATTTTACACCATTATTTTTTAAAGATTCAGAAAGTTTATTAGCTGGAAATACACCATCTGGGCCACTTTCCTTTGAATATTCTCCAATAAATATTTTTCCTCTAAGATATGTTCCACTTGCAACAATTAATGTTTTTACATTATAAATTGCCCCAATATCTGTTTCAATTAATTTAATTTTATTATTTTCTATTTTTATGTTAACTATTTCTGCTTGTTTTATATCTAAGTTCTTTTGTTTTTCTAAAGTATGTTTCATTTCCATTTGATATCTTTTTCTATCAGCCTGTGCTCTCAAAGAATAGACTGCTGGGCCTTTTGAAGTATTTAACATTTTTATTTGTATCATTGTCTTATCTATATTTCTAGCCATTTCTCCACCAAGAGCATCTATTTCTCTTACCAAATGTCCTTTTGAACTTCCTCCAATATGTGGATTACATGGCATATTAGCTACTGCCTCTAAGCTTATTGAAAATACTACTGTTTTCATTCCTAATCTAGCCGCT
Organism: Clostridium sp. 26_21; assembly: GCA_001915995.1. Lineage (GTDB taxonomy): Bacteria > Bacillota > Clostridia > TANB77 > CAG-508 > CAG-269. Next base: position 98,815 of record MNRO01000017.1, read on the forward strand.
GCAAGTGCTGCCTCACATCCAGCATGTCCAGCTCCAATTACAGCAACATCATAATTTCCTGCATAATAACTCATTTTTCTTCTCCTCTCCCTTACTTTCCTAAACAAAATTTAGAAAAAATCTCATTTATTATATCTTCAGTTACACAATCTCCTGTTATTTCTCCTAAATCGTCTAAAATCTGTTTTATATATATAGTAATGATATCTATAGGCATTCCGTTTGAAAGTGCCTCATTTGCCATTTTAACGTTTTGAATTGCTTTTCCAATTATATTTTTATGTCTTACATTTGTTATTAATAATTCATTGTCAAAATTTATTTCATTTAGATTAAACATTTCTGATATCTTATTATATAATTCTTCTAATCCTGTTTTATTTAATGCTGAAATTTTTAATATATTTTTTGACGCATTTTTTATTTTTTCATTATTTTCATCAATAACATTTTTTAAATCATTTTTGTTTAATAATATTATTGATTTTTTATTTTTTATTAATTTTAATATTTCATAATCTTCATCATCCAATTCTTTTGAACTATCAAATATTGCAATAATTAAATCAGCATCATTTGCTTCTTCTATTGATTTTTGAATTCCTATTTTTTCTACAGAATCTTTTGCCTCTCTAATTCCTGCTGTATCAATAAGTTTCAAAGCTATTCCGTTTATTGTAACATACTCTTCTATAGTATCTCTTGTTGTTCCTGCTATATCTGTTACAATTGCTCTATCCTCTTTCAAAATAGCATTTAACAAAGATGACTTTCCTGCATTTGGTTTGCCTATTATTGCTGTTTTTATACCATCTTTTATTATTTTACCATTATCAAATGATTTTTCCAATTTTTCTAATTTATTTTTTACTTTATTTAACATATTTCTTAGTTCATTTTCTTGAACTTCTGGTGTATCATATTCTGGATAATCAATTGTTACTTCAATATTTACTAAAACATCTAAAATATCTTGTTTTATTTGGTTTATTTCTGCTGATAAAAAACCTTCCAATTGTTTAACTCCACTTTTTGCTTCTCTTTCTGATTTTGCATTTATAACATCAATTACTGATTCTGCTTGTGCTAAATCAATTCTTCCATTTAAAAATGCTCTTTTTGTAAATTCACCTGGCCCAGCCATTTCAGCTCCATTAGCCAAGCATAATTCTAATATCTTTTTTACTACAATATTTCCCCCATGTGCATTTATTTCACACATATTTTCTGTTGTATAACTTTTGGGAGCTTTAAAATATGATACTAAAACTTCATCAATTATTTTATTATTTTCAACAATATTTCCATATTTTATTGAATATCCTTTTATTTCAGATATATCTTGTTTTGTTTTTGGAATAAATATTTTATCTAATATTTCAAATGTTTTTTCTCCACTCATTCTTATTATTCCTATTCCTCCAATGCCTGGTGCAGTTGCTATTCCTACTATTGTACTCATTTATTTTCTCCTTTATTTTTTACATTATTTTCCTATTATACAAAAAAAAGTCAAAATTCTAAATTTAATCTTTTGATTAAAATCTGAACTTTGACTTCCGATTTTTATTTAATTATTTTTTTGTTATTACAATTCTTCTTTTTGGTTCTTGTCCAATACTTCTTGTTTCTACATTAGGATTATCTTGTAAAACACTATGTATTATTTTTCTTTCATATGCTTTCATTGGCTCAAGTGTTATCATTTTACCTGTTCTTTCAACTATTGAAGCCTTTTTCTTTGCTACTTCTTCTAATGTTTCAACTCTTTTTTGTTTATAATCTTCTATATCTAATCTAACAACAACTCTATTTTCTGATTTTTTATTTGCTATCGCTTTCAATATATTTTCTATAGAATATAATGTTTCTCCCCTATATCCTATTAAATTTCCAATATTTTCTCCGTTTATAGAAATATATAAACATTTATCTTTTATTTCAACTGTAGTCTTAGCTTCTGGAGATATTTTATTTAAAAATTCATTTAAAAATTCTTCAACATCTTTTTTTGCAATATTTAGTTCTTCATCTGTTGTTTCAATCTCCACTTCTTCTGGCTTTCTAGCTTCTATTTCTTTTATTTCTACTCTAACTATTTTAGGTGCTAAAATATCAAAAAAACTTTTTTTATTTTCTTCTAATATTTTTATTTCACACAATTCCCTAGGCAATTTTATTTCTTTTAATCCTTTTTCAATTGCCTCTTGTGTTGTTTTTCCTTCTGAAATTACACTTTTTGACATAGCTATTCCTCCTCATCTTTTAACATTTTGTTTAAAGCTAATCTCTCTATTATCATTAAAAGACTGTTCATTAACCAATATAAAGCAAGTCCTAATGGTGCTATTAATGCAACTGCTAAATACATAACAGGAAACATTAAATTCATATTTTTATTCATTTGAGCCATTGGATCAAATTCATCTTCTGAATTCTTTTCTTCTCCATCTTTTTTCTTTGGAGTCGGATTTGTTATTCTTAATGAAATTACTGAAACCAATACATATAATACAGGAATTATAAATGCTTTCCAATCACCACTTCTCGTTGGTATTTGAGCTAAATTTAATCCTAAAAAACTCATATTTATATCTAAAGAATTTAATTCTTCATCATTTATTTCTGCTAAATCTGTTTTTTCTTCATTATTTTCTGAATTTTTTTCAATATTCTCTGTATTATTTTCTTTTAATTTCTTTATATTATTTAATTCTCTAATAACTTCTATTTCTGGATATGCACTATCTGTACTTAAATCATTTTCTTTTACTATTTTCGTATATTTATTAATAATATTAGCATCTATTTTTTTCATATATGTTAATGGTGATCTAACAAGATAGAAAACTGCAAATAATAGTATTATTTGAACAATTCCACTAAAACATCCACTAAATGGACTCATATTTTCTGTTTTGTATAATTCCATTGTTGCTCTATTTAGATTTTCTGGATCATTTTTATATTTGAATTGTATTTCTTTAAGTTTATTTTGTATTTTCGTGGTCTTTTTCATTGTTCTTTGCTGTTTTATTGATAATGGTAATAATATTATTTTTATTAAAATTGAAAAAATAATTATTGCCAGACCATAATTATTAACTATATTATAAATAAAATTCAAAATATATCCAAATAAATTTGCAAATGGTGCTATCATATCTGCCCCTTTCTATTTTAATGGGTCATATCCTCCCTTTGAGAAAGGATTACACTTTAAAATTCTTTTTCCTCCTAACATACATCCTCTTAATACACCATATTTTTCAATGGCTTGTTTTGTATATTCTGAACATGTTGGGTAATATTTGCATCTTATATTTTTTGCTACAAAAAATTTTGAGATATGTTTTTGATACCATTCAATTAAATATATACATATTTTTTTCATAGTACATACTCCTTCTAATTATTAAGAAATAATATTTGCTTTCTTAAAAGTATTTTCCATTTCGTTTATTATATCTATATATTTCATATCATTTATATCTATATCTTTTTTTAATAAAACAACTATACTATAGCCATTTATAATCTTTTCTTCCAAATTTTTATAAGCTTCTCTTATAAGTCTTTTGGCTTTGTTTCTTTGGAAAGCTTTTCCATTTTTCGTACTAACTGCTATACCTAGTGTTTTGAAATTTTTTCCATTTTTTAATATTACAATTTTTAGTTGTTTACCTATGTAGAAACGACCTTTTGTTAGAACTATTTTAAATTCATAGTTTTTCTTTAACATTACTGTCTGCTTCATTTTCTAACATCCCTTTCGTCACTTTTAAGGTACAATTACTTTTAAATTCTAGGAATTTTTCCTAGAATCTAAAACATTGTTAATTTAATTATGCACAAATCTTTTTTCTTCCTTTTGCTCTTCTTGCTTTTAATACATTTCTTCCTGATTTTGTTGACATTCTTTTCATAAATCCGTGTTCTCTTTTTTCTTGTCTATTTTTTGGTTGGAATGTTCTTTTCATTACTATGCACCTCCTATTTGTTTTTTATATATTAATTCCTTTTTAAAGGAAATTATTGTTACAAAATAACAAGTAAATCGATTATACACCACGATTCCAGCTTTTGTCAATAGTTTTTAAAAATTTTAAAGTTTTTGAACTTTTTTTATGTAAAATGTTGATTTTACATAAAAAATATAGTATAACAAAAAAACCAAATATTTTGTAATAATTTTGTAATAATTAATAAGTTTTCAACAATTTTTCTAAAGTTATCCACAATTTTTAAAAAATTATCCACAATTCTATTGACGAAATTTGTAGTAATTTGATATTATAGAAGAAACTTAGGAAATCAAACTTTTATAAAATTATATCAAAATAAATGTTTGTAAAAAATAATATGTTTATTACATAAATATTACAAAGTTATCCACACCTGTGGATAACTCTGTGGATAACTTATGTTTTATATAAATATTTTTTTGAAAGGGTGTTTTGAATATGCAAAGCGAAAATGAAGAACTTTTTAGACAAGCAAAAGAACTTATCAAAGCAGAATTATCCTCAATTGCATATGATACATGGATTTCACCTTTAAAAATCTTATCAATAGATGATGATAAAATTACAATCAGAGCTAATACTGATTATAATGCTGATTTTTTAGGAAAAAGATTCGGAGATTTAATTATAAACACTTTCAAATACTTAACAAACAAAGAAAGGGCATTGACAATTATCTACAATGATGAAAAAACAAATAGGGAAACAATAAATGATGTTGCTACACCTTCTGATTCTGAAAAGGAATTAGAAGCTGAAATAGAACTCTCAAATAAAGTTTTAAACCCCAAATATACATTTGATACTTTCGTCGTTGGAAATAATAATAGATTTGCACAAGCTGCAGCTTTAGCTGTTGCAGATAAACCTTCAGAAGCCTATAATCCATTATTTTTATATGGAGGTGTTGGATTAGGTAAAACTCATCTAATGCATGCAATAGGGAATAGAACATTAAAAAACTTTAGAAATTTTAAAATTTTATATGTAACTTCTGAAAAATTCACAAATCAAATGATTAATGCTATAAAAGACAATAAGATGGAAGTATTTAGAAATCAATATAGAAAAATCGATGTATTACTTATTGACGATATTCAATTCATTGCTGGAAAAAAGCAAGTTCAAGAAGAATTTTTCCATACATTTAATGAACTGTATGAAGAAAAAAAGCAAATTATTATTTCAAGTGATCGTCCACCAAAAGAAATTCAATTACTTGAAGATAGGTTAAAATCAAGGTTTGAATGGGGATTACTTGCAGACATATCTTGTCCAGATTATGAAACAAGATTAGCTATTTTAAGGAAAAAAGCACAAGATGAAAAAATTGCAGTAGATGATAGTATTTTAGCAAATATTGCAACAAAAATTGAATCAAATATTAGAGAATTAGAAGGTGTTTTCAATAAAATGATAGCAAGAGCTTCATTAATGCACAGTCCTATAACAATAGAATTAGCAGAAAATACCATTAATGAATTTAAAGCTGAAAGTGAAAAAGTACTATCTTCTGATTATGTAAAAGAAATAGTATCTAAATACTTTAGTGTAGACAAAAATGATTTATCTAGCAATAAACGTTCAAATGAAATAGCTTTTCCAAGACAAATTGCAATGTATTTATGTAGAGATGTAGCAAATATGTCTTATCCTAAGATAGGAGAAGACTTTGGAAATAGAGATCATTCAACAGTAATGCATGCATGTAAGAAGATTGAAAATGAAATAAAGGAGAAAAATAACACAAGATTAATTGTGGAAAGTGTGAAAAACATAATTATAAATGGAGAACAATAGAAAAATAAATAGATTGATGTCGATTTTTGAAAATATGTTCTCCAAATCGTTTGTTTGGTTACAAAAAAGTTATCTCTACTTAGGGAACAGCTTGATTGGTTATCCACAAGTAAATGTGGATTGAGTGTTAATAAACTGTTAATAACTCAATTATCCACATTTTAAAAAATTTGTTGTGGACAAAAATCAAAGTTATCCACTAAGTTATACACATGAAAAAAGCCTACGGATTACAAGTTTCCACATAGTTTTCCACATTATCCACAGGACCTAATACTACTACTACTAATTATATTTATATTATTATTATAATTAATATAAATCGACAAGTTTTTTGAAAGAAAGGTGTTAAAAATGAAAATTGTTTGTTATAAGGATACACTCCTTAAAGCATTAAATTCCGTAATAAAAGGAGTAGCTTCAAAAACTACAAATCCTATATTAGAAGGAATACTTATACAAACTAATGAAAATCAAGTAAAATTAACTACATATGATATGGAATTAGGAATTGAATATATTATAGATAGTGATGTTAAAGAACAAGGAAGTACAGTTGTTAATGCTATAATGTTTAGTGAAATTATAAGAAAATTACCAGATTCAGAAATTTATATTACATTAAATTCTAATAATTTGTTAGAAATAGAATGTGAAGGAGCATTATATAAACTTACAACAATGAATCCTGACGAATTTCCAGAATTACCAAAAATAGAAATAGAAAATTCAATTGATTTAGAACAGAATATGTTAAAAAATATGATAAGAAAAACAATATTTGCTGTTAGTACAGAAGAAAACAGACCTATATTCACAGGTTGTTTATTCGAAGTGGAAAACAATAAGTTAAATGTTGTTGCTGTAGATGGTTTTAGACTAGCATTGAGAAGTATTTATTTACCAGTAAAAGTAAATGATTTTAAAGCTGTTATCCCAGGAAAAACATTAAATGAAATAAATAAAATATTATTAGATTCATTTGATCATGTAAAAATAGGAATTGCTAAAAATCAAGCATTATTTGAAATGGAAAATTGTAAAGTTGTTACAAGAACATTAGATGGAGAATTTTTAAATTATAAATCAGTTATACCAAGTAATTGGGAAACAAGGATTAGAGTAAATAAGAATAGTTTACAAGATAGTTTTGAAAGAATTAGTTTAATATCAGCTTCATCTATAGAAAAAGAAAAAAAATATCCTGTAAAAGTTTCTGTTGATATTGGAAAAATAACAATATCTTGTACAAACCAAACAGGTGAAGCTAAAGAAGAAATATATATTTCAACAGAAGGAAAAAATATTGAAGCAGGATTTAATCCTAAATATTTCTTAGACAGCTTAAAAGCAATAGATGACGAAGAAGTTTTTGTTGAATTTGGAACAAGCATTTCACCATGTTTAATAAAATCAGTAGAAAATAGTGAATATGTTTACATGATTTTACCAATAAGATTAAAAGAATAATAATAAACAATAAAAAATTGGTCAGATTTGCTATCTGACCATTATTCATATAAAATGGCAAAAAAACAGCACGTGAGAATCAAAAATAAGACGTTTTAATTTTTTTATGATATAGTTTTATAGGTGAAAATATCAAAAAATTTTTAAAATTAAAATAAAAATTCAAAAAAAATAAAATTAATTTTATAAAAATTCATTAAAAATTGATATTTCAACGAAAAAACCATAAAAAACGACGCACGAAAATCAAAAATAAGGCTTTTTTATTTTTTGAAAATAAAGTTATAAACCTAAAAAAAAATAAAATAATAAAAAATATAAAAAAAATAAAATAAAAATAGTAAAAAAAATAAATAATTATACACAAATGGAGAATAAAATGTGGATAAATGAGATTAAATTAAGCAATTTTAGAAATTATAATTATCAAGAAATTAAATTACACGAAAATATAAATGTATTTTATGGAGAAAATGCACAAGGAAAAACCAATATTATTGAGTCAATATTTTTAAGTAGTATTGGAAAGTCTTTTAGAACAAATAATGAAAAAGAATTAATAAGATTTGGAGAAGAAAAAGCAGTATCTGAAATATATTTTCAAAAAAGTGATAGAGATGGAAAAATAAAAATTGAAATTAATGATAAAAAAAACATATATTTAAATGGAATTAAATTAAAAAAGCTTAGTGAACTTTTAGGAAATATAAATATAGTAATATTTACACCAGATGATATAAATATTTTAAAAGGTGGACCTCAAAATAGAAGGAAATTTTTGGATATTATGATTAGTCAATTAAGGCCAAACTATATGCATTTACTTACTTTATATAAGCAAACACTTGAGCAAAGAAATAATTATTTAAAACAAATAAAATTTGAGAATAAACCAGAAAATATGTTAGATATTTGGGATGAAAAATTAGTAGACTATGGAATAAAAATATATGAATATAGAAATGAATTTATTGAAAAAATTCAAAAAAAAATAAAAAATATTCATTTTAATATTACACAGGAAAAAGAAAATATAGAAATTAAATATTTTTCTGATGCAAGTACTAGACAAAATTTCATAAATGAGTTAAAATCAAAAAGAAAGTTAGATATTATTAAAGGATTTACTACAAAAGGAGTACATCATGATGATTTTTTAATATATTTAAATGATAAACAAGTAAATATATATGGTTCACAAGGCCAACATAGAACAGCAATGTTATCTTTAAAGTTATCTGAATTACAAGTAATTTATGATGATATTGGAGAATATCCAATATTATTATTAGATGACTTTATGTCTGAATTAGATGAAAAAAGAAGAAAAAACTTTTTAGAAAATATAAAAAATATTCAAGTTATAATAACATGCACTGATAAAATAGTACTTGAAAATTTAAATTATTTTTTATATAATGTTGTTGATGGGAAAATAATAGAAAAAGAAAAGTAAAAATATACTTGAAAATTTTTACAATTTTAATAATATAGAACTAACAAAAAGAAAGGAATGGAGATAATGGAAAAATACGAACACAAGTATGGGGCAGAACAGATTCAAGTATTGGAAGGATTAGAAGCAGTAAGAAAAAGACCTGGTATGTATATTGGTAGTACATCTGTTAGAGGCTTACATCATATGGTTTATGAAATTGTTGATAACTGTGTTGATGAAGCATTGGCTGGATATTGTACTGAAATTAATATTGTAATAGAACCAGGAAATATAATGAGTGTAGAGGATAATGGTAGAGGAATACCAGTAGAAATACATCCAAAAACACATATATCTACTGCAGAAACTGTTTATACAGTTTTACATGCTGGTGGAAAATTTGGTGGAGATAGTGGTTATAAAGTTTCTGGTGGATTACATGGTGTTGGTGCATCTGTTGTAAACGCATTATCAAATTGGGTTGAGGTTACAATTCAAAGAGATGGTGGACTTTATCAAATGTCATTTGAAAAAGGAAAAACAGTAAAAAAACTTGAAAAAATTGGAAGTTCTAAAAAGACTGGAACAAAAGTTAGATTTCTTGCTGATGATACAATTTTCGAAACTCAGGAATTTGATTATGATGTATTAGAAACAAGATTTAGAGAAATGGCTTTTTTAACCAAAGGATTAAAAATAACATTTGAAGATAAAAGAAATCCAGAAAAGCAAAAAAAAGTTGAATTCTGTTTTGAAGGTGGATTAAAATCATTTGTTGAATTTTTAAATAAAAACAAAGAATGTTTACACAAAGATCCAATTTATATTGAAAAAGATGGAGAAGTTCCTGTTGAAATTGCAATGCAATATACAACAAGTTATTCTGAAAATATTTATACTTTTGTAAATAATATAAATACAATTGAAGGTGGAACACATCTTGAAGGATTTAAAAGAGCATTAACGAAAGTATTTAATGATTATGCAAGATCACATAATTTATTAAAAGATAAAGATGCAAATTTACAAGGTGAAGATATAAGAGAAGGAATAACTGCTGTTGTTTCTGTAAAAGTAAAAGAACCACAATTTGAAGGACAAACAAAAACAAAACTAGGAAATAGCGAAGTTACAGGAATTGTTCAATCAATGGTAAATGAAGCGTTAGCAACATTTTTAGAAGAAAATCCAAATGTTGCAAAAGCAATATTAGAAAAATGTGTTAGTGCAGCAAGAGCTAGGGAAGCAGCAAGAAAAGCTAGAGAATTAGTTCGTAGAAAAAGTGCCCTTGAAACAACAACACTTCCTGGAAAGTTAGCTGATTGTAGTAGTAAAAATGCAGAAGAGTGTGAAGTTTACATAGTAGAGGGAGATTCTGCTGGAGGAAGTGCAAAACAAGGAAGAGATAGAAAATTTCAAGCAATATTACCATTGTGGGGAAAAATGTTAAATGTTGAAAAAGCAAGAGCTGACAAAATATACGGAAATGATAAATTAAATCCAGTAATAGTTGCAGTAGGAGCAGGTATTGGAAAAGATTTTGATATCACAAAAATAAGATATGGAAAAGTTATAATAATGGCAGATGCCGATGTTGATGGTGCACATATCAGAACATTAATGTTAACATTTTTCTTTAGATATATGAGACCACTTATTGAAAATGGAAATGTTTATCTTGCTCAACCACCACTATATAAATTAGCCAAAAAGGGTATGGAAGATATTTATTGTTATACTGATGAAGGTCTTGATAAAGCATTTGCAGAATTAGAAGCAAAAGGAATTGCAAGAGAAAGTTTATCTTTACAAAGATATAAAGGTTTAGGGGAAATGAACCCTGAACAATTATGGGAAACAACAATGAACCCAGAAAAAAGAACATTAATTCAAGTAACAATGGATGATGCAATAAAAGCAGATGAAACATTTACTCTTTTAATGGGAGATGAAGTTGAACCAAGAAGAGACTTCATTGCACAAAATGCAAAATATGTAAAAAATCTTGATATATAATTTGAAATGTATAGTTTTATAAAAAATTAATAGCTAAGAGAAACAACATCTCTTAGCTATTATCTATAAAGCTAATAATAATCTTAACTCAAACTAATATACATAATAATTTAATCTAATGTATATTACTATACAAATAAACCATATACCACATATATTAATCACTTGCTCGACTATAAATACAATAGTAGAAACTATATTCATCCCTAAGGACTAATAACAATCCCATATACTGTAAGTATAATCTTAGTTCAAATATATAACATATAATTTAACCATATAACTAAAGATGAATTAATAAAAGTTTATATTATAAAAATTTAAAATTCATCATGAAAATATAGCTTACATATACATTATATATTCTTATCGCCGACATATATTAATCTACTTCAATAAACTAATATATATCTTTGCTCGAATAACAATAAACTAATTTATAATCTATTATTACTCTTCACTCAACTAATATTAACCTTATACACATATTATGTTCAAAAATTTTTTTATTATACATTAAACTAAAAAAATTTTTTGTGTTGTTTTGTCGAAATGTTTTTCTTGACAATTAATAAAAAGATAGTATAATGAAAACATAAAATTTAATTCTTGAGTTATTTAAAGTCAAAAATTTTTATTCTATAATGTGAGGTGAGAAAAATTAATTCAATACAAAAATGGATTCCAATAGAAAAAATTTTAGAAAAAGGAATTATAAAATTAAAGAAAAATAAATATATAAAAATCTTAAAAGTAAATCCAATAAATTTTAACTTAAAAACACAAATGGAAAAAGAATCGATTTTAAATTCATATAAAATATTTTTAAAAACATGTAATTTTGATATTCAAATTTTAATTCAAAGTAAAAAAGAAGATTTAACAAATCATATTGAAAAAATAAAATTAAATTCCAAAAATGAAAACAATAAATTTATAAATAATTATTTAAATGATTATATTAATTATATAAAAGAAAAAAACAATTTAAATAAATCGGCATCTAAAAATTTTTATTTAATTATAAAAAATAAAACAGAAAATAATGAAGAAAATATTATTCAAGAATTAAATGAAAAATATTTTAAAATAAAAGATAATTTATTAAGATGTGGAAATTTAATTTTTGAATGTGATAAAAATGAAATAAAAAAAATATTATTTTCTTTTTTTAACACAAAAATATTTTTAGAAAAATAAAGAGGTGAAAAATATAAAAAACAAAAAAATAAATAATAATAAAATTAAAAATAAATATTTAATAAATAATATATTTAATAAAATAAAAAAAGAAAAAAATAATAAAAAAATAAAAGAAGGTTTTTTTCAAGATAAAGATTTTTTTTCTCCAACATATATTAATTTAAATAATCCAAAATATTTAGAAATCGATAATTATTTTTATTCAGGAATTATTATTACAAATTATTATAGAGAAAATAATGATTTAATTTTAAAGTCATTATTAGATACAAATATAAATATGAACATTTCTATTTTTTATGAAAAATGTGATACATCAAAAGTTATAAAAGAATTAACATATAATATCGGAAATGTAGGGGCAGAGTTAAAACAATTTAATGATAATAGGCAAGACATAGATATTGCTGCATTCACTTATAATGATGCAAAATATATAAGAAAAGAAATTCAGATTAATAATGAAGAAATGTATTTTTTATATATTTATTTAAATTTATTTTCAGAAGATAGAAAAGAATTAAAATATAATATTGAAAAAATTGAAGGTATTTTACAAAGCAGAGGATTACAAACAAGAAGAGCTACTTTTAGGGAAGAACAATTATTTATTTCGTGTTTACCATTACTGGAAAATAAAAAAGAAATAAAAACAGTTGCTAAAAGAAATATTTTGACTTCAGGTTTAATTAGTACATATCCTTTTATCTCATCTTCAATATTTGATGAAAATGGAATTTATATTGGTGATAATATGTACAATAATTCATTAGTGCTAATAGATAGATATGATACAAATAAATATAAAAATGCTAATATGTGTATATTTGGAACAAGTGGAGCAGGCAAATCATTTTACACAAAATTAATTATTTTGCGTAATGTACTTCTTGGGATAGAACAATATGTAATTGACCCAGAAAGGGAATATCAAAGTTTAGCAAGGAATTTAGATAGCACAGTAATAAAACTTGGGCCAACATCTGAAAATTATATAAATGTTTTTGATATAAGAAAAGAAAGTATAGAAGAAAATGAACACGGATACCTTGCAACAAAAATAGGAAAATTAATTGGATTTTTTAATTTAATTTTTGGAGAATTAAATGAAGAAGAAAAAGCAATATTAGAAGAAAAAATAATTCAAGTTTATAAAATAAAAAAAATTAATTTTAATGATAAATCTTTATATAATAAAAATAAAAAATTTAAATCCACGAAAGATATGCCAATATTAGAAGATTTTTATAATATATTAAATGATGAAAAAACAAAAAAATTTAAAATAAAATTAATTCCATTTATAAAAGGATCATTAAAATTTTTTAATAATTATACAAATATTGAATTAAATAAAAAATTAATTATTGCAGATGTTTATGAATTAGGTGAAGAAAATATGAAATTTGGAATGTATTTATTTGTTGAATTATTTTGGGATAAAATAAAAATAAATAGAAAAATAAAAAAAGCAATTTATTTAGATGAAATTTGGAGATTAATTGGAGTAACATCAAATAAAGATGTTGCAAAATTTATTTATAAAATATTTAAAACAATTAGAAAATATGGTGGAAGTAGTGTAGCAATTACACAAGATATTTCAGATTTATTTAGTTTGGATAATGGAGCATACGGAAAAAGTATTTTAAATAATTCAAGTATAAAAACATTTTTTTCATTAGAAGAAGAAAATATAAAATTATTATCACAATATTCAAATATTTCAGAAAAAGAAAAAATCGAAATAAAATCTTTAAGAAGAGGAGAGTGTTTAACATTTGTTGGAGATGAACATATTTTAATAAAAATTAATGCAAGTGATTTTGAAAAAAAAATAATTGAAGAAAAAAATAATTAAAATATTTTTTGATAAGAAAGGAAAAATAAAAATGGAGTTAGAAAATAAATTAGAAAATAATATAAATAATGAATTAGAAAAAGAACAAAGAAATTTTTTTGACACTACTTTTGGAAAAATAATAAATAAAGCATTAGATTTTCGGGTTAAGGGCAATGTTACCAGATATAATAGAGAATCAGGTTATAGAAATAAAAGATGCTTTAATAGAAAATGGAATAAAAGATGGTTTGCATACAGCAACAGAATGTGTTGTTGATATTGGAAAAAGTATTTCTGGAATTTTTACCGGAAAATTTGAAAATATTTCACAAGTTCAAACAGCAATTGGAAGTGGAGGAGTAATTGATACTTTTTCAGATTTAATTGACAAAGCATCAAATAAAATATATCAAAAAGGAATAATAAACAGTCAAATAAAATCTGTAATAACGGGTGGGAAAGATATAATTTTGAATAATGTTACAAGTAATATAAAAAATGAAATGAATTTTCAAGAGAGAAGTATACACAATATAGGAAAATATGTGAATAACTTTAATGAGTATTTAAAAAGCAAAGATTTTGAAGGAATGACAAAAGAATGGAAAAAAATACAGAACAATTTAAAAAGTATAATTCCTTTGGAAAATATACTAAAACAAGTAAGACAAACTGAAAATATTTATAATTTAATAAAAAATAATGGAAATAATTTTGATTTGAGTAAAGAAGAAATGGAAATCATTCAAAAAATATAAAGGTATGAATATACCTTTATATTTTATCTATTTTTTGCTCTTTATTTAATTTTTTACAGAAATCACTAGAGTACATAACAATGTGATAAATGAAATCTGATGTTTCTGCAGAATTTACAGTTAGAATATTATTTATTTTTTGAATTGTTTCATTGTTTGTATCTTTTCCAAATAATAAATAATCAGCAGAGACACCTGTATATTTTACAACTTTTCTTAAGGTTTTTACGCTTAAAGCTCTTTCGCCTCTTTCTATTTGACCTAGAAAAGAATCTGTTATATCAATTTTTTCTGAGAATTCTTCTCTATTCATTTTCATACTTTCTCTAATTCCACGTAATCTTTCACCCGTGTTTATATCATCTTGGTTAAAATGCATATAAATCTACTCCTCCAAATTTTTTTAACATTATATAGCGAATTTTGTCAACAGATAATAAGCAAAAAGCGAATATTTAAAGTCAGCATTTGTAAAAAAACAAATTTCCAAAAAATTGAAAGTTTTGTAAATATAAACAAATAGAATTAAAACGAATAAAATGGAAAAATAAGACTCAAAATATTGGAAGGTGATAAAGATGTTGAGTGATGAATTTTTGAATCAGATTTTTCAAAATAATCAAGAAAAGATAGATAGAAAAATAAGTTATGAATATCATAAAAGACTTAAATTAATAAAAGAACAAAAAAATGAAGAAAGAGAAAATATAAAACAAGGAATAATAGCAGAATTATATTACAAAGAAGGATTTAAAGATGGCATAGATTTTATAATAAAACATATGAAAAAATTATGAAAATAATTCCACAAAATCCTTGCAAAATAAGAGTTATTATAATATAATACAAAAGAAAAAAGTAATAAGAAAGAGGTAAAACAATGGAAGAAAGACAAGATGGAAATATAATCAAAAGAGATATAGATGAAGAAATGAGAACAGCCTATATAGATTATGCCATGAGTGTTATCGTTTCTAGGGCATTACCAGATGTAAGAGATGGTTTAAAACCAGTTCATAGAAGAATTTTATATGCTATGCATGAAGATGGAATTACATCAGACAAGCCTTATAGGAAATGTGCTAATACAGTAGGATCTGTATTAGGAAGATATCATCCACATGGTGATGCATCTGTATATGATGCTATGGTAAGAATGGCACAAGACTTCTCAATGAGATATATGTTAATAGATGGACATGGAAACTTTGGATCAATAGATGGTGATGGAGCTGCGGCAATGAGGTATACAGAAGCAAGAATGTCAAAAATTGCTGAGCAAATGTTAGTTGATATTGAAAAAAATACTGTTGATTTTATGCCAAACTATGATGATAGATTACAAGAACCAACAGTATTACCAACAAAAATACCAACATTATTAATAAATGGATCATCTGGTATTGCCGTAGGTATGGCAACAAATATACCACCACATAATTTAACAGAAGTTATAAATGGTATTATAAAAATCATAGATGATGATAATGTAACAGATGAACAATTAATGCAGATTATCAAAGGTCCAGATTTCCCTACAGAAGGATTAATTTTAGGTAGAGAAGGAATAAAAGAAGCATATACTACTGGTAGAGGAAAAATTATAATGAGAGCTGAAGCTGAAATTGAAGAGATGAGTGGAAACAAGCAAAGAATTATAGTTTCATCATTACCATATCAAGTAAACAAAGCTCGTTTAATTGAAAACATAGCACACCTATGTAAAGAAAAAAGAATTGAAGGAATCTCAGAATTAAGAGATGAATCTGATAGAAATGATAGAGTAAGAATTGTAATTGAATTAAAAAGAGATGCAAATGCAAATATAGTTTTAAATCAATTATATAAAAATACTCAAATGCAAGATACATTTGGTGTAATTATGCTAGCATTAGTAAATAATGAACCCAAAATTTTAACATTAAGACAATGCTTAGATTGTTATATAGATCATAGAAAAGATGTAATTTTAAGAAGAACACAATTTGACTTAGACAAAGCATTAGCAAGAGCTCATATTTTAGAGGGATTAAGAATTGCAATTGATAATATTGATGAAGTAATTGCAATTATCCGTAGTTCATATGATGATGCTAAAGAAAGATTAATGAAAAGATTTGGCTTAACAGATATCCAAGCACAAGCTATTTTGGACATGAGATTAAAAACATTATCAGGATTACAACGTGAAAAAATAGAAGAAGAATATAAACAATTAATGGAATTGATAGCACATTTAAGAGCAATTCTTGCAAGCGAAAAATTAGTTTTTGATATTATAAAAGAAGAACTTATTGAAATAAGAGATAAGTTTGGAGATGAGAGAAAGACTAAAATTGTTGCGGCACAAGGTGATTTCGAAGATGAAGATTTAATTAAAGATGAACAATCTGTAATAACATTAACACATTTTGGATATATCAAGAGAATGCCAATAGATACATACAGAAGTCAAAAACGTGGTGGAAAAGGAATTATAGGTACAGCTACAAGAGAAGAAGATTTTGTAAAACAAATCTTTACTGCTTCAACACATGATATGATATTATTCTTTACAAATAGAGGAAAGCTATATAAATTAAAAGGATATGAAGTTCCTGAAGCTGGTAGAACTGCAAAAGGAACAGCAATTGTTAATTTATTAAGTTTAGATCCAGGAGAAAAAGTATCTGCTGTTATACCAATTCAAAATTTTGCTGAAGGAAAATATTTATTAATGGCAACAAAGAATGGATTAATAAAGAAAACAGCATTAAAAGAATATGATTCATCAAGAACAACAGGACTTTTAGGAATAACATTAAAAGAAAACGATGAATTAATTGGTGTTCGTTTAACTGATGGAGAAGATAATGTTGTATTAGTTACTAGAAATGGATTATGTATTACATTTGATGAAAAAGAAGTTAGACCTATAGGTAGGGTTTCACAAGGTGTAATTGGAATTAGAATTGATGAAGATGATGAAGTTATTGGAATGGAATCAATTATTTCTGGTGGAAAAGCTACATTACTTGCTATTACTGAAAATGGATTTGGTAAGAGAACAGAATTAGATGAATATAGAGTACAACTTCGTGGAGGAAAAGGTGTTGTAACATATAAAATAACTCCAAAAACGGGAAAATTAGTTGGAGTTAGAATTGCAACAGATGATGAAGATGTAATGCTTATAACAGATAAAGGTACAATAATTAGATTAAAAGTTAAGGATATAAGTGTTTTAGGACGTTCAACACAAGGTGTTACTTTAATGAGAACAACAGATGGTGGAAAAGTTGTAAGTATTGAAACTTTAACTCCAGATATGGAAGATATTGAAGAATGATAAAAATAGAACTTATTAAGATAGAAAATCTTAATGAGTTCTATTTTTTTCTATTTTCTTTTAAAACGTAAATCTTCACCAAAGAAATAATAAATATCATAGTAACCAACAATTCTTGATCCTATTCGTTCCTCATAACTTTTAAAGATATTATTAATATTAAGGTTAGTTGAAATTATAGTTTTGGTAACTTTATTATTTAAATTTAAGATACGAGTATTTAATATTGTGAATAATTCACTTAGTTTCATACTGTTTAAACATTCTGTTCCAAGATCATCTATAATAAGCAAATCAGCCTCTAAAACATCTTTATAAAAGTTATCTTTATTTGCAGTTTTATATTTATTAAATTTATTATCAATAATAGTTTCTAATAAAACAGGAGCAGTTTGATAAAGCACATTTTTCCCTTTTTTTATAAGTTCATTTGCTATACAGTTGGACATATATGTTTTTCCTAAACCTGTATTTCCCGTAAATAAAAGATTCTTTGAGTTTGGGTTATCAAAGTCATTTACAAATTCAATACATTTTTGTTTGATATTTAATATATTTTGTTTTGGTGATATATTAAAGTTAGTAGAAATTTCATTTGAAAATATATTTTGATTAAAATTTTCAAAGTTTTCTTTGCTTAAATTTGTCATATTAGACTTATTATATGAAATGTTTAGTAATTTTTGTTTTAAACATGAACACATTACTGTTGCTGATGTTCCAGATTTTATATATCCAGTATCTTTACATAGACAACATTCATATTTGGGTTGTAAATCATTTATTGAAAGATTATTTTCAAAAAGAATATTTTTTCTTTCTTTCTTAAGGTTTTCAATTTTTTGATGTAAGTTTTCTAAAGAAGACGAATTTCCAAATAAGATATTTTTGGTTTCTGTAATTGCCACAGAATTTAATTCGTCTTCAATTTCATGAAGACGAGGTATTTTTTTATATAATTCTGTTTTTTGGTGTTCAAATTCAACTTCTGCTTTACGTTTTTTCTGTTCGTAATCACTTAAAAGTGATGTTAAAATATCATTAGACATTTATATCTCCTTCTATTTCTTGAATATTTGAAGCTGCAACATTAGGGTAACTAGAGTTTGGATTTATTTGAAATTGGTTATTATTATTTGTTTGCATATTTGAATTGGCATATAAAAATGATAAATTACTATATTGTCTTTGTTCATAAGAAGCTTTATTAACTTGCTTTTCTAATTGTTTTGTATCTTTTCTCTGTTTTTCACGTTGTTCTATAAAAGCATAAACTTCTTCAGGAGTTTTTAGACCTCTTTCATGCCAATTAGTTATAATATTATTAAAATATTCAAATGTTGGATTTGATTTGTAAACGCTACGCTTTAGAGCAATTTCAATAATATCTAAATTATAACCATAATCAAGTAACCATTTTTCGATATATGCTTCTTCATATTGTGTTAATGTTTGCTTTCCTAGTTTTTTTGCTATTGTTTTCTTTATTTTTATTAATGTATCTTGTTTTTGATAATAAGAGTCTAAATCTTCCCAAGTTTGAATTTTATTACTTCCCCAGGCTTCTGCAACAGTTTGAACATATTTCATATTCAATGCAGAACGTCTAAAGCAATAATCAAATAATGAAATTAAAACTTGATCATCAAAATTATATTTTGTAAGCCATATATCAATATTGTTATACCAAGATGGTCCCATAATACCTGAAAAATATGTGTTATTAATATGCTCGATAATTTTTGCTCTAGCTTTATTTTTTGCAATATCAGCAACTTTTTCAGGAGACATTGTTAAATTTGGTTTATATAGTTTATTTAGTGTTTGTTCTTGTAAATTTGATATTATAAAACCATTTTCTTTTCTAGTTATAAAACCATTCTCTTCTAAATATGCAAAGGCATCATTGATGTCTTTTAAAGGCAAAGCTAAATTCTTTGATAAGTCATTTAATTTTGCATCTTTTTCATATTTTGAAAGAAATATAATATAAAGATATACTTTTACACTTGTTGCTGGCATTTGTGATAAATATTCAGCGAAAAATATATCTGGAATGATTGTTTCAGAAAATAATAATGGTAAATCTGACTGTGTTAGTTTCATTTTGTACCTCCTTTTGTTATATTAAAATGTCATTAGAATTATATCATGTATGGACAGAAAATCAAGTGAAAAGTCAAAACTTTTTATATAAATATAATTTGGGTCGAAGTATGTATTTTAACATATATTTTAAAACATAAATAATAGGTTCTCCATTCAATCCAACGATACTGAATAGTATAATTGGAAATGATAAAGAAATAAAAAGAAAAATTTTAATATCCCAGTTTTTTATAAAGAGATGTAAAATACTAAAAATAATAGAACACCAAATGATAATAAAAATTGCAGTTGAATAATCTAAAATTCCAAAAATTTTATTTTTAAAATTGTAATTTTGTGGTATTATAAATTTCATAAAAAATTCCAGTCCTTTCTAAAAAAGTTTTCCACATTAATGCTATTTTTTAAAAAAGTTATTCACATTTTGTGAAATAGTTGTGGAAACACCACCTAAAAATTCACGTGAAAAAGAATTTGCTTTTATTAAAGCATAAATTGCACCAATATAGATAAATTTTGTAATTAAATTTCCTGATGAATAATCCATAGAAAATAATATTAATAAAACAAAAGATACTATAATTTGAATAAATAATAATGAAAATAAATTGCGAGTCCATGATTTAAAAAACCAAGATGTATTTTGTAGAATTAATGATAAAAAAGCGACAGGTGTTAAGAGGATAAATATTTTTACCATTATATATCTAAAGGCATAAGTGAAAACTAAACTTAAAAGTGAAGAAGATAAAGAAATTTTTATAATTCCATCTAATGAAAAAACATCTAATGATGATGAAGTAATTCCAACCGATTTATTTATTTCTAAAATTAATTCTGAAAAACAAATATTTTGGTGAAATAAATCTTCACCAATCCCACGAAGTGCTAAAGTAATAGTTGATGTGAAATTTAATATTTCTTTAATAAAAAAATACGAAGAATTAATACATATTCCAAAAATAATTATTTTAAAAATAAATTGTGATGGTTTTTCAATTTGATTATAATTAAAATGAGAAAATAAATATTTTATAGAATAATATAAAATAAATCCAAATAATAAAGAATTACAAATTAAAATAATTCCATTGTGAGAATTTATTCCTAATATTTTTTCAAAAAAAGAATCTGAAATTATATCTTGATTTATAAAAATAATATCATCTAAAATTTCATATAAATTATTATCAATTGAAGAAAATAAATTTTGTAAAATTGTATTAATTGTTTCAATAATTATTTGTGTAATATTTTTTGCATTTTCCATTATGCCTCCTAAAAATATTTAATAAATATTTTTATAAATATAAAAAATTAATAATTATAAAAATAAATATTAAATTATAAAAAAATAATTTAAATAAATTATTAATTAATTAAAGATTGAATTGCAGATAAAATTAAATCTGCTGTTAAAATAAATGCATAAGAAAATAATGAACCAGTAATAAGCTTTTTTCCAGTTCTAATTTTTTCTTCATCACCAAAACTGAATTTTCTCATAAGAGCTCCAGAACAAATTGCTACAGCTGCGGCAGGCGTAGATATCTTAATAATCCAATTTTCAATCTCCTTAAATGCATCATTTACTTTATTTACCAATTTTGGCGTTGATGCAAAAGCTTTGTTAGAAAAAATAAATAAATTAAAAATAAATAATAAAAAAACAATTAAAAATAAATATGAAATAAATTTTTTCATAAAACCTCCAGTCTTTTAATAAATAAAATTAATAAAAATATCTATTAAAATAATAATTTAATAAAACAAAAATAAATAACTAATTAAGAATAATAAATAATTAATTTAAAAATAAATAAATTAAAGAAGAAATACTAATAAAAATAAATTATTTAAAATATGGAAACATTTTTAATTTTTGTGGAGTTAAAATTTTTTCTCCGTCAGATAAAAAAGATAGGCAAGAAAATATTTCTAAATTTTGTGTAAAAAAATTTGTATCAAAAATAAAATCGTTTTGAGTATAAGTATTATAACTTTCTGTAATGTTTGAAGCTTTTGAATTTAATGAATTAGTAATATAACTAAAATAGGTTTCTCTAGCATTTTCAGATATTGTTGAAGAAGTTTTTTGTTTTTCCTCCTTTCCTAATTGTTTTTGAGCTTCTTCAATTGTGTAAATATCATCAGTTCTAAACCATAATTTATTTATTAAATTTTGAGTAATTACTTTTACAGCATTTTCGTCTTTTAATGTATTTTTTAAAGAAGAATAGCTTTGAGTAGAAACGATGTTTATACATTTTGCCTCACGGCTAAGAGAGAAAAAATCTGCATCTGTTTTTGTAACATATTCAGCATATTCATCACAAATAAAAGCAGAAGGTCTTACATTATTATGTGATAAATTGTACATTACTTCTGATTGGAAATCTAATTTTAAATATGCAGAAATTAATTTTGAAAGATTTTTATATTCGGCAATATTCATATTTAATACTACAATTTTTCCATATTTAAGCATAGAGGAAAATCCTTTAAAATTTAATTCTTCAATTGGTGCACAAAATGTTTTAGATATATTATAATCTGAAATAAAAATATTTGTAATACGGGTAATTTCTGATTTTAATATAGCCATTGTTCTTGAGTCTAATAAATAAAATTCTTTTTCAAAAAAATCTAATGCAGAATTTAATTCATAAACTTGCTTATGATTAAATTTATTTTCATTAAATAATTTTCTTAATATTTCTATTTTTGAAGTATAATAATTTTGCATAGTAATTAATTTATGTAATTCAATAAATGTTACATAGCCATTATTATATAGTCTACAGAGTTTTATTGCTTCTGTTAAAATTTGCTCAACTTTATCTAGCCAAAAACTTTCTGAATTATTTTCTGAAAATAATAATAAAATTGTTTTTAATCTATTTGCTAATACAACAGGTTTTAAATGTGGTTTATGAAGAGGGTTATATTTTATTTTTGAATTTAGTCCAATTTCTATTAAATCATTTTTTAAATTATATTTATTTAATAATTTTTTTACATAATTAAAATAATTACCTTTTACATCTAAAATTAAAATAGGAATTTTATTATTTTTATTTAAATAATTATATTCTATTAATTGTTCTGTAAAAGGATACATAGCAGAGGAGGTTTTTCCTGTTCCAATTGTTCCAGTTATTAAAAAATTCTGATATAATCCTTTTTCTGGAATAATAATGTTTTTTTTAGAATTAATTTCTTTTCCAATTAATAAACTTATTTTTTTTGTATTTTTCTTAGTGATATTATTTTTGATGAAAATATTATTATTTTCTTTTGAATTAAAATATTTTTTTGAGTTATTTATTAATATATATATTAATAAATAATTTACAAAAATATATAAAAAGCAAAAACTTGTTTTTAAAAAATTCCAAAGTGCTAAATTATTTTGACATATGTCAAATGTATTAAAACCTAAGGATATAATAATTTCATGTGATGTGTGAAGAGGCAAGAAAAGATTTAGAGCACAAAGAGAAGAGAGGAAAGTATAAAAAAAAGTAAAAAGAAATTTTATAATAAATAATCACCTCACATTCAAAATAAAAAATATTTATTTATTTTTATTATTTAAAATTCGTTTTTTTAACTTTAATTTTGAACCTTGTAAATTATGAAAAAATATAATGTCGAAAAAAGTATAAATTGAATAAATAAATATAAAAAGATTAAAAAAATAAATTATGAAAAAAAGATTAATTAATTTAGAAATAAAATCACCACCTAACAAAAAAATAATATAACAATTTTTATAATTTGTCTATATAAAAATAAAAAAAAATTAGTAAAAATGTGACAAAGAATTACAAATATTTTATTTAAAAAATGGTAATATTATAGGTTTAATTATAAAATAAAAGAAAAAAGATTATAAAATATATTTATATAATATGAAAAGTTAAATGCAAAATAATAAATTGAGTTTTTGTTTAGTCATATAAAAATCATAACTATGTGAAAATTACTTGATTTTTAACTAAAAATATAGTAGAATAAATAAGCTAAAAAAAGGCATAATAAAAAATATATAAAGAAAGGAATAAAAAATGAAATTTAATAAAGATACAAAAATTGGTGAAATTTTAGAAATAGCACCAGAAAAAGCAGATATATTAATAGAAATTGGAATGCATTGTTTAGGTTGCCCAGCATCACAAATGGAAACATTAGAAGAAGCTTGTGAAGTACATGGAATTGATGTTGAAGAAGTTGTTAATAAGCTAAATGAAGAAAAATAGTTTATTGCGTTTTTTGTCATTATTTGACGAAACTTAAAAAAATTTTTAAAAAATTTAAAAAATGTATTGACAAATGAATCTGATTGTAGTATTATAATTAAGCAATGTTCAATACATTGTTTACGGGCTATTAGCTCAGGTGGTAGAGCACTTGACTTTTAATCAAGTTGTCCCGCGTTCGAGTCGCGGATAGCTCACCAAAGATTAAAAAGAATTCTAATGTGAAATATAATTAGAATTCTCTCATTTATATGGCCCCGTGGTCAAGCGGTTAAGACACCGCCCTTTCACGGCGGAGTCATGGGTTCGATTCCCGTCGGGGTCACCATTGCCACTTTAGCTCAGCTGGCCAGAGCACCGCACTTGTAATGCGGGGGTCCCCAGTTCGAATCTGGGAAGTGGCTCCAAATTGTCAGTAGTTTTGCGAAAAGCTTAATTATTGGCTTTTTTTATTTTTATAAAAAGTATTTACAAAAAATATTATTATATGGTAATATTTTTAACAAGAAAGGTATAAAAAATGGAAAAAGTAATATTAATAACAGGGGCATCAAAGGGAATAGGAAGAGAAATTGCAGAAAAATTGACACAAAAAGGTTATCAAGTAATCGCCAATTATAACAAATCTGAAAAAAAAGCCCAAGAATTGAAGGAAGAATATCCAAATATAGATATTTATAAAGCAGATGTTTCAAAAAGAGAAGAAGTACAAAAAATGATTGAATATATAATAAATAAATATAAAAAAATAGATGTATTAATTAATAATGCTGGAATTTCATCAAGTGGTTTGTTTACAGAGGTTACAGATGAAGAATGGAATAGAATAATTAATAATGACTTGTATTCTGTTTTTTGTACAACACAAGAAGTATTATCAAATATGATTATGAGGAAACAGGGGTGTATTATTAACATTTCATCAGTATGGGGATTAGTTGGAAGTTCATGTGAAACAATTTATTCAGTTGCAAAAGCAGGAGTTGATGGTATGACTAAATCGCTTGCAAAAGAATTAGGACCATCAAATATTAGAGTAAATTCAATTGCACCAGGAATTATAGATACAGACATGAATGTAAATTATACTGTAGAGGAAATTGAAGCAATAAAAGAGGAAATACCTCTTGAAAAAATTGGAAAGAAAACAGATATTTCAAAATGTGTAGAATGGTTAATTGATGATGAATATACAACAGGTCAAATTATTTCAATAAATGGCGGATGGGTAATAACATAAAAAACTACTGAATTGAGTTTCAGTAGTTTTTTTAATATGTTAGTTAGCAGTTGAATTTTTTCTATAGTTTCCAGATATTATTTTAGGAAGATATGTAATTATTTTATATACTGCCAATCTTATTTTTTTGCTCCAAATATATGATTTTCTAAGTTTTCTTGCAGATCCTAATGAAACAGGTTCATCTTCTAATGAAATAAGTTCAACAGGTTGTTTTTCAATAACAAAGATATAGTTTTTTCCATCATTATTATCCCACTCGTTTTTTTCATTACAGAAACAAAAATTAAAAGTTTCAACTTCTCCAATTTCTATTTCTATTTGATAGCCTAACTCAGTCTTTGTCATTGGACTTGAAGTTAGGTTTTCCCAGTTATTTCCGAAACCATAATGAATAGAAACTTTTTCAGAATTATCTTGAAAAAATTTACCTGTATATGAGATTTTTACTTTACTATTTTCAACTAATTTGTCAGTATTAAAAAATATGTTTTTTACCAATTCCATTTTGAAAACTCCTTATCTTTTGATAAAACATATTATAATATTTTATTTTACAATATGCAAGTGTTTTTTACAAAAATTTCATAAAAACTTAAAGATTAGATTTTCTAAAATAGATTGTAAAAAAAATGATTATATGTTATTATTAATAAGAATGAAAAGGAGTTGTATATGGTTGAATTAGAAGAAAAAACAAAGGATATAGAAGAATTAAAAATACCAGAGATAAAAGAAAACGAAAGTCAGGAAAAACAACAAATTATTATACCCAAAAAGAAAAGTAAAAAATGGATTATAATATCTATTTTAATAATGGCAGTCATCTTATTAATATTTTCAACAATATTTGCAATAATAAATATAGGAAATAAAGGAATTATAAAAGGAATATCAATTGAAAATATTGATGTCTCAAATATGACAATAGAAGAGGCAACAAATTTATTAGAAGAAATAATAAATAAAGATAAGGAAAATGAAATAATTTTTAAATATAAAGAAGTTGAAATCCCAATTACATATGAAGCCTTAGAAGTGGAATTTAATATAAAAGATGTAGTAGAAAAGGCATATAAAATAGGAAGAGATAGTAATATATTAAAAAATAATTTTGAAATCCTTTCAACATGGATAAATACAACTAATATTAAATTAACATCAAACTTTGACGAAAATGTAGTAAAACAAGTTTGTGAAAATATAAATAATACTTCAGAAGATGCAATTATTGAACCAAGTTATTATATAGAGGATGATAAATTAATTATAACACCTGGTAAAAAAGGAATTAATGTTAATCAAAATGAAGTAAAAAATAAAGTAAATGATATTTTAAATATTAATTCAGAAAAGAGTACTGTTATAGAGGTTATGGTTGATTATAAAGAACCACAGCCAATAGATTTAGAAAAAATTCATAATGAAATATTTAAGGAAGCAAAAGATGCATATTATACTAATGAACCATTTACAATATATCCAGAGGTAAAAGGGATAGATTTTGATATGGAAAATGCGAAAATGATTATATCTGAAGAAAAAGAAGAATATGAGATTCCTATTATTATAACACAACCTAATAAAACGGTAAATGATATAGGAACAGAAGCTTTTCCAGATTTATTAGGAACATGTTCAACAAAATATAATGCAGGAAATACAGGAAGAACAACTAACTTGAAATTGTCAGCTGGAAAAATAAATGGAAAAGTTTTGTTAGCAGGAGAAGAGTTTTCTTATAATAAAACAGTAGGAGAAAGGACAATTGCAGCAGGTTATAAAATGGCTGCTACATATTCTGGAGGAAAAGTTGTAGATGGTCTTGGAGGAGGAATTTGTCAGATATCATCAACATTATATGATGCTGTAGTGTTTGCTGATTTGGATGTAACAGTAAGAAGAAATCATCAATTTGTTACTTCATACTTACCAGGAGGAAAAGATGCAACTGTTGTATGGGGGGCACAAGATTTTAAATTTAAAAATTCAAGAAAATATCCTATTAAAATTACAGCTACTGTTAGTGGAGGTGTTGCTACAATTCAAGTTTGGGGACATTATGAAGAAACAGAATATGATATTTCAATAGAAACTAAGAAAACGGCTACAATTGCATATACAACACAATATATTAATGATTCAAGTTTACCAGCCGGAACACAAAAAGTTGTTCAAAAAGGAAATAATGGTAGTAAATATGAAGCATATAAAGTGAAAAAATTGAATGGCGAAGTTGTTTCAAGAACACTTCTTTCTAAAGATACATATAATGCAATGCAAAAGATTATTAGAGTTGGAACAGGTAATTAAAGATAATTAAATTGACGAAAATATAAAATCCCATATTGACAAATATTTTAAATAGTATTATAATAGGTTTGCTATAGTGATATGGCAAACCTATTTATTTGCACCATTAGCTCAGCTGGTAGAGCAGCTGACTCTTAATCAGAAGGTCCGCGGTTCGATCCCGCGATGGTGCACCAAAATAAAAAATAGTAGATTTTTAAATCTACTATTTTTTTGAATTCTAACGGAAACCACCGCCTCCGCCACCACCACCGAAGGAACCACCGCCTCCGCCTCCAGAAGAGAATCCACCTCCACCAGAAGAATAGCTTTCAGCTCTACTTTTTGCTGTATTAGCAGCAGAAATACCATTATTTGAACATAATGCAATGTAATAAAAATTATCATATGATGTAAAATGTGATTGCTCAATTAAGTCTGGATAAAGTTCTTTAAATTGTTTTGCAACAGTTTTTGCAATTCCAAGCATTTGTGCAAATATTAGATAATCTTCAAATAAAGAAACTTCTATTGCTTCTCTTTCATGTATTAAAGTATAATCAATTAAATATTTCTTTAAACCAGCAATTTGTATGGCTTCATTTCTTATCTCAGGAGTAACTGTAAATACAGTTGATTTAAATATTTTTAAAGTTGTTTTTTCATGTGGTATTAAAAATCCATTAATAACTAAATCTTGTTTTTCTTCTTTTAAAATATTTTCAAACCAATTAAGTATTTTTGAATAATTATTTCTACACCATCTTTCAAATTCTTTATTTTCTAATATTCCGTCACCACTTGCACGATAAAGCAGGTCAAATAGCTCTTTTTCTTTAGCATTTGTAATTAACTCTGTTTTAGCACCATTTAAGATAATAACAGTATTTTCTTTTTTAAAGATTACACCTTGTTCTTTTTGTTCTAATTTAATTAAAGAATCTTTTAACCACTTTAATATAATTGCACCAAGTATATCTGTCTTATTTTTTAGTAATCCATAATTATATGCAATATAGTAAGCTCTAAATAAATTTCCATTACAAGGAATATCTCTATAATAATCTAAATCTGATGGCATTTTTTTACCGTTTTCTCCAAAATCAAGTGATTCAGGATTTGATTTTACAGCAATTAAAATTATAATTATTGCAAATGGTAAAAATGATATTATAAAAGAAAATAGTCCTAAAATAATATCGAAAAATGATGAGCCATTTGATGAATTATATGAAGAATTATCTATATAATGTTCAGCTCCATCTTCTGCCATATTTAAATAATGATTAAAATCATAATCTAATCTATTATTACAATTAAAACTTTCCAAAGGAAATTGAACTAATATTGTCATATATTCATCTGTTGCTAAATTTCCATCTGACTGCATTTCAATATAACCATCATAAACATATGCTGTTCCACCATAATTGCCATAGCCCCAAACTCCAACAGAATCTGGAATGTTAAAATTAGAATGAATTTTGATATATACATTTCCAATTGAATTTGAAAAATCATATGGAATTAATGTCCAATATATCATTTGTGAATCTGAAAGTTCAGAAACAAAATTTGAGATATTGTATTTTACAGTATAAGTATGTGAACTGTAATTGCTTATTCCCCAGCAAAGTTCGACACCATTTGATAATCTATTTATACCACATTTGTAAGCCTTATCAGATAAAGAACCTGATGTATTCCAAGTTGATAGTGTAGTATATTTTGTTCCATTTTCTGAAACTGTTAAATTAGTTATTTCTGAATTTCCTAAATTATAATATGGATGATATACTTCAGTTCCTTGAGATGTTTTACATTTCCATATTTCTGTTACAGATGCATTACCATTATCATCAATGGCAATATCCATAGATATACTATTTATAGAATTTGCTTCTGTTTTTTGAAACAAGCTAAGCAAAATTAGTGAAAAAATAGTAAGTAAAAAAATTTTAATTGTTTTTTTCATTAAAAACCCCCCTCTTTATAAATTAGTCTAAATTTTCTCCTATTGTATTTTTTATTCTAGTAAGTTCTGTTTGTAAAGTAGAATAAGTATTTGAACTAATAATATGATTTCCAGAATTATAGTTATTAAGAGCCTTTTCAATATCCATAACAAGGTATTTTTGTTTATTTCTTGATGTATTTTTATACATATATATTGGTGTATAGGTAACCTTTCCAATAGTTGTTTTATTTGTTTCGCCATTTTTAGTTAATTCAATATTTAATATAATAGAATTACGAGTTCTTTCCTTAGTTTGACCAGACATAAAATTTCCTAGTGAATATATAACAAATCCGTCTTTGGTAGAGCCATCATCAAGAGTAATTGTCCTTTTTTCCATTGGTTGTAAAACATGTGGATGACTACCTAATATTATGTCTGTACCATTTTGAAATAATAGGTCA
This sequence comes from Clostridium sp. 26_21, assembly GCA_001915995.1. Classification (GTDB taxonomy): domain Bacteria; phylum Bacillota; class Clostridia; order TANB77; family CAG-508; genus CAG-269. The sequence continues at coordinate 129,020 of MNRO01000017.1, forward strand.
GCAAGTCTTTCTTGCTCCTTATTTTGAGTGTTTTGGTATTCAATTCCCCAATGCATACTAACACAAATTAAATCAGGATTTTGTTCTTTCGCTAATTCTAATTGAGTTAAGATTAAGTCATCACTAATTAAATTTACGGAATAGTCTCTTTGTGAAGAAACAGGAATACCATTAGTTCCGTAAGTAAAAGACAAAAATGCAATTTTTATACCATTTACATTTTTTATTAAAACTGTATTTTGCTCTTCTAAACTTCTAGATGTACCAGTATGTGAAATTCCAGCATCATCTAAATAATTTAAAGTACTAACTAATCCTTTATATCCAGTATCCATACAATGATTATTTGCAGTTGAAACAACATCAATACCAAAATCTTTTAAATTATATGCTAATTGCTCAGGAGTATTGAATGTTGGATAATTGCTATAACCTCTTTCAGCACCAGCAAAGGTTGTTTCAAGATTTCCTATTGCAATATCAGCATTTGAGATATAGTCTTTTATATCTGAGAAAACATAAGAAAAATCATATGTAGAACCATTAAATGCATCTTGATATTGAGAATTATGACACATTATATCACCAATAACACTCATATTTATAGTTACATCTTCTTTTTTGGGAATATTTACAATTAAGCTTGTATCTTCTGTATTCTGTGTTGGTTGTGCTTCAGATGACAAAATTTCTTGTGATTTTTTATTTAATGATGAAAAATGTTCAATGCCAAATAAAATTAACATTGTTAAAATGACGATTGAAATAAATAATAAAATTTTCTTTCTCATAACTAAAAATCCCCTTTCATTTTATAAACAAAATTTATCATATTACGACAAAAAAAGCAATAGTGAAAAATGTATGAAATGACTTGTTAAAATTGTAAAATTGTGGTATAGTAGATAAGCAATAAGAAGTGGAAAAGTAAAATTAAGGAGGAGATAACATGTTAACTGCAACAGGAGTAACTGTTAGATTTGGAAAAAGAGTATTATTTGAAGATGTAAATATAAAATTTGGTAAAGGAAATTGTTATGGAATAATAGGAGCAAATGGTGCTGGAAAATCAACATTTTTGAAAGTTTTATCAGGAGAGTTAGAACCAAGTAAAGGAGAAGTATCACTTGAAAAAGGAGAAAGACTTTCTATATTAAAACAGGATCACTTTGCTTTTGAAGAATATACAGTAATGGATACTGTAATCATGGGGAATAAAGAGTTATATGACATAATGAAAGAAAAAGATGCAATATATATGAAACCAGATTTTTCAGAAGAAGATGGAATGAAAGCAGCAAAATTAGAAGAAAGATTTGCAGAATTAGATGGTTGGAATGCTGAATCAGATGCAGCAATGCTTTTAAATGATTTAGGAATAATACCAGAAAATCACTATAAATTAATGAGTGAAATGGAAGCAAGAGATAAGGTAAAAGTATTACTTGCGCAAGCTTTATTTGGAAATCCAGATGTATTATTACTAGATGAACCAACAAATGACTTAGACTTAAAAAGTATTAATTGGTTACAAGAATTTTTAATTAACTTTGAAAATACTGTAATTGTAGTATCACATGATAGATATTTCCTAAACAAAGTTTGTACACATATTGCAGATGTTGACTTTGGAAAAATAAAAGTATATCCAGGAAATTATGATTTTTGGTATGAATCAAGTCAATTAGCATTAAAGCAAATGAAAGAACAAAATAAGAAAAAAGAAGAAAAAATCAAAGAATTACAAGACTTTATTGCAAGATTTAGTGCTAATGCTTCAAAATCAAAACAAGCTACATCAAGAAAGAAAACATTAGAGAAGATTGAACTAGATGAAATAAAACCATCAAATAGAAAATATCCATATGTTGATTTTAAACCAGATAGAGAACCAGGAAAAGAAATATTACAAGTAAAAAATGTATCTAAAACAGTAAATGGTGAAAAAATATTAGATAATATATCATTTACAGTAAAAACAGGGGATAAAATAGCATTTTTAGCAGATAATGAAAATGCTAAAACAGTATTATTCCAAATAATTGCAGGTGAAATGGAACCAGATGAAGGAGAACTTATTTGGGGAACAACAATTACTAAGTCTTATTTCCCCAAAGATAATAATTATTTGTTTGATGTTGATGAAAATTTAACAGAATGGTTAAGAAAATACTCAAAAGATCCAGATGAGACATATGTTAGAGGATTTTTGGGAAGAATGTTATTTTCAGGTGATGAATCATTAAAACAAGCAAGAGTTATATCAGGTGGAGAAAAAGTAAGATGTGTACTTGCCAAAATGATGTTATCAGGTGCAAATTTTTTAATATTTGACGAACCAACAAACCATTTAGATATGGAAAGTATCACATCTGTAAATGATGGAATGAGTAAATTTAAGGGAAATATTTTATTTACATCACATGATCATCAATTAACACAAACAGTTGCAAATAGAATTATTGATATAAAAGCTGATAAGGTTATTGATAGAGAAGTTACATATAATGAATATTTAGGAATTGAATAAATTTAAAAAGGATTTCTTATGATAAAATTCATATTGAAATTCTTTTTTATATAATCAGTATTTTTCTTTAATAGTTTAAAAATTAAATAGAGTAAGAATAAATAAAAATAACATTGCTTTACGATAGAGATAAATTTATTCTTATAAAAAAATCTTTATTTATTATTGATTTTATAAAAGAAAATTGATATATTATAAATATATATGCAATTAATACAAAGGAGAATAACTATGAAAAATGTAAAAAAATCAAGTGGTGTAACGATGATTTCACTTGTAATAACAGTAATAGTTTTAATAATATTAGCAAGTATGGTAACTCAAACGGGAACAAGTTCAATAAGAAATAATAGATTTGAAAGATTAAAATATGAAATGGAAATTATACAGAAAAATGTAGCAGTTTGGGCAGAAAAATATAAAGACTATGAAAAAACAGAAATAAAATTAGGTACAGCTGTTCCAACAAGTAAAATTCCTATTTGTAAAGATGAAATAAGAATATTAAGAGAAAGTGGAATTAAAAATTTGGTAATAAGTGATAAGGTAGAAGATTATAGATATTTTTCACCATCAACATTTGATAATTTACAAATAAATGGAATTGAAAATGATTATTTTATAGATATAAAAAATCAAGTTGCAATTTTAGTTGAAGGATACGAATATGAAGGAAAAACATATTATATAATAGATCAAGTTAGAGATGTAGTAAGAGGAGGCATATAGTAAAAAAATAAGCATTGTGAAAATTAGGTGAAATATATTTACAAAATAAAAATCAAATGATAATATAAGTTCGAATTAGAACTTATATTTTTTTAGGGAAGATCCAATTTAAAACAAATAAGTAAAGAAAGATTAGGAGGAAAAATTTGTGATTCAGGTAGAAAATATTTCAAAAAAGTATGGAAATTTTATAGCAGTAGATAATATTAGTTTTGAAATCGATGAAGGAGAAATTGTAGGATTTTTAGGTCCAAATGGTGCGGGAAAAAGTACAACAATGAATATGATAACAGGTTTTATTGAACCGTCAAAAGGAAGAATTATTATAGATGGATATGATATTTCTAAAAAAGCCAAAAAGGCTAAGATGCAAATAGGGTATATGCCAGAGGGAGTTCCATTATATAGTGATTTAACAGTAAAAGAATTTGTTACATATATGTCAGAGTTAAAGAATTGTGATAAAAAAAATAAGAAAGAAAATGTACAAAAAGTATTAGAAGAAACAGGCTTATTAGAAGTTCAAAATAAATTAACAAAAAATTTATCAAGAGGATACAAACAAAGAGTTAGTATGGCAGGTGCATTAGTTGGAAACCCAAAAGTAATAATACTTGATGAACCAACAGTTGGACTTGATCCAAAACAGGTTACGGAAATAAGGGCATTAATAAAGGATTTGGGAAAGAAACATACAGTAATATTAAGCTCACACATTTTATCAGAGGTAAGTCAAATTTGTAATAGGGTAATAATTATTAATAAAGGAAAAATTATTGCAATAGATACTCCAGAAAATCTTGAAAAGAAAGTTGTTAATAATAATGCAATATATGTTACAGTAGAAGATCCTGAAAATAGGATGGAAAATATAAAAGAAAAAATAAATAATATAATAGAAATAAAATTATTAACAGAAAATGAAGATAAGACAAAAAAATATGAAATTACAGGTGAAAAAGATATTGATTTAAGAAAAGAAATTTTTGAAACATTTGCTAAAGAAGGAATAACAATATTTGAAATGAAAAAAGCAGATGCAACATTAGAAGATGCATTTATGAAATTAATAACAGATTCACCAAAAAAATCAGAAGAGTCAGAGAATGAAAAAAAAGAAAAGAAAAAAGTAAATGAACCAACAGAAGAAAAATCTGTAAAAAATTGCGAAAATAAAGATAAGAAGGAGGAAAAATAATGTTTGCAGTATTAAAAAAAGAATTTAAAAGTTACTTTCTTTCTCCAATTGGATATGTTGTAATAGGAATATTTTTAATAGTATTTAGTGTATTCTTTTATTTAACAGCTATAACTAATGGAAGTGTTGATTTGGGATCATTATATTATTATACAGCATTATATGGATTAATAATAATAGTACCAATTTTAACTATGAGAATGTTTGCAGAAGAAAGAAAAACAGGAACAGAACAATTAATATTAACATCACCAGTTAGTATGGTAGGTGTAGTATTTGGAAAATTTTTAGCAGCAATGGGGGTAATTATTATTACACTAGTAATGTCTTTTATGTACTTTTTTATAGTAAAATTTTTTGGAGAACCAAATATAAATGCAGTTTTAGTACATATATTAGGATTTATACTAATCAGTGCAGCAGCAATATCAATAGGAATGTTTGCATCAAGTATTACGGAAAATCAAATAATTGCTGGAATAATAACAGTTGCCTTTTTAGTAATGACATTATTTATACAAGATTTAAACAGTATATTTGAAAATTTATCATTAATGAATTTTTATAGTTATTTTCCAAGAGGAGTAATTTCATTAAAAGAAGTAGTTGGATTAATATCATTTGCAGCAATGTTTATATCATTTACAATAATAGTAATGCAAAGACGTAGATTAGTAAAATAAGAAAGGGAAGAATAAAATTGAAAAAGTTTTTAGAAATCATAAAAAATAAGTGGTTAATAAAAGGTACAACTACAATATTGCTAGTTTTAATAGTAATTGCTTGTTATATAGGCTTAAATATGTTAGTTGAGAAAATTAATATAGATGATATAGATCTTACCGAGAAAAAACTATATTCTATATCAGAAGAAACAAAAACAAAACTAAAAGATTTGAATGAAGATGTTACAATAGAAATAATAAATACTAAAAACTACAGTTATTTAGTAGATTATATAAAAAAATATTCACTTGTAAATGAAAAAATAAAAATTGATGAAGTAGAAGATTTAGCTTCAAGAGTAGATTTACAAACAAAATATAATATTAATGATACAGATACATTAATTGTGGTAAAAAAAGGAGAAAAAGAAAAAACAATTTCAACAAGTGAACTATACACATATGATTATTCAACAGGAAAACAAATTGATTTAACTGAAGAAAAAATCACAAATGCAATTGTTGAGTTATCAATAGAAGAGAAACCTACGGTATATATATTTTCAAGTAAAGCATATTATGAATCAGAACAAGCTTTAAATTCAGTGGTAGAGCAACTAAAGTCAGAAGCAAATGAAGTGAAGTACTTAGATATATTAACGACAGGAGCAATTCCGGAAGATTGTAAATGTTTAATAATTCCAACATTAAAATCAGATTTGAATGATCTAGAGAGAGACAAAATATTAGAATATACAAAAAATGGTGGAAAAATAATGGTATTGACCTCACAAAACATTTTGAATATTGAGACACCGAATTTAAATAAAGTATTTGCAGAATATGGTTTTTCTATAGAATATGGTGCTATATTTGAACAAGATACATCAAAAATGTTACAAAATGCTCCAGAATTTGTGATTACTAATGTTTCTGCAAATTTTATGAGTAATATTAATATGTCTATGAAGATGTGTTTTATTGATGCAGGAAGAATAAAATTTGTTGATGATGATAAATTAACAGAATTAGGAGTAACATATGATGCGATTGCAACAACAGGTATAACTTCATTTGAAAGGACAAATTTTAATATTCAATCATATAATAGAACTGAGCAAGATGGTGAAGAAGGATCATTTATAGTTGGAGCAGATATTACAAAGAAAATATCTGATGATGTTTCATCAGAATTAATAATATATTCAAGTGAAGTAAGTGTAACAAATGTACAGATTCCAATTAGTGAACAATATTATATGTATGCAGTAGATTTATATAATAATAAAGATATAGTATTAAATTCGATAGCACATTTAACAGAAAGAACAGAAATTATAACAATAAGAAAAGATGATGACTCAGAAATATATACAGTTACAGCAAAACAAAATACAATAATAAAAATAATAATTTTTAGTATTCCATTTATAATTATAATAATAGGAATTATTATATGGTTTATAAGGAAAAGAAGAAAATAAATTTATTGAACTCTAAATATAATTAATATTTAGAGTTCAATTTGTTATAAATATATAGAAAATAAATTGTCTGCATAAATTTATTAGAAATAAAATATAATATTAATACAATGAAAGGAGATTTTATGAAAGAAATCATACCAATTGTATTAGTAATAATTGGAGCACTTATTGGAGCAGGGTTTGCATCAGGACAAGAAATATATTCTTTTTTTTATGCATATGGTATATACGGAATATATGGAATAATTATTATGTGCATATTGTTAGGAATATTAATTTATAAATCATTAGAAATAATATATAAGAGAAAAATAAATAATTATAATGATTTTTTAGGAATATTTATAAGAAATCTAAAAGTAAGAAAAGCAGTTAATATAGTTGTAAATATTTTATTATTAATATCTTTTTTTATAATGGTTGCAGGATTTGGAGCATATTTTAAACAAGAGATAGGAATTTCAAAAATCATAGGAAGTATAATATTGATACTATTATGTATTTTTGTTTTTTCATCAAATATAAAAGGAGTATTAAAAGTAAGTAATATAGTTGTACCGATATTAATAATATTTATTACTTTTTTAGGATTCAAAAATATTATGACAATTTCAAATGTGAGAACGGAAATAATAAAAAAAAGGTGGTTATTAAGTTCGTTGATATATACTAGTTATAATTTAATACTATTAATACCAGTTTTAATATCACTTAGAAAGCAAATTACGAAGGAAAAAAATATAAAATTAATTTCTGTAATAACAACTATGACAATGTTAATATTATCTTTTATGATATTTTTTTTATTAGGAAAAGCTGAAAATTCAGAAATTGAATTTCAGGAAATGCCAATTGTTTATATAATAAGTAAATATTTTTTTGAATATAGAAAAATATATGCCTTTATAATTTTAGTCTCTATATTTACAACTGCAATATCTGTTGGAATAGGATTTATTCAAAATATTAGTAATAATTCAAAAAATTATCCACAAGTTGTTGCATTTATGTGTATAAGTAGTCTTATAATTTCTAATTTTGGATTTTCAAAATTAATAAATTTTGCATATCCATTTTTTGGGTATGCAGGTTTAATACAAATTTTTATGATTTTAATATTAAATATTTAATATTGGGTATTGCGAATATAATAATAATTGTGATAAACTAAGTGTATAAAAAAGAAAGGAAAACAAATGATAATGAATGACTTTTTTTCTAATGAATTTCAAAATCGACAAAAAAATAGAATAAAAAAAATGACAGTATTGATTATATTTTTAGTATTAATAATCTCGTTAATTATTTTGACAATAATATACTTTAATAATGAGAAATTTAGAAATTGGTGTAATGAAAATATTATAAATAAAGAAATTACACAAGATAAAGTGAAAACAATAGTAATAAATAAAGATGAAAATGTGCAAGTATATGCTTATGATAAGTATATATGTGTATTAAGAAAGAAAACGCTTGAATTTTATAATAGAGTTGGTGCAAAAGTTGGAACAATAAATGTTGATATATTAAATGCAGACTTTATATCAGCTGGTAAATATTTAGCAATTTGTGAGAAAAATGGTCAGAAATTTTATTTGATTTCAGGAAAAGATAAGATATATGAAAATGAAGTTGAAGGAAATATAAATCAAATAAATGTAAGCAAAAATGGTTATATATCTATTGTAATATCAAATACAGCTAATTATAAATCTGTTGTTGATATTTTTGATACAAGTGGAAAAGAGATTTTTAAAACCAATCTAGTTAATTCAAGAGTTGTTGACATAAGTGTTTCGCAAGACAGTAAATATTTAGCAATTGCTGAAGTTGATATATCAGGAATAATAATAAAATCAAGTATACAAATTGTATCTATAGAAACAGCTCAAATAATAAATAAATATGTTTCAGATGTAGGAAAATTAATTATAAATATTAATTATCAAGAAAACGATAAATTGATTTGTATGTATAATGATTCTATAGGTATATTAAGAAACAATGAATATAATGAATTGATAAAATATGAAAGTTCTAAATTAGCTTTTGTAAGTATTAATTTGAATAATAGGATTGCTTATATTGAAGAAAATTCATCAGGAGAATATAAATCAGATACATATGTAAACATTTTTAGTCCAAATACTAATAAATATAAAAGATATATTGCTACAAATGTTGCGAAATCTATTAGAACATCAGAAAATAAAATAGCAATTAATTTTGGAACAGAATTACATATAGTTGATATTGGAGGAATTTTGATAAAAAAATATAAATCTAATGCAGAAATAAATGATATAGTAATTACTGATAATTTAGCTGCAATTGTTTATAATGACAATATAGCAATTATTAATTTTTAATAAGGAGGAAAAAAATGGGAATATTTTTGGATATTATATTGATAGCTATAATTTTAATAAATATAATTATATGTTATAAAAAAGGACTAGTAAAACTTGCAGTAGGGTTGATAGCAGTTTTTATTGCAATTATTTGTGCAATTATTTTTTATAAACCCGTTTCAAATATAATTATAAAAAACACAGAAATTGATGAAGAAATAAAAAATACAATAATAAATACATTAACAACAAATAATGAAAAAGATAATGAACAAAAAGATGATGGCATAATGAAATATATGCAGTCATATGTTGATGATGCGATGAATAAAACAAAAAATGAAATTGTATTAGAAGCGGCTAATGTTGTTTCAGAGAAAGTAATAAATATATGTGTATTTTTAGCAATATTTATAGTTGTTAGAGTCTTGGCAATGCTATTAACAATTTTAGCAGATGCAATAATGAGTTTACCAATATTAAAACAATTTAATAAAGCAGGAGGAGTTTTATATGGGGGAATAAAATCTCTAGTAATAATATATTTGATTCTTGCAATAATATTTGTAATAACATATATAACTGGAAATACAGTAATTTCAGAAGCAATATCAAAATCATATATTACAAAAATTTTCTATAATAATAATATAATATTAAATTTTATATTTAAAAAATAAAAATATGAAGATTTTGTGAATATTTTATTAATTTTAGTATAGGTGTTGAAATTATATCGGCAATCTGTTATAGTATATTTGAAATAATATAATGGGAGAGGATTTACTTGAAAAAGAGAAAGAAAAAGAAATCAGGAATTATAAAAAAAGTGTTATTAGTGATAATAATATTTTTGGTGATATGTACTGGATTCATAGGATATAAAACACATATAAATGGTGGTGGAATACAAGGTTTATTATCAACAATTGTTGGAAATAATAAAGAAACATTAGAAAAATTAGAACCAATTCAGATATTATTATTAGGTGTAAGTACTGATTTAGGAGGAAAAATAACAGATACGATAATGATTGCTACATATGATCCACAGGAACAAACAGCATCATTATTATCAATACCAAGAGATACATATACAGGAGAAGATTATTCAAAAGGAAGTCCAAATGAAAAGTTAAATGCAGTATATTCAAAAGGAGCAGATAAGATTTTATCAAAAGTAAATAGTTTAACTGGTCTTGATTTAAAATATTATATGGTAGTAGATAATGAGGCATTAATAAAGCTTGTTGATGTTATTGGAGGAGTAGAATTTGAAGTACCAATAAAAATGTATTATCATGATAAAACACAAGGATTAAACATAGAATTAGAAAAAGGTGTACAAGTACTAGACGGTGAACATGCAGAACAATTATTAAGATTTAGAAAAAATGATGATTTTACAGGATATCCAGCAGAATATGGTGGAGATGATATTGGAAGAATGAAAACACAAAGAAATTTTATAATGGCAACAGCTAAACAGACCTTGCAAGCTAAAAATATATTTAAAATAAAAAATATAATAGACATAATATATGAGTATGTGGATACGAATTTATCTATATCTGATATAAAAGCATATGTTCCATATGTCGTTAATTTTGATGTTGATAACTTAAAAAGTGCAGTTCTTCCTGGAACATCAGTTGGACCTACACAAACAGGCAGTTTATATGCACCATATTGGTTTATAATAATAAATAAACATGAGGCAGAGAAAGTAACAGAAGAATTATATTTTGACAGCGAAAAAAGTAATGAAGAAGAAAGTTTACACCAAAGTACAATAACAGAAAATATTTCTAAAGATGAAACTTCGAAAATAAAAATAAATATTTTAAATGGATCTGGTTCAAAAAATAAGTTAAAAAAAGTTCAAAAACTTATAGAAGATAGTGGATATGAAGTTACAACCAATGAAACTACAGCAGTTCAAAATAAAACAATAATAATAAATACAACAAATGTGGATAAAAAATATATTAATCATATAAAAGGAATATTAGGAGTTGAAAAGATTTCAGAAAATGGAATACCTTCAAATGATTCTAATATTACAATTATAGTTGGTAAAGATTATAAATAAAATGGAGGGGATATCCCTCCATTCAAATAATTATTCAAATTTAAATTTATAAATAGAATTATTTTTTTCAAATTTTTTATGTCGTTTCTTTTTTTTCTTTTTATTAATAAAATATTTATGGTGTAAAATTTTTGACAATATTATTAGAAGAATTATTGCACTAACAATTTGAATCAAAATTTCTAATATATTTGATTTAATAACATCTGATGAAGCAATTAAATCAGAACTATAAGAAATTCCATCAATAGTATAGGTTATTTTGCCTAAAATAGTATCTTTAGAAATAGGTGCAGATATATTTTGATTAATTTCAATTATAGGGTTTAGACTTGAAGTATCAAAATTAATATTAAAAATAGTAGAAAGAGATGATTTTGCAACTAAGTTTAATTCTTTAGTATCTTTTGTTGCATTTTTTATTTTTAATTTTTTTACAATTGAATTTGATTGTAAAAATTCTTTTTTTTCATAATTTTCAAAACCATAATTAAATAAATTTTTTGCATCAGTATATCTTCCACTTAAACCATTTTCAGTTGCTTCTGCACCAAGCATAACAGCAATTAGATTTAGACCATCTTTTGAAGCACTAGCAATTAAACAATTTTTTGCTTGAGTTGTAAATCCTGTTTTTATTCCTGTTGCATATTCATAATAATAACGTTTATTAGAAGAATCTAATAAACTATTTGTATTTTTATAAAAACGTTCTTGAGGATATAATTCTGTAGCAGAAACTTTGCAATTTTTTTTGTTAACAATATTTTTAAAAGTTTCATTATTCATACAATATCTAGCAATCAAAGCCATGTCATAAGCGGTTGAATAATGATTTATATCATGTATACCACTTGGATTAGTAAAATGTGTGTTAGTACAGCCTATTTCAATTGCTTTTTGATTCATTAAATCAGCAAATTTTTCAATACTTCCAGAAATTTGTTCTCCAAATATGTATCCAATCTCATTAGCAGAATGAATTAAGAACATATCTAATAAATCACTTACGCTGAGAACTTCACCAGCTTTAATTCCAGCATTTGAATATCCAGAAGGAATTGCCATTACTGCAGACCTACTTGCTGTTAGTGAATCTGTTAAATTTAAATTTTCTATTGCAATAATTGCTGTCAAAATTTTTGTGGTGCTTGCTGGATAAAGTTTTTTGTTCATATCTTTTTGCATTAGAATTTTTCCTGTTTGATAATCCATTAAAACAGCACCAGATGAATATATTGCCAAATCTGTAGAGTTTATTTCATTTGCAAATGATAATGTATATATATTAATTAATGTAATAAATAAAGTTATAAAAAGTAAAATTCTTTTTTTCATGTTTGGAATTCCTTTCCTATTATATTTATATATCATAACTTATTTAAAACATAAATTCAAGATAATTAATATAAATTTGAGAAATAATTAAGAAATACAGAAAGGATTGAGTTTTGTGAATATAAAGAAAAAAATAATGAAATTAATAAGAAGTAAAGTTAGTATAGTTATTTTTATTATTATAATATTTCTTGTTATATATTTTTATATAGAAAAACATATTGTTAAAAACAATAATACTAATGAATATGATTATACTGATAATATAGTATATGATGATTTTATGGAAAATAGAAATAGCCAAGAAAATGTTGATGAAAATAAGGAAGAATTAAAGAAAGAACAGGTGATAGAGGAAAAAGAAAATAAAGATAATATGTATATTTATATTACTGGTGAGGTAAATGAACCAGGAGTATATATTTTAAAAGAAGGGAGTAGAATTTCAGATGCAATTAATATTGCAGGTGGAACTACACAGAATGCTAATTTAGATAAAATTAATTTGGTATATTTACTTAAAGATGGAATGAAAATAAATATTCCTAATAATTTAGACTTAAAAAATAATCCAAATTATATATATATAACAATGAGCTCAGGAGATGAGAAAAATGATAGTGATTTAATAAATAAAGATGATAATATAAATAATAATTCAAATAATGTATCTGCATTTAAGGTTTCAATGGTTAATATTAATACAGCTACTCAAACAGAGTTAGAGACTTTACCTGGAATTGGTCCATCATTAGCATTAAAGATTATAAATTATAGAAAAGAAAATGGAAAATTTGAAAATATAGAAGAACTAAAAAATGTAAGTGGAATAGGTGATAATAAATATGATGAAATAAAAGAGTATATTTACATATAAAATAAAAAGGTAGGAGCATATGCTCCTACCTCATAGAGTTATACTATTGTCTTGGGCAAATTAGAAAGTTCTACTGTACCAATGATTTTCTCTAATTCAAATTTGCTTAAAATACCTTTCTTTGCGAGCTCGGTAGCCAAAACTTTTACAAGTTTTTCATGAGTCCTCAATAATGTTTTTGCTCTTTCACCTGCTTGTTTTATTATTGCTTCAATTTCAGCATTGATTTTTGTTGTTAATACAGAGTTTTGTAAATTGTGAATGCCATCATTGAAATAAACTCGATTTTGACAAAGATCTTTAGCCATACCATAACGAGTAACCATATCATAGGCATACTTTGTGGCTTGTTCCAAATCATTGCTTGCACCAGAATTGTTTGATTGGTTTAAAAAAATTTTTTCTGCAATTCTACCTGCAAGGCAAGATGCAATTAAGTCAATGAAATAGTCTCTGTCATCATTCGGAACTGCATCAGTTCTATCGAAAACATTTACTCCCAAATAATTTTCTGTCGGAATAATCGATATTGCTAAAGTATCGAAATTGACCAATCTTTCAGAAAAATGTTTGATGATAAAATGACCAATTTCATGATATGCATTCTGCAATTTCGAAGAATATGGCATTTTTTTGTATTGTTCAAAATTAGCATCAAAATTTTTTAAAATGCAATTTCGATCTACATGTTTTTTGTTATTTAGTTTTGCTTGAACCATTGCAAGGTCGACAAGATCAATGGTACGGTCTGGGTTACGCGTAGTGAAATTGAAACAAGCTGCATAGAAGATGATAGAATCAATCATTCTTCTGGAGATAATTACTCCATGAAAATTTTCCAGCTGATGAATAGATTCTTTTAACATTTGATAGACTTCTGTAGATTTTGGTTCTTTAATTTGGATATTGCGGAACCTGCGTTTTAAAGCCCCCTCATTCTTAAAATATTTTTCATATTCTTCATTGGTTGTTGCACCAATAATGATTGCTTTGTCACCAGCAAGAATTGGTTTAAGTGCATTGGAAAAATCTTGTGATTTATCACCAGAACTAGCTCCAGCACCAACAATCATATGAATTTCATCAATGAACAAAATGATATTATCATAAAGTTCAATCAAAGAAATCAAATCTTGATAGCGTTGTTCAGCTTGACCACGATACATAGTGCCAGCAATCAAATTGTTTACATCAAGTGATAAAACAATATAATCTTCAAACTCTTCAGGACAATTGCCTGTGACAATATCACAAGCAATTTTGTAGACAACTGAAGACTTGCCAACACCAGGTTCACCGACCAATAGGATGTTTCTCTTAGTCTTTTTCAACATGGTTTTCCACATTTCTGCGACTTCTTTATCTCTTCCAAGAATTGTGCATTTCTGATTTACATTGAATTTATCATTCAAAATAGTAACGCAATTTGAAAGAGAGGCAGGAATAGGAAATTCATCATCTTCTGAAGAATCATCATCCATCGAATCAATTGTTGCCATTGTTGATACATCTGCTAACAAAAACTGAATATTGGTATCGATGATTTGAAAGAAATCAACGAGTTCATCAGAAAGATTGATGAAAACAGCTAATGTGATAGCATAAAGAGTGATTTCTTTGTACTCATAAAGTTCTGCATCATGATATGCATCCCAAAACAAATTGGCAATGTTCTGAGAAAACTTAACAGACTCATAATTCGGAATTCCCGAATCTTTTAAAACACTCGAAAAATAATCAATTTCGTCTTCTGTTTCTGCCTCCTTTTCACAGAAATCGTTGTCTGTTTCTTGTAGCACATCTTGAATATTTCCAATAATTTCATTTAAGCTACAAGAAGAGTATTTTGCAAGCAAAGAAGAAAACCAGTTGTTTGTCATCAAGGTATCAAAAAGAAGAAAAAGTGTTAGTTTTTCAAGTTTGTACTCCGCTTGAGTTTTAATCATCTTCCGGATAGTTTCTTTAACTTCTTCAGATAGTTTGATTTTTTCCATAGTATAAAACTCCTTTCAACTGTTTTATGGAAACTATTGTAACACCATTTTATAGATATTGCAAGAATTTTGTAAATATTATATTAATGAATATGTAAAAATTTATTTTTGAAACCAAAAAGAAAATAAAATTATCTATAAAGTGAAAGGAGAAAAATATGGAAGAAAATAATATTGTACTAAAAGCAAAAAAAGGTGATGTCCAAGCATTCGAGAAGCTGGTAAAATTATATGAAAGTAAAATGTATAAAACAGCCAAATCCATACTTGAGTGTGAAGACGATATAAATGAAGCTATTCAGCAAACAATTATATTAATATATGACAAGCTTTATCAATTAAGGAATGAGAATAAAGTTGGAACTTGGATAATGCGAATATTAATTAATCAATGTAAAAAAATTTATAAACAAAATGAATTAAGAAACAGAAAGAATGTTAATTTAGAAGATAATATAGAAAAGATAAATATAAATGAAGAAAAAAATGATTATAGTTTTGTTGATAATGCAATTCATAGACTAGATACCAAATATAGAGAAATAATAATTTTATATTATTATGATGAACTAAAAATAAAAGATATAGCTAAAGTTTTAAAAATACCACAAGGAACAATAAAAACAAGATTAAATAGAGCAAGAAAAAAATTAAATGAAATTTTAGAGGAGGTAAATGTAAATGAATGAAATGGATGAAATTATTAAAAAGAAAATGCAACAAGATAAATATGTTCCAAATAGTACACAAAATGTTATTGATTATACAATAAGAAATTGTATAAATAGATCTAAGAGACCAAAAATAAAATTTAAAAATAGAATAATTACAATAATATTATCTATAATAATGGCGTTATTAGGAAGTGTAACAGTATATGCAGTAACTAGTGGAAAAATGAATGAAATACCATTTATAAAAAGGCTTGGTTTAAAATTTTCGGATGAATATGAAAATTATAAAGACAATGATGTTTTTCAAGAGGTAAAAAATGCTGAAACATCGGTAGACTTGATATCAACAGTATGTGATGATGGTTTTACAATATTAGAATTTGATGTAAAATTAAGTAAAGATGATAAAGAAGAATTAAGGTTGGAAGAAAGCATTATAACAGATGAAGATTTAGAAGATGCAAAGAAATTAGATGAAAAATATATTGGTACAATTAATTATTCTGATAAATATAATACATTAATGAGATTTAAAAGTGTTGTTAATACAATAAGACTGGAATTCAATAAAAATATAGGTGAATTAAAACGTGATTATAATATAATTATAGATAATGAAAAATATTATGTAAAAAATCAACAAAAAGTTTTAAAAGTATCAGATTATGAATATATAGTATATCAAATGTATTTTCTTACAGATGAAGTATTACAAAACAAAAATACATTTACTTTAACCCTTGAATTAAATGAAATTGCAAATCGAGGGGATGAAGAAAATTATAAAGGAAGTGCCAAAGGTGTTATAGTTAATACTACACACAATAAAAAGAGTATTAGTATTGATGGAAAGTTTAATGTAGAAGTGTCAAAAGAAAAAGCCTTAGAAAATACAAAAAAAATAGAGCCAGATAATACAATAGCAAGGTATAAAAATATGTCTAAAAATATAACAGAAATTAAAGTTACACCATTACAGATAATTGTAAAATTAGAAACAAAGATAGAAAATGTTAGCTCAAGTTCTTTAGCAGGAGAGAATGATAAAAATTATATTGGAAGAATTGATTATAATGTAAGTGATGATAAAGGAAATGAACTTTTAAAATATAGCTTTGAAAGTAAAAGAACAATAACATATTCTAATGGAAAGGTAGAAGAATGGAGTCCAGGAGATATAAAAACAGATAAAACATTTTCTGGAGCAACTATGAGTTTGGTTGAATATATTATTATCGAAAAAGCAGATGATGTAAAACAAATAAATATTACTCCTATTGTTGATAGAGATAAAGTTAAGTTAGAAAATTTTAAATTTAATTTATAAAAGATTGTTTAATAACTTAAGTAGATAGTTAACAGCTATCTACTTTTTGCAAAATAAAAAAATACTTTACTAGGAATAGTAAAGTATTTTATATTTTAATTGCATAAATGGTTGTTACTTTATGCAAAGAATTTCAAAGTGGTTGCGGGGGATAGACTCGAACTACCGACCTTTGGGTTATGAGCCCAACGAGCTGCCAACTGCTCCACCCCGCGATAAACTAACAAAATTATTATATAACAATTCTATTATTTTTGTCAATACTTTTTTATAAATTTAATATATTATATGATATGCAAAAAAATATAATATATTCTAAAAAATAAAAAAGCCACATACAAAATTGTAGCTCTTGAATTGAATTTGAATAAATTAGGCCTATATTAGAAGTAATTGGATTTTTGTGTTTCAAAAAGAAACTGATGATTTGTCGATGTCATCGAATGCCAATTACTATCTAATATAAAAGCAAATATGTTATGAAAATAATAAATAATAGATAATTTATTAAAATTCATGTCAATTATTATAATTATATTATAAAAAAGCAATATAGTAAAATTAAATGGTATTTTATGATAATACATAGTAAAAAATAGAAAAAACAAAATTTAAATCTAATTATATATTAAAAAAAGATATATATAGATTAATAAAAAGGTACAGTGAAAATGTACCTTTTACTCAAAATATTAGTAAATAGAAAAAATATAAAATACTAATATATATGAACGAGTAATAATTAATTAATTAAGAAAAAACATTATATTATGTAATGTAATTTAATTTTAACATAATAAAAAAGAAATTTATGCAAAATCTTGTCGATTATTAAAAGAAAAAAATAAAAAAAGTGACAGAAATCACTTGAATTTTCAAAAGTAGAGTAATATAGTAAATAACATAATTTCGAAATGATAATATTAAGTGCACATATGAAGAAGGGGGAATAATATTGAAGAACTTTTTTGGAAGTATATTTATTAATCGTGACAAATTAAGAGAGGCAGGAATAGAGTATCCAATAAAAGTAGAATACTATAAAATAACAAATGAAATACCGTCTAGACCCAAATTAATATATGGAATACAAGTAATAAAAACAGAATATAAAGAAAAAATTAGGGTTGAACAAATGAAAATAGAAAATATTACAAATAGTGAAAAAGAAATTGATAAAATCTTGTATCAACTAAAAGAAAATGAAGTAACACCTATAGGACTAGAAGATGTTTTAATAGAATTAGAAGAAAAAATAAATATTATATGTTAATGGTATAGGATTTCCTATACCATTTTAAATATGTATAAAATAAATCAAAGGTATTGCCAAAAAAAAAAAAATAAGTTACAATACCAAAAGTAATAAAAAGAGAAGGGAGAAAAGAATATGACAGATAAACTAATAATAGTAGAATCACCAGCTAAAGCTAACACAATAAAAAAGTTCTTGGGTGGAAATACAAAAGTTGTAGCATCAATGGGACATATTCGCGACTTACCAAAATCAAAATTAGGAATAAACATAGAAAATAACTTTGAACCAGAATATATAAACATAAGGGGAAAAGGAGACTTAATAAAAGAATTAAAAAAAGATGCTAAAAATGCAAAAAAAGTATATTTGGCAACTGACCCTGACCGTGAAGGAGAAGCAATTGCATGGCATTTATCTAATATATTAAATGTAGATGAAAAAAAAATAACAAGAGTGACATTTAATGAAATAACTAAAACAGCAGTACAAAAAGCAATAAAAGAACCTAGAGATATAGATATTAATTTAGTAGATGCTCAACAAGCAAGAAGAGTATTGGATAGAATAGTTGGATATAAAATAAGCCCAGTCTTATGGAAAAAAGTAAGAAGAGGGTTATCTGCAGGAAGAGTACAATCAGTTGCAGTTAAACTTATAGTTGATAGAGAAGAAGAAATTGAAAAATTTATTCCAGAAGAATATTGGAATATTTATGCAGAACTTATTGATAAAAAAACAAATAAAAAATTTGAAGCAAAATTTTATGGAAAGTCAGGTAAAAAACAGGAAATACATTCTCAAGAAGAAGTTAATGAAATATTAGCTACAATAAAAAAAGCTACATATATTATAGAAGAAGTTAAAAAAAGTGAAAAGAAAAGGACACCTGCTCCACCATTTACAACTAGTACAATGCAACAAGAGGCATCAAGAAAAATAGGCTTTTCGATAAAAAAGACAATGTCTGTTGCACAGGGATTGTATGAGGGAGTAAAAATTCAAGACAAAGGAACTGTTGGACTTATAACATATATGAGAACAGATTCTACAAGAATTTCAGAAGAAGCAAGAGTAACTGCAAAAAAATATATTACTGAAACATATGGGGAAAACTATTATGAAAATAGATATTATAAGACTAATAAAGAAGCGCAAGATGCACATGAAGGTATTAGGCCAACATATGCAGAACTAGAACCAGAAAAAATAAAAGATTCTTTAACAAAGGATCAATATAAATTATATAAATTGATATATAATAGGTTTATGGCTAGTCAAATGGCATCTGCTGTATATGATACAATGTCTGTAACAATAAACGCAAATGATTATACATTTAAAGCAAATGGACAGAATTTAAAATTTAAAGGATTTATGACATTGTATGTAGAAGGAACTGATGGAAAAGAAGAAAAAGAAGCGGGAATGTTGCCAGAACTTATACAAAATGAAATTGTAAAATTAGAAAAAATAGAACCAAAACAAAGCTTTACAGAACCACCAGCAAGATACACAGAAGCAAGTTTAGTAAAAACATTAGAAGAAAAAGGAATAGGAAGGCCAAGTACATATTCTCCTACAATTACTACTATATTAGAAAGAAGATATATAGAAAAAGAACAAAAACAATTGGTACCAACAGAATTAGGAAAAATAGTAAATAAACTATTATGTGAAAATTTTGCAGATGTAATAAATGTTGAATTTACTGCAAAAGTAGAGACTGAATTTGATAATATAGCAGAAGGAAAAGAAAACTGGAAAAAGATGATAGAAGGGTTTTATGGTCCTTTTGAAGAAAATGTAGAAAGAGTTGAAAAAGAACTAGAACATGTAGAACTAGTAGATGAAGTTTCTGATATTCCTTGCGATAAATGTGGAAGAATGATGGTATATAAATATGGAAGATTTGGAAAATTTTTAGCATGTCCTGGATATCCAGAATGTAAGAATACAAAACCAATTGTCGAAACAATAGAAGAACATTGTCCAAAATGTGGTGGAACTATTCAAGTTCGAAAGGCAAAAAATAAAAGAAAGTATTATATATGTGAAAACAATCCACAATCATGTGATTATATATCTTGGAATAAACCATCAAAAGAAAATAAATAGTAAATGAAATAGAAAACAATATAAAATAGACTATAAATGTATATTTTATGAGGTTTTCTATTTTTAACTTTTATAACAGTAAAAATAGAAAGAAATAATTTTAAAAATAAAATATAAAAAAATTAAAAAAATTTTAAAAATGTGTTGACAAAATACGACATCATGTGTTAATATAAAAAATGTACCAAGCAACAGACAAAAATAATTAAAATTATCACATAAGAATTAGTAAAAAGTAAGACG